>NZ_RQYT01000100.1 GCF_003932785.1 Arachnia propionica | reverse complement strand
TGTTATGTCGCAGGACATCGGTGACAGTTCTGCCTCAGGACATCGGTGACGTTTTGGCGGGGTGTGGTGGTGACACTTCTGGCGAATCGTGGGGGTGGCGTGTGCTGGGGGGATGAGCAAGGAAGACAAGGCGAAGTGTGTTGATCCTCGGGTTCGGTTGGTGATTGCTCGGTGGCCGCAGGACGCGCCTCGGGGAGCGGTGACCACGTTTTGTCGGGAGCACGGGATCTCCCGCAAGACGTTCTACGTGTTACGGAAACGCGCCCTCGAGGAAGGAGAGGTCGCGGTGTTGCAGCCACGGTCACGGCGTCCGGTTTCGAGTCCGACCCGGATCAGTGATGAGATCACTGCTCACGCGGTCCGGGTCCGTGAAGCGTTGCAGGCCTCCGGGCTTGACGGGGGCCCGATCAGTGTCCATGACAAGATGAAGGAGATGGGGCTACCGGCTCCGTCCCCGGCCTCGTTGGCGAGGATCTTCCGTGATGCCGGGGTGGCGCGTCGTAACCGGCGGAAACGGCCTCGTTCAGCGTTTCGTCGGTTCACCTACCCGGCGCCGAACGCGTGTTGGCAACTCGACTCCACCGAGTACACGTTGCGGTCAGGACGCGTCGTGGTGATCTTCCAACTCCAAGATGACCACTCCCGACTCGCGGTGGCGTCCTTGGTCGCGGAAGGAGAAACCGCCCAGGCCGCGATCACGGTGTTCGACAAGGGAGTCGCGGCCCGAGGAGTACCGCAGCGTCTGCTGACCGACAACGCTCCGGCGTTGAACCCCTCACGGATGAACCGGGTCGGGAAACTCGTCACCCACGTCACTGCCATGGGCGTGGAGGCGATCACCGGTAGACCCTACAAACCCACCACCCAGGGCAAGAACGAACGGTTCCACCAGACCCTCCAGCAATGGCTGGCCCGGCACCCCACGGCCAAGACCATCGACCAACTCCAGACCATGGTCGACACCTTCGACCACATCTACAACACCCAACGCCCCCACCAGGCCCTCGAAGGCCGCATCACCCCGCAACAGGCCTGGGACGCCACCACCCCCGCGACACCACCCCGTCCCCGACCAGACGATGACCCCATCGATGCCGCACTCGAGGCCGTGACCCCACCCCGACCCCCGAAACAACGCGTCAGGAAACCGATCCCCGCCACCGGGCAACAACCCCTCACCCTCAGCGCCAACGGCACCGCCAACCTCCACGGCGTGACCTTCAACCTCACCAAACAACACGCCCACGCCACCCTCACCGCCATCTGGACCCGCTACAGCGTCGAGTTCATCCACACCACCACCGGCGAAGTCATCGCGGAAATCGAATGGCCAGCCCCCACCCTGCGCTACGCATCCATCTACACCCACTCCGTCACCGATGTCCTGACACAAGAAACGTCACCGATGTCCTGAGGCAGAACTGTCACCGATCTCCTGAGACATCACA
>NZ_RQYT01000099.1 GCF_003932785.1 Arachnia propionica | reverse complement strand
ATGGTCGCTGGTTGGAGGTGTTCTCGGGGAATCCTCTGATCCCGTGGACCATGCGGATTGGTTCGGGGGTCTTCACCGGTGCCCCGAGCGCGTCAGAGTGGGTGTGACATCTGGTCTGAGATCGATCTCGTGGTGGAAGCACTCAGGACTGGGGGTCAGGGTGAGGTTGCGACTCGGGTTGTCAGCATGGTGGAGGTCGGGGCGACCGGCGGCGAGATCCTGATGGGGGTGCGTCATGAGCTCTCCCAGCTCCTGCACACAGGGCTGGCGCCCGAGCTGCAAGCGCAGGTGAATGACGTGGTGGCGCACATCGACCGAGTTCTGGACCCCCGCCCGACAGAGACGCAGGAAAGGGCATGAGTGCGTTGTTCGCGATGGCAGGATGAATGCGAGGTTGGGCAGGGTGATGGTCGAGCGAGGTGGGTATCCTGACGGGTTTCCGTGGGATGGGGCTTTTGTCATCCGAGACATTCAGCGCAAGTCGTGGTGGCCGTATCGGCCGGTCGACGGTGTGGTTGATGCCTTGTGGCTGTTGGGTGATGACTCCACGCCGGGGGGTTTGTTCGGTCGTTTGATGGTGGAGTGGGGCGAGAAACTGGGCTGGTTCGTCGCGGGGGAAGCTCCCTACCGGATGGGTGCGGAACCGATCAGCCGGACGACGAAACACGAGGTGTCGACTGTCGAACTGTTGGGGCGGCTCAACTACCGGCCCTGTCAGGACGTCTTCCCGCTGCATCGGTGCATGGAGTGGTGGCGGATCGCTCCCGGAGCGCAGGAACTCCACGACCTGCTGCAGGGGCCGCTGTTTCAGCCACGTGCAGGTTGGTGGTTGGCGGCTTCGGCTGATGCGGATGCCGGGCCTCGGTTCGTGAAGGCCACCACGGGTCTGCTGTGGTGGGGGACACGGGAATATCAGCCTTACGGTGGGCCGAACCATGAGGTGGTTGACAGGTCGGTCAAGGAAGCCCTGCTTGGGTTGTTGCCGCAGATCGGGTTGATGTCGGTGGTGCCGCTGAACAATCATCCTGTGAGTGGTGTGGTGATGTTCGGTACCCCGGAGGCGATTGCGGCGGCCGCTTCGTCGGTGGGTGGTGTCCGGGAGAGCCAGGGCGAGGAGGTTGAGAAGCTGTGGCACCGTGCTGGTTGGTTGGCGATGTAGTGCTGGAGGGCAGCCGACTCGATCGACCAGCGGTGGGAAGGACGGCGCACAAGACCTCATGGACAACTCCAAGGCCACGAATCGCCGTCCTGCTTCCGTGGCAGCGTTGACATCGCGATCTCGCCGAAGCAAAGCGGCGATTCGTGACCACCCCGTCCTCCAGTCACCCTTCCTGCCGGTCTCCCGCTGGCCTCCTCAGTGCGCTGATTCGCCTGCCTTGGTTCGGAAACGCCTGCCTGTTATGTCGCAGGACATCGGTGACAGTTCTGCCTCAGGACATCGGTGACGTTTTGGCGGGGTGTGGTGGTGACACTTCTGGCGAATCGTG
>NZ_RQYT01000098.1 GCF_003932785.1 Arachnia propionica | reverse complement strand
GCAGCCACACGGGCTTGCCGCGAAGCGCCTTCATGTCGACCAGCCCACCGTCGATGTCCGTCGCAGTGAACTCCGGGGCCGCGTCGCCGACAACGGTAGGCTGGGTGAACTGTGACCGGAAGGAGGAGTCATGGGCGGCGAGGCCAGGGTGTTCTTCCGTGATGTGAAGCCCTATGCAGTCCCTGAGAGCTTGGATGACTTGAAGGGGCCGGACGGGGGTGTTGTTGAGTTGCCTCACACGGTGTTGTGGGCACCAGGCGGCGGCCGGGTTGATCTTGATGAGGAGGGTGGCGTCGGGCTGGCGTATCGGGCGGTGGTGGCTGAGGGGACCGTGGCCGATCAAGTGGCGATCCTGAACCGTGACCGGCTGATCGCTGCCTGGCCGCTGCTCCTGCTGCCAAGGCGGGCTCGCGCGATGTGGGAGGAGCGTTTCCCCGACCTGCGCGCTGAGGTGAGCGCATGAACGCAGGATTCGAGGCACAGCAGCGTGAGCTGGCTCGTATCGCCTTGACCAGGATCGCCGAGGCTGGTTTCGTCTTGGCGGGGTCTGGAGCAATCCGTGAGCATGGCGTGATCGATCGGCCCACCGAGGATATTGATCTGTTCACCATGACTCAGGACAACGACAAGTTCGCGTGGGCTGTTGGTTGTGTCGTCACGGACCTGCGGGAGAGTGGATACGAGGTCGAAGAGGCGCAGCGCGTTGCACAGTTCGCACGGTTGAAGGTACGAGCTGTTGACGGGCTGCAGCTCAACATCGACATGGGGGTTGATTGGCGCGAGAACGACCCCGTATGGCTTGACATCGGCCCGGTGCTGAGCGTGGAGGACGCGGTTGGCAACAAAATCGCCGCAGCCTACTCACGCGGTGAACCGCGCGACTACCTCGATGTCGATGCCATCCGCAGATGGGGTCGGTTCACCGATGAGGAACTGGTGAAAGCAGCAGCCACGCGTGACAACGGGTTCGAGGTGAGCATCTTTGTTCAACAACTGGAGGCCGTGAACCGAGTAACACTTCGCGATGTCGAGCGTTATGGCGTCAGCTCTGAGCAGCTGGACCGCATCAAGGAACGTTGCACCCAGTGGGCAGCGCTTCTACGCGGACAGGCCACACCTTCGCCTCTGAGCGGCAAATCTCAAGGCGCTTGTCGCTGAGCGCAAGCCACCCATACCCGCCAAGCATCGGGACGACCGGGTGTGACGCAGGCCGACATCAGGGAAGGAGACCGGTTCAGGCTCAGCCCAAGAACGCTCCAGCAGGGACTGGCTTGAAAGGACTTCACCACGGAAACCCACGACGACACCTCCCTCACATCAACACTACCCGACGTTCCTCAGGGCCTCGGCCATGGCCGAGGGGCTCAGGACACCAACGTGGGTCTGCCGAACCACACCCTGCGCGTCGACGAAATAGTGGGACGGCACCCCCATGATCCCGTAGGCCGCAGCGATCTGCTGCCCCTGGTCCGCGATCTCGGGGAAGTCGTTGCCGACGCGCTTCGAGTAGTCACTCACCGCGGTCTGCGGCTCGCCCACGT
>NZ_RQYT01000097.1 GCF_003932785.1 Arachnia propionica | reverse complement strand
GGGACGGCGTCGCCTGCTCGGTGAGGGGGAGGGTCTTCAGTTCTTTGCTGAGGGTGATCTGGGCGATGCCGCCGCCGGCTTCGATGGCCTGGCGGATCTGCTCGCCCGAGGAACGGAACAGGAGTATGCCCGGCATGGTGATCAGTTCGAGGCCGCCCATGGGGCGGAAGACCTCGCCGCCCTCAGCGCTGTTGAAGGTGAGCACGCCCAATGCACCAGCCTCGACTGCGCTGTTGAACATGTCCCTTGGGGCCACCTCACCGCGCTCGATGAGGACGTAGTTGCCCTCCGTGTTGGCGGGGAAGTCCTCGGGGCGGCCGAGACCGGCCGAGACGATGCCGTGGGTCTGGTCGTCGACCTGACCGATCTGGAGGCGGTAGGGCAGCTCCAGGGTGGTCCCGCCACCGACAACCGTGGCTGCTGTGGCGAGCATGTGGCTGTTGTCGACGGAGGCGACCGCCAGCGCATTCGGCGCGGAGGCGGGGGTCCCGAGGGTGCCGTCGTCGAGCATGTCGGTCTGGTCGACATCGTTGTAGGCGAAGGAGCCGTTGAGTGCCTCGTTCCCGGCAGCGACGACCACCTGCACCCCAGCCTGGTGGGCCAGGGCGATGGCGCGACCCAGGCCGATGCTGTCCTGGTTGGTGCCGTTGGAGATGCCCAGCGACATGTTGATGACATCGGCGCCGAGCTTCACGGAGTCCTCGATCGCGGCGATGATGTCGTCATCCATGGCCCCTCCAGAGAGGGCAGGGTCGTTGGAGAAGACCTTCATCGCCAGCAGCTGGGCGTTGGGGGCGATGCCGTTGATACGGCCGTTGGTGATGGCGTCGGCGTCCTTGCCGCCGTTGGCCGCCGCGATGCCTGCGACATGCATGCCGTGCATGGAGCTGGTGGTGTCGACGAAGTTGGCGTTGTCGTCGGCGTAGTTCCAGCCGTAGGGGATCTTGTCGGTGGCGAGGTCACCCTGTGGCGTGAGTTTCTTCTCCACGCCGTCGTCGAGTCGCATGTCCTGGTGGCTGGGGTCGATCCCTGAGTCGATGATCGAGATCACCGTTCCCGCCCCGTCAACACCCAGGTTGCTGCGGGCCGACAGGGACTGCGTCATCTGCGCCGCTGTCTGCATGAAGGGTTGGTACTCCTTCACCTTCTGGACGCTCGCGACATCCGGATCGTTGCTGAGCGCTATCAGCTGGTTCCCGGGGACAGTGGCGGAGAAGCCGGTGACGAGGTGGGCGAACTTCCTGCGGACCGTGAAACCCTCGACGTCCTGCCAACGGCTCAGCACCCGCTCGACGGCGACGAGCCCGGAGAGCGCCGGGTCCGGCGAGTCCGGCTGCTCCTTGAGCAGCACCATCACGGTCTGGGACTGGTCCAAGGGCTCCATCTGCACCGGTCTCGCGTCGGGGACCGAGGTTGGGGGCGGTGCAGCTGGAGGGTCAGCCTTTGCCGGTGAAGCGAAAGGCGCAAGCATCATGGCGATGGCCGTCACGGCCACCAACGTTCTTCTCATTGTGCCTCCTGGTCGTTGAGCAACGTTGCTTCCACGACCCCCGCACAAGTTTAGCCTGCCGTTACGGAGCAGAAACCGGCGGGGCGAGGACATGGTGTCCTCGCCCC
>NZ_RQYT01000096.1 GCF_003932785.1 Arachnia propionica | reverse complement strand
GGGCGTCGATGTCGGCCAGTTCGTCGCAGCGGTCGCGGTCGCATCGTCCCAGCGCGACGGCGAGGTCGGCGGGTTCCAGGGCGATGCCGTCCCGACGGTACCGTTCGATGCGCCTGCGGAGGTCGGCGGCGGTGACCTCCCAGCGGCTCGTGCTCGGAGTCGACAACAGGACCGGGAGTTCTCCCAGTCGGTGGAGGACGCCCCGCATCCGCTGTGACCCGAGGAAGGACAGCGAATCGCCGTCCTGGGTGGGAGACGGTGGCTCCGTGCCGACAACGATGGTGCCATTCCCCAGCGTTCCCAATAACTGGGTGAGGGCGCTCCCGGCGTCGTGGGGGTCGATGCTGCGGCAGGCCGTGACGACGACCTCGGGGCCGCGCTTCGACGCGGTGGCCACCAGTACCGCGAGCAGCCGCTCCTCCAACTCCGGGTTGCGCGAGTCGTACCGAATGTCCTGGATCAGGGCCAGCAGGTCCGGCTCCGCCAAAACCAGTTGGTCGAGGCCGGGGAAGGGCTCGGGGTCCGGCAGGGAGGGTTCCTGCCACAGGCCCCGGGTCCCGGTCTCCGGGGTGGGTGCGTTGCCCCACGACTCGCACAGTGTGCTGGCGAGCTTGGCCGTGGTGGTGTCGGTGCTGTGCGCCAGCTCGGTCACCAGGTCAACCAGCTCCGCCGATGGGGTGGTGAGTTGTCCGAGGCGCTTCAGCACATCGTGCTTGAGGCCCTTCTCCTTGCGGGGAAGGATGGCCAGGGCGATCCGGGTGAGGGCCTCGTCGTCGATTTCGGTGCCGAGCAGGGCGCGGGTGAAGGCGGCGACGACGTGGGCGTCGGCGACGTCGAGGGCGCCAAGCATGCGCTCGGGCTGGGTGGCGGGGTCGAGGTCGAGGCCCTCGATCCAGGCCAGGGCCTGACGTTGGATGGTGGGGCGTTCCCCGCGCTCGATGACTCCCAGCAGCCCGTCGAGCAGAGCGGCGTCGTCGGTGGGTTCGCTGCGTCGGAGCGTCGCTGCGGCCTCACGGATCTCGGCGACGTACTTCTCCCGGTCGTAGCTGGGGGTGTTGAAGGTGCCGGGGGTGACGCAGGCGGCGAGGAAGTGCTCCTGCCAGCGGGTGCCTGGCGTGGGCATGGTGCTCGTGGCGCGGTTGAGGTAGGGGCGGGAGTCCGGGATGGGGATGTCCACCGCGCCGACGAGACGCGAGACGAGGGGGTGGGTGGCCCGGGCCAGCTGACGGTTGCGCAGGACGCCGACGATGAGGGTGGCGGTCCACTTCGGACCTCGTGCGGTCGCGAGGCGGACGAAGGGGTCGATTCCGCCGTCGGCGTGGAGGTAGTACACGGTCTCCAGGGTGAACAACGCGGCGACCTTCGCTGCCGGAACCTCGAGGGCGCCGGCGGCGAGCACCAGCCGGGCGGCGACGCGGAGTCGCGTGTTGTGCGCCTCGAAGTCCTCCTGGGTGAAGGCCTCGCCCGCCGCCTCGCCGTCCTCGTCGAGCCACACCGCGCTGGGGGTGACCTTGCCGGGGTCCAGTTCCTTCCGCCACTGGGTCAGCGACTTCGGGGCCTGTTTCGACAAGGCGGTGCGGTCGGCGTCGCTCAGTGCCTCCAGCCGGGAGACGAGGTCCTCGGCGTTCTGGCTGGTCCTGATGAGGTTCGGGATGTCGATGGTCACAGCTGGTCC
>NZ_RQYT01000095.1 GCF_003932785.1 Arachnia propionica | reverse complement strand
CTGGTGTGCGGCCTTGGGCTGCTGCCTTCTGTTTCTCCACGGGGAGGGCTTTGAAGGCTCCCATGGCGTAGGGGTCATGGCGGGGGATGCCTGCCTTGAGTGCGCGGCGGTACCAGGGTGGGAGCAGGAAGCGGGGGAACCAGATGAAGAAGCCCAGGAGCATGATGATGCCGCTGAGGATCCAGACGATGCTCACGACCCGCATGAGCGTCAACGGGACTACTGGAGCCCATGTTCCCATCGCCAAGCACAGAAACCAGGTTCCCGAGTAGGGAAGAACGAGGAGCGGGCAGGACCATCCGCGGTAGTGGGTGACGAACCGCGGGACAGGTTCGGTGTAGACCTTCCACCCTTGGCGAAGGGAAAACAAACCCACCGCCACCAGTGCGACTCCTACAAGTGCAACGGGGGTCGTTACTTCCAATGTGGTTGGTGGCGTTGATGGTGTCATCCGAATAGACCTTTCGCGAAGTTCCAGACGCTCTCCGCGGCGTCAGCAAGGTCTCTCGCTGGCGCTCGCGGTCCGGCTCGACCAGCGGAAACAGGGAGTCAACGCTTTCGGCAAGGTGAGATCAGCCCCCGGCTTGTTCCGCTGCTGCTTTCTGTTTCTCGACGGGGAGGGCCTTGAAGGCTCCCATGGCGTAGGGGTCATGGCGGGGGACGCCTGCCTTGAGCGCACGCCGGTACCAGGGTGGGAGTAGGAACCGGGGGAACCAGATGATGCTTCCGAGTAGGGACACCACGATGCTTGGGAGCCAAACCAATGCCACGACAGTCATGACGCTCTCCGGGAGGAGCGGCTTGAAAGTTCCGACTCCCGTGGAGAGGAAAAAACCTGCACCGTACGGCAGGCTGAGTGTAGGGCTGGCTCCCCCTCGGTATGTGGTGACGAAGTGTGGAGCGGGCTCTGTGTATGCCCGCCAAGCCAGGCGGATCCCCAAGAGGCCAAAGAGAAAGAAGCTGATTCCGGCTGCTGCCACAGGAGGGGTAACCGAGTCAACTTCAAGCAGGGGTAGAGCATTTGTCATCCTCCGAACCATCCTTTGACCGTGTTCCAGATTCCCTCGCCCACATCGGCGGCGAGGTCTCCGAGATTTTTGTCCCGTCCGACTGGGATGCTCATGCCGAGGCCGACCAGGAGTCCGACCCCGAGGCCGATCAGGGGCCCTCCGACCGGAACTAGAGCTCCGACGGCTACGCCTGCCATCATGGCTGCAGTGACCTTGGATGTGGAGCGGACTGCGGTGGTTTCGACGGTCTTGAGCTGGCGTTGGCTCTCGGTGAGTTCGGGGTTCTGTTCCCGGTAGCGTTTGTCCGCCTTGTCGTGCTCTTCGGCGACGGTGAGGACGATCCCTGCGACGAAGAGGCCTCGGCCCGCTGCTCGGCCCCAACCGGAGGTGCCGATCTTGGTGGTGACTGTGCTTTCTGCCCCGACACCGACCTTCCCGAGCAGCCACACCATTGTCATCCGCCGAGCCAACTTGTGGGGGTGTTCACGCCGATGTCGGCGGTGAGTTCGATGTCGAGTCCGGTGAGGGGGTTGTGGACTGGGATGAGTGTTGCGGTCGTCATTCTGATCGTTGAGGTGGTCCCAAGGGGGTGTGGGGGTCTGGTGTGCGGCCTTGGGCTGCTGCCTTCTGTTTCTCCACGGGGAGGGCTTTGAAGGCTCCCATGGCGTAGGG
>NZ_RQYT01000094.1 GCF_003932785.1 Arachnia propionica | reverse complement strand
ACTCCTTGGGTAGTAGAGGATTGGCTAGAACCCTTCTACCAGTGTTCGTGCCTGCCCCACATCCCCAACACGCACCTATCCGCGCACCCTCCAAGTCGGGCCTCGACGACATCCTTGCACTCCAGCGGATGGCGGTAATGCAAGGCAAAGCATTTCTCAACGACCTTCTCGAAGTTGACGTCATTCCCGCCGATCGTCAACATCACAATGTCGACATCTGCCGGCATGTCGTCAATTTGATCGGCAAGTAGCTGGAGGGTTATTCAGGCGGCTTGAAAATGGCATCATGAAACACGTCGCAATTTAAACACAAAGGGGCAGCTCATTCCGATAGGATAAATCTTGGAAAGAAACCCGGGAAGAATGAACTGCCACATGTATAATAGCACAGGCCTCACCCTCGACCAATGCCACGCCCTGTTCGAGAAACTGAACAACCATTCCGAGAAGAACGCCATCCCGCCGATCCTGGGTCTTCTGGAAGCACTGGTGGTGACTCTGAAGTACCTCAGGCGCAACCACGTGCAGGCCGAACTCGCCGAAAGCCATGGCGTGTCCCAGTCCACCATCAGCCGAGCCATCGCCGCAGTCACCACCCTCCTGGCCAACACCCTCGAGGAGGACATCCCCGCCCTGGCAGACGTCCCCACCAACACCGCCCTCCTGATCGACGGCACCATCCTGCCCTGTCACGACTGGGCCGACCAGCCCAGCCTGTACTCGGTCAAGCACCACCACACCGGCGTCAACATCCAGGTCATCACCGACACACCGGGACGACTCCACTGGATCTCCAGCCCACTGCCCGGCAGCACCTATGACGTGACAGCCCTCGACACCCACGACATCCTCACCCACCTCGACCCGACCAAGATCATCGCCGACAAGGGCTACATCGGACGAGGTCTCACCACACCAGTCAGGACCCCACCTCGCGGACACCTCACCTCGGACGACGAAGAATACAACCGAAACATCAACCACATCCGATGGCCCGTTGAGCAAGCCATCGCCCACCTCAAAACATGGCGGATCCTCAGCACCATCCACCGCCGCCCATACACGACATTCGAAACCACCATCAAAACCGTACTCGGGATAATTTTTGGCATCCTCTGAATAACCCTCCTGCTCAGTCGTGTGGCCAGAGTGAGCCAGATTTACCAGCGCGCCTCCATCCCTTGCTCAACGAGTCACTTTCTGTACCCGTGCGCCCAGTTCCGCGAGCTGCGATACGCTCCCGCAGGGGAAGTGTCATAGTGGCCAGCCCCGTTTCCTGGCGAATATGAATCCCCGAGGATGGCCATGCTCAAAACTTTGAGGGGCCTCTCTTCGTCGGCAGCGACAGGATTTGGTGACACTGTTGCGAGCAGCAGTCCGACAGCCACCGCCACCTTCAACAGGATCGATCTGGCAAACATTTGAAATTCCTCATCGATAATGGATATTGACCCGGAACTGGAAATCTGGATTGGAGTCGCAAACCGCCGACTTGGTACTGAGAACCAGTGAAGCTGTTGCATTGTTGATAGTTTTCCTGGCCAGTGAACTCTCCTTTGTCCTTACCCCGGTCTCTTCAACCCACCCATGCTCCTCGGCGGTTGCAAGAACCCTGGAAAATGCCTCATCGACAGGAATCGTCAGCTTGTAGCACCGAGTGATACTTGGCGGTTTCGGCTTGTGGCCCTCGTTCCTCGTCTCCTCAGCACTCAGCAGCTCCAAACCGTCCCAGGTTGCCGAAGCCATCGGGTCGGCCTTCAGTGCCTGCATCCCCCGATCCCACTCCGAGACACACCCAGCCACCAACAGACACACCGCAACCAGCATGACCGCCACGGGTCGACACCAGCGCCTCATCGTCA
>NZ_RQYT01000093.1 GCF_003932785.1 Arachnia propionica | reverse complement strand
GTCTTCGGAACATGTCTCCTCCCGGGCCCCAGTCTGTCCCACACCCCAAAACGGGGTTTCTCCCATTCTTCGACCTCAAGGCACCCTCGGACCTGAGTTGCACAAGTGAGTCGTGATTTCACTGTTTGTGGTTGCGTTATGCCTTGTCAGTGGGGTTTCGGGTGGGGTGGTGGGGCACTAATGACCTGGTTAGGATCGGGGTGTGAGTCCGTTTCTGCGTAGGGTGAAGACTGCTTCGGGGGCGGTGGCGGTGCAGATCGTGGAGAAGAAGCATGGGGTCCGGCGGATTCTGGAGCATCTTGGGTCGGCTCACTCGGAGGCTGAGGTGGCGGCGTTGATGCTTGTCGGGCGGGAGAAGCTGGCTGCGGGGCAGCCCATGTTGGACTTCGACGATCACTGTGGGGGTCGCCCGTCTGGGGCGGGGGCGGTCGTGACCGGGCAGGTCTCGCGGCTGCTGGTGGAGGTGATTCGTGGGTCGTGGGAGCGGCTGGGTTTCGCCCGGATCCAGGATGAGGCGTTCTTCCACCTTGTCCTGGCGCGCTTGGTGGAGCCGACGTCGAAACGTGACAGTCTGCGCGTGATCGAGGAGCTCGGCCTCGCCCCGGTCCACCGCAACACGTTCACCAATGCTCTCAAACGTTGCGCTGCCAGTGACTACCGCCAGCTGCTTCACAAGGCCTGTTTTGAGCATGTGTGGGCTGGTCGGGGTGGGGATGTGTCGTTGTTGCTCTACGACGTGACCACGTTGTACTTCGAGGCCGAGAAGGAAGACGCGCTTCGTCGGGTGGGTTATTCCAAGGAACGGCGGGTTGATCCGCAGATCATTGTCGGACTGCTCGTCGACCGGAGTGGTTTCCCGTTGGAGATCGCATGTTTCGAGGGGAACAAGGCCGAGACTCTCACCTTGTTGCCGGTGATCAAACGGTTCCAAGAAACACATCAGATCGCTGACATGGTTGTCGTTGCTGATGCCGGGATGCTCTCCGAGACCAACCTCGCTGCCCTGGATGAGGCCGGTCTGCGTTTCATCGTTGGTTCCCGGGTCACGAAAGCTCCCCACGACCTGGCCGCGCACTTCCACTACCACGGGAACGCGTTCACCGATGGGCAGATCATCGACACCATCACCACTCGTCGCGCAAGCCGCCGTGAGGGTCCACTGCCGCCTCAAGTGCAAGGCTGGGACCCGCAGACCCACCCAGGGTGTTGGCGGGCGATCTGGGCCTACTCGACGAAACGTGCCGTCCGTGACAATCACACCCTCATCCAGCAACACAACCGGGCAGTCGAGATCATCGACGGCACCAAAGCGCCGAAGAAGACACGCTTCCTCAAAACCGGGCCTGCACAGGGATTCACCTTCGACGAAGTCGCCTTCCAGCAGGCACAGAACCTGATCGGGTTGAAAGGCTACGTCACGAACATACCCCCCACGACCATGCCCGCTGATGAAGTGATCGGCTGCTACCACGATCTGTGGCACGTCGAGCAATCCTTCCGTATGTCGAAAACCGACCTTGCCGCACGCCCCATCTTCCACCGCAAACGCGACGCGATAGAAGCACACCTCACCATAGTGTTCGCCGCCCTGGCCATCGCCCGCGACCTCCAAGAACGCGCCGGAACCAGCATCAAAAAGATCATCCACACCCTCCGTCCCCTACGCCACGTCACCATCCAAATCGGAGACCAACACCTCGAAGCCGAACCCACCATCACCGACGACATCAGCCAACTCCTCCACGCACTGGGGCACTAAACTTGTGCAACTCAGGTGGCGGTCAGGGCGACGACGAAGCACGGGATCGGGAAACGTCGCCGCAGCAGGGTGGCGACGGCGGCCGCTGCGGCGAGGAGCACCCCG
>NZ_RQYT01000092.1 GCF_003932785.1 Arachnia propionica | reverse complement strand
CCTGCCGCCACCGCTGCCAGGTCGGCGATGTCCGCAGCCTCGGAGAACCCCTTGGGCATGGCCCTGGCGCGGTCCAGTTCGAGGTCCCAGTCCTGGACCCGGTCGGGATCGAAGCTGATGCGGTCGTAGTCGCCGAGGTAATGAGGATCCCTCATCCGGGTCACGCTCCACGGACCGACGAGGACCGGGACGTCGCGGGGAGCGGCCTTGGCCTCGGGCAGCCCCAGGCAACTGCGCACCTTGTTGCGGGTGGTGGCGGTCTGGTCCTCCTGGTACGTCCACGCCCTGCTGTTGGCGAGCATGTCGTCGAGGCGTCCGGCGAGCCAGGGGCGTAACGGTGACTCAAGCCTCAGACGCTGGGCCAGCCACAGCCAGGAAGGGAGCCAACGCAGATCGACCTTCTCATCCACCAACGTGCGGACACCACCCGCCCCCGGAGAGTCAGTGTCCTTGAGGACGTCCTCGGGGAAGGTCACGTCGTTGGGGCGCAGGTGGTGCCACCGCTCGGTCATGGCTGTGACGTCGAGCCCTTCTCGGACGGCCCGCAGCGGATCCTTGACCCCAGCTGACACCAGCTCCGCCAGGAGCCGGAGGTCCAGGCTGAGGAGGAAGCTCCTGCCGGTTGAAGCCTCGGAGACCGTGAGTCCGACGAGCTCACGGATCCTCTTCGGCATCCAGTCGTGGTCGACGCTGAGAAGCCCGGGCATGCCCGACAGCAGGACCTGTGCCGCTGGAAGCGGCCATCCGGTGCCTTCCGCGAGCTGCTCCGCAGCGGCCGGGTTCCACGGCGGGGCGCCGTCGGTCAGGAGAATCTCGAAAGCGGCGACGATCTGCTCCAGGTTCGCCCCGTGTGATGCGAACCATTCGGTGGTTGGGGAGCCCGCCACCTGGTCCGGAACGCCACCACCAGGGGACAGGAAGACGATCACCTCATCCTCGCCCAGTTCCTCAATGGACACGGCTGGCCCCGTCGGGGTGTCAACCATCTGCCCGAGTTCTGGCGGGTAGGGGCCATCTGCTGGAGTCGGGATGGTGAACAGCGTGGTGCTCGGGTGAATGAGATCGCTGTCGTGGAGGACACCGAAGGCAGCGGCCGCTCCTTCGATGAGTTCTCGGGAGGCCATGGGGCGGCACGCCCCTGCGAGGTACAGCTCGGGCCTCACCACGGCGGGGAGCGACCAATCCCGGCTGATGAACTCCTCCTCAGCGGTACCGGCGAGGCACGCGTGCAGGAGCTGGACCTTCTCGCGGGTCAGCGGCGAACCGGCCCAGTGCTCCTTCGTCCAGTGCACGGCATCGTTGGACGGTGTCCACTGAGTGAAGGTCTTCGGGTTCATCGTCGGTACCTTTCGGTGCTGAGCTCCTCGTGGCCGGGGACGTCGCCGTCGCGGTAGCGTCCCCAGGCAGCAGCGAAGAGTTGGGGGAGGGGGATGCGGGGGAGGACGATGTTGAGCCTCGAATCCAACTTGGGGGTGTCCTCCAGCTTGTAGAGGGGGGTCTTCCAGGTCTCCAGCGGCAGGTGTGGGGCTTTGGCTTCCAGCGAGCCGCCCGGGAGGAAGAGGGTGCGTCCGGCTCGGGGGCGTTTGGCCTGCACCAGCAGGCCTTTGTCGATGAGGGGTTCGGCGGCCTTGAGACGCTGGGTTTTCTTCCAGCCGTTCCAGTGGTGGATGTTCTTGTCGGTGGGGTTGTGGAGGGTGAGAAGTTGGAGCCAGTAGCGGGCTGAGTCCTCTGGGAGGTCGAGGGTCTGCTGTACGTCGGTGAGGATCTCGGGCGCTGAGGCGAGGGGGTCCTGGGGCCAGCCGTCGCCGAGGGTGCGGAGCCAATCCTGGATGGGGGCGAAGTGCCCTGCCGCCACCGCTGCCAGGTCGGCGATGTCCGCAGCCTCGGAGAACCCCTTGGG
>NZ_RQYT01000091.1 GCF_003932785.1 Arachnia propionica | reverse complement strand
GGGACGGCGTCGCCTGCTCGGTGAGGGGGAGGGTCTTCAGTTCTTTGCTGAGGGTGATCTGGGCGATGCCGCCGCCGGCTTCGATGGCCTGACGGATCTGCTCGCCCGAGGAGTGGAGCAGGGACGCACTCGGGATCGTGATCGTCTCCAGCCCCGACAGCCCCACGAACTGCTCGCCAATGCCAGCGTTGCTGAAGACGAGGACACCGGTGGCGCCAGCCCTGGTGGCGTTCTTGAACAGCTCCTCGGGAGGAAGCGCCCCGAATTCGATGAGGACGTAGTTGCCTTGGGCGTTGTCAGGGAAGTCCCTGGGGCTGCCATGGCCCGCGAAAACAATGCCGTGGGTCTGGTCATCGACCTCACCCGCCTGGAGTCGGTACGGTAGCTCGAGGCTCGTCCCCCCACTGACAACCGTGAGAGTCGTGGCGAGCATCTGGCTGTTGTCGACCGAGGCCACCGCCAACGCGTGCGGGGCGGAGGCTGGGGTGCCCAGGGTGCCGTCGTCGAGCATGTCGGTCTGGTCCACGTTGTTGGACGTGAGGGAGCCGTTGAGTGCCTCGTTTCCGGCGGCGACGACCACCTGCACCCCGGCCTGGTGGGCGAGGGCGACGGCGCGGCCCAGGCCGATGCTGTCCTGGTTGGTGCCGTTGGAGATGCCCAGTGACATGTTGATGACGTCGGCGCCGAGTTTCACGGAGTCCTCGATGGCGGCGATGACGTCGTCATCCATGGCCCTCCTGCTGTTGGCGGGGTCGTTGGAGAAGACCTTCATCGCCAGGAGTTGGGCGTTGGGGGCGATGCCGTTGATGCGGCCGTTGGTGGTGGCATCGGCGTCGGGGCCACCGTTGGCGGCCGCGATGCCTGCCACATGCATGCCGTGCATGTTGGAACCGGTGTCGACGAAGTTGGAGTTCTCGTCGGCGTAGTTCCAGCCGTAGGGGATCTTGTCGGTGGCGAGGTCGCCCTCCGGGGCGAGTTTCTTCTCCACGCCGTCGTCCAGCCTCATGTCCTGGTGGGTGGGGTCGATCCCTGAGTCGATGATCGAGATCACCGTTCCCGCCCCGTCAACACCCAGATTGGTGCGGGCCGACAGGGACTGCGTCATCTGCGCCGCCGTCTGCATGAAGGGTTGGTATTCCTTCATCCTCTGAACGCTCGCGACATCCGGGTCACTCCTGAGAGCCTGGACCTGATGTCCGGGAAGCGTGGCGGAGAAGCCGGTGACGAGGTGGGCGAACTTCCTGCGGACCTTGAAACCCTCAACGTCCTGCCAACGGGTCAGCACCCGTTCGACGGCGACGAGCCCGGTGAGGGCCGGATCAGGCGAGTCCGGCTGCTCCTTGAGCAGCACCATCACGGTCTGGGTCTCGCCCGAGTTCTCCGTATCCGTGCTGTTCGGTATGGGCTGGGCTGCCGGGGGTGGGGAGGCAGGTGGTGGGTCCTCGGCCCTCGCCGGTGAGGCGAACGGAGCAAGGAACAGCGAGATGGCCGTGACGGCCACCAGCGTTCTTCTCATTGATTTTTCTCCTGGTCGTTGGCATCTCTGCTTTCCTGACCCCCACGACAGGCTATCCCGGTGTTCCAGAAACCCAATGGGGCGAGGACAGAGATCCTCGCCCCATTGGGTCATCCTTTTGGCCTGCTCAACTCCCGGTCCGGGGGAGGCCCGGTCGGGTGATGGGTGGGATGGGTTTGGCCGGTTTCTGGGGCACACCCGGTCGACCGGGCTGACCCGGTGTCCCCGGATGTCCCGGCTGCCCGGGCGCTGGGGGTGGGGTCTTGGTCAGGGTGAGGCTGATGGTGCGCCTGGTGGTGTTGCCCGCGGAGTCGGTCGCGCTCAACTCCAGGTCGACGGTGGTGCCCGGGATGAGGCGGGTGTGGTCGAACTGGAGTTCCAGGGCGCCGTCCTCGGGGTCGGTGGCCTGGTAGTTCTCGCGGATGACCTGCCGGGGGTCCTTGCCGGGCTCGATGGTGAGGGCATCGGGTCCGGTGATCGTCGG
>NZ_RQYT01000010.1 GCF_003932785.1 Arachnia propionica | reverse complement strand
AGGCTTCCGCAGCATCGTCAACTACGTCGCCAGATGCCTACTCGACGCGGGCGGGTTCAGACCCCTGATCCACTCACTTCTGTGAAGAGCCCCCAAAGTTATGGATTATTGGGACCCCAACCCCAAAAACCCACTACAATGACATAACGAGACTCGCGCCAAGAAGCGGGCAAGATGCCTTGAGACAAGAGTGCCACAACGTCATCCAGAAGGAGCAATGAACTCCACAACGCCACACCTGAGATGGGCCTCCCGGAAGCTGCGCGGGTTCCAAGACGAACTGGCGCGGCAAGGGACACCCTTCCAGCAGCTGCCGTGGCGCGAAGGGGTTGACCTGTGGCCACGCTATGCGGCATGGACCCACATTGGGTGCATCTTGGCGGAGTATGATGGCACAGAGTGGCTGCTTTCCCTTGCAGTTCCCGGCGCTCGCTACTTCGCGGCTCATGTTGATTGGACCGAGTGCCTGCAAGGCCCAGCACGAGGAGGATATAGATCATCAGAGACCGCTTCGGTCTTCTGGGTCAAGAAGTTGCTCGAACATGAGAAGGTTCCCGAGGTGGATGTCGATGCCTTGGACCGGATAGTTGAAAAGCGATATGCCAGCCCAAGGTACTCCAAGGCGAAGGTCGCTCTGTTTTGGGGGGCGGTGATCATCGGTTTCCCCTTGTTTGCGTGGAGCGCCTTCGCGGTTGATTCACCCATTGCCCCCGGTGCCGTGGGTGTCGTGGCGGCGGGAATCTTGTCCATACTCAGCTCCTCATGGAGAGTGCATCGGCGACGAAAGAAACTTGGCTACACAAGCAGGCAGAAAGAGAGCTAACATGCGGAAGGCGCGCGGACCATCCTCTCCCTGGCCCCCTCGACCTCATCATCAGCAGAACCTTCACCGGCAACTTTTGCAATGGCTGGATCACATCAGAATCTGGGCTGCTCATCAAACCGTGAAATTGAAAAAAACCGAGAGAGGCAGTCACTCGTGGCACCCGAATTCGAAAAATCAACTCGAGCCTTGCGGAAATTCTTGAAGGAGCTCGAACAGCAGAGAATCCATTTCACTGAGCGCGAGTGGCGCGAGGGAATAGACCTATGGAAATCCTACTCGGCACATACGAGCGTCGGGCAGATCCTCTTGGAGTTTACGGTCGCGAATGGGTATTTTCAATCGCCCCACCCGGCGCAAAATACTTTGCAAGGCGGGAAGATTGGATCAAGTGCACTCGAGGATATTCACCCAATGGACACCTGTTTGCTGGACCAGCATCCATCACATGGATGAGGGGCCTGCTCAAAGAACAAGCCCTGAGCATAGACATTGAAGCCTTGAATAAAATCGTCGAAGAGAGGTACTACAAGAAAAGGCACCCCAAAGCGTGGGAAAAATTCATCTTCGCGGCTTCAATATTGGGCTTCTTCCTAATCCTCTGGGTCGCAGTCACGACCCAGAAAACAGGCATTGCCTTCGGAGTCTTCGGCTATGCATGCGCCATAATTATTGCCCAGCTGGCTAGAGCTTGGCGAAACCATCGAAAGAGCAAACAACTCGGATACGGCAAGCGAAAGCGGTAAGATGGCGCAAGAAGATTCACCTAAGAAAAGGAGGCAGAAGCCCAGTATCGCCCTGACCACAAACCCATCCAAAATGCCTGAGGCAGAGAAAGTCACCAACATTCCGAACATGCGGGCACATGGCAAGCCTTCACGCCCCACAGCATACGTTCCCATCCTTTCGGGCTGGACGCATAGCGACGCCGGCCTCATCGTCCCCGCAGGATAGGATGAAGTCCGCATGGCTTGGCATGACGCAGCAGGATCACAACCGCCAGAGACATTGCTCGAATTTACGAAACAACTTCAAGCCAAGGGACTCACTGTACACCCAACCGTCACCGACAACAACGACCACGGCCGCGACTTCGTAGTCAATACGCCAATTGGCCAGGTGTGGATCATCGACCTCAACGGACTTTGGACGCTGCGCTTGAAGATCCCCGCCGCCAAGTATTTCGCAGATGCAGCGGAATGGAAAGCATGCCTTAAAGGACAAAAACGCAGCTGGCACTCACCCGACCTCGAAGAGTCCATCCAATGGATCACTGAAACCCTCTCCGCAGGCATCCCGCAGGAAATCACCCCCACTTCCTTGGACCAAATTACAGAATTTCGAATCCGCCACGGGAATAAAATAGTTTGGATGTTCACGGGGGGGAATTGCCGTCGCCTTGCTTGCACTCTCTCTTGGACTCTTCTGGGTCGCCTCAGTGACCAAAAACACCATCGCAGGAATGAACGCCGTCGCCTGCGCGATCATCTTCGTCATCTACCTCTTCAAATCGGCGCGATTCATGAGGAGCCTCAGAAAGTGACTCCCGAGGCGATATTCACGCCGCTTCCCGAAGTATCCCCTTCCATCCGGCTGGGGGTTACGCGAATCTGGATTGGCTGTACCACCCCCCGGAGCCCCAAGATACGCACCGGTACCCAATGGGCCTATTCCACCGGGATGGGAGCAAAGAAGAACCGGCTCGATCCTCCAGATAGGAACACCTTGTATGGCATGGCATGACCAAGCGGCTACGAAGCCACCAGAGACATTGATCAGGTTCACCGAAAGGCTCGAATCACGAGGGATCGAACTAGTAGAGGCGAACATGCCTGACAGCCTCGACCAGGGAAAGGATTTCATCGCCGACACACCAATAGGACGCATCTGGATCATTGCCCTGAAGAATACCTGGACACTGCGACTAGCCGCCCCGGGGGCGAAGTATTTTGCAAACGCCTCCGACTGGAAGGCTTGTCGAGAAGGACGCCTCCACAATTGGAGAACCCCAACACTCGATGAATCAATCGAGTGGCTGACCCAAGTGCTCTCGGAGGGGATTCCGGGTGACATATCCATCGCCAAGCTGGATCGATTGGCAGGATTCCGAGTCAGACATGGCCGAACGGCTGTCTGGCTAGCCAGCACCGGCATTGCTATCGCCCTCCTGGCCCTCTCACTCAGCCTCTTCTGGGTTGCATCGGTAACAAACAATAGCATTGCGAGGGTAAATGGAGTCTTCTGCCTGATCATCTTCATCATCTATCTTGCCAAATGTGCGAAAGCGATGTGGATCCTCAGAAAATGATTCCCGTCGACAGTCACCCCCCGGGCTGATTACCGGCATTCGCAGTATCAAAGTGACCCCCCTGATCCCCGGGATCTGCACCCAAAGTTATGGATTATTGGGGCTCCAACCCCAGAAATCCACTAAAATGACATAATGCTGGGTTTGGTGGACGGGGCGCGCGCGGTGGGGCCGCTGGCGTAGGGTGGGAGACACACTGGTCACCACCGCCGCCTGAGTCATGAGGAGATGGCCATGGATTACAGCCAGCACATCGCCGCGTTGCACCACGCGCTCACCCATGCCGAACTCAGCCCGGCCGAACGGGCCGAGGTGCAGCAGCATCTGGAGCGACTCGTCGAGGCCCAGGAGGCCGAGCTCGCCCTGGAGCGCATGGAACGGTGGGCCGCCGACCGCGGAGGGCAGCTCGTGCTCCAGGACCAGGGATACCGCGTGATCCTGGGGCATGCCGGCGCCTCGGCCGACGACCACCACCCCTCCCCACCGGGACGGTTCAACCAGGTGGCCATCGGCGGCCCCGACGTCGAACCGGTCTCCCACCGGGTACCGCCGCACCTCGACAACGAGGTCGTCTTCCAGGAGACCAAGGCCGGTGAGGACTACCGCCTCGAGGCCTACGGGCAGTTCGAGCAGGGCAGCTTCGCCTACCTCCAGGACATCATCCTCAGCGGTCGTGACCCCCGGCTCGCCTCCGCCTTCGCAGAGCTCATGGCATCCCACCAGTGCCCCGGATTCCTGCAGGCGCTCCGACACGGCGCCGTGCGGATCCGCTACCAGTTCGTCAACGTGCTGCCGTCGGGCAGCGTCCGGACCGGGGTCTTCAAGGTCGACGACCGTGCCCGACTCCGCTGGAACGGTGAGGCCGTCGAACTGTTGATCTGATGCCCCGGCGGATCAGGAGGAACGGTCCACGAGATCGTCGCAGATCTTGACCAGAAGATCCTTGGCGTCCCCCTCCGGCAGTGGGGTGAGGTGCGCCTTGGCGATCCCCGCCCGGCGACGGACCTCCGCCCTCGCCTCATCGATCACCCGGTGGGCCCGCAGGGCCGCCAGGGCCCGCGCGAGGGCCTCGTCGCTGGACAGGTCACCGGCGAGGAGACCCTTCAGCTGGTCGTCGGCGGGATCGTCCGAAGCCTCCAGCAGCAGGGTCGGCAACGTCGGCACCCCCTCCCGCAGATCAGTCCCCGGCGTCTTGCCGGTGACATCGGAGGTGATGTCGATGAGATCGTCGCTCAGCTGGAACACCAGCCCGACCTCCTCCCCGTAGGCGGCCAGCGCCTGCTGCACCTCGACGGGGGCACCCGCGACCATCGCCCCGAACAGTGCGGAGGCCGCGATGAGGGAGCCGGTCTTGTCGGCCAGCACCTGGAGGTAGTGCTCCAGGCGCCCCTCCCCCACCTGCGGGCCGCGGGTCTCGTTGATCTGCCCCTGCACCAGCCGGGTGAAGGTCTCGGCCTGCAACCGCACGTAGTCGGTGCCGAGGTCGGCCACCAGGATCGACGCCTTCGCGAACAGGTAGTCCCCGGCGAGGATCGCCACCGAGTTGCCCCAGCGAGAGTTCGCCGACGGTGCGGCGCGCCGCACATCGGCCTCGTCCATGACGTCGTCGTGGTACAGGCTCGCCACATGGGTGAGCTCCATCACGAGGGCGGCCTTCAGCAGCCGCTCCTCGTCCGTCTCCGGTCCGAACCGCGAGGCCAGGAACACGAGCATCGGTCGAAACCGCTTCCCGCCCGCGGAGATGAGGTGCGTCGCGGCCTCCGTCACGAACGGGGAGTCCGCGACGGCGACACGTCTCAGTTCCTCCTCGAAGCGGCCGGCCAGGGCTTCGAACTCAACCAAGGTGACTCCCGTCAGCGAATGAACTGCGCGGCAGAGGCCGCGAGATCAAGAATGCCACCCGGGACCAGACCGAGGAAAACCGTGCCCACCGCGGTGACCCCCAGCAGCGTCCACGTCCACGCGGACGGGGCCGCCACCTGGCCCTGCTCACCGGTCTCCGGCTCCTGGAACCACATCGCCACGACAACCTTCAGGTAGAAGAAGGCCGTGACCAGGCTGGCGAGGATGGCGATGAAGACGAGCCAGCCGTAGCCGCCGGTCCACGCCGCTGAGAACACCAGGAGCTTGCCGACGAAGCCCGCGGTCAGCGGGATGCCGGCGAAGCTCAGCATGAACAGGGTCATGGCTGCGGCCACCAACGGGTTGGTGCGCCCGATCCCCTGCCAAGCCGCCAAGGAGTTCGCCTCACCGCCGGAACGCCTCACCATCGTGATGATGGCGAACGCGCCGAGCGTGGCGAGACCGTAGGCCAGCAGGTAGAAGCCGATGGCGGGCACCGAGGCCACCGCCACCCCGTCACCGGGGGTCTGCACCCCCACCACGCCCGCGAGGATGAAGCCCGCGTGGGCGATCGACGAGTAGGCCAGCAGGCGCTTGATGTCGTTCTGGACCAGACCGATGAAGGCACCGACCGCCATCGTCGCCACCGCGATGGTCGCGAAGATGGGCTGCCAGTCCCAGCGGGCGGCACCGAGGGCGACGTAGAAGACACGCAGCAGCGCCGCCACCGCGGTCGTCTTCGTGGCGATGGCCATGAAACCGGTCACGGGCGTCGGGGCGCCGGTGTAGACGTCGGGCGTCCACGAGTGGAACGGCACCGCACCCACCTTGAACAGCAGACCGGTGGCGAGCATGACCAGCCCCGCCAGCAGCAGCGGCCACGGCGCCTGACCCAACGCGATCGCCTCGGCGATCCTGCCGTAGGTGAAGGACCCCGCGTAGCCGTACAGCAGCGCCACGCCGAAGAGGAAGAAGGCGGAGCTGAAGGCGCCGAGCAGGAAGTACTTCAGCGCGGCCTCCTGGCTGATCCAGCGACGACGACGAGCCATGCCGGACAGCAGGTACAGCGGCAGCGAGAACACCTCGAGCGCGACGAACAGCGTGAGGAGGTCGTTCGCGGCGGCGAACATGAGCATGCCGAACAGCGAGAACAGCAGCAGCGGGAAGACCTCGGTGTGCTCACGCTTCTGGGCCTCCGCCTCACGTTCCAGCGGCGAACCGGGCACCGTGGCGGCGGAGGCGGCGAAGGCCGACACCCCGCCGGCGACGGCCCGTTCAGCGAACAGGGCCACACCGCCGAGCCCCACCACGAGCAGCAGCGTCCAGAAGAAGTAGGCCGGACCGTCCATGGCGAAGGTTCCCTCCGCCACCAGCTCGATCGACTTCTGACTCCAGTTGTGGATCGTCAGCCCGAGGGCGGTGAGGACCGTCACGACGGCCAGCCCCACCTGGGTGACGAACCGCGCCCGCCGGGGCACGAAGGCCTCCGCGACGACACCGAGGGTCGCGCCGACGATCAACGCGATCAGGGGCGCTTCGAGCAACCACTCCAGCGCAGGGAAGGTGATCTCAAGCAGGCTCATCAGTTCTCCTGGATGGCGGGGGCGGGATCGGAGACTCCGAGCGTCGTCATGACGTGCTCAGCGGCAGCGTCGGCGACGTCGAGCACCGGCTTCGGGAAGAAACCGAGGACGATCAAGAGGGCCAGCAGGGGCACGATGACGAATCGCTCCCTGAGGTCGAGGTCCCGGCTCACCTTCTCGGCGACCTCATCGGTGACCGGGCCGGTCATCGTCTTCTTGTAGACGGTCAGCACGTAGGCGGCAGCCAGCACCATGCCGACGGTGATGACCGCTGTGTGGACCGGGTACCGCTGCCACGAACCGGCCATGACCAGGAACTCCGAGATGAAGCTGGACATACCGGGCAGGGCCAGGGCCGACAACCCGGAGGCGAGGAACACACCCGCGAGCACCGGCGCGGTCCGCTGCACCCCGCCGAAGGCATCGACGTTCGCCGAGCCGCGGCGGGAGATGAGGAAGCCGACGACCAGGAACAGCGCAGCCGTGGAGAAGCCGTGGTTGAGCATGTAGAACACCGAACCGGTGAGCGACTGCGTGGTCAGGGCGAAGACGCCGAAGACCATGAAACCGAAGTGGCTGACGGAGGTGTAGGACACGAAACGCAGCAGGTCCGGGCTGCTCAGCGCCATGAGCGCCCCGTAGATCATGGACACGATCGCCCACACGAGGATCACGGGGGTGGCCCAGGCGGAGGCCTCCGGGAAGACCATGAGGCAGACCTTGATCATGCCGAAGGTGCCGATCTTGTCGAGGATGCCGACGAGCATCGTCGACGCGCCCGGAGCCGCCTGCTCGGCCGTGTCGGGTAACCAGGTGTGGAGACCGACCATCGGCGCCTTCACCGCGAAGGCGAAGAAGAAGGCGACGAACAGCCACCGCCCCACCCCGGAGTCGAGGTTCAACGCGGCCAGGTCCGAGAGCAGGAAGCTCGGCGTCCCGGCACCGGCGGAGGCCGCCCACACCCCGGCCACGCCGAACAGCATGACCAGACCACCGGCGAGCGAGAACAGCAGGAACTTCACGGCCGCCCGGGTGCGGTTCTCGCCGCCCCAGCCGGAGATCATGAAGTACATCGGGATGAGCGTCGCCTCGAACATGATGTAGAAGACCAGCAGGTCGCTGGCCATGAACACCGCCAGGGCGAAGGCCTCGAGAGTCAAGGCGAGCGCGAAGAAGGTGCCGGTGCTCCACCGGGCCCCCTCCTTCTCGCCGACCTGCCACTCGGCCAGCAGCACGACGGGGGTGAGGATCACGGTGAGCAGCACCATGATCGCGGCCATCGGGTCGAGGTCGAGGGCCCAGTGCGCACCGATCGCCCGGATCCACGTCACCTTCTCGACGAGCGGGGTGCCGCGGGAGACGATGAACGCCAGCACGCCCAGCACGGTCGTTCCCAGGGCCACGCCGAGACCGACGAACTTGGCGGTCGTGCCCTTGAGGAAGGCCACGACGGCGGCCCCGACGAGCGGGAGCACCACGAGGATGCTCAGGAGCGGAATTGAATAGATCACGCCAGTTCCTTCCTCAGACCAGCTGCCCGACGAGAGCGATGAGGCCGATCACCACGACGCCGATCGTGAGGATCACGCCGTAGGAGCGGGAGTAGCCGTTCTGCGTCCTGCGGAGCCACCCGGCGAGGCCGAGCGAGAGCGCTCCGGAACCGCGGACGGCACCGTCGACCACCCCGTGATCGGCCACGGCCAGTACCTGGGCGGCGCCGGAGACGGGTCCGACGACGAGCCACTGGTTCATCTGGTCGCCGTACAGGTCGTTGCGGGAGGCCAGGACCAGCGGGTTGCGGGTCTGCGGCGCCTCGCGGGGGATGCCGTCCTTGTGGAGGAACCATCCGATGGCGACGCCGACCGCGACGACCCCGAGGGCCGCGATCCCGACAGGCGTGAAGGCCAGCAGGCTCGTCTCATGCGGGTGCGAACCGGTGGCGGGGGCCAGCCAGCCCTGAATCCAGTTGTTCATGACCAGACCGGCCCCGAGCGACAGGACCGCCAGCACCACGAGCGGGATCGTCATCACCGCCGGCGACTCGTGCGGGTGCACGTCGTCGTCCCAGCGGGCCCGCCCGAAGAACGTCATCATCATCAGGCGCGTCATGTAGTACGCGGTGACGCCCGCGCCGATGAGGGCCAGCACCCCGAGCACCACGTTCTGGTGGAAGGCGGTCTCGATGATGTGGTCCTTGGAGTAGAAGCCCGCGGTGAACGGGAAACCGATGATGGCGAGGTAGCCCATCGCGAACGTCAGGAACGTCACCCGCATCGCCTTGGCCAGCGCCCCGTAGTGGCGCATGTCGACGTCGTCGTTCATGCCGTGCATGACCGAACCGGCACCGAGGAACATGTTGGCCTTGAAGAAGCCGTGGGTGATGAGGTGGAAGATCGCGAAGGCCGCCCCCGCCGGGCCAAGACCCGCGGCGAGCATCATGTAGCCGATCTGGGACATGGTCGAGCCGGCCAGCACCTTCTTGATGTCGTCCTTGGCGGAACCGACCCAGGCACCGGCGAGCAGGGTGACCACACCGACGATCGCGACGGCCAGGGTCGCGACCTCGCTCACCGCGAAGATGGCGTGGCTGCGCACGATGAGGTAGACGCCCGCCGTGACCATCGTCGCCGCGTGGATGAGTGCCGACACCGGGGTCGGGCCCTCCATGGCGTCGAGGAGCCACGTGTGCAGCGGCACCTGGGCGGACTTGCCGCACGCGCCGAGCAGCAGCAGGCAGCCCAGCAGGGTGGCCCAGAAGGGGGTCAGCGACGCGGCACCGGCGTTGACGTCAGCGAAGGCCACCGACCCGAAGAGCGACAGCATGGTGAAAATGGCCATCGCCATCCCGAGATCACCAACCCGGTTGACCACGAAGGCCTTGCGTCCCGCGGCAGCCGCCGAGGGCTTGTGCTGCCAGAAGGAGATGAGCAGGTACGAGGCCAGACCCACGCCCTCCCAGCCGAGGAAGAGCACGAGGTAGTTGTCGGCGAGCACCAGGGTGAGCATGGCGGCGACGAACAGGTTCAGGTAGGCGAAGAACCGGCGGCGACGCTCGTCATGGGCCATGTAGCCGATCGAGTAGATGTGGATCAGCGACCCGACACCCGTGATGAGCAGCACGAAGAGGATCGACAGCTGATCCACCAGCAAACCGAACTTGACGCTCCACGCCCCCGTCGCGATCCATTCGTAGACCGGGACGTTGACGGCACGCTGGCCCTCATCCGCCGAGAGCATCGCCAGGAAGAGCATCAGGCCGACGACGAAGGAGGCCACCGAGGCCGCAGTGCCCAGCCAGTGGCCCCACGCGTCGGAGACCCTGCCGAGCAGCAGCAGGATGGCCGCACCCGCCAACGGGATCGCGATGAGGAGCCAGGCCACGCTGAACAGGCCGGTGGCGGGAACCGCAGAGACAGTTTCCAGGAAAGTCACGCTGACCCCTTAGAACTTCAGCAGGCTGGCGTCGTCGACCGAGGCCGAACGGCGCGCCCGATAGATGGCGACGATGATGGCGAGACCGACGACGACCTCAGCGGCTGCCACCACCATGACGAAGAAGGTCGCGACCTGACCGTCGAGGCCGCCGTGCTGGCGGGCGAAGGTCACGAACGCGAGGTTCGCGGCATTGAGCATGAGCTCGACGCTCATGAACGCGATGAGGGCGTTGCGTCGCAGCAGGAAACCGAGGGCGCCGACGACGAACAGCGCGACGGCCAGCATCAGGTAGGCCTGGGTGCTCACTTGACCTCTCCTTCCAGTTCCCGGTTGACCCGCTCGATGTCGGCGAAGGCGCCGACGGTCGGGGTGCGCAGGTCGGCGACGGCCACGACGGCCCCACGCGAGGTGAGGGTCTGGCTGACGGAGTTCTCCGCCACGGTGCCGTCCGGCAGCAGCGCGGGGGCCGAGATGGCGTTGGTGCGCGCGTAGACGCCGGAGTTCGGGTCGGGTCCGGGGTGGACCCCGTCGGCGGCGTAGCGCTGGATGCGCTCGCTCATCAGCTGCGGCTGGCGCTTGACCTCGCGCAGCTTCTCACCGTGGGCCAGCACCATGGCCCCGACCGCCGCGGTGATGAGCAGCGCGGACGTGGCCTCCAGCAGCACGACGTAGCGGGTGAACAGCAGCGCCGCCACGCCCTGGGTGTTGCCGCCGTGCTCGGCGTTGGCCAGCGCGACCCCGGCAGGATCGGCCGGGAAGACAGCCTGCCCGACCGCAAGGAAGATGAGGGCCGCCAATCCGACCGCCCCCAGGATGCCGAGAACCCGCTGTCCCTTGAGGGTCTCCCGCACCGAGTCGCGGGTGTCGACGCCGATGAGCATGACGACGAACAGGAACAGCATGAGGATCGCGCCCGTGTAGACGATGATCTGCACAACGAACAGGAACGGGGCGTCCTGGGCGGCGTACATGATCGCCAGCCCGACCATGACCCCGGCCATGCACAGGGCCGAGTGGACGGGCTTGCGGGCCACGACGATGCCGATGGCGAGCAGCACCATGATGGGCGCGCACACCACGAAGGCGAGCAGGTCGCCCGTCAGTGCGGGCAGTTCAATCATTTCGCCGCTCCTTTGGCCGGTGCCGTGCGGGTGTCGGGCTGGCCGGTGGGAGGCAGCCCCAGGAAGTAGGCCTTCTCGTCGTCGCCGAGTCGACGCGGATGGGGCGGCTGCTCCATCCCGGCGACCAGCGGGGCGAGGAGATCCTGCTTCTCGTAGATGAGCTTGTCGCGTCCGGTGTCCGCGATCTTGAACTCGTTGGTCATGGTGAGGGCCCGTGTCGGGCACGCCTCGATGCACATGCCGCAGAAGATGCAGCGCAGGTAGTTGATCTGGTAGACGTGACCGAACCGCTCACCGGGGGAGTAACGCGCCTCCTCGGTGTTGTCGGCCCCCTCCACGTAGATCGCGTCGGCGGGGCAGGCCCAGGCGCACAGCTCACAGCCGACGCACTTCTCCAGCCCGTCCGGCCAGCGGTTGAGCTGGTGCCGGCCGTGGAAGCGCGGCAGCGTGACCTTCTCCTTGCCCTTGCGCGGGTAGCCCTGCGTGAAGGTCTTGCGGAAGATCGTCTTGAAGGTGATGCCGAATCCGGCCCACGGGTCAAGGATTCCCATCACTTCTCCTCTGTGTTGACGGTGGACGGCTGGGCCTCGACCTTCACCACCCCGGCGAACTCGGGCAACACCTGCCCGGGACGCGGCGGCACGGGATAACCGCCGGCGAAGGGATCGAAGGGCACGGCCGGGTCGACGGGGGCCACCCGTTCCGGCTCACGCTTCCGCGGCGCGAAGGCGATGAGGATCGCGATGAGCGCGACCGACAGCCCGAGCGAGTACCTGGGCGCCACCGCCACCATCATGATCCACAGGATCGAGATGGGGATGAGGCGCTTCCAGCCGAGGTCCATGAACTGGTCGTAGCGGAACCGCGGCAGCGTACCGCGCAGCCACACGAACACCGAGAACAGCAGCTGGACCTTGAGGATGAACCAGATCGGGCCGAGCCACGGGTTGTCCATGCCGGGGATGAGGTTGAGCGGCCAGAACGGCAGGTACCCGCCGAGGAACAGCGTCGCACACACCGCCGAGACGGTGGCCATGTTGATGTACTCCGCGAGGAAGAACATGGCGTAGCGGAAGCCGGAGTACTCGGTGAGGTAGCCGGAGACCAGCTCGGACTCGCACTCGGGCAGGTCGAAGGGGGCGCGGTTGGTCTCGCCCACCATCGCGATGCCGTAGATGATGAAGGACGGGAACAGCAGCAGGGCGTACCAACCCATGAGGCCGATGTCGAACTGCTGGGCGTTGTTGAACGGGTTCTGGAAGATGATCGGCGCGCGCTGGGCCTCGACGATCCCGTGGGTCGACATCGTGCCGGTCATGAGGAACACCGCGACGATGGACAGACCCATCGCGATCTCGTAGGAGATCATCTGCGCCGACGACCGCATGGCGCCGAGGAAGGAGTACGTCGAGTTCGACGCCCATCCGGCCAGCACGATGCCGTAGATGCCGATGGAGGCGATGGCGATGACGAACAGCACCGCGACGGGCAGGTCGGTGACCTGAAGGCGGGTGACGTGCCCGAAGATCGTCACCTCACCGCCGAACGGGAGCACCGTCCAGGTGGTGAAGGCGGCCATGCCCGTGAGGATCGGGGCCAGGTTGAACACCCACTTGTCGGTGTGGGTGGGCCGGAAGTCCTCTTTGGCGATCAGCTTCGCGCCGTCGGCCAGTGCCTGCCCGAGACCGAAGGGGCCGTTCATGATGGGGCCCAGCCGGTGCTGCATCTTCGCCACGAGCCGCCGCTCGTACCAGACGTTGAAGATCGTCCAGAGCAGCAGGATCACGAAGAGGGCGAGCACCTTGATGAGGATGAGCCACCAGGGATCCTGGAAGAACACGTTCATGCCTGATCTCCTTCGTCGGTGGCGACGGCGGCGACCGTCACCAGGGATCCGGGGGTCACGTCGAGGTGGCCGGGCTCACCCGGGTTCATGGGGACCCACACCACATCGTCGACCATGTCGGTGATCTCGACGGGCAGCAGCTGCTCCCCCGTCGCGGAGATGACACGGCACACCTCGCCGACGCCGTGACGGGTGGCCGTGGCCCGGGACAGCCGGGCGACGGCCGGACGGGCGGTTCGGCGCAGCGCGACCTCGAAGTCGTTGCCCATGGCCGCGTCCAGGGCCTCACGCCAGGAGGCGACGACGAGGCCGTCGGTGACGCCGGGGGCGGACACGATCGGGTCAAGACCCCTGGCCCCGTCCCAGACCCCGAGCTCGGAGTAGTCGGCCCAGGCCTCGGCGGTGGTGCGCACCCCGAGGTCGCGGCCCATCGCGTCGGACAGTGCGGCGATGATCCTGAGGTCGGTCATGGCGTTGCGGGTGCCCTCGTTGACGAGCCGGACCGGGCGGATCCGCTGCTCCCAGTTGAGGAAGTGCCCGGCCTGTTCCTCGATCAGGCAGGTCGGGAAGACGACGTCCGCGTGCTCGGTCGCAGCGTTGCTGCGGGTGGTGACCTGCACGACGAAGGTCCGCTCCAGGGCCTCCAGCACGGTGGCGGAGCCGGGGATGTCGATCGGGTCGACGCCGGCGAGGACGAAGGCCTTCAGGTCCCCTCGGATCGCCGCCTCGAACTGGCGGGCGGCGCTGAGGCCGGGCTCCGTCGGCAGCGAATCGACCCCCCACGCGGCGGCGATGTCCACCCGGGCCGCGGCGTCCGCGACGGGGCGGCCACCGGGCAGCAGGTGCGGCAGGCAGCCGACGGCGATGGCACCCATGTCGCCCGCGCGACGCGGTATCCAGGCCAGTCGGGCTCCCGTCCGGTCGGCCTTGGCGGCCACGGCGCTGAGGAGGCCCGGCTGCGCGGCGGCGCGTTCACCGACGAGGATGATGGCGCCCTCCCCCAGCTCCAGCCCGGCCAGCGCCGCGGCCTCGCCGCCGGGGGCGACGGGGACGAGGGTGGCACCCAGCTTCTCGGAGCCACGCGACGCGAACGGGGCGAGGGTGGTGACCTTGAGGCCGTGCTTCCTGACGCCCTTGCGCAGCCGCAGGAACATCACGGAGGTCTCGTCCTCGGGTTCGAAGCTGACGAGCACGACGTGCCCGGCCCGCTCCAGATCCGTGTAGGTGACGTCCATGCCCTTGCCCGCGACGCGGGAGGCGATGAACTGGGACTCCTCGTCGCTGGCGGCCCGGGCACGGAAGTCGATGTTGTTCGTGCCGAGGACCATACGCGCGAACCGCGAGTAGCCGTAGGCGTTCTCCACCGTCAGGCGGCCGCCGGTCTGGACCCCGACCGCGGTGCCCGCGGCCTTGAGCCCGGCGACGGCGGCGTCGATGGCCTCAGGCCAGGACGCCACCTCGAGCCTGCCGTCGCGGCGGACCAGCGGCCGGGTGATGCGGTCGTCGCCGCGTCCGGAGACGAAGGCGAAGCGGCCCTTGTCACACAGCCACTCCTCGTTGACCTCCGGGTTGTCACCTGCCTGGATGCGCTTGACCTGGTGGTGCCGGTGGTCGACGCGGATGTCGCAGCCACCCGCGCAGTGGCTGCACGAGCTGGGGGTGGACTTGAGGTCGAAGGGGCGCGCCTGGAAGCGGTAGGCGGCCGAGGTGAGGGCGCCGACGGGGCAGATCTGCACGACGTTTCCGGAGAAGTACGAGTCGTACGGGTCCTGCTCGTAGGTGCCGATCTGCTGCAGCGCCCCTCGCTCGACGAGGGCGATGAAGGGGTCGCCGGAGATCTGCTCGGAGAACCGGGTGCAGCGGGCGCACAGCACGCAGCGTTCCCGGTCGAGCAGGATCTGGGCGGACACGTGGACCGGCTTCGGGAAGGTCCGCTTCACCCCGCCGTAACGGGACTCGCCGGGCCCGTTGCTGAGGGCCTGGTTCTGCAGCGGGCACTCGCCGCCCTTGTCACAGATGGGGCAGTCCAGCGGGTGGTTGATGAGCAGCAGCTCGAGCATGCCGCGCTGCGCCTTCTCCGCCACCGGGGAGGTCTTCTGGGTCCGCACCACCATGCCCTCGGCCACCGGCATGGTGCAGGAGGCCTGGGGCTTGGGGAACCCGCGACCGTTGCCCGCGTCGGGGATGTCGACGAGGCACTGACGGCAGGCGCCGACGGGATCGAGCAGCGGGTGGTCGCAGAACCGCGGGATCGCGGTGCCGATCATCTCCGCGGCCCGGATGATGAGGGTCCCCTTCGGAACGCTCACCGCCACGTCGTCGATCGTCAGCGTGACGAGCTCAGGGTTGGGCACGGCCTGTGCGCCGGGGGTCTGGCTCACCGGACACCTCCTTCAGTCGCGAACAGCGCGCTCTTCTCGTAGGGGAACAGTTCCCAGGCGGGGGTGTGGTATCCCTGCTCGAACTCCTCGCGGAAGTGCTTGACCGCGCTGGTCACGCACGCGACGGCACCGTCGGCCAGCGCGCAGAAGGAACGCCCGCCGATGTTGTCGCAGATGTCGAGGAGCTTGTCGACGTCGCCCTCGGCGGCCTCGCCCTTCTCGAACTTCATGAGCAGCTGGACCAGCCACCAGGAGCCCTCACGGCAGGGGGTGCACTTGCCGCAGGACTCGTGCTTGTAGAACTCGACCCAGCGCAGCGTCGTGCGCACCACCGAGGTCGTCTCGTCGAAGACCTGGAGGGCCTTCGTGCCGAGCATCGTGCCGACCGAGGCCATGCCCTCGTAGTCGAGGGGCACGTCGAGGTGCTCGGCGGTGAGGATCGGGGTGGAGGACCCGCCGGGGGTGAAGAACTTCAGTTCGTGGCCCGCGCGCATGCCGCCGCTCAGCTCGAGCAGCTGCCGCAGGGTGATGCCCATGGGGGCCTCGAACTGGCCGGGCCTCGCGACGTGGCCGGAGAGGGAGTAGATGGTCATCCCCTTCGACTTCTCCGTGCCCATCGCCTGGAACCACGCGGCCCCGTTCGCGACGATGCACGGCACCGACGCGATCGACTCGACGTTGTTGATGACGGTCGGCGAGGCGTAGAGACCGGCGACGGCGGGGAACGGCGGGCGGAGCCTGGGCTGGCCGCGTCGACCCTCCAGGGAGTCGAGCAGTGCGGTCTCCTCACCGCAGATGTAGGCGCCGGCACCGGCGTGGACGATCACGTCGATGTCGTAGCCGGAGCCCAGCACGTTCCTGCCCGCGTACCCGGCCTCGTAGGCCTCCTTGACGGCCTGCTGGAGCCTGCGGATGACGTGGAGCACCTCGCCGCGGCAGTAGATGAAGGCCTGGTGGGAGCCGATGGCGTAGGCCGAGATGAGCACGCCCTCCACGAGGGTGTGTGGCGAGGCCATCATGAGCGGCATGTCCTTGCAGGTGCCCGGCTCCGACTCGTCGGCGTTGACCACGAGGTACTTCGGGTTCGGGTTGTCCTGCGGGACGAAGCTCCACTTCATGCCCGTCGGGAAGCCTGCGCCGCCACGGCCCCTCAGCCCTGCCTCCTTGACCAGCTCGATGAGGTCCGTCTGGGACATCTGGAGGGCCTTGCGCAGCGCCCGGTAGCCTCCGGCCGCCTCGTAGCGCCCCAGCTTCCAGGAGCGTTCGTGACCCCAGTGCTCGCTCAGCACGGGGGTGAGCAGATCGGTCACTTCGTCTCCTCCTTGGGCTCCGGGGTGGGGAGGTTGGCCGGGTCCGGCGCGGTCCAGCCGCGCTCCTCGGCGATCTCACGGCCGAGCCGGGAGGCGTGACCCGCCGAGGGGCCCTCGTCGGCGCGACCGTCGGGGAACCCGGCGAGGACGCGCTCGGCCTCACGCCACGACGTGATGGTGGCGCCACGCGGGGAGACGACCGGCTCGCCGTTCATGAGCTTCTCGATGAGCTCGTCCATCTTCTCCGGCGTCATGTCGTCGAAGAACTCCCAGTTGACCATGGCGACGGGGGCGTAGTCGCACGCCGCGTTGCACTCGAGGCGCTCCAGGGAGACCTTCCCGCAGGGGGTCGTCTGACCCTCGTCGATCCCGAGTCGCTGCTTGGCACGCTCCAGGAGGATGTCGCCACCCATGACGGCACACAGCGCCGTCGTGCACACCCCGAGGTGGTTGTGCCCGGCGGGCTTGCGCTTGTACATGGTGTAGAAGGTGGCCACACCGGAGACCTGGGCGGTGGTGATGTCCAGGATCTCGGCGCACAGCTCGATGCCGCGCGGGCTGATGCGACCGTCGTAGGACTGCACGAGGTGCAGCATCGGCAGCAGCGCGGAACGGGGCTGCGGGTAGCGCGAGGCGAGTTCGCGGAGCTCCGCCTCGGCGGTGGCGTCGAGGTTCGTCGACTGGTCCGAGTAGTCGACGGAGCCGGACTCGGGGAAGTCGTGGGTGAAGTGACCGCTCATCGGTCGACACCTCCAAGCACTGGGTCGATGCTGGCCACGGCCACGACGACGTCGGAGATCATGGATCCCTCGCACATCATGGGCACGGACTGCAGATGGTTGAAGCCGGGATCGCGGAAGTGCGCGCGGTAGGGGCGGGTGCCGCCGTCGGAGACGAGATGGCAACCGAGCTCACCCTTGGGGGACTCGATGGCCTGGTACACCTGACCGACGGGGACCTTGAAGCCCTCCGTGACGATCTTGAAGTGGTGGATGAGGGCCTCCATGGACTCACCCATGATGTGCTTGACGTGCTCGAAGCTGTTGCCCTGACCGTCGGGGCCGAGTGACAGCGACGCCGGCCAGGCGATCTTCTTGTCGCCCACCATGACGGGCTGACCCTGCGTCCTCTCGAGCCGCTCGATGCACTGCTCGACGATCTTCAGCGACTCCCAGCACTCCGCGATGCGGATGCGGAACCGGCCGTAGGCGTCCTGGGTGTCCCAGGTGATCGACTTGAAGTCGTAGGTCTCGTAGCCGCAGTAGGGCTGCGTCTTGCGCAGGTCCCAGTCGAAGCCGGTGGAGCGGAGGATGGGGCCGGTGACGCCCATCATCATGCAGGCGGTGAGGTCCATCTTCGCGACGTTCTCCATGCGGAGCTTGAAGATGGGGTTCTCGTTGCAGAAGATCTCGTACTCGGGCAGGTGCTTGCGCAGCCACTTCACGATGTCACGCAGCTGGTCGATGCCGCCCTCGGGGAGATCGCAGGCGACGCCACCGGGGCGGATGAAGGCGTGGTTCATGCGGGTGCCGGAGATGGCCTCGAAGAAGTCGAGGATCATCTCGCGCTCACGGAACGCGATGGTCATCACCGTCAGCGCGCCGATCTCCATGCCGCCGGTGCCCATGGCCACCAGGTGGGACGCGATCCGGTTCAGCTCCATCATGAGCACCCGGATGACGCTGGCCCGCTCCGGGATGTCGTCGGTGATGCCGAGGAGTTTCTCGACGGCAAGGCAGTACACGGCCTCGTTGAAAAGCGGGGCGACGTAGTCCATGCGGGTGCAGAAGGCCACGCCCTGGGTCCACGTCTTGAACTCCATGTTCTTCTCGATGCCGGTGTGGAGGAAGCCGATGCCGGGGCGGATGTGGGTGACCGTCTCCCCGTCCATCTCGAGGATGAGACGGAGCACACCGTGCGTCGACGGGTGCTGCGGACCCATGTTGACGACGATGACCTCGTCGCCGCGCTCGGCCTGCTCGGCCGCGATCTGACCCCAGTCGCCGCCCTGCGCCAGGTAGACGCGGTCGGCCTCGACGTCGGTGCCGAAGATGTCGTTGCTCATCAGTTGTACGTCCTCCGCTGATCGGGGGCGGGCACGGTGGCGCCCTTGTACTGGATGTCGATGCCGCCCAGCGGGTAGTCCTTGCGCTGGGGGTGGCCCACCCAGTCGTCGGGCATGAGGATGCGGGTCAGACCCGGATGACCGTCGAAGATCACACCGAACATGTCCCAGGTCTCACGCTCGTGCCAGTCGGCCATCGGGTAGGTGGCGACGATGGAGGGGATGCGGGCGTCGCCGTCGGGGCACGTGACCTCGAGGCGCAGCCGCCGGTTGTGGGTGATCGACAGCAGGTGGTAGACGACGTGCAGTTCGGCACCGGTCTGCTCCGGGTAGTGGACCCCGCTGACGGAGACGCAGATCTCGAAGCGCAGGTGGGCGTCGTCTCGGAAGGCCCTGACGGTCTCCAGCAGGTGTTCCCGGGGCACGAAGATGGTGAACTCGCCGCGGTCGAACAGCACGAGCCCGCCGTCGAGGAACGGCAGCAGCTCCTTGGCCCTGGCGTGGACGGCGTCGAAGGGCTCGCCGAACGGCCCCTCGGTCAGCCCGGGCATCGAGACCTGACGCTGGATGCGGCCGTAGCCGGAGGTGTCGCCGGAGCCGCGGCTCCACATGCCGGACTTCGTCTGGAACACGGGGGCGGTGGGGACGTCGGCCTGCGGGGTCAGCTCGCCGGGGGTCTCGCTCATCGCATGAGTCCCTTCAACTCGTGGGTGGCGGGGGCCTCGAGGGCTGCGGCCTCGCGGGCGGCGATGGCCGCGGCCTCGTTGGGGCCGATCGGGTGCTTGAACACCTGCTTGCGCAGCTTGAACATGGCGTCGATGAGCATGTCGGGGCGGGGCGGGCAGCCGGGGACGTACATGTCCACGGGCACGACGTGGTCGACGCCCTGGACGATGGCGTAGTTGTTGAACATGCCGCCCGACGAGGCGCAGGCGCCCATCGAGATGACCCACTTCGGGTTCGGCATCTGGTCGTAGACCTGGCGCACGATGGGGGCCATCTTGTTCGACAGTCGCCCGGAGACGATCATGAGGTCGGCCTGACGCGGCGAGGCGCGGAAGACCTCCTGCCCCCAGCGACCCGCGTCGTACCGCGGGGTGCCGTAGGCCATCATCTCGATGGCGCAGCAGGCCAGACCCATCGTGACGGGCCAGAACGACGCCTGACGCACCCAGCCGAAGATGGCCTCGACGCTGGTGAGCAGGATGCCGCTCGGCAGTTTCTCCTCGATACCCATTGCAGACTCCTTCTCAGTCCCAGTCGAGGCCGCCGCGGCGCTTGACGTAGTAGTAGGCGACCAGCACGGTCACGATGAACAGCAGGATCGACACGATGCCGAAGATCCCCAGCTGGTTGTAGGTGATGGCCCACGGGTAGAGGAACACGATCTCGATGTCGAAGATGATGAAGAGCATCGCGATGACGTAGTACTTCACCGGGAAGCGACCACCGCCCACGGGCTGCGGGGTGGGCTGGATGCCGCACTCGTACTGGTCGTACTTGGCGCGGTTGTACCTGCCCGGGCCGACGAGCACGCTCAGGATCATGGATACCACCACGAATCCGGTGGCGAGCACCACCATCCCGATGATGGGGATGTAGGGGTTCATGCCTTGTCCCTTCCTCTCCTGTCGTGTCCGGTCATGCGGACGGGGCGACCTTGCACAGTGCGTTGATGATGCGGTCCATCGCGTCCCCGTCGCGACTGTCGGTCAGGTTCGCGAGCAGTTTCATGACGAATCGCATGAGGGTCTTGCGGGGCAGCCCGTAGGTCGTGCACAGGTGCATGATCCGCGGGTCGCCGATGAGTTTCACGAAGATGGTGCCCAGCCGGTAGTAGCCGCCGAGGCTGGCCTTGAGCCGCGTGCGGTAGGCGTGGAGCACCCGCTCGGCGGACTCGGTGCCGAATCCTCGCGCCTTGGCCTCGGCGATCGCGTCGGCGGCGAGTTCCGCGGACTCCATGGCGTAGGCGATCCCCTCCCCGTTGAAGGGGTTGACCATGCCCCCGGCGTCGCCGACGAGCAGCAGTCCGCGGCCGTAGACCGGCTGCCGGTTGAACGCCATCGGCAGGGCAGCTCCTTGGATCCGGCCGATGCGGTTCTCCTCACGGAAGCCCCACTCCTCGGGGGTGTTGTCGAGCCACCGCTTCATGAGTTCGCGGTAGTCCGTGCGCTGGAACGACTTCGAGGTGTTGAGCACACCCAGGCCGACGTTGCAGGTGCCGTCGCCCATCCCGAAGATCCAGCCGTAGCCGGGCATGAGGGTGGACTCGCGGGGCTTGCCGTCCCACAGTTCCAGCCAGGACTCGAGGTAGTCGTCATGGCTTCGGGTCTCCGAGCGGTAGTAGGCGCGGTAGGCGACCCCCATGGGGCGGTCGTCGCGCTTGTTGAGCCCCATGGAGACCGACAGCCGGGAGGAGTTGCCGTCGGCGGCGATGACGACGGGGGCGCGGTACTCCGCGCCGTCCTTGGTACGCACGCCGACGATGCGCCCCGTCCGGTCGTCGACGATGCCCTCGGTGACGTTGGCCTCCTCGATGAGCTCGGCACCGAAGCCCACGGCGTGGCGGGCCAGCATGTCGTCGAAGTCGGCACGGGTGCGCACGAGACCGTAGGGCGGGAAATCGGTGAGGGTCGGCCAGTCGAGCTGGAAGGGCTCGACACGTCCGCCGTAGATCCGCAGGCCGCGGTTGTGAACCCAGCCCGCCTCCTCGGAGGTGTCGATGCCCAGTCTCACGAGGGCGCGCGTGGTGCGCGGCGTGAAGCCGTCGCCACACACCTTCTCCCGGGGGAACCTCGACTTCTCGAGCAGGATCACATCGAGTCCCTGTCTCGCCAGGTTGGCGGCTGCGGCTGAGCCGCCGGGGCCTGCACCGACGACGACCACGTCGGCTTGCGCCTTCGGCATTCATCACTCCTTGACTGTTGAGTCCGGTCGGGACAGGGAACCCCGCATTTCAGGGCCAGTCTAGGGGCTCGGATTGGTTCTCGCGACCCGAAGCCAAGCACGCGCGAAATCTCCCCTGACAAGGCCTTTCACCAAGGATTTAGGCAACAGAAATGGGTCGTTAATCGACGTGGGACCCAGACGTGGCGACACCCGGTCACGACCCCGTCTTCGGGCACGGGCTCAGCCTCGGCTATCGTTCCCCGGGTGACCCCAGACTTCGCGACGAAACGGCTGCGAGCCACCACCGTCGCCATCGACGACCCGGGAGATCTGCTGCGCTTCCTCGACGCGGAGCACTCCACCGCCTTCGTCCGCCAGGGGGAGGGGATCGTCACGCTCGGCGAGGTCGCGCGCTTCGAGACGGACTACGCCGACGCCGCTGACGTGTGGTGGACGGAGACCGCCTCCCACATCGACCACGACTCAGAGCTCCCCGGCGCCTTCGGGACGGGCCCCCTGGCCATCGGTTCCTTCGCCTTCGACCCGGAGAACACCCGCTCCCGCTCCATCCTGGTCGTGCCGGAGACCATCATCGGTCGTCGCGCAGGACATGCCTGGATGACCCGCATCAGTGAGGGGCGCTCCAGCCTCGATCTCCCCGAGGCCGCGGAACCCCCGGCGGCGCCCACCGGGCTGGAACTCATGCCCGACGGGCTCCCCGAGGCGGAGTGGGAGGACCTGGTCCGTGACGTCGTGGCGCTCATCCACAGCGACTCAGTGTCGAAGGTCGTGCTGGCCCGGTCCCTGAAGGCGCGCGCCAGCAGCCCCCTCGACCCGCGTCACATCCTCGGGCGCCTCGTCGAGCGATACCCGATGGTGTGGAGCTATCTCGTCGACGGGCTCGTCGGGGCCACACCCGAACTGCTCGTGCGTCGACAGCACCAGCTCGTCACCTCCCGGGTACTCGCGGGTACGGTGTCCATCGACCCCGACCACACCGACCCGGTCTCCCGGATCGGGCAGCTCACCTCGAGCGGCAAGGACATCTCGGAGCACGAGTTCGCCGTGGCCTCCGTCGCCGAGGCCCTGGAACCCTACTGCGCGGCCATGAACGTCCCCGAGGCCCCCTCGGTGCTCACCCTGCCGAACGTGATGCATCTCGCGACGGACATCACGGGGGTCTCGGACCCGGAGGTGAGCTCCCTCGCCCTCGCCGCGGCCCTCCACCCGTCAGCAGCGGTGTGCGGCACTCCCACCCACCTGGCGGGGAGCATCATCGCGCAACGCGAGTCCCTGGATCGTGGCCGCTACGCCGGTCCCGTCGGCTGGGTCGACGCGGCCGGCGACGGCGAGTGGGCCATCGCACTCAGGGGCGGATACATCAACCCGGCCCAGCCCGACGAGATCCGGCTGTACGCCGGCGCGGGGATCGTCGCCGACTCGGATCCCGCCTCGGAGCTGGCCGAGACCTTGGCGAAGTTCAGGCCCATGCTCGACGCCCTCGGATTGTAGGGTGACCTGACCTCGGAAACCTGGCCTGCTGATTCATCAATTAGGTGATGAAAACACTGCGGAAACAATCGGGATTACACAATCAATGAGCATCGATATCCCTAGTCAGGTCAGGTTTCTCTTGCTTGCGGACCCCTTGTTCCGGGGTTAGTGTCAATGGTGTCAGATGCCTCCCAGACGAAAGGTCCGACAATGTCAACCATCACCGCCCTCAAGTCCTGCACCACCACCAACTGCGCCTTCAACAACGGCGGCTGCACCGCCTTCGCCGTGACCATCGACGGCAAGTCCGCCTGCACCACCTTCATCACGCTGGACGCCCGCGGCGGCCTTCCCACCGCTGACGGCCGCGTGGGTGCCTGCCAGCGTCTCGAGTGCGTCCACAACTCCGACCTCATGTGCACCGCCGCCGGTGTCGAGGTCGCCGACGCCAAGTGCACTTCCTTCGAGGCCCGCTGACCCCAGGCCCACGGGCAACCGTCTGAACGCAACGACCGGCCGCAGTCCCCATCCGGGGCTGCGGCCGTGCTGCGTCCACGAGGATGCGAGGAAAGGTGAATCCTCCTACTTGCGAGCGACGATCACCATGAGGAGTTCGTCGGGACCTCCCGTGAACGGACGCTGCTCCCAGTTGCTGTGGGTCGCCTCCACCCGAAGTCCGACCGCGGCCAGGTCGCGGACCACCTGGTCGTGGCTGCGGAATTGGAGCGGCATGTCGACGTCCACCACCGCGCCATCGTCGACGAACTCGTTGTGGCAGTGCATGACGACGACGCCTCGGTGATCGGGCGGCTCGGTGACGAGGGATTCCCGCAGGCGACCGACGGGGGTGTCACGTTCGGCGAGGTCGTGGTTCCACCGTTTCCACGCCTCGGCCTCGGGATTGCGGTTCTCGAAGGCCAGCACCCCGCCGGGCCGCAGTCCCTGTGCGATGTGTCCCAGGGTCTCATGCCACGCATCCCCGATGATGTGCATGGCCACGTTGCCGGTCATGAGGATGAGCTCCGTGCTCTCCGGGGCGATCATCTCTGCGGTGCCGAGGAGCCACGTCACCCGATCCCCACCGGGCCGGTTCCCCGCTTGCTCCAGCATCGCAGGCGCTGGGTCGATGCCCGTGACCTCGCGTCCCGACCGGGCCAGGGTCACGGTGAGGATGCCGGTGCCGCACCCCAGGTCCGTGATGCTCCGGGCCCCGGTCTCATCGGCCAGGCGCCGGTAGAAGTCGTGATCCGGCCCGTCGGGGTTGTCGATGTCGTAGACGACGGCGAGGCGGGGATCGTCGAAACTCATGGTTCCTCCGGCGGGTGATCGGTTGACAATGGAGTCAGCATCTCACGACCACCCCGCCCGGGCGCAGACCTCACATGGCGGAGGCGATCGCCGAGAGGGTCTCCCCCACGGCCTCGGGGCACGTCGGACAGGTCGGGAACTCGATGAAGGCCGTCACCGTCTCCTCCGCTCCGATGCGCATGAGCGTGGCCCCGGCACGGTCCACGTCGATGCAGAACACTCGGTCGAGGACGTGACCGCAGACCTGGCTGCCGGTCGGACGCACCGTCGCCGTTCCGGGGACGATGCCGAGCCGCACGGCGTCACACAGCATCCCGAGCCGTCCCTGCCCCTGGGAGACGACGGCGTCGTGCAGACCGAAGTCGTCGCGGGGGAAGTCGGCCAGCGGGGTTCCGAGGGCCTCCCATGGCACCGGGGTGACACCACGTCGATCATGGACGAGGACCCGGTCGGTGGTCACGACCCCGATCCGGGTTCCCGGGAACCCCGCCAGCTCGGCCACGCGCTCCGGGAGTTCAGCCTCCTGGAGCAGCCGGGCACATTCACTGCGGTCGAGGAAGGTCAGCTCACCCAGCAGGTGGCAGGAAGCCGCGACCACGCGGAGCATCGGATCGGAGCAGTCGCGCACGAGGTCGAGGCGCACCTCGACGCCGGTCCCGGGCGGCAACGTCGCGAGCGGGCACTCCAACGGCGGCCGCACGGCGACGACGAGTTCCCCACCGACAGCGAGTCCGTGGGCGACGAGGTCATACTGCGTGTCGAGGCGCCACGCCGTCAGCGAGCAACTGGCGCTCCCGGTCACCATGCGCTCGGCAAGGGAGATCGCTGACAGGTCGGGCACCGCGTCGCGGCGAACATTCGGGGTGACACTCATGGCACGCCTTCTCGCTCGATTAAGATGCCGCCAGAATACGCCATTGAAAACAGGTGTGCCTAACCTACCCCCGGCCAGGCCCCAGCAGCTCCCGTCGCAGTGGGAGATCGCCCGCACAACCGGGTTCACCCGACGGACAGCCCCACCTGCCCCCAACCCGCGCACCCGAGCGAGCACGAATCGCCGCCCTGCTTCGCCCGTTTCAACCGAAGGAAGGGCGGCGGTTCGTGACCGTGGCGGTTTCGCCTGCCTCAAAACAGGCGAACCCGCGTTGAGGCAGGCGAACCGGTCCCCGCGACGAGCAGCCGCCGTCGGCAACGTCTGCCCACCCCGTCCCGAGAACCGGTGGTCCCGCGCGTCAGCCCTTGACCGCCCCTGCGGTCATGCCCCGGACGAAGAACCGCTGCAGCAGGATGAAGACCAGCAGCGGCAGCGCCATCGAGATGAACGCGCCCGCGGTCAGCAGCTCCCAACCCTGGCCCTGCGTGCCCAGCATCCCCTTGAGCGAGACGATGACCGTCTCGTTCTCCGGCTTGAGGAACAGCAGCGCGATCAGCAGGTCGTTCCACACCCAGAGGAACTGCAGGATGGCGAACCCGGCGATCGCCGGCATCGACATGGGGAACACCAGCTTCCAGAAGGTCTGGTAGTGGGTGGCCCCGTCCATCTTCGCGGACTCGATGATGGAACGCGGTAGCGTGGTCATGTAGTTGCGAAGGGTGTAGATCGCCAGCGGCATGCCGAACCCGGTGTGCAGCAACCACACCGCGACGTACTGGCCCGCGATGTTCAGCCCCCGGGGGCCGAGCAGGTCCAGCATCGGCTGCAGCGCCACCTGCAACGGCACGACCATCACCGCGACGATCGTGACGAACAGGAAGTCCTTCCCCCGGAAGTCCAGGAACGTGAAGGCGTACGCCGCGAAGGCCGCGAACATGATCGGGATGATGGTGGCCGGAATCGCGACCGCCAAGGCATTGACGAAGGCCATCGCCATGTTGCTGTTCTCGAAGACCCCGACGTAGTTCTGCAACGTGAAGGCCGGTCGGAAGATCGCCTCCCACCACCCCGAGGAGTTGATGTCGTCGATGGGCCGGAAGCTGGTCACCAACAGACCGATGGTGGGCAGCAACCACAGCAGACACAACAGGGCCACCACGATGATGCTCACCCAGCTGCGCTTGTGGGTCTCGACAGCCTTCATCGCTCCTGCTCCTCACGCTTGAAGTGACGCACCTGATAGATGAGCACGGGGATCACGGCCAGCAGCAGGAGCACCACGATGGCTGATGCCTTCCCGGCGTTCTGGTTGACGAACAGTTCCTGGAAGAACATGTTGGCGATCACGTTGGTCTTGTAGTTGCCGTTGGTCATGACGTAGACGATGTCGAAGATCTTCATCACCATGATGAACACAGTGACGAACACCGTGATCATGGTGCCCTTCATCTGCGGGATGATGATCTGGAAGAAGATCTTCAACTCCGACGCCCCGTCGATCCGGGCCGCCTCCAAGGTGTCCTCGGGGACGTTCTTGATGGCGGTGGACAGCAGCACCATGGCATAGCCGACCTGCAGCCAGACCACGATCACCATGAGCAACAGGCTGTTCAGTGCCCCGGCCTCGTGCTGCATCCACGGTTCCGGCTGACCGCCCAGGGCAGCGACGAGCGCGTTGAGCAGGCCAATCTGCTTGTCCCCTGACTGATAGTCGTAGATGAACTGCCAGATGGTGGCTGCGCCGACGAAGGAGATCGCCATCGGCAGGAAGATCAATGCCTTCGAGAGCTTCTCCCCGCCAGGCGACAGCCGATCCGCCAGCACCGCGACGATCAACCCGATGACCACGGTCGAAGCGGGCACCAGCAGCAGCCACAGCACGTTGTTCCAGATGGTGCGCAGGAATTCATCCGAGCTGAGCACCGCTTGGAAGTTGCCGAACACGGGGTTCATGTAGGCCGTGGAGTTCTCGTTGGCGAAGGAGTAGTTCACTGTCTGGATGGTCGGGTAGAGCAGCACCAGCCCGATGGTGAAATAGCCGGGCAACACGTACGCGTAAGGCATCAGGAACTGGGACAGCCTGCCCGGCAGACCGCCGATGAACAGGTTCATGCTGCCGAAGAACAGCAGCGAACCGCCGATGCCGAAGACCATGGCCAGCAGCGCCTGGATGATCTTGTTGAGCACGGGGACACCGACGCTGAACCACTCCGGGTAGTAGGCCAACGCCAGGAAGGCGTTGCCGACGAACCACCCGATCAGGACCATGCCCGCCAGTCCCATGAGCGCCCGAGGCCAGTTCGCGGGAGTTGACGCCCGCTTCGGCCCGGGGGACACCGTGACCTGGGTCACGTTCGACGTCGAGGTACTCATCACTTCGGCCAGGAGTTCTCGATGTCGGTGGTCACCTGCTGGGCCGTCTTGGCCCCGCTCAGGAAGTCCACCATGCCGGTCCAGAACGAGCCACCACCGACGGCGTTCGGCATCAGGTCCGAGCCGTCGTAGCGGAACACCGTCGCACTGGTGGCCATCTCGGCGATTCTGCGGGTGGTCTCATTCGGATAGTTCGCCACGTCAAAGGTCTTGTGTGGGGACAGCCAACCGCCCTCCTTCGCCCATTCGGCCCCGAACCTGTCGCTCGTGAGGAACTTCATCACCTCGATGGCATCGGGGTCATTGCCGTTGAACAGCCCCGCGATGTCGCCCCCACCCAGCATCGGCTTACCGTCATAGCCACCCTCGTAGGGCGGGTAGGCGAAGGTGCCGACGGCGTTGTCCAGGTCACCTTGCACCTCCTTCGGCAGCATCGAGGCCACAAAGTTGCCCTGCCTCATGAAGTAGCACTGCGCGGGGTCGTTGAACGCCGGGTTCATCGTGGTGCCGAAGTTCGTGGCCAGGATGCCCTGGCTGCCGCCGTAGACGTTGCCCTCGCTGAGCGCGATCCTCCCGAACTCCTCGAAGGCCTTCACGATGCGCTCGTCATTGAAGGGGATCTGATGGCTGGTCCACTGGTCGTAGACGTCGGGACCGTACATCCGGAGCACGATCTCCTCGATCCAGTCCGTGCCAGGCCAACCGGTGGCGGCATCGGACTCCACCCCCAGACACCATGGGGCCGTGCCCTGAGCCTTGATCTGGTCCGAGATCTCGGCCAGCTCCTGCATGGTCTCAGGCTCGGTGCTGAGGCCGAGCGCCTTGTAGGAGGCCGGGTACCAGACGATGGACTTCACCGCCATGCGCATCGGGGCCCCGTAGACGCGCCCCTTGTACCTGGCCGCCTCCAGGAAACCGGGCACCAGCGTGGAGTCCAGGGCGTCGTAGTCCAGGTAGGTGTCAATCGGCTGGATCGCCTTCTCGGCCGCCGCCTCCAACAGGCCACCCGGCTGAGGGTACAACGCAATGTCCGGGGTGTCCCCCGACCGTATCTTGGTCTTGATGAGAGTGGTGAAGTCATCGCTGTTGGCGTACTCCACGTCGATGCCGGACTCGGCCTCGAACTTCGCAAGCGACGCCTCGAAGGCCGCCTTCTCCTGACCACCGAAGGCCCCGAAGATGGTGACCTTGTTGTCACCGTCCGCGGTTCCCCCGTCGGCCACCCAGCCTTCGCCGTCGCCACCCCCTGTCGTCTGGCGCCTGGGATCTTGCAGGCATCCACTCATGGTCAAGGTCAGCGCCATTGCTGCAGCCAGGACAGCGCTCCATCGCAACCGGCTCATGATTCTCCTCTCGGATGGCCCCCTACCGGGACCTTGGAGGTGAATCTACAGTGGGATGGGGGGTGGTGGCAGGGATACACGGATTCTCCCTCCCCTACCGCCCCGAAAGCGCCAGAGATTGATTCTCAGCGGCGGCGCTGCACCTTCACCTTGTTCCGGGCCGCGACGGTCCCGGCCCGCCGCGCCTTCTCCTCCGCGAGCAGCCGCTGCTGCTCCTCGTGCTGCTCCATCAGGGTCTGCTGGTCAAATCCGGAACGCAGCACGAAGAAGACGATGAGCGCGATCGACACCGACAGCCAGGCGGGCCAGCCGAGGACGATCGGCAGCGTCACCACGGCGACGATGTCGACGCCCTTGATGAGGGAGAACATCAGGCCCGGCGGGAGGGCCCCGAAACCCGTCGTCGCGACGAGCGGGCCGCCATAGTTCGCTGGCTTCGCCGTCACCCACCGCACCGCGGCCAGCAACCCGGCTGCCGCCGTCAGCAGCGCCTGCCCGACCCCGGTCGCCACGTCGACCGGCGTCCCGCCGACGACCCCGAGGAAGGCCGGGGTCGTCGCGACAGCCCACAGCAGTGCCAGCACGGCCGGAACCACCATCGTCGCCTGCCGGACCGCGCCGGGCGCGAAGGGGAAGCACCGCTGCAGCCCCTTGGTCCGGGTCAGCACCCGCATCGAGTTGCAGAAGCCGATGAGCGCGGCCATGAGCACCAGCGCGGACAGCGAGGAGGCGATGACCCCGAGCCCCAGCGCCTGAACGGCGTAGGGGATGAGCATCGAGACGATCCAGAACACCAGCGGACGGGGGTTGCGCCACAGGCGCTGCACGTCGCGCATGACGAGGGCAGCCAGGCCGGACCCCGAGCCCCGCGTCGGACGGACATGTCCCTGCTCACGGAACCGGAAGTCGACGAGGATGTCGCGGACCAGCGCCAGGTCGAGGGCGAAGGCGGCGCCCTGGAGCCCCGCAGCCAGCGACGACCCCGCCACGAGTCGCTGCCGCCGCAGCCGGGACAGCCTGGCCCAGGCCAGCAGCAGCGACCCGACACCGAGCACCGCGCCGACCGCGACGACGATCCAGGCGAAGTCCACGCCCAGGGCAGCCACGGTTCGGGCGGGCAGGGTCCCCGTCGCGATGAGCACCAGCATCGCCAGGGCGACGAAGGCGACGACACCGGTGAGCCAGATGACGCCCCTCATGATCCAGCGACGCTCCAACGCCTGCTCCGCCGCGGCAAAGGCCACGAGTCCGAAGCAGCCGAGCCCGGCGGCCGCCGCCCAGATGAGGATGCTCTCCGCGTCGGCCCCGACCAGAGCTGCGACCAGCGCCCCGAGCCCCCCACCCACGAGCAGGGCGAGCACCACCGCCGCGACGAGGCGGCCCTTGAGGAAGCGCCGCCGGTCGACGTCGCCGTCGAGGATCCAGAATCCCTCGGCGGCGGAGGCGATCACAGGACCGAACATCCGGGCCGCGACGAGGGCGAGGGTGAGGAAGGCCGCGGTCGCGGCCCACGGCAGCAGACCGCGGGAGGCCAGACAGGCGTCGGTGTCACAGACCGCGACGGTGCGTTGTGCCTGGAGGATGGAGCTCACCAGCATCGCGCCGATGAGCACGAGGGCGAAGACCATGACGTAGGCGTCGCTGAGGGCCTGCAGGATGTTGCGGTCCGCGCGACCGTGGCGCCAGTCCCGCACCAGCAGCCGCAGCTGCCTCTCGTCGACCCGCCCGATCTCCCCGAAGCGGTCGCTCATCGCTCACCCAGCCTGACCTCGCGGGCGCCGATGGCGGCCAGGAGCGAGGGTTCATGGGAGGCGAGGACGATCGCGAGGCCGTCGCTCAGTTCCTCTTTGAGGCGCTGCCCCAGCCACGCCACGCCCTCGACGTCGAGGCGCTGCTCCGGCTCGTCGAGGACCAGGAGTCGCCGGGGACGCACGAAGGCCGTCGCCAGGGCGAGGCGCCGCCGTTGACCGGACGACAGGGTGGAGGGCAGCTGCCCCGCCTGCGGCACCAGTTGCACCTCCTCGAGGATCTCGTCGACGAGGTCGTCGGGGTCGACGAGGCCGTGGGCCCGGGCGAGCAGGTCGAGGTGCTCGACGACGCTGAGGTCGGGGAAGAAGTCGAGGTCGTCGATGACGGTGGCGACGTTGCGTCGGATCTCCGGGTTGGCCTCACTCATCTTGACGCCGAGGACCTCGATGGTGCCGTCGTCGGGTCGATCGGCACCGACGAGGCACCGGAGCACCGTCGACTTGCCCGCGCCGTTGCGCCCTGTCAGGGCCACGGCCTCACCCGCCGCGACCTGGAGGTCGAAGCCCTCCACGATCGTCACGGGCCCGTAGGCCTTCTTGAGTTTCGCCACCTTGAGAACGATGTCCTTCTTCGCCACGGCGTCCATTGTGGACCATTCGGCGGAGGACCCCCAGCTGTTCCCATCCCGGGCCACCGGCTAGGGTGGAACCAGAAAGTGCTGCCGGTCACGAGGATGTGCTGGGCACCCCTCGGGCCACCGACGGAGGTTTTGTCATGAGCGGAATTGCGCGAGTCCATCCCGGGGCCACCCTGCGCCCCAGCAAACTCGAGCTCCTGGCGGCGTGGTTGCCGGATCAATGGTGGTTCGACGGGGACGCCACCGACCTGGAGATCGTCGCGAAGTTCCGCTTCGTCGACCCGGATGGCGAGGTGGGGCTGGACTGCATGCTCATCCGATCCACGGACGCCGTCTACCACGTGCCGGTCACGTGGCGGCCGCGGCCGCTCGACGGCGGTGCCCTCATCGGCACCCTCGAGCACTCGGAGCTCGGCACCCGGTACTGCTACGACGCGCAGACGGATCCCGTCTACCTGGCGGAGCTGACCCGCGTCATCACGGAGAAGGACACGCAGGCGGAGATCCGGGCGGAGGGGTCCGACGAGGCGATCCCCGGCACCATCCAGGTCTTCGGCAGCGGCCTCGTCGAGGGCGAGACCAGCGGCTACCCGCACGTCATCCACAAGTTGGTACGGGAGCCCATCAACGACGTCGTCGGTCAGCTCATGGGGCAGTGGACCCAGGGCGGGGTCTCCCACTCCGACCTGCTGGCCGTGATGCACTGAGCCGACACGGACGACGATATCCTGCTGCCCATGGAGCAGACCCGAGCCGACCTCGACAAGAAGCGTGCCGAGGTCTCGGCCATGTTCGACGGGGTCGCGCCACGGTACGACCTTCTCAACGCGGTCCTCTCCCTCGGCCAGGAGCGACGCTGGCGGCAGCACACCCTCGCCGCCCTGGACCTGCGTCCCGGCGAGCGGGTCCTGGACCTCGCGGCGGGGACCGGCACCTCGTCGGTGCCCTACGAGCAGGCGGGGGCGACCGTCTTCCCCACCGACTACTCGATGGGCATGCTCCAGGTCGGCAAGCGCCGCCAGCCGCAGCTGACCTTCGTCCGTGGCGACGCGCTGGCCCTCCCCTACGCCGACGACTCCTTCGACGCGGTGACGATCAGCTACGGGCTGCGCAACGTCGAGGACACCTCGGGTGCGCTGCGCGAGATGCTACGTGTCACCAGGCCCGGTGGCCGCCTCGTCGTGGCGGAGTTCTCCACCCCGACCCACCCCTGGTTCCGTTTCATCTACACCCGGGGTGCACTGCGGCTGGTGCCGCTCGCGGCCCGCATCTCCAGCAATCCCGCCGCCTACGGCTACCTGGCGGAGTCGATCCTCGCCTGGCCGGATCAGGAGGGTCTCGCGACACTCATCGCGGAGGCCGGGTGGCGGGATGTCGAACACAGGAACCTCACCGGCGGCATCGTCGCCCTCCACCGGGCCAGGAAATGACCTTCCTCCTCGACCCGTACGCTGCCCGGAGCTGCCCCGTCAAGACGTTCAACGCGTTCGACCCGGGGACGCCTCAGCCTGCCGTCCCCCTCGACGAGTCGCTGCGGGAGGCCTTCGGCGGGGGCACCGAGTTCCGGGAATCGATCCTCGCGAAGGTCGCGGCCGGGCGCGACGTCGTCGACCTGGGCCTGGCCGTCCACGCGGAGGAGGCCACCCTCGCGGCGATGACGGACCAGGTGCCGGCGATCATCGGGGGTCGGCTGCCCCCGGACCCGGCCGGGCACCGTCGCGGCCAGGCCGATCTGCTGGTGCGCGGCGACTCGGGCTACTGGCCGGTCCGTATCAAGCCCTATCGGGTGCTGGAGAAGCAGGTCAGGGCCACCGAACTGAGGCGTTCCAGCCTGGGCGACCCGACGACGCTGCGGCCGCTGCCGAACCTGCGGTACCGCGCCTACCGGGAGGGGGCCCTCATCGAGTTGGCTCAGCTGTGGCGTCTGCTCCAGGCCTGCGGTTTCGCCGCCGACACCCCACTCGGCGGCATCGTCGGCAGCGACGACGGTCACAACGCACAGATCACGTGGGTGCCGTTGGACTGGCGGTTCCTGAGGACCTTCTCCCGTACCTCCCCGTCGGGGCACAGGCTGCGTTCCCCGCTGGAACGCTACGACCACGAGCACGGGTTCCGCATCCACGTCGCCGAGGAGGCGATGAAACGGGTCCCCGACGACGACCGTCCCCCCGTGGTGCGCCCCATCCGGGTGGCGGAGTGCGAGTGGTGTGCCTGGTGGGAGACGTGTCGTCCCCGCATGGACGACGACGACCTGTCGCTGCGGATCTCGAAGACCCCCCTCGACGTGCGCGAGTTGCAGACCCTCATGGGACTGGGGATCACGACGGTGAGCCAGCTGGCCGAGGCCGACGTCGACGCGCTGCTCCCCGCCTACCTGCCGCTGACGGCGCACCGGGACCGCTCCGAGGCGCGGCTGAGGCAGGCGGCGCGTCGGGCCCGGATGCTGGCCCGGGGCGTCGCCCTGGAGAAGATCTCCACCGACCCGATCGGCACGCCGCGCGCCGACGTGGAGGTGGATCTCGACATCGAGACCGATGACCACGACCGCACCTACCTGTGGGGGGCGCTCCTCACCGACCGCAGGACCGGGGAGCAGGCGTACCACCACTTCGACTCGTTCACCCGCCTCGGCGACGACGAGGAGATCGCGGTGGCCGTCGCCTTCGCCCGCTGGCTGCTCGGTCTCATCGCGGAGCATCCGGGGCTTCGGGTGTTCCACTACTCCGACTACGAGGTGGTCCATCTGCGCCGTCTGGCACGACGCAGCTCGAACCCGGAGCTGGAGCGGCTGTGTGGCCTCGTCAAGGAACACTTCGTCGACCTGTTCGAGCTGGTACGCGACAACTTCGTCGGCGTGGAGGGACTCGGGTTGAAGATCGTCGCCTCGAAGGGGGCGGGCTTCTCGTGGCGGGACGAGGAGCCGGGCGGGCTGAACTCGCAGACCTGGTTCGCCACGGCTGCGGAGGCCCCGGATCCGAGGGAACGTGACGCCGCCCGTATCCGGGTGCTGGAGTACAACGAGGACGATGTGCGGGCCACCTGGCACGTGCGGGAGTGGATGCAGGGCATCGACGACGGGACCCCGGTCCCCAACCGATAAGACCACAGTCTTCCTTGGGGTGAAATCCCTTGCCATGGGATTTCCGGGGCAGTAGCTTCTCTCGCATCGTTCGAGGAGGAATCATGGTGACGCAGGTCGCAGCCGACCCGCTCGTCGTCGTCCGTGACCTGAGCAAGGTGTATCGGGTGGGCGACTCCCCTGTCGTCGCCCTCAACCGGGTGCATCTGGAGATCCCCCGCGGCACGTTCACCGCGGTGGTGGGCACGTCGGGTTCCGGCAAGTCGACACTGCTCAACATGCTCGGCGGGTTGGAGAAACCGACGGCGGGCGAGATCTGGGTGGACGGCCAGCCCCTCCACTCCTTCAGCGAGAGCAGGCTGGTGACCTACCGTCGCGAGCAGGTCGGGTTCATCTTCCAGTCGTTCAACCTGCTGCCCCAGCTCACCGCCATCCAGAACGTCGCGTTGCCGCTGACGTTCCGAGGCATGCAGAAGGAGCGACGGGAGGAGATCGCCCGGAAGGTTCTCGTCACCCTCGGCCTGGGGGACCACCTCCACCACCGCCCCACCCAACTCTCCGGCGGCCAGCAGCAGCGCGTCGGCATCGCCAGGGCCATGGCCTCGGGCCCGAAGCTCGTGTTCGCCGACGAACCGACCGGGAACCTCGACTCCCGCACCGCGGAATCCACCCTGAAACTGTTCCGACGCGTCATCCAACGGTTCCACCAGACCTGGATCATGGTCACCCACGACGCCCATCTCGCGAGCTTCGCCGACACCATCGTCTCCATCACGGACGGACGCATCACCGACATCACCCATCAGCACCACGACGACTCCGAGGAGCCCTCATGAGACCCTTCCGTCTGCTCATCGTCGCACTGGCCACCTGTCTGGCCCTCCTGATCCCGTCGGTGCTGGTCCATGCCGACGAGGGCAAGGACAAGGGGACCAAGGAGAGTTCCTCACCCCAGGCCCCGAAGGACACCGCCCCGCCGCAGGGCCCGGGCTCCGGTTCCGACCAGGGGGGTGGCAGCGGCCCCACCGGGGTCTCCGTGCCGCGGGTGATGCTGGAATCGGTCATCGCGAATCCCCAGACCGTGACGGCGGGCAGCAGCTTCGCCCTCACCTACACCCTCGTCAACCAGTCGAAACAGACCCGGGTGAGCAACCTCAAGGTGACCCTGACCCAGGCCGACGGTGCCTTCCTGCCCGTCAACGGATCCTCGTCGACTTGGATCTCGGCGATCAAGCCGAAGGGCTCGGTGAGCAGGGACGTCAACTTCACCACCTTGCCGACGCTGGAGAACCGCCCCTACGCCATCACCATGACCATCGAGTACGAGGACGCCTCCGCCAACTCCTACACCACGACGGAAACGATCTCCGTGCCCGTGGCCCAGCCCACCAGGGCGGAGACCTCCACGATCACGGTCAACCCGACCGAGGTTCCCGTCGGCGAGGAGACCACCGTCACATTCAGTTTCAACAACCTCGGCAAGTCCAAGATCTTCAACGCCAAGGCCACCGTGGCGGAGGGACAGGGCGTGGCGGCGAAGGAGCACTTCATCGGCGCCGTGGAGCCGGGAGCCTCCAGCAACGTCGAGATGACCCTCATGGCCGCGGAGGAACGCACCGAACCGATCACGGTGGTGCTGTCCTTCGAGGACGGCGACGGCAAGGCCACCACCCTGGAGAAGCAGCTCGCCCTCACGGTGTTGGCTGGGATGCAGAAGGAGCCGATGGAGCCACCGCTCAACCCGATGGAGCCTGAGGAGCCCGAGCCCGCAAAGCCCCAGGAGTCCGGCGACGCCTGGCTGTGGTGGCTGATCGGCGGCGGTGTGCTGGCCGTGGCCCTGTTGTTCGCGAGCATCGCGGTGGCACGGCGCGCAAAGCGGCAACAGCAACAGACCTCCGACCTGACCCTCCTGGACGGCGACCCGCTGGTCGCCCCCGACCAGCCATGAGATTCACCGATCTGCTGACCACGAGCCTCGCCTCACTGTGGCAGCGGAAGTTCCGCACGGTCCTGACCGTGGCGGGAGTGACCATCGGCACCATCGCTGTCGTCGTCATGGTCTCGCTCGGCATCGGGCTGACCGAGTCCGTGGTCAAGAGCATCGAGTCCGAGGTGACCCTCACCCGGGTCTCGGTGAGCGGCCCCCCTCAGGAGAAGACCGGGCGAGGGAAGCCGCCCCGCATGGATGACAAGATGGCGGCGACGCTGGCGGGCTACGAGGGGGTCCAGCACGTCATCCCGGTCTACGAGCAATTCGTGAGCCTGAAGGTCGGCAAGTACGAGGGAGGGGCCCAGCTCATCGCGGTGCCGCGGGAGTCGCTGGCCCACCTGAAACTGGAGATCGGCGAGGGCAACGCTCCCGACGCCGGCGTCTCCGGACTCACCGTGGGGCACATGGTCTCCGGCGACCTGTACAAGCCCCGCACCGGTGAGACCTTCCACGACTCGGGCGAGTCGCTGCTGGGCGAGAAGATCACGGTCAACTTCGAGACGGAGGGTTTCGCCCCGCCCGGCCCCGAGCCCAGCCAAGGGGACCAGGGGCAGGAGGGTCCGAAACTGAAGCCAGTGGAGACCAAGGTCACCGGGGTACTGGCCGGGGTGTTCGGCGAGTACTCCGAGACCTCCAACACCATCTACATGGACCTGGATGTCCTGAAGAAGGCATGGGACAAGGCGAACCGCGGCAAGGCCCTGCCGGGCCAGGAGACCCACAGCAACGGCAAGCCCAAGGGGTCGTTCACCTACAACGCCTTCCTCCTCGTCACGGAGGACCTCAAGGCCTCGGAGCAGGTGCTCAAGGCGGTTCGCGACGACGGCTACCAGGCGTACGCAGCCATCGAGTGGATCAAGGCCGCTCAGGAGCAGACCCAGATGATCCAGGCGGTCTTCGGCGGCATCGGGGCCGTCTCCCTCCTCGTGGCGGCGATCGGCATCGCCAACACGATGATGATGAGCGTCTACGAGCGCACCAAGGAGATCGGCGTGATGAAGGTGCTGGGTGCCGCCCTGCGGGACATCCGCGCCCTGTTCCTGTTCGAGGCGGCAGGTATCGGCCTCATCGGCGGGGTCATCGGCATCCTCGGCAGCTACGCCACCTCGGCGGTGCTGAACAACACGATGGGTCAGGGCGACCAGGGCGACGGGGGTGCCCTCGGGGCCCTCGGGCTCGGGGGCGGCGGGGCCCCGCTGTCAGTCATCCCGCTCTGGCTGGCGGGGGCCACGCTGGTTTTCGCCACCCTCATCGGGACGGTCGCGGGACTCATCCCGGCCCACCGGGCGACGAGACTCAGCGCCCTCGAGGCCATCCGCAACCAGTGACAGCGGTGAGAAGACCGTCCTCGCCATGGCCCTCCCGTTAGGCTGGGTGTCCCCGAGACCTCAGGAGGGCCCATGACCCGACCCGCTCGACGTGCCCGCACCGCCACCGTGATCGACCGGCAGCTGCTGGCCCCCACCATGGTGCGGCTGCGCCTGAGGACGGAGGATCTGACCGCCGCGGAGGTCGCGTTCTCCGACTGCTACATCAAGTTCGTGCTACCCCGCCCCGGGTCGGGGCTGACCTGGCCGTTCGACCTCGCGGAGGCGCAGGCCGAGCTCCCGGCCGACCAGCAGCCGGTGCTGCGGGCCTACACCATCCGGGCCTTCGACGACGACACCATGACCGTCGATGTCGTCACCCACGGAGACTCCGGCGTCGCGGGCCCGTGGGCGTCGACGGTCTCGCCCGGCACCCCGGTCGGCTTCCTCGGCCCGGGTGGAGCCTGGTCCCCCAGCGCCGACCTCGATCACGTCGTCCTCGCCGGTGATGAGTCCGCGGCCCCCGCCATCGCCGCCGGCGTCGAGGCCCTCCCCGACGGAGTCACGGCGACGGTGCTGCTCGAGGTGGATCATCGCTTCGACTTCCCCTCCCGGCCAGGCGTGGAGACGACATGGCTGATGCGTGGGGACGCCCTCCACGGGGAACCACTCATCGAGGCGGTGCGCTCCCTCCAGCTGCCCGAGGGGCGGATCGGATGGTTCGTGCACGGCGTGGCGGAGATGGTGCGCTCCCTCCGGCGGCATCTCCTCCTCGGGCTGGGGGTTCCCCGCGAGGACGTCTCGATCTCCGGCTACTGGCGTCGCGGCATGACCGACGAGCAGTGGCGGGCCAGCAAGAAGGAGTTCACGGCACAGCTAGAGGCCGATCTCACGACCCAGCGGCAAGATCCGTGAGGATCTGCTGCACCGTCGCCTTGGCATCTCCGAAGCACATCACCGAGTTGTCGTTGAAGAACAACGGGTTTTGTACTCCCGCATAGCCGGCACTCATGGAGCGTTTGAACACCACCACCCGGTCGGCCTCCCACACCCGGAGCACGGGCATCCCGGAGATCGGGGAGCCGGGCTCGTTGGCCGCCGGGTTGACGGTGTCGTTGGCACCGATGACGAGGACGACGTCGGTGTCGGCGAAGTCATCGTTGATCTCATCCATCTCCAGCACGATGTCGTAGGGCACCTTGGCCTCCGCCAGGAGCACGTTCATGTGCCCGGGCAGGCGGCCGGCGACGGGATGGATGGCGAACCGCACCTCGACTCCCCGTTGCCGCAACTGTGAGGTCAACTCGGCGACGGGGTACTGGGCCTGCGCGACGGCCATCCCGTAGCCGGGCGCGATGACGACGGAACGGGCGCCGTCGAGCAGCTGGGCGACCTCCGCGGTGCTGGCCTCCCGGTACTCCCCCATCTCGGCGGACTCCGTCACGGGGGCGTCGCCGAAGCCACCGAGAATGACGGAGACGAAGGACCGGTTCATGGCCCGGCACATGATGTAGGACAGGATCGCGCCGGAGGCGCCGACGAGGGCGCCGGTGATGATGAGGACGCTCATGTCGAGCATGAACCCGGAGAACGCGGCGGCCCAGCCCGAGTAGGAGTTGAGCATGGACACCACCACCGGCATGTCGGCGCCACCGATGGCCGCCACGAGGTGGAAACCAAGCACGAGGGCCAGCACCGTGACCAACAGGAGTGGGATGAGCGAGCCGGAGGCCACGTACCACCAGCCGAGGCCGACGGAGGCCAGGACGAGCCCGAGATTCAACCAGTGCCGCCCCGGCAGGACCAGGGGTTTCGAGGCCATCCGCCCGTTGAGCTTGCCCCAGGCCACGAGGGAGCCGGTGAAGGTGACGGCACCGATGAACACGCCGAGGACCACCTCGACGGCGTGCACCACGTCGGAGTGGGTGGCGGCCAGATGGACGTTGATGCCGACGAGCACCGCGGCGGCCCCGACGAAGCTGTGCAGCAGGGCGATGAGTTCCGGCATGGCCGTCATCTCGACGCGTCGCGCCCGCCACACGCCGATGGCACCGCCGACCAGGACGGCCGCGTAGAGCAGGACGGCGGAACTCCACTGGGGTCGGCCCGCGGCGAGATCCTGCCAGGCGATGGAGAAGTTCGTGGCGACGAGGGCGAAGACCATGCCGAGGATGCCGTAGGCATTGCCCTTCTTCGCGGTCTCGTGCTTGCTGAGCCCTGCCAGGGCGAGGATGAACATCAGCCCGGCCGCGATGTAGGTGGCACCGATGAAGTTCTGCAGCACGACTCAGCCCTTCCTGAACATGCCCAGCATCCGGTGGGTCACGGTGAACCCGCCGAAGACGTTGATGGAGGCGATGAGGACCGCCACGAAGGCAAGGATCTTGACCGCCCACTCGGGGTGGGCGAGTTGGGTCATGGCCCCGACGACGATGATGCCCGAGACCGCGTTGGTGACGCTCATGAGCGGGGTGTGGAGGGCGTGGGTGACGTTCCACACGACGTAGTACCCGACGACCACGGCGACGACGAAGACCGCCATGAGGCCCACGAAGCTCGCCGGGGCAACGGTGAGGGCGGCGATGAAGACAGCCGCACCGAGCCCGACGAGGGCAACCTCGTGCCACCAGGGGCGTGGTGGTCGCGGCGGTGGGGCGACCACCTCCGTCGCGGCGGCGGGGCTGGGGCTCGGCGCCGCCGACACCTGGATCGGGGGTGGTGGGAAGGTGATCTCGCCGCGCAGCACGACGGTCATGGTGCGCACCACCTCGTCGTCGACATCGATGACGAGTTCGCCGTCCTTGCCGGGGGTCATGAGCGCGAGCGCGTTGACGATGTTGGTGCCGTAGAGCTGGGAGCTCTGCCCGGGCAGTCTCGCGGCGAGGTCGGTCCAGCCGATGATGGTCACCCCGTTGTCGGTGACGTGGCTCTCCCCCGGTCGGGTGAGTTCGCAGTTGCCGCCGCCCACGGCGCCGAGGTCGACGATGACCGAACCGGGTTTCATGCTGGCCACCATGTCGGCGGTGATCAGTTTCGGCGAGGGCTTTCCGGGGATGGCCGCGGTGGTGATGATGATGTCCACCTCGCGGGCCTGGGCGGCGTACAGTTCCGCCGCGCGTCGGGCGTAGTCCTCCCCGACCTCCTTGGCGTAGCCGTCGGAGGAGATCCCCTGGTCGGCGGAGTCGACGTGCACGAAGGTGGCCCCCATCGACTCGACCTGCTCGGCCGTCTCGGGCCGGACATCGGTGGCGCGGACGACGGCCCCGAGCGAGTTCGCCGCCCCGATGGCGGCGAGTCCCGCCACGCCGGCGCCGATGACGAAGACGGTCGCGGGCGGCACCTTGCCCGCCGCGGTCACCTGGCCGGTGAAGAACCGGCCGAAGGCGTGGGCGGCCTCGACGACGGCCCGGTAGCCGGAGATGTTGGCGAGCGAGCTGAGGGCGTCGAGGGCCTGGGCCCGGGACGTGCGGGGCACCATGTCCATGCTGAGGGCGGTGATCCCCTGGGCGGCGAGCCGGTCGGTGAGCTCCGGCCGCTGTCTCGGGGCGAGGAACCCGATGAGGGTGGCCCCCGGCCGCATGGCAGCGATCTGCTCCTCCTCGGGTGGGTTGACCGCCACGACGACGTCGGCCCCCCAGGCCGATTCGACGATCCGTGCCCCGGCCGCCACGTAGGCATCGTCGGGGAGGGAGGCCATGGCCCCGGCGCCGGACTCGACGTCGACCTCGTAGCCGAGCCGGATGAGTCGTTCCACGGTTGTCGGAGTGGCGGCGACCCGGGCGTCGTCCCGCTCCCTGATGACCCCAATGCGCATGGCCACAAGCTACCGCTCCCCCACCTCGTGGGTGGGGGCGGGGTGGGCAATGGGGCCGGACCGGGAACGCCTCTCGGCGTGAGGCCGCTCGCAGCGGCTAGAGGTGGAGCCCGGGGTTACCGCGGCCCGGCACTGCCATGCTAGCCGGTTTCCGCCGTCCTTGGTGGATTGACATCGTCACCAGAGGACACCGGAGTGCCACTGGTTGGCGCACGCCTCGAGCTCGGCGGCCCAGTTGTCCCAGCGGGGCCCGAGTCGACGCCCGATGATGGCGGCCCGTTCACACAGTTCGCCGAACTCGCCGTCGAAGTGTCCGCCGAGCAGCAGCCGGATGTCGGAGGCCACGGGCCCCTCGGGCAGTTGCCGCTCGATCTGGTAGAGCTTCCACAGCGCTCCGGGGAGGGAGATCGGGGCGGCCTGCTGCCACAGCTGAACCAGCTCCTCGACCCCTTCGTGATTGAGGTGCTCCGCCATGCGGGCACGGACCTCAGGAGACCTCTCCTTGGCCAGCAGTACGAGGATCGCCGCGGTGTCGTGTGCGGCACGGCTCAACTCCGCAGGATCTCCCGAGCCGGAGAACTCCTCGAGGATGTCACTGGCCCGTCGCACGGGCCGGTGGAACCGTCGCATGCATACTCCTCTCGCGTCGATTGATCGGGGTTAAGTGTGTCTCCGAGGCTATCCCGCTGCCGGGACCACACGCAGTAACTCTCGGCCAGAGAATCCGCAGCGTAGTCGCGACTCAAGCGCGGCCAAGCTTCTCACATTGTCGACCTTCCAGCCGAACGTGAGTGCCGCTTCGGAACAGTCAACCCCCTGGGGTGCACGAAACACGCGGTCGAAGGCACGGCGGAACTCTGGAGCCCCCTGCTCCAGCTGGCCGAAGATCGACCCCCCATCGTCATCCACAAGGATGACGCGTAGATCAATTGTTGGCTCGCTCGGCGGGAGCACGAGGGCCCCGAGGTCGTGCTGGAGGGTGAGGTCCCCGAGCAGGACCGTCGTCGGGGCGCCAGTGGCGAGCGCGATCCCCGTCGCGGTGGCCAGCGTCCCGTCGATCCCGGCGAGGCCGCGGTTGGCATGACAGGTGCCAGGGTGTTCCGGGACGGGGGCGACGTCGGCGTGCCGGATGCTGGAGCTGGCCCCGAACACCAGGTGCTCCCCCGGACCGACGGCGCGCACGACGGCCGCGGCGACCGCCTCGAAGGTGAGCCCCGTCGGCTCCGGCACGCCACGGTCCCACCGGTGGTACCAGTCGGGATCCCCCTCGGGGAGCAGGACCCGGTCGACGACGCGCGCGGCGACGTGCCCGGGATCGACCCAGTCGGCCCGGTCGGCGACGACGATCACCTCGACGTCGTCCCGGGACAGCAGGGCGGTCACGGGGCGGGACAGCGTGGGATGCCCGAACACGACGACCCGCTCGATCTCGGGGCCGAGGCGGGCCAGCTGCTCACGGTAGCGCGGCACCGCATCCCCCGACCGCGCATTGCTGGAGGGCTCGGCCAGCAGCGGCACCCGCGCGATCCGAGCCAGCGCCCGCGCCTCCGCCCCGACCGCGGGGGGCGCGTCGCCGGCGAGGATGACCGTCCGGGCCGGCGTCGTCACCTCGTGGACGCTCACCCCGCTGCTCGAGGCGAGGACAGGTCGAGGGGGCTGGGCCGCCGGGGGCCGCACCGTCGCGTCGACCAGCGGCAGGTCGAACTCCACGTTGACGTGGACAGGACCCGGTAGGCGGGTCCTGATCCCGGTGGCGAGGGCGACGGCCCGGGTCAGTTGCCCCCACCAGGAGCGCTCGTCGCCGCTGCTGGAGCTCATCCGCACGGTGCCCAGGACCTGGGCACCGAACAGCCCCACCTGGTCGGTGGTCTGGTTCGCGCCGGTCCCCACCGCATGGGCGGGCCGGTCGGCCGTGAGCAGGACCAGGGGGATCCCGCTGGCCCTGGCCTCCATGACGGCGGGCAGCAGGTTCCCGACGGCGGTGCCGGAGGTCGTCACGACCGCGACCGGCGACCGGCTGGCCTTCGCGATCCCCAACGCGATGAACCCGGCGACCCGCTCGTCGATGCGGACGTGAAGGGTGAGCAGGCCCGCCTCGTCGGCGGCGTGGAGGGCGAGGGACAGCGGCGCGTTGCGGGATCCGGGGCTCAGCAGGACGTGCCGGACCCCGGAGGCGAGCAGCGCCTCCACCGCAACGACGCCGAGCAGCGGCGAGTTCATGGCAGCTCCCGTCCCGTGAGCTCCGTCACGCGACGCAGCCGCTCCAGCCACCACCGCCTCACCTCGGGGGCCGCGGTCGGCGGGTCCTCGACGCGGGGGGCCTCGCCCACCGTCATCGTCCCGGCCTCGATCAGCGGCGGGGACGCGACGTCGGTGGCGAGCAGCCGCGCGGTCTCCAGGCCGCAGGCGAAGGGAAGCTCCGGCAGGGCGGCGGCCAGCCGGAGTCCCGCGTACAGCCCGACCGCGGAGTCCATCGCCGACGACACCACCACGGGCAGCCCCAGCTCCGCGGCGAGCCGGAGGCAGTTCCGGGCGCCGCCGAGCGGCTGCACCTTCAGCACCACGACGTCGGCCGCGCCGCGGTCCCGCACCAGCAGCGGGTCCTCGGCGCGTCGGATGGACTCGTCGGCGGCGATCGCCACCTCCCCGGCGAGGCGGCGTCTGAGCTCGGCGAGGTCCGCGACGTCGCGGCAGGGCTGCTCGATGTACTCGAGCCCGAACGGGGCGAGGGCGGCAGCCGCTGCGATCGCCTCTGGCAGGGTCCAGGCGCCGTTGGCGTCGACCCGGATCGCCGCCCCGGGCAGGGCGGCGCGGACGGCCGCGACCCGGGCGACGTCGTCGGCGAGCCCTCCCCCGGGGGCCGCCACCTTGATCTTGATGGTGGCGCATCCGGAGGCGACGGCACGCCCGGCCGCCTCGTCGGGGGGCAGCGCCGGGACGATCCCGTTGACCGGCACCCGATCCCGCACGGCGCGGGGATGGCCGGAGGTGGCGGCCTCGAGGGTGGCGTGCAGCCAGCGCCCGGCCTCGGCGTCGTCGTACTCCGGGAAGGGGCTCCACTCGGCCCATCCCGCCGGGCCCTCGATGAGGATCCCCTGGCGGCGGGTCACGCCCCGGAACGGGACGTCGAGGGGGAGGTCGAAGACGATCACGACCCGACCGCCACGCCGAGGAGCAGCCCGGCCGCGAGGGCGAGTTCGGTGAGGCTGGTGGCCTGCAGCATCGCGATGAGGTCACGGCCGACGGCACCGGCCAGGAGCCGGGCGACCGGGGCCAGCACGAGCACGAAACCGGCGAGGCCGAGCAGCGCCCACCAGGTGGTGAGGGCTGCGAAGGCGAAGGTACTGAGGAACCCGGCCACGATCAGCCCGACGAAGAGCAGCCGCGTGGCCCGGTCCCCGAGCCGGGTCGCGAGGGTGTGTTTGCCGACCTCCGCGTCGCGGGTGAGGTCGCGGAGGTTGTTGACGACGAGGAGGGCGCTGGCGAGGGCCCCGACGCCGACGGCGGCGGGCCAGGCGGCGGGCGGCACCGTCGCGAAGGTGACGAGGGTGGTGCCGACGGTGGCGACGAGCCCGAAGAAGACGAACACCATGAGTTCACCCAGCCCGAGGTAGCCGTACGGGTGCGATCCACCGGTGTAGAACCAGGCGGCGAGGATGGCGGCGGCGCCGACGGCCAGCAGCCACCAGAACCCGGAGAGGGCGACGACTGCGAGTCCCGCGACCGCCGCCACTGCGAAGCTTGCGAAGGCGGCCGCGCGCACGGCCCCGGGGCTGGCAAGGCCGGAGGCGGTGAGCCTCGTCGGCCCGACCCTCACGTCGTCGGTCCCTCGGATACCGTCGGAGTAGTCGTTGGCGTAGTTGACCCCGACCTGCAGGGCGAGGGCGACGACGACGCACAGCAGCGGCAGGACGAGCAGCCGCCACGTGGGCACCTGAAGTCCCGCGCCGATCCCGGCGGCGACCCCGGCGAGCACTGGGGCGGCGGCGGCCGGCAGGGTGCGGGGACGCGCCCCCGCCAGCCACACACCGATACGTTGCCCCACGGGAGCGGCTCGGCGCTCGTCCCGGCGATCCCCCATCTCGGCGCCACCTCTCAAGCTCATGATGGGTCATGGTAGAGGCTCAACGCCTGCGGGGCCTCACCGACGGCGTCACTGCGGCGAGGCGGCGAGGTGTTCGAGGGCGGCACGATCCGGCTTGCCGCCGTCAGTGCGCGGCACCGGCAGGGCGAGGTGCTGGCGGGGCAGCCAGGGGCGGGGCAGTCGCTCGGCGAGCCGCTCCCGCCACCAGGCGAGGTCGCCCGTCGCGCCCGCGACGACGACACGCTGCCCCCACTCCGGGTCGGCGACGGCGACGACGGCGGCCTGCGGGTCGATGGCCTCGACCGCGCGTCGCACCTCCGCGAGGTCGATGTTGACGCCACCGCTGATGACGACGTCGTCGATGCGACCCTCGACGTGGAGCCGTCCCTGCTCCCAGCGGCCGCGGTCCCGGGTGCGCAGCCAGCCGTCGACGAGGGTGACGGCGGTGGCCTCGTGATCGTCGAGGTAGCCGTCGAACAGGGTGGGGCCGCCGAGGAGGATCCGGCCGTCGTCGAGGTCGACGGCGACGCCGGGCAGCGGGGCGCCGTCCCAGACGACGCCGCCGCAGGTCTCGCTCATGCCGTAGCTCTCGACGACCCGGATTCCCGCCGTCTCGGCGCGGGATCGCAGGTCGGGGCCGAGCGGGGCGCCGCCGATGAGGACGAGGTCGAGGGAGGCGAGACGGCGGACGAGGTCGGGATCGCCCAGGGCGCGGTGGAGTTGGGTGGGGACGAGGCTGATGGCGTCGCCGTCGCCGGTGGGGGTGAGTGCGGCGAGGTCGCTCCCGGCGTCGGGGACGGGTCGCCCCGCCCGCAGGGACCGCACCTGCACCATGAGGCCGGCGACGTAGTGGGAGGGCAGTGCGAGGTGCCAGGTGAGGTCCCCGGCCACACGGTGGGCGGCGTCGGCGGCGGCGACGAGGGCGTCCCTGCCGAGCGCGACGAGGCGGCGGCTACCGGTGGTCCCGGAGGTCGCGACGACGGCCCCGATCCGTGGCGGGAGATCGGGCCGGGGCGAGTCGTCGAACCAGAGGGCGGGTCCCCCCTCCAGCATCCGCTGCACGTCACTGAGGCTCACGTCGCGACCCTACCGCCGCCCAGGGAGGTGAGCGGACGGGCCGAGAGCGCGCAGGCGACAACGCACGCCAGGGCACTCACCCCAACCGTCGCCCTGCCGAAGGGGAAGCCGAGGAGGATCCCACCGGCGACAACGGGCACCGTTGCGCCGAGGACGGACATGGTCGACGCGATGCCGAGCAGGTCGACGGTCTCCTCCCCCTTGGTGCGGGCGGTCCCTGCCACCACGAAGACCCAGCAGACGCAGGCGTCGAATCCCGCGGCGAGTGCCAGGGTCAGCGGAAGGTTGACGCTGAACTGAAGGCCCAGCAGGAACAGGGACGCACCGGCAAGGGCCCACACCAGCACCAGCCTCGCCCCGTCCAACCGGTGGGCCACCCGCCCCGCCAGGAGTGCGGCGGGGATGCTGCCGAGGGAGGTCGCGGCGATGACCACCCCGGACAGGGCGGGAGACAGCCCGAGCGCACCGAGCCGCTCCGCGGCCACCGGCACGCTGAGCGCCACGAGGAGGGATGCGGTGAGCACGCCGATGGAGATGTGACGCCGTTCCCCCTCCTGAAACGGGATCGTGAGCCGCGCGAGGATCCCGAGGCGATGGTCCCGGACACCCGGGGCGGGGATGACACAGGGCCATCGCAGGGCGGACACCACCACGTACACGAGACCCGCCGCGACAAGGACCGGCCCCGGCTGCCAGGCCAGGAACAGCCAGGTGGCCAGCAGTGGGGCAACGAGGCTGATGACCGAGTCGGCGACCTCGAGGTGCGCCTGGGCCGACCCCATCCGCTCCGGCGGCACCGTCGCCTTGACGGTGGCGCCGAACACCACGGCCTCGACGCCCGCTGCCGCCCCCAGGACCGTCCCCGCCAGGACGATCCCGAGACGCAGCATCGACTGTGGGGCCTGGGTCATCAGGACCGTCCCGAGCCCGATCATCGCGGCAGCGGTGGCGAGGTTCACGATGGCCAGCCAGGGTCGGGAGGGTCGTCGAGCGATGAGGCCGGGCGCGCCGAGGCTGACCAGCAGACGGGCACAGCCGAAGCTCATCAGGTGAAGGGCGACCCCGTGGAGGTCGCCGAGGAGCAGCAGTGACAGTGCCGGGATGGCGGCGTCGAACCAGCGGTCCGAAGCGATGGACAGGGCGTAGGCGCTGAGGAACCTGGGCCAGCGCGACGGGAGGCGCTTCATGTCCGCCGGGACCAGCGTCCGGTCAGGTTCCGGGCCTCCTCGGCTGCCTTGATGCGCTCGGCGACGGCCTTGGCGGGGTCGTGCGCGGTGGCCAGCAGGTCCCGCATCCGCATGAGTTCCTCCCGGGCCTGCTCCTGCGTCGTGGTGGGGGTGGGGTCAGCATCCAGTTCGTGACTCCGGGCCACTTCGTCCTCGAGGCGAACCAGTTCGTCGTCGACGAGTTCCGAGGAGGGCAGCGAGCTGAGGAGGTCCTCGAGGCGACGCTCCTCGGCCTGCCCGATCTCGTCGATGAGCTGGAGTTGCTCGGTGAGGGCGAGTTCCTCGGCCCGGCGCCGGATGCGGCTGATCTGGCCGATCCGCTCGAGCGGCGGGAGCGTTGCCGGGAGGGCGGCCTCCTCGGGGGTCGCCAGCTCCTCGATCCGGTTGGCGAGGCGTTCCCCCAGCTCGGCGAAGAAGCGTCGGGGGTCGGCGACGTCGCGCTGCCCGGGCGGGGCGTGGTGACGCCAGTGCTCGAGGGCGCGCAGCCCGTACCGGTCGAGAGGCGGGTCGGCGGGGGCGGCATCGAAGTCGAAGCCGGGCTGCTCGGCCCACGTCTCCGGGTGCTGGGGGAGCTCCGCCTCGATGCGGCGGGGCCGTCGGGATCGCCGTCGTGACGGCTCGGGCTCGACTCCGGGCAGGTCGAGTTGAGGCTGGCTGCTGGGAACCCGTCGCCGCGTCATCGCCCACCTCCTGTCCGGACCACAGAAGCTTAGAGGGTGCGCGGTTAGGGGGATCGTGACGAGGATCGGCACGGTGGCTGCCTAGCAAGGCGGACGACGAAGAGCGCACTGGATGGTGCGTTCGAGGAGGACAACGCTGCCAGGGGGTCACCGGGGCGACCGCAGTGGATGCGCCTATCCGCGCACCCTCTTAGACGGGGGATCGTGACGAGGATCGTCACGATCCGCCGCTTTGCTTCGACGAGACCCCCGTTTGAAACGTTCCAGACCAAGCAGAGCGGCGATTCGTGACCGCCCCCGGCAAGACTCACGGGTCACGACCGGCTGGGAGCAAGTAGACTGCTGGGGTGCTCCGGATCCTCTTGTACGTCGCGGTGATCGCGTTCAGCATCTACTGCCTCGTCGACCTCTCACAGGCCCGCGAGGACCGGGTACGCCTGCTCCCGCGCGCCGCCTGGGCGCTCGCCTTCATCTTCGCCCCCGTCATCGGCCCGATCGCCTGGCTCGTGGCCGGACGTCCCGTCAGGGAGCCGAGGGCACCCCGACCCAAGGGGCCTGACGATGACGACGACTTCCTGCGCGGCCTGCGCCCCTGAACGACAACCCTGGAAGGACACACATGCTGACCGGACCCCCGGCTGTGGCGCACTGGCTGAAAACCGCCAGTGCCGAGTTCGAGGCCCACGTGGAGGAACTCGACGCGCTGGATGCGCCGATCGGCGACGCCGACCACGGCACGAACATGGCCCGGGGTCTCGCCACCGCCGCGACGATCCCCCCGGAGGCCAACCAGAGCGCCGCCGACTACCTCGGCAAGGTCGGCATCGCGCTGGTGAGCAGCGTCGGGGGCGCCTCGGGCCCGCTCTACGGCACCTTCTTCCTCAAGGTGGGCCAGCTGTGGGTCTCCCCGCCCACCATCCCGAGCATCGCGACGGCGCTGCGCTCCGGACTCGCCTCCATCCAGGCCAGGGGCCGCGCCGTCGTCGGCGACGCCACCATGGTCGACGCGCTGGTCCCCGCCGTCGAGGCGCTGGAGGCCGCACGTCCCGACGATGTCGCGGGGGCCCTCGACGCCGCCGTCACCGCAGCCCGGGCCGGGGCCGACGCCACCGCGGGGATGCTGTCCCGCCGGGGCCGCGCCGCGACCTTCGGCGAGGCAAGCCTCGGGCACGTCGACCCCGGGGCACGCTCCATGGCGCTGCTGCTGGAAAGCGCTGCCCGCCAGGTGTTGTGTGCACTTCGCGGCGAGAAATGACCATTCGCGCAATCGAAAATAAGATGCGCGCATGGCTTCCACCATCGCACCGCACAAAGCAGTCATTCTCGCCCGCGGCCTCGGGTCCCGCATGCGCAAGGCAGCCGAGGGGGTGGAGCTCTCCGCCGAGCAGCAGCAGGCCGCTGACGCCGGCGTGAAGGCCATGATCTCGCTCGACGGTCGTCCCTTCCTCGACCACGTCATCTCCGCCCTCGCCGACGCCGGGTTCACCGAGGTCTGTCTCGTCATCGGGCCGGAACACGACATCATCCGGGACTACTACGACTCCGTGCCGAAGGAACGCGTCACCATCTCCTACGCGGTCCAGGAGGAACCACTCGGCACCGCGAACGCCGTGCTCGCGGCGGAGGAGTTCGCGGGCAGCGACCGGGTGCTGGTCATCAACTCGGACAACCACTACCCCACCGAGGCGCTGGCCCTGCTGGCCGACGTGCCCGGCTCCGCGCTCGTCGGCTTCACCCGCGAGGGCATGCTGACCCGCTCCAACATCCCCGCCGACCGGATCGCCGCCTTCGCGCTGGCCACCGCCGACGAGCAGGGCCACCTCGCCGAACTCGTCGAGAAGCCCGACGCCGCCACCATCGCCCGGCTCGGCGACGACGTCGTCATCTCCATGAACTGCTGGTTGTGCTCCCCCGCCATCTTCGACGCGGCGCGCTCCATCCCGAAGTCCGCCCGGGGCGAGTACGAGATCACCGACGCGGTCCGCTGGGCCATCGACCACGGCGACCCGTACACCGTCGTCAGGGCCGACCAGGGCGTGCTGGACATGTCGAACCGCGGCGACATCGCCTCCGTGGTGGCGGCGCTGGGTGATCGCGAGGTGCGGCTGTGATCCGGTGGTTCGTCCCGGGGCGGCTCGAGGTGTTCGGCAAGCACACCGACTACGCAGGCGGGAACTCCTTGCTGGCCGCCGTCGACCGCGGCATCACCGTCGAGCTGTCCGACGCCACATCCGGCATCACCGCGACGACGTCGGCCTCCCCCGACGAGGAGTTGACCCTGACCCCCGGCCAGCCCAACGACCTGCCCGCCGGGCACTGGGGAGGCTACCTTCAGGCCGTCCTCGACCGGTTGCTGCTCAACTTCGGCGAGCTGAAACCGGCACGGCTGGTCTTCGACTCGACGCTGCCACTCGCGTCGGGCATGTCGTCAAGTTCGGCGCTGGTCGTCGCGACGGCGCTGGCCCTCATCGACCACAACGGATTCCGTGACCGCGACGAGTGGCGGGCCAACATCCACGACCAGGTGGACCTGGCCGGCTACATGGCCTGCTTCGAGAACGGGATGAGCTTCGGCACCCTCGTTGGTGAGCGGGGCGTCGGTACGTTCGGCGGCTCCGAGGACCACACGGCGATGCTGTGCTGCCGCGCCGACGCGCTCACCCAGTTCCGGTTCTGCCCGATCCGCGAGGGCGAGTCCGTACCCTTCCCCGCCGATTGGACCTTCGTGGTCGGGGTGAGCGGCGTGCTGGCGGAGAAGACGGGGGCAGCGTTGGAGTCGTACAACCGCGCCTCCCTGCTCACCCGGGAGATCGTGGCGGCCTGGAGCGACGCGACGGGCTCGGAGGACGGCACCATCGGTGACATCCTCGCCAGCGACGAGGACGCCTGGGAGGGGCTCACCGCGGTCGTCGCCCACGACGACGAGCTCAGCGCCCGGCTGAAGGCGTTCATCACCGAGTCGGAGGAACTGATCCCGGCCGCCACGGCAGCACTCCGCGACGGCGACCTCGACCGGTTCGGCGAACTCGCGGAACGCTCCCAGCGCAACGCCGAGACGAACCTCGGCAACCAGGTCCCGGAGACGATCCGGATGCAGCGGCTGGCCCGAGAGCTGGGCGCGAAGGCGGCGGCGAGCTTCGGCGCGGGCTTCGGCGGGTCGGTGTGGGCGCTGGTCCCGGTCAGCGAGGCCGAGGCCTTCGCCCAGGCCTGGCTGGAGCGCTACGTCGCCGAGTTCCCGGAGGTGAAGGACCGGGCCTCGACGCTGGTCACCCGCCCGGGAGGCCCGGCCCGGAGACTGTCTGATTGACTCTCCGGCACACAAGGAGGGGTTTTCGGCCGCAGCATCAAAGTTGCCCTGACTCGAGCTTCACCCTCCCCTGCACAACCCTCCAGGAGGGCGATTCGTGATGGTGATGGGGTGGTCACGAATCGCCGCTTTGCTTCGGCGAAACCGCGATGTCAACGCTGCCATGGAAGCAGGACGGCGATTCGTGACGGTGCTTCACTCATGGGGCACCTGGGTGGGGATGGACTGGCCCTGCATCATCCGGGTGCTCAACCCGGCGACCACCCCGGACCACTCCCCGGTGCGCTGGGCGGACCTCGCCCCGGGAACCGATCTGGCCCGTGCCAGCTGGGAATCAGTTTCCGGTCGCCCTTGGCAGCAAGATTTCAGTGGCTCGCCATGGCCCTGGGAGCCTGCTGAGGGTGCCGACTCGTCTCATTCCCGGGTGCCGCTGATGCAGATCCTGCTGGAACAGGCCACCGGGACGGTGTGGGTCGGGCAGTGGGACGGCTACGCCCACAGACCCCGCCCTGAGGGCTCACGCCACATGACCTTCAACGATGGCCACCGCGGATACTTCGTGGTCGAGGTCACCCCGGAGCTTCGCCGGGCCCTGGAAGATCCTGCCGACCCACCGGTGTTGCCCAACCGGATGTGGGACGACGGTGGAACCTTCACGCTGGATGCCGACACCGACCTGCCCAGCATCGTCATCGGCTGCACGAAGGACATCGCCGAGGCCATCGAGGCTGACGAGCGGCTGGAGAGTGTCCGGGTCGATCCGCATGACCCGATCCGGGTGTGAAGCAGGGCCCCGCGCCGATTGCCGGTGCGGGGCCCTGCCGTCGATCACTCGACGACGTCGTCGTCCACCCAGTCGAAGGTCTTGGTGACGGCCTTCTTCCAGTTGCGGTACAGCCGGGCGCGCTCATCGTCGGCCATCGCCGGGCTCCAGCGCTTGTCCTCGGCCCAGTTGTCGATGACGTCCTGCTCACCGTTCCAGAAGCCGACGGCGATGCCCGCCGCATACGCGGCACCCAGCGCCGTGGTCTCCGCGACGACGGGACGCACCACGTCGACACCCAGCTGGTCGGCCTGGAACTGCATGAGGGTCTCGTTGGCGGTCATGCCGCCGTCGACCTTGAGCTCCGCCAGCTTGACACCCGAGTCCGCCTCCATGGCGTCCAGCACCTCGCGGGTCTGGTAGGCGGTGGCCTCCAGCACGGCGCGGGCGATGTGACCGCGGTTGACGTAACGGGTGAGCCCGACGATCGCACCGCGCGCATCGGAGCGCCAGTACGGGGCGAACAGGCCGGAGAAGGCCGGGACCACGTAGGCGCCGCCGTTGTCCTCGACGGTGCTGGCCAGCTGCTCGATCTCCGGTGCGGAGTCGAACATGCGCAGGTTGTCACGCAGCCACTGCACCAGCGACCCCGCCACCGCGATGGAGCCCTCCAACGCGTACACCGGCTTCTGCTCGCCGATGCGGTAGCAGACGGTCGTGAGCAGGCCGTTCTTCGACGGGACGATCTCCTCGCCGGTGTTCATGAGCATGAAGCAGCCGGTGCCGTAGGTGTTCTTGGCCATGCCGGTCTCGAAGCAGGCCTGCCCGAAGGTGGCGGCCTGCTGGTCGCCGAGGATGCCCGCGATCGGCACCCCCGGCAGCAGTCCCTGGGCCCGACCGACGCCGTAGACCTCCGCGGAGGACTTGATCTCGGGCAACATCGACATGGGGATGCCCATGTCGGCGGCGATCTCCTGATCCCAGTCGAGGGTGCGCAGGTCCATGAGCATGGTGCGCGAGGCATTGGTGACGTCGGTGACGTGGACGCCGCCGTTCACCCCGCCGGTGAGGTTCCACAGCACCCAGGTGTCCATGGTTCCCATGACGAGATCGCCCGCCTCGGCCTTGGCACGGGCACCCTCGACGTTGTCGAGGATCCAGTTCACCTTGGGGCCAGCGAAATAGGTGGCCAGGGGCAGACCGACGCGTTCCTTGTACCGGTCCGGGCCGACGTCGCCGCCCAGTTCGTCGACGATCTTCTGGGTGCGGGTGTCCTGCCAGACGATGGCGTTGTGGACGGGCTTGCCCGTGGTCCGGTCCCACACCAGCGTCGTCTCACGCTGATTGGTGATGCCGACCGCGACGATGTTGTCCTTGTTGAGTTCAGCCTTCGCCAGGGCCTGGGCGACGACCTCCCGGACGTTCTCCCAGATCTCGATGGCGTCGTGCTCAACCCATCCGGCCCGGGGGAAGATCTGCTCGTGCTCCAACTGGCCCACCGAGACGATCCGCCCGGCATGGTCGAAGATGATGGCGCGGGACGACGTGGTGCCCTGGTCGATGGCGAGGACGTATTTCTTCTCTGTCATGATGTTTCCTTCAGGGTTGGGAACGGGTCAGGGCAGCAGCGGACCGGCCAGCAGACCGGCCACGACACCACCGATGATGGGGCCGACGACGGGAACCCAGGAGTAGCCCCAGTCGGAGCCGCCCTTGCCCTTGATGGGCAGGATGGCGTGCATGATGCGGGGGCCGAGGTCACGGGTGGGGTTGATGGCGTACCCGGTGGGGCCGCCGAGCGAGACACCGATACCGAAGACGAGCAGGGCCACACCCAGCGCGCCCAGCCAGCCGAGGTTCGCCGGGTCGCTGCCCGCCGACGCGGTGTACTGCCCGGCCGCCAGGACCCCGAAGACGAGGACGAAGGTGCCGATGGCCTCGGTGGCGAGGTTCCACAGCGGATGGCGGATCCCCGGTGAGGTGGAGAACACGGCCAGCTTGCTGGCCGGCTCCGGCTCCTCGTCGAAGTGCTGCTTGTACGCCACCCAGGCGAGCAGGGCACCCAGCATCGCGCCGAGCATCTGTCCTCCGAGGTACGCGACGATGAGACCGAAGGTCACGGGCTGGCCCCCCATGACCGTCTCACCCTTGGCGAGCAGGCCGAGGGTGACGGCGGGGTTGAGGTGACCGCCCGACTTGTAGGCGGCGATGACACCGATGAACACACCGATGGCCCAGCCCCAGTTGACGAACAGGAAGCCGGTCCCCTGCCCCTTGGTCTTCGTCAGCGCCGTGTTCGCGACGACACCGCAGCCGAAGAGCAGCAGCAGCATCGAGCCGACGGTCTCGGATAGAAATATGGTTCCCACAGCAGGCTCCATTCCTGACAACACTGTCACTCGGGCGCCGACGACCGGCGCTGATTCCTCCTGCGTCGGGCCGGATGATCCGGCCCGACGCAGTGGCACCAGCTAACCGTCTCGAGGCACCCCCGACAAGGACAGTGCACATTCATGCAGGCCGGGGGCACCCGGCGTGCACCTTTCCCCGTCGGCCCCGAAACCCTTGACCGTGGCCGTCTGGGCTAGAACAGTGTGTACCCCCCGTCGACCACCACGATCGAGCCGGACATGAAGCTCGCCGCGTCGGAGGCGAGGAACACGACCACGGGCGCGATCTCCTCGGGCAGGGCGTAGCGACGCTGCGGCGCATCCTCGATCCAGTGCTGCTGGAACCTGGGCTCGTCGACGGGTGACATGTCCGTCTTGACGTAGCCGGGGGCCACCGCGTTGACCCGCACCCCGAGCGGCGCCCACTCGGCCCCGAGCGACCGGGTCAGGTGATGGACGGCCGCCTTGGAGGCGTTGTAGGCGGGCTGCATCTGGGGGCGGTTCACGATGACCCCCGACATCGACCCGATGTTGACGATCCTGCCACCACCCCGGGAGATCATGTGGGCGCCGACCTCCTGGCTGACGTGCCACAGGGCGTTCACGTTGGTGTCGATGACATGGTCCCAGTCCTCGTCGCTCACCTTGAGAGCCGGGGCGTGCACGCAGGCCCCCGCGTTGTTGACGAGGATGTCGATGCGCCCAGCCGACCCGATCGCCTCGGCCACCAGCTCTCGGATGCACCCTCGATCCTTGAGATCCCCGGCGACGGCGTGGGCCACGAATCCCGCGGCCCCCAGTTCGTCGCGTACCCCCTCGGCCTGTTCCCGGGTCCTGGCGTGGACGATGACCTCGGCCCCCGCCTCGGCCAACGCGTGGGCGAACTCGCGTCCCAACCCGCGGGCGGTCCCTGTGACGAGGGCCGTCAACCCGTCGAGCCGGAACCGATCCAGCACGTTCATCTCGTTCTCCCTTCCGGCTCAGCCGTCGATGAGACCGGCCTGCTTGTACAGCTCGATGTACTCGGCGACGTTGTCCTTGGTGATGAGCGGGTTGCCGACGTCGACGTTGATCTCCTTCTCCTTCCCCTCAAGGAGCTTCAGGACGGTGGAGATGTTGAGCTGGGCCAGTTCCTTCGCGTTCTGCAGCGTGGAGGCGGTCATGGTGCCCGCCTCGATGAGCAGACAGGCCTCCGGGGTGCCGTCGACGCCGTAGGCGAGGATGTTCTCGAAGCCGGGCTTGCCCTTGACCGCCTCGAGGGCCCCCGCCGCCATGTTGTCGTTCATGGAGATGATCGCGTCGATCTGCGGGGTGGCCAGCGACCAGTCCTCCATGAGCCGCAGCGCCTCGTCCTTGTTCCAGTTCGCCACGTTCTCGTTCACGATGACCACATCCGGACGCTTGTCGAAGAACTCCTTCTGCCAGGCCTCACGACGGGCGGTGGAGTGGAAGTTCGCGCCGGGGCCGTTGAGCACGACGACCTTCCCGCCCTGGGGCACCTGCTCCAGCGCCACCTTCGCCACCTCAGCACCCTGGTCGTAGGGGTTGGCGTCGACGGAGGAGGCCCCGGCGATGTTCTCCACCCGGGGATTCGTGGTGATCGTGACCATGCCTGCCGCGACGGCCTGCTCGATGTAGGGACGCTGCGCCTCACCGTTGTTGGGCTGCACGATGATCGCGTCATACTTTCCCGCGATGGCGTTCTCGATGTGTTTGTTCTCCTGCTCGTCGTCGGCCTGCCCGTCGAAGACGTCGAGGGTGAGGTTGGGGTGGTTCGCCGCCTCGGCCTTCATCTCGTTGGCGAGCCAGGCCGCGAAGGAGTCCACCTGGGCGCGAGCGATGTAGGCCACCCGGTAGGAGGACTTGGCCTCCCGGGATGCGGCGGTGGAGGGGCTGGAGCCGGGGGTGGTGGTGGAGATCCCGCAGGCCGTGGCGGTCACGGAGAGCACTGCGAGGACGATACCGGCGAGGGTTCGTTTGATCCTCATGTCTGTTCCTTTCTAGGACCTGGTACGTGGTTCGGTCCCGGACGCGGATTCGTCCGGGGTGGCGGTGGTGAGGATGGTGGTGCGGACTCGACCGCGCTTGCTCCACACGTCGTAGGAGACCGCGATCGCGATGATGAGGCCCATGACGATCTGCTGGACGTAGGAGCCGATCCCGATGAGGTTCATGATGTTGGTGAGCACGCCGACGATGAGCGCCCCGGCGAGGGTGCCCAGTGTGGTGCCGACACCGCCGGAGAAGCTGGTGCCGCCGATGATGGGGGCCGTGATGGCGTGGAGTTCGTAGCCGACCCCGGCGTTGGGCAGGCCCGCATTGACCCGCGACATGAAGATCACCCCGGCGATGCCGACGAGGACCCCGTTGACGACGAAGGCCTTGACCTTCACCCAGTTGATGGGGATGCCGGCTGCTCGCGCCGCCTCCTCGTTGCCGCCGACGGCGTAGACGGAACGTCCGTAGCGGGTCTGACCCATGAGGTACCAGATGACGACGGTGATGACGAGCAGGATGAGGGCGGGCACCGGGATCCACCCCCACAGACCCTGCCCGATGAGGATGAAGTCGCCGAGTTGGAGGACGTTCTGGCCCCCGGTGATCTGCAGCACCGCGCCCCGCGCGATGAGCATCATGCCCAGGGTGACGATGAAGGCGGGGGTGCGGAGGAAGGCCACGAGGAACGCGTTGAACAGGTTGCAGGCGACACCGATGGCGATGCCTGCGATGATGGCGAGCAGCATGTTGGTGGTGCTCTTGTACACGATCACCGAAATGACGCCCGCGAAGGCCATGACGGCACCCGCGGACAGGTCGATCATGCCGCCGATGATGAGGGTCATCGCGCCGTAGGCGAGGATGGTGATCACGGACACCTGACGCAGCACGTTGAGGATGTTGTCGGTGGTGAGGAAGTTCGGGCTCAGCAACGTCGCCGCGATGATCACCGCGAGAAGAATGACGAAGATGGAGTACCGGCTGAGGTCGACTCCACTGGCTCTCAGGGGCATGGTCAGGCCACCTCGATCCCTTTCATGGCGTGTTTGAGGATGGTCTCCTGGGAGAACTCGTCGCGTTGCAGCTCGGCTGTGAGCCGCCCACCGGACATGACGTGGATGCGGTCGCACATGCCCATGAGTTCCGGGAGTTCGGAGGAGATCATGAGGATCGCGCGTCCCTGGCGGGCCAGGTCGGTCATGATCCGATAGATCTCGAACTTGGCGCCGACGTCGATGCCGCGCGTCGGTTCGTCGAGCAGCAGCACCCTCGGGTCGGCGATGAGCCACCGGGCCAGCAGCACCTTCTGCTGGTTGCCGCCGCTGAGCGCCGCGATGCGCGTCTCGATGCTGGGGGCCCTGACGTCGAGGCGCGAGAACACCTCCTGGACGAGCCCCGCCTCCGCCCTGGTGTGCGCGTAGCCGTGGTGGACGACCTTGTCGAGGCTGGCGAGGGTGGCATTCTTGCGGATGCTGAGTTCCGGGACGATCCCGACGAGACGGCGGTCCTCGCTGAGCATCGCGATCCCGGCGGCGATGGCACGACGCGGCGACGTGATCCTCACGGGCCTGCCCGCCACCTCGACCATCCCGGTGTCGTGACGGTCCAGTCCGAAGATCGCCCGCACCACCTCGGAACGGCCCGCACCGATGAGACCCGCCAGCCCGACGATCTCCCCCGCCCGGACGTGCAGGGTGATGTCCTCGAACTGGGTGCGTGAGCCGAGCCCTGTGACCTGGAGCACCGTTTCGCCGAGGGGGATCTCCTCCTTCGGGTAGGAGCGGTGGTCGAAGTCCCGGCCGACCATCTGGGCGATCACCTCGTCGACGCTGATCCGGTCGGCGGGCTGCGAGCTGACGACGGCCCCGTCGCGGAGGATGGTGATGTCGTCGGCGATCTCGAAGACCTCGTCCATCTTGTGGGAGATGTAGATGATGGCCTTGCCCTCGGCGCGCAGGGCGTCGATCTTCGCGAAAAGGGACCGGACCTCCCGGTGCGCGATGGCGGAGGTCGGTTCGTCCATGATGAGGACGTCGGCGCTGTGGTGCACCGCCCGGAGGATCTCCAGCATCTGGATCTCGGAGACGGTGAGGCTGGACAGCCGACGGTGCACGGACAGCCCGATGCCCTCGCGGCGCAACACCTCCTCGGCCTCGCGCCGCATCCTGCCCCAGTCGACCCTCCCGAACCGGGTGGGGGGCCGCCCTAGGAAGAAGCTCTCCGCGATGGTCATGTCGGGGACGTAGTTGAGTTCCTGGGCGATCATCGCGATCCCGCGGGCCCGGGCGTCGATCGGGTTCTTGATGTGGACGGGCTCACCGCGCATGAGGATGTGGCCCTCGTCGGGGCGGTGGATGCCGTTGATGATCTTCATCAGCGTGGACTTGCCCGCCCCGTTCTCCCCGCACACCGCGTGGACGGTCCCGGGGCGCACCTCGAAGCTCACCCCCGACAGGGCCCGCACCCCGGGGAACGACTTGGAGACCCCGACGACGCTGAGGAGGGGCTCAGCCACGGCGGGCCCTGACGTCGTGCTCGGGGACCGAGGCGACACCCGGCAGGACGATGCGTTTGAGGGACCCGGTCGTCCCCTCCCCCGTCAGCGCGGCCTCCACCTCGTCGAGGCCGTAGACGTGCGTGACGAGGGAGTCGAGCTCCACCTTGCCGGTGGCGAGGAGGGTCCGGGCGATGGGCCACGTGTTGGTGTAGCGGAAGATGCCGGTGACGACGACCTCCCGCATGGCGATGTCGGCCACCGACAGGGGGATCTCGTCGGCGCTGCCGACCAGCACGACGACCCCGCCGGGGCGAACGGAACGGATGCCCGTGACGATGGCGGGGGTGGCGCCGGACGCGTCGATGAAGGAGTGTGCGTCCATGCCCTCGGTGCTGGTGGTCGCCGGGTCGATCACCCGGAGGCCGTGGCTCGCGGCGAGGTCACGCCGGGCCGGGTCGATGTCGGAGATCAGCACGTCGGTGGCACCGAACGCCCGCGCCACCTGGCCGGTGATGACGCCGATCGGGCCACCGCCGGCGATGAGGACGGTGTCGCCGATCCCGACCCCGGCCTTCTGCACCGCCGCGATCCCCACCGACAGCGGTTCCATGAGTGCGGCGGCGTGGTCGCTGATCGAGTCGGGGATCTCGAAGGCGAAGTCGTCCTGGATGGTGACGTACTCGCAGAACGCGCCGTCGATGGGCGGGGTGGCGTAGAACTCCATCCGCGGGCACAGGTTGTAGGCGCCGGAACGGCAGTGATCGCAGACCCGGCAGGGCCGCTGCGGTTCGATCGCGACCCGCTGGCCGATGCGTGCCGGGTCCACCCCGGAGCCGACGGCGACGATTCGGCCGCTGGCCTCGTGGCCGAGGATGAGCGGGGATTTGACGACGTAGGGGCCGATGGCCCCGTGCTCGTAGTAGTGCACGTCGGAGCCGCACACCCCGACGGAGGCCACCTGGATGAGCACCTCATCCGCGGCGGGTGTGGGCACGGGGCGTTCCTCGACGACGATGTCGCCCACGGCTCGAAGGACGCTGGCTCTCATGGTCTCCGGCAGGCTGGACATGGGCTCTTCCTTTCGATGGGTTCAGCGGGTGGAGGGCGGGACGGGGCCCTCGGCCTGGACGTCGGCGAGGGCGAGGTAGCGGTCCCACACGGCCGCGCGGTCGGCGCGGGGCTCGGTGCGGGTGGTCTCGGCGGGCAGCCACCGGCGGGTCTGCTCCGCGACGCTGCTGCCGAGGGCGACGGCGGCGGCCTGGACGGCGGCGCCGCGGGCGGTGCCCTCGGGGGCGTCGACGGTGATGCTGGCCCGCCCGGTCAGGTCGGCGATGACCTGGCGGTACGCCTCCGAGCGGGCGCCGCCCCCGATGAGGACGGTGCGGCCACCGATGGGGGCGGTGACCCGTTCCAGGGCGCGTTCCCCGCGGAGCAGCCCGAGGCACACCCCCTCGACGGCGGCGAGGGCCAGCTGCTCGCGGGTGACGGCGCTGGTGAGGCCGCCGAGCATGCCGGTCGCCCACGGCAGCCGGGGCGAGCGTTCCCCGTCGAGGTAGGCGGCCAGCACCGGACGGTCCGGGTCGGGCTCGGCGGCGAGGGCGAGCCGGGCGAACTCGGCGTGCTCCACCCCGAGGAGCCGGGCGAAGGCGTCGGTGACCTTGGTGCAGTTGAGGGTGCAGGCCAACGGCAGGTAACCGCCGGTGGTGTTCGCGACGCCGTCGATGCCGCCGCTGGTGTCCTTGACCGGGTCCGCGACGGTGGCGAAGATCACCCCGGAGGTGCCGAGGCTCCACGCGACGTCCCCCTCCCCCAGCCCGATGCCCTGAGCCGCGAGGTGCTGGTCCCCGCCGCCGGGACCGACGACGGCACCCGGGGTGATGCCCAGTTCCGCGGCAACCTCCGGCAGCACCTCGCCCGCCGCCTCGTCGGCGCGCAGGACCGTGGGCAGCATGGCCTCCCAGTCGCGCGGCCCGAGCACGTCGGTGAGGATGTCGGTGCGCCACGTCATCGTGTCGGCGGAGAAGTAGCCGGTGCCGGAGGAGTCGGAGCGGTCGGAGCAGTGGCGGCCGGTGAGCCGGAAGGTGAGCCAGTCGTGGGGGACGAAGAGTCGGCGGCCGCGGGCGAGGAGGTCCGGTTCGTGCTCCGCCACCCAGGCGAGCTTGGTGACGGTGAGGGCCGCCGACGGGATGAGCCCGATCTCCCGGGCCCACCAGGCCGCCCCGTACCGCTCGACGAGGGCCGCCGCCTGCGGGGCGGAGGTGGTGTCGTTCCACAGTTTCGCAGGACGCAGCGCCCGGCCCTGCTCGTCGGTGAGGACCAGCCCGTGGCACTGGGCGCCGACGGCGAGCCCCGCGACCTGCCAGTCGCGCCCGGCCATGACCTGGCGCACCGCGGCGACGAGGGCCTGCCACCAGGCCTCGGGGTCCTGTTCACTGACCGGCGGGGTCGTCGGCGGGTGCGGGGTGCGGGCGGTTGCGAGGAGGGAGCCGTCGTCGAGGTCCCGCGCCTCGACGGTGCAGGACTGCGTGGAGCTGTCGATCCCGAGGACCACCGTGGTCATGACTCGTCCCTCCCGGATCCGTGCACGACGCCTGGTCGGTTCCACCCCGTTCGTGGACGACGTCGTCCACCGTGCGGATCCTCACTGCTGTGGGTCTGCGCATGACCCTAGGAGAGAGAAACGACCCCTGTCAGGGGCTGCAACGAAATCAGCCGAAATGCCGACGGGGCACCTGTCAGCCGATGAACGCCCGGAGGGAGAAGGTGAACTCGAGGGGCCCCCTCGGCAGGCAGTACTCGGGGTGGGTGCGGGCCCGCCAGGAGTCGTCGCCGCCGACGCCGCGTCGCCGCCACGTGGCACGCACGACGGTGCGTGCGCTCGGCGGCAGCTGCCACGGGTGCAGGGCCTCCTCGATCTCGTACGGCGTCCACGGCAGGGCGGAGAACTCCATCTCCTCCCCCACCTCCGCCTCGAAACGCAGACCGACGGTGCCGTCGGTGACCTCCGCCCACCTGACCCCGGTGTGGCCGCCGGCCTCCTGGGGGCGGACGTACGGGGTGAGCTGGTCGGCCACCCGCTGCTCCCACAGCCCGAGCCGCGCCGAGGCCCTCCGGTCGAGGGCGCTCTCGTGGGGGCCGTCGCCGTACCAGCGGATGCGGTCCAGCGCCGGGTCGAGCGGAAGGAGGAGGCCGAACTCCGGCGGGTCGCTCCAGGTGGGGTCGGGGTCGAGGTTCATGTGGACGGTGACGTGGCCGTCGCCCTCCACCCGGTGCTCGATACCACAGTGGCCGCCCTCGGGCAGCCGGTACCGGTACCGGACCACGGCGACCCCCTCGTCGAGGGAGACCTCCGGCTCGCCGTCGGCCAGCGCGTAGCGGGAGGCGAGCAGCCACAGGCCGTCGTGGTGGGGTGAGGCCCAGCCGCGTTCGTTGGAGGTGGGGGCGTGCCAGAAGCAGGGGCGGGGCAGCCCGGCGAGCAGTTCCCGCTCCCCCAGCCGCCACGACACCAGCCCGCCGTGGGACTTCGAGAACAGCAGCTCGACGTCGTCGCCCCGGACCCCGACGTTGAGGGTGCCGGGCACGATCCGCGGGGCCGCCGGGGTGCCGCGTCGCGGCGACGGTTCCCGAAGCACGGCCTGGGCGAAGCTCACCTCGTGCCCGGGCCCGGCCCACGCGGTGGCCTCGCGCAGCCGGAACGACACCTCCGCCACGACCTCCCCGTCGCCGCGTGAGGGGGCGAAGGGCCAGTCGACGTGGCGGCTCTCGCCCGGGGCGAGGTCGAGGTGGGTCCGCTCGGTGCGGGTCGGCTGCCCGTCGACGAGCAGGGTCAGCACGCAGTCGAGGCCACCGCTGCGGGTGAACGACCACCGGTTGGTGACGGTGAACCCGTTCTCGTCGGCGGCGATGTGGAGGGGCGCGTACAGCTGCTTGGCCTCGGTGAGCAGCGGCTTGGGGGTGTGATCGGCGAAGCACAGGCCGTTGGCGGAGAAGTCGCCGTCGTGGGGGCGGTCGCCGAAGTCGCCGCCGTAGGCCCAGTAGGTGGTGCCGTCGGAGGCGGTGGCGGGCAGGGCCTGATCGGCGAAGTCCCAGATGAAGCCGCCCTGGAACAGCTCGTCGCGCCAGGCGAGCTCGGTGTACTTGTGGACCGCACCGAACGAGTTGCCCATGGCGTGCGCGTACTCGCACAGCACGTAGGGTCGGTCCCGGTGCGTGGCGAGGTACGCCTCGATCTCCTCGACGGGCGGGTACATGCGGGAGGTGACGTCGCTGGTCTCGGGCCAGCGCGGGTCCCAGTGCACGCCCTCGTAGTGGACGGGCCGCGAGTCCTGGGAACGGAACCACTGGGCGACGGCGAGGAGGGTGGAGCCGCCGTAGGACTCGTTGCCGCAGGACCACATCACCACGCAGGGGTGGTTGACGTCGCGGGCCAGCATGTTCGCGGCGCGGAACAGCGTCGCGTCCCGCCACTCCGGCCGGTCCCCGGGGATGACGTCGGAGGACGGCAGCCTGCCGAGCCGCACGGCCTCCCACATGCCGTGGGTCTCGAGGTTCATCTCGTCGATGACGTAGAGGCCCAGTTCATCGCACAACTCGTAGAAGGCGGTGGAGTTGGGGTAGTGGCTGGTGCGCACCGCGTTGACGTTGTGGGCCTTGAGGAGACGCAGGTCGGCGGCGATCTCGTCGCGGGTCATGACGCGGCCGCGGGGCCCGAACTCGTGCCGGTTGACGCCGCAGAACACGACGCGTTCCCCGTTGTTGCGCAGCAGCCCGTCCTCGAGGCCGAAGCGCCGGATCCCGACCCGTTGCCGCACCACCTCGACGACGGCGCCGTCGTGGAGGACCTCGATCCACAGGTCGTACAGGTGGGGGTCCTCCGCGCTCCAGAGCCGGGGCTCGGGGACCCGGATCATCCCGTCGACGAGTTCCCCGACGCCGTCGAGGACCGCCCGCAGTTCACCCTCGCCCGCCAGGGTGGCGGTGAGTTCGACGATCGCGTGGTCGAGGTTGTCGGCGACGGTGGTGGTCACGCGCAGGTCGGCGAGGTGGGTGGCGGGCAGGCGCAGGAGGGTGACGTCGCGGAAGATGCCGGAGAAGCGGAAGAAGTCCTGGTCCTCCAGCCAGGAGCCGGAGGAGAACTGGAAGATCTGGACGGCGAGCCGGTTGCGGCCCGGCACCATGGCGGCGGTGACGTCGAACTCGGCGGCGGTGAAGGAGTCGGTGGAGTAGCCGATCCACTCCCCGTTGAGCCACACCCCGAAGGCCGATTCGACGCCGTCGAAACGCAGGACCCAGCGTTCACCGGGTGCCAGCTCGGGGGCGTCGAGGAACCGGACCTGGCTGGCGACGGAGTTCGCCGCGGGAAGCTGGCCGGGAAGGATGTCGTCGTGGCCGTCCCACGGGTAGGCGACGTTGGTGTACTGGGGGCGGCCGTGGCCGTGGAGCTGCAGGTGGGCGGGGACCGGGATCTCGTCCCAGTCGGAGACGTCGAAGTCGGGGTGTTCGAACCCTTCGGGCCGCGAGTCGAGGTCCGGGGCCCAGTGCAGGTGCCACACGCCGTTCAGCGACTGCTCGAGGCTCGACTCCCCCGCGAGGGCCTCCTCCCGGCTGGCGAACCAGCGGTGATCGGACCGCGGCGGCAGACAGTTCTCCTCGAAACGCTGCGGATCGGCGAGGTACTCGACGCTGATGACCATGGGGCTCCCTTCCACGGGACGAATCTATCGCGAGGTGGTACGGCAGCCGGGGCCTCATCCCCGGATCGAGACACCGTTCCCCTTCGACCGCTGATTCGCCTGCCTTGGGTCGGAAACGCCTGTCTCGTTTCACTTCGCCTGTCTTGTTGGACAGGCGAGCCGCCGAAAAGGCAGGCGAGCCAGACCCAACACAGGCGAACCGTGTCCAAGGCAGGCGAATCCGAGGGCTGGAGAAGTCCTCGGGTGCTGCGTCGACGGCCAAGCGCATGTGCTCCTCGGTCACGCAGGACACGACGTGGTCATCGGTCACGCACGGCACGACGCGTCCGTGGTCGCCTCCGGAGGCGTCCCTCCTCGGTGAAGTCCTTGCCGGCGCCAGGAGTGGACGGCGGCACCCATGCCACGCGGCTGCCTCCGGAGCGGGCTTCTGCCCGTGGTGGATCATTCCTGCCAAAGAGCCAATGGATCATCCTGTTGCCCCATCCATGGCCTGAGCGAGGAGTGATCGTTTGTAGGATCCTGCTATGCTCCACGTCACGCAGCGTGAGAAATGGAACTGGTCCGATGAAGAGTCAGTCGAGTGGCCCACCCACAGCGGGCCGGTGCGGCCACCGGGGTGCCGGGCGACCGCGCGGTCTCTCCTGTTCCACATCACTCGGCCCGGGAGGGGCTGCCTTGACGTGGCGACGACACACCAACCCGGAGGCGACCAACCGTCAATTGAAAACAGACGAGTTCTGTGGGCTTGGGGCAGACAAAAGTCCAGAGTTGCTCGACCGGTCTTGCGTCCCCACTCTGGGGGGGGGGCTAACCTCAGCGTCACGAGGTTCCCAATGGGGGGAAGCCCGGAACAAGAAACGGAGGAAACTTCAATGAAGAACCGTTGGAAGGCGCTCCTCGGAGCAGCGGTCCTGGCGGCCGCATCCCTCATGCCGACGACGCAGACGGCCAACGCTGCACACTATGATGCGGTGTGCAACCATGGGGAGGCCTGCTTCTACTACAACTCCAAGGCCCACGGGTTGGGATCAATGGCAGACTTCTACGTGCCGATCCCATCCTTCCGCACCATGGACTACCGTTTCGTCACGGAGGGCAACGGCAGGGGATACAAGGTGTGGAACAATGCCGCCCATGTCGAAAACCGCTGGAAGCGCGATGGTCGAGTCTACGAGAACAGCTACTACCAAGGGGGGTTCGACACGGTCGGAAAGTACTCCTCGAGGGACCTGTTCCTGACCAAGAACGACAACGCATCCTGGAAGTGGGTCTGATCTGATGAAGCGCATGACTCTTGCAGTCATCAGTCTCGCGGTGGGGGCCGTCGGGTGCACCGGCGGCCCCGGCCCGGCACCTGAGCCGACCGCCCCTCCCTCTCCCTCCGACGAGGCATCCGTGGCGACGAGTGCCGCAACTGACAACGCAGCTGACCCCTTTGCGATTCAGCGCAACGCGAAGGACCTCTTCGCCCCACTCCCGCTGGACGCCTACAGACTGACCACGGCTGAACGGTATCAGTTGGACTCGGCCATCAAGGTCTTGGTTGACCGCTGCATGGCGGATTTCGGGTTCCCACCGGGAGAGGAGCTCCGCCCTCTGGAGGAGTTGGTGATAGATGAACGCGAAGCGAGGAACCGCCTCTATGGTCTGACCGATGTTGAACAGGCCAAGGTAACGGGCTTGTTGCCAGCATCCGTGCTGGCATCCAACAGTCGACCGAAGGAGAAAGAGGACCCCACAAAGATCTTCGTGCTACTTGGGAGCAAGGATGGGGAAAGCGTCGAAGATCAAACAGAATCCCCCGGTGAAATCGATGGCAAGGCGATCCCACCCAATGGCTGCCTCGGGGATGCTCGCAAAAAGATCTACGGCACGAACAGCACCATGATCAACTTCGTGGTCGCCGGGGATCTGACGTTCGCTGTTTCTGAAAAAGCCGGGGCCGATCCCAAGGTTGTCGCAGCCGAGAAGAACTGGGTGTCCTGCATGGCGGGAAGAGGCTATTCGGTCCAGGGGATGAAGGATGACACGGAGCGGGACAAGGCGACGGCCGGTTTGAAGGAGGAGGAGCGCCCGACCAAGGAGGAGATCCAGTTGGCCGTGGCCGAGGCCGAGTGCAACAACGAAGTGGGCTACCACACCGTTGCCAATCAGGTGAACGTCGAACTGCAGAACAAGGCCATCGAGGAACATCAGCTTGCTCTCACAGAAGAGCGGCAGAGGATCGACGACGTGCTGGCGAAGGCCAATGAGGTGCTCAAGGAGAACTGATGGGTGAGCCGAGACACGCCTCCTCCACCCCGATGCAGCGGCGGCTGCGGCTGCTCGGATACATTGTCGGGCTGGCTGTGGCCTTCGCAGCCGGCGGGGTGGTGGCCACGCAGTTCATGTCAACCCCCGAACAGCGTGCCGCCAATGCCGAGGCCCCACCGGCCAGCACCCTGACCGCCACCGTCACCTCCCGTGAGATCGCCAACACCGTGGTCACCCGGGGCGATGTGACCGCTTCGGAGGCCGTCGACATCCTGGCGGGACGCACCTACCCCAGCGCCACAGCCATCTTCACCGCGGTGCGGGCCAAGGTGGGCGAGAGCGCTGCCGCGGGCACCGCCGTGGCGGAGGTCAACGGGCGACCGATCCTCGCCCTGCCCGGCGAACTCCCGGCCTATGAGGACCTCGCCACCGGCTCCACCGGACCGCTGGTCACCCAGCTGCAGGCTGCACTCAGGGCCGCGGGGGCAACCATCGACGACCCCGAGGGCCTCTACGGAAGGTCCACCGCTGCCGCCGTCGCCGAGCTGTACACCAGGGCAGGCTACGCCGCCCAGGACAGCCTGCCCGCCAGCGAGGTGGCCTTCGTTCCCTCCCTGCCCGCCAGGGTGATCAGTTCCACCGCCCGACGCGGTGGGCCCGCCGCTGAGGCATCCCTGAAGCTGGCCGCAGGTGAACTGGTGGTGACCATCACCAACCCGGATCGGGACCTCGCCGCACTTGCCCGCCAGGACGTCCCCGTGCGACTGGCCAACGAACTGACCGGCGAAGCAGCCGACGCCACCATCCAACCGGTCACGACGCAGACCGAGGGTGGGGAGGCCGGCACGGACCAGACCGCAGGAGGCCAGGACAGCGCACAGCCCGACGGCCAGGCCGGAGGCAGAGGCACCGTCCTCACCATCGTCCCGAAGGAACCCCTCCCACTCACTTGGCTCGACAGCAGCGTCCGGGTCACCGTCACCGCCGCGGCATCCGAGGGCAGCGTGCTGGCCGTCCCCCAGGCCGCGGTCCACACCGACAGCCGGGGCCGCACCGTCGTGACCGTCGTCAAGGACACCCGGCGACGCGATGTCGAGGTGGTCGTCGGAGCCACGGGAGAGGGCTACGTCCAGATCACCGGCGAGATCAACGAGGGCGACGAGGTGGTCATCGGGGTGTCGACATGACCGTTCCGGTCATCGAACTCGACCACATCAGCCGCACCTACCCCGGCCCACCACCCGTCCACGCCCTGGTGGATGCCACCGTCACGGTCAACGAAGGTGACTTCGTGACGGTGGTGGGGCCATCCGGGTCCGGGAAGTCCACCTTCCTCAACGTCGTCGGGCTGCTGGACCTGCCCACCGGCGGCACCTACCGGCTGCGTGGCGTCGACACCACCACCCTCGACGAGGACGCCCGCACCGGACTGCGTGGCTCGCAGATCGGATTCGTGTTCCAGGCCTTCCACCTCATGAACCACCGCACCGCCGTCGAGAACGTCGAACTGGCGCTGCTCTACAACCGGGCTGACCCCACCACCCGGACGGCACGCGCCGAACGCGCGCTGGAACAGGTCGGACTGGCCGCCCGCGCCCATGCCCTGCCGTCACAGCTCTCCGGCGGTGAACGGCAGCGGGTCGCCATTGCCCGCGCCCTCGTCACCAACCCCGCCCTGCTGTTGTGCGACGAACCCACCGGAAACCTGGACTCCGCACGGACCCTGGACGTGCTGGCCCTGCTCGAGGACCTGCACTCCAGCGGGCTCACCATCATGCTCATCACCCACGACCCCACCGTCGCCGCCCGCGGCGGACGAACCCTCGACATCCGGGACGGGAGGGTCACCGAATGACCACACCCACCTCGCACCTGCGGTTCAAGGACCTGCTGCTGGAATCCGTCGCGGCCCTGCTGTCCCGGCCCCTGCGCTCCGTGCTCACCTGCCTCGGCACCATCATGGGGGTCGGCACCCTCGTCGGCGTCGTCGGACTCACCACCACCGCCCAGGCGCAGGTCTCGGCCCGATTCGACGCCTTGGCGGCCACCACCGTCACCGTCGAGGACCACCACACCAAGGAACGGGTGTTCACCCCGGCCACTGCCGAGAAGGTGCTCGGCCAGGTCAACGGGGTGACCGCCGTCGGGTACTCGTGGCCGATCTCCGAGGTCGAGACCATCCAGGCCACACCCACGGCCCGACCCGTCACATCCACCCGGGTCACCGCCGTCAGCAGCGGCCTGTTCGACGCCGTCGAGGCCGAGGTCTCCAGCGGACGGGTCCTCGATCCCTTCCACGACAACGCGAAACTTCCCGTCGCGGTTCTCGGCCAGCTGGCAGCCGACCGGCTGGGCATCTCCGACGTCAGCACGCAGCCCGCGATCCTGCTGGACAACCGCCCGTTCACGGTGATCGGGATCATCACCGCCACCCAGCGTCGACCCGAACTCCTCAGCGAGGTGCTGATCCCCGCCGAGACCGCCCTCACGATCTACCCGGAACCCGAGGGCGGGGGGAACAACGCGGCGACGATGCTCATCACCACCCGCGCCGGTGCCGCCCAACAGGTCGCCCAGGAGGTGCCGTGGGCGATCAGCCCGCAGGACACCGGGCAGGTCTCCGTGGCGCCACCCCCCGACCCCAGGTCGCTCAGGGAGTCGGTCAACCGCGACCTGTCGACCCTGCTGCTCATCCTGGCCGGGGTGTGCCTGTTCATCGGAGCCGTCGGCATCGCCAACACCACACTGGTCGCGGTGATGGAACGGGTCCCTGAGATCGGGCTGCGCCGATCCCTGGGAGCCAGACCGATCCACATCTTCGGTCAGATCATCACCGAATCGGCCATGCTCGGCACCCTCGGCGGCCTCATCGGGGCGACGGTGGGGATCTTCGTCGTGCTCATCGTCTCGCTCACGCAGCACTGGGCGCCGGTGATGGACCCGTGGTTGGCGCTCCTGGCCCCGCTGCTCGGGCTCGTCGTCGGGGCGTTGGCCGGACTCCAACCGTCCTGGCAGGCCTCCCGTATCCAACCGACGGAGGCACTGCGACGATGACGAACACCACGCTGACAGCCGGTATGGTCAGCCCGTGTCCACCTCCCCGCGTCGTCGATTCCTCGCTCCCGGCGTCTGTGCCCTGGTGGCCGCCGTGGTCACGGTGCTGTGCCAGCTGGCGGCCCATCCGACCCCCTTCCACCCCAGCCGGTTGCTGAGTGTTGCCGTGAACGATCCCCTCGCGGCCCTCATCGCACAGCACGACCCGACATTCCACTTCACCGTCCCCGCCGATCACTACGACGGGATCTACTACCTCGCGATGGCCCTCGACCCGTTCGCGACGGGGCAGGCCCACGACCTCATCGACCTCGCCGCCTACCGGTACGGCCATCCCCTCCACGGCTGGCTCGCCGCTCTGCTCTCCGCCGGGCAGCCCGCCGCGATGCCGTGGGTGTTCTGGGGGCTCAGCGTCGCCTCCATGGCCGCCGCCGCAGCCCTCATGTCCCTCCTCGCCAGGCGGCTCGGGGCCTCGCCGTGGCTGGGCCTGCTCGTCTGCTTCATGCCGGGGCTGCTGTTCAGCGCCACCACCGCCCTGACCGAACCCACCCAGGTGGCCCTCATCTGCGCGCTGCTGCTCGCCTGGACCCGCGAACGACGACCCTGGCTCGCGATCGCCGCCCTCGGCGTCGCCCTCTGTCTGACGAAGGAGCAGCTCGTCCTCGTCCCCGTCGCCCTCGGCATGATCGAGGCATGGCGTTGGCTCCGCAGGCGAACTCTCCTGGATTGGCGCCCCATCCCGGCGCTCCTCGCCGGTCCGCTCGTGCTTGGCGTCTGGCTGCTGTACATCCGTTCGCGGTTCACGGCCGAGCAGAGCACCTACGACGACGGCAACATCGGCCTCCCCGGCGCGGGCTGGTGGGAGACCTTCGACCTCGCCACCCGGCTGCGGGTCGGCGACTTCCTCTCCTCCCAGGTCGGTTCCACCGCCGTCCCCGGCCTCGTCGCGATCGCCGCCCTGCTGATCCTCGCCTCGGTGGTGGGCATGATCCATCACCCGAGCCTGGGGCTCGTCCTGCTGCTCCAGACCGCGCTCATCTCCACCCTGGGGTGGCGGACGCTGCTCTACCCGCACGAGATGTTCCGCATCCCGTCGGTGGCGGTGTGCCTCGCGTTGTTCGTCCTGGCCGTCTCCCTGTCGGCGCCGCGCCGTCAGGCCTCCACCTGACGGGCCCGGAACTGATCGGCCGTGAGGCGACGGCGGGCCGCGATCGCCAGGTAGGAGCAGGCCAGGGCGATGGCCGCGAACAGCAGCGCCCCGCCGCCGAGCCCCACCAGACCGGACCCGTGGGAGAGCCACGTCCGGACCAGCAGCAGGCCGTTGTGGAGCGGGGACCAGGCCGCCACCTGGGTCAGGAGTCCCGGCACCGCCGAGGTCAGCCCCAGCCCGACGGTGAGGACCAGCAGCAGCGCCGAGACGCCACGCCCGAGGTTGCCGAGCCACCCCGCGAGGGCGTGGTTGACCAGCACGAAGGACGCCCCGACCAGCCCCAGCAGCGCGGCCGCACCGAGGGTCCGCCCCAGCGGCAGCTGCAGCACCATGCCCGCGACGAGGCCGATGACCAGCCCCTGACCGGCCCCGATGAGGGTGGGCACCCCAAGGGTGCGCAGCCACAGCGTCGCCGAGGTGCGGGAGCTGGTGACGAGATCCGACGGGACGGGGGCAGCGAAGGCGTAGGCCAGCAGCGCCCCCAGCCACAGGGCGGCGACCGCCAGCAGGGCCGTGATCGGCACCATCGCGGGGGCGGCGAGCCCGCCGGTCCGCTCGATCGGGGAGGCGACGACCCCGGCGAGGGTGTCGATGTCGCTGTCCGAGAAGGTGGGCAGCTCGCTGGCGGCGCCTGAGAGTTCGGTGTGGAGCCGGTCCACCCCGGCCGCGAGAGCCGTGGCCCCGTCGCTGAGCCGGATCAGCCCCTGTCCGAGCTGGGCGGCACCCCGGCCGGCCTGCGAGACGCCGTCGACGTACTGGACGGTCCCGTCGGCGAGGCTCGACGCGCCGCCGCTCAGTTCCTTCGCCCCGGCGGCCAACTCGCCCGCCCCCGACGACAGTCGGTCGGCCCCTGCGGACAGCGCAGCCGCTCCGTCGGCGGCGGTGCTGACGCCGTTCGACAGCTTCCCGGCCCCGGAGGCGAGGGTCCCGGCCCCGTCGGCGAGGTCGCCCGCCCCTCTCGCCAGCGAGCTGGCCCCCTCGTTGAGCCTCGACGAGCCATTGGCCAGCGCCTGGGTGCCCGCCGGGAGGGCTGCCGTCTCGGTGCCGAGGGTCCGGATCCCCTCCAGCAGCGTCGTCGCCCCCTCGCTGAGCGCGGGGCCGTTCTCCTTCAGCGGCGCGGCCTTGGTGGCGAGCTCATCCGCACCGGACCGCAGCTTGCCGACGCCGTCCACGAGTTCGGTCACCGCCGTCTGGATGGTCGTCGGCAGGGCCTGGAGCACGTCGAGCGGATCGGCACCATCGGGCAGGTCCTTGCCGAGCAGGTCCCGGATGCCCAACGCGGGTTTGGCGATCCGCAGGGCCAACCCGGACAGGGCCCTCACCGACTCGAGCGGGGTCATGCCGGTGCGGGGATCCTTCCTGCGGAGTTCGTCCCGCACGATGCCCGCCCCGTACCGGATGCCCTTGCCCATCCCGTCGATGACCCCCTGGGCGTAGATCTGGCCGAGCTGCTGGCACTGGTCGGGGTCGGTGACCGGGCACTGCCACTCCGAGATGATCCGCTTCGCCAGCTCCTCCACCTCGGGCGGGGTCGGGGCGGATCCCTCCGCCACCGCGTCGACGGTGGCCTCCAGGGCGGTCAACCGCTCGTCGAGGCGTTGCACGTCCGCGGCGAGCTCCTCGTAGGTGACGGTGGCGGGGTCGCGGTCCGGGAAGTACACCGTGAACGCTCCCCGCGCCTCCTTGAGCGCCGGGACCAGCTCATCCATGAGGGTCTGCAGCTTCGCCATGGCGTCCGCGTCCAGCTTGCCCTTGAGTCCGTCGTCGAGGACGACGAGGCCGTCGCGCAGCTGCCCGACGCCGTCCACCGCGGCCCCCGCCCCGGCGGTGTAGTCGGGGACCGCCCCGAGCACCGCCTCGGCCCCGGTCGTCAGGGCGGTGACCCCCTCGGTCAGCTTCGGGGCCTTCTCGTTGAGCTGCTGCACCCCCTGGTCGAACTGGTTCACCCCCGAGGCCAGCGACGACGCGCCGTCGGACAACTGCCGGGAGCCCGCGGCCAGGTCATCCGACCCGGAGGCCAGCGACGACGCCCCGTCCGCCAGCTGCCGGGAGCCGTCGGCCAGATCGCCCGTGCCGTCGGCGAGGGTGTCCGCGCCCTCAGCGAGGGCCCCGGCCCCGTCGCTCAGCTGCGACGCCCCGTCGGAGAGCTTCCCGGCCCCGGATGACAGTTCGTCGCCCTTCCCGGCCAGGGTGTCCAGACCCGTCGTCAACTCCTCCGCTCCCGTGGCGGCATCCGACACGCCCCCGCTGAGGGCGGCGGCCCCGTCGTCCAGGGTCGAGACCCCGTCCACCACCTGCGTGAACTGCTCCCCCAGGGTGTTGAAGCCGACGTAGACGTTCTCGAGATACGACTTCGTGACGGTGGCGTTGATGGTGTCGGTCGCGATCCCCGCGACCTCCCGCGCCAGGGCGGCGTCGTTGACGGCGGAGTTCGCGGACACCGTCACCTGCACCGTCGCGTGGCGGGCGATGACGGCCTTGTTCTCGCTGAAGGAGGTGGCCGCCTCGGAGAACTCCTCAGGGATCGTCACGACGGCGGCGTAGCGGCCCTCCGCCAGCCCGGCACGCCCGTCCTCGGCGTCGGCGAGGGTCCACGAGATCCCCTCCTCGTCGCGGGCGACGATCTCGGCGGCCAGCTGACGTCCCAGCGGGACCACCTGGCCGTCGATGGTGACGGCCTTGTCGAGGTTGACCACCGCCGCCTGGACGGCCCGGCGTTCGCTGCCCCTCCCCACGCCGAGCAGCATCGCCACGGCGACGAGGGGGAGCAGCGTCATCGCCGCGATGGCCCGCCAGCCGAGTCGGTGTCCTGGGTGCATGCTCTCCGGTCTCATCGCAGGCTCCTGTCTCGTGGTGGGGCGGCATCGAGGACCCCGTCGAGGTCGAGGGGGTCGAGGAAGGATTCATGGCTGGCGCACAGCACCAGTGCGGCGTCGGCGTCGGCCCGGGTGCGGTCGATGAGCGCGTCGAGGAGGCGGCGCCCCTCCGTCGTGCTCACGCACTCCACCGAGTCGATGAAGGTCACGGAACCGGGTTTGACGACGGCACGCGCCAGCGCGGCCTCGACGTCGCGTTCCCCGGCCAGGTCGATGAACCCGGTGCGACGGTGGACGGCCGACTCGGCCCCCGGTAGCAACTGGCCCGCGACCCGGGCGCGACCTCCCGTCGCCCCGAGCCGCCCGGACAGCACGAGGGCGGTTCCGGTGCGGGTGGCGACGGGGCCGGCGATGCCGACGACGTTGCCGCGGCTCAGCGCGACACTCGTCGGCGGCACGAGCCCGGCCACCTCCAGGTCCTCGGCGTGGAGGACGTGATCGGTGCCCGGCCAGTCGGCCATGCCGAGTTCACGGGACAGCACCTCGCCCTCGACGTCGAAGGTCGGCAGCACCCGGTCCAGCCAGCGGGGCAGCCACCATGCCCGCTCCCCGAGCAGGGCCAGCACGGCGGGGACGAAGGTCATCCGGATGAGGAAGGCGTCGAGGGCCACCCCGACGGCCAGGGCGAAGGCGATCTGCTTGATCGACGCCATGCCGCCGGGCACGAAGAAGGCGAAGACGGCGCACATGATGACGGCGGCGGCCACCACCACCCGGCCGGAGGCGACGTAGCCGTCGCGGATGGCCTCCAACGGGGGTTTGCCGTGGACGTACTCCTCCCGGATGCGGCTGACGAGGAACACCTCGTAGTCCATGGCCAGCCCGAAGAGGATGCCCATGAGCAGGATCGGCAGGAAGGAGATGACGGGCATGCCCCGTTCGAAGTTGACGATCTCCTTGAACCAGCCGTCGTTGAACACCAGCGCCGTCGCCCCGAAGGCCCCGCCCAACGACAGCAGGAACCCGACGGTGGCCTTCACCGGCACCCACACGGACCGGAACACGGCGGCCAGGAGCACCAGGGACAGCCCCACGACGAGCAGCCCGAACGGCAGCAGCGCTTTGGCGAGACGGTCGGCGACGTCGATCTGCAGGGCGGTCATCCCGGTCACGGCGGTCTCGACGTCGTGGCGTTGCAGCCACTCGTCGTGCCGGTCGCGCAGGGCCTGGACGAGGTCGGCGGTGGCGGGGTCGTCGGAGGCGGTCGTGGGGACCACCTGGATCATGGCGACCTCGGCGTTCCGGTTGGGGGTGGCCAGCGGGACCGCGGCGACCCCCTCCACGGTGAGGATGTCCTGCTTGAGATCCTCGACGAGGCCGAGCGGGTCGGTGGAGCCGATGATGTCGGCGGTCACGACGAGTGGCCCGTTGCGTCCCACGCCGAAGTGCCGGGCGATGAGGTCGTAGGTGATGCGGTCGGGGGCGTCGGGGGCGTGATGGCCCGAGTTCGGCAGGGCGGAGTGGAGCCGCAGCCCGGGGACGGTGAGCGCGCCCAGCACCGCCACGACGGCGAGGATCACGACGACGGGGCGCCTCGTGACGATCCCCACCCACCAGCGGTAGGAGGAGGGACGCCCGGGGGCCGCGTGTTCGGGTCGATGTCGTGGTCTGGGCCGCATCCGCTCCCCCATGAGCCCCATGAGGGCGGGCAGCATGGTCAGGGCGATGACGACGGCGGCGACGACGCCGAGTGCCGCGAAGATGCCCATGATGGTGAGGAACGGGATGCCGGAGACCCCGAGCCCCAGCAGGGCGATGAAGACGGTGAGTCCCGCGAAGACGACGGCGGATCCCGCCGTCCCGATGGCGCGGGCCGTCGACTCCTCCGGGGCCATGCCCTCCCGCAGCTGGTCGCGGTGTCTGGAGAGGATGAACAAGGCGTAGTCGATGCCGACGGCGAGCCCCAGCATGAGCGCGAGCATCGGGGTGGTCGAGGTGATCGGGGAGATGCGGGCGACGAGCAGGAGGACGGCCATCGTCACCACGACCCCGGCGACGGCGGTGACGACCGGCAGCCCTGCGGCGACGAGGGAGCCGAGCACCAGGGTGAGCACGACGAAGGCGACGACCAGGCCGATGCCCTCGACGGGGCTGATCTCGGGGAGCTCGATGTTGAACACCTGCCCGCCCATGTCGACGGTGGCGCCCGGCGGCAGCTGGCCGCGCACCCCGTCGGCGACCGCCGTCAGTTGGTGGAGCTGGTCGGGGGTGGCGGGGCCGGCGAGATCGGCGAGCAGGACGACGATGGCGGCGCGGCCGTCATCGGAGATGAGGTCGGTGATGAACTCGTTCCACGGGGACGTGGCGGAGTCCACGAAGTCGAGGCCCTCGAGCTGGGTGACGGCGCGCTCGATGACGTCGCGGAACTCGTCGACGCGGTGCCCCTCCTCGGCGACGAAGATCATCATGCCTTGGGTCATGGCGCCCTGGGGGAAGGTCATCCGGAGCTTGTCGATGGCCACCTGGGAGGAGGAGCCGGGGATCTTGAACACGTCCTCGAACTGGCCCCTGAACCCGATGGCCAGTCCCCCGAGGACGACGAGGACGGCCAGCCAGGCCAGCAGCGTGGTCCGGGCGTGGCGGTGACACCAGCGACCGAGTGCGTAGAGCTGGGCGGACATGGGACCCCATTTCGATACACCGATGAATCCATACACCACTGTACTGGATACATTCGTGCATGGAAACCCGTCGGCCGGGGCTATCATGACGCCATGACCGAGTTGACCCCCCGGCGCGAGGCCACCGTCACCCGGTTGGTGGAGGCGGCCATCGAACAGTTCGCCACCCATGGGATCGACGCCACGAGCGTCGAACAGATCTGTGAGGCCGCCGGATTCTCACGCGGGGCCTTCTACTCCAACTTCGCCTCCAAGGACGACCTCTGCGCCGCGATGATCCAGCTGTTCCAGGACCGGCTGCTCGACGCGCTGGAGAACACCATCACCTCACTGCCCGACGAGGCCGGGACCGAGGCCCGGATCGAGCAGGTCCTCGACACCGTCTCCTCCGTCATCAGCCCCACCCCCCAGATGACACTGGCCCTGCTGGAGATCAAGCTCCGCGCCCAACGCAACCCGGAGCTCCATCGCCGCCTGACCGAGGCCGACGAGCGCACCCGCCCCCGCCAGGTCGCGTTCATCGAGGCGCTCGCCGACTCGCTCGGCGTCCGGTTCACCCTGTCCTTCGACGAGGTGCTGCGGGTCTTCGAGGCCCTCTTCTTCTACAACGCCCACTGCGGCGAGGCCAGCCGGGCACGCACGGTCATGGCCCCGCTGGCCCTGGCCCTCATCAAACGGTAGGAGGTCGCATGCGCATCGAGCATCTCGAGACCCACGCCCCGGGGCAGCCCGACTTCCGCAACAACGTGTGGCTCGTCGGCGACGACACCGAGGTGATCGTCATCGACCCGGCCCACGACGCGGCCGGCGTGGCCGAGGCGGTGGCGGGGCGGACGGTCCGGGCGGTCCTGCTCACCCACGGCCACTGGGACCACGTCACCGCGGCGCCCGCATTCGCCGCGCTCGTCGGGGATCCGCCGATCCACCTCAACCCGGCCGACCGGTTCCTGTGGGAGGAGGTCCACCCCGGGGTGCCGTTCCAGCCCCTCCGCGACGGCGACGGGTTCACCGTCGCGGGCGGGAGCCTCAGGGCGCTGGCCACCCCCGGCCACACCCCGGGCGCGACCTGCCTCGTCACCGACGGGGTGGTGTTCAGCGGCGACACCCTCTTCCAGGGCGGGCCGGGCGCCACCCGCTGGGACTACTCGGACTTCGACCTCATCATCGCCTCCATCCGGGACCGGCTGCTCCCGCTCCCCGACGCGACACTCATCCACACCGGGCACGGCGAGTCCACCACGATCGGCGCGGAGAAACCCCACCTCGACGAGTGGATCGCCCGCGGCTGGTGAGTCAGATGTCGATGGCCATGTCGGCGATCACCCTGAGGTCCGCCGGCGAGGGCTTGGCGACGATCCACCGCGTCGGGAAGGTGCCCGGATGCACGGTGACCAGGTGCGGCAACCGGGCCTGGAGGTGCTCGAACCACACCATGTGGTGGGTGCTCTCGCTGAGGACGAAGCCGACCTGGTCGACGCGCGGGATGCTCGTGGTGTCCAGCTCGCAGGAGATGGCGGTCCAGGTGAAGACCTGCCCGTCCCGTCCCGCAGCCTCGAACGAGGCGAGATGGTCGACGACGGGCGGGTCCTGCGCCGCCAGCGCCTCCCGGCAGGCCTCGTAGGCGCGCCCCTCGGCCCGGATCCGCAGCAGCCGGAGCCGCTCCACCACCTCCGGGGCGACGGGTGGCAGGTACTCGCGCCAGACGCCGTCGACCAGCAGGTGCGGCACCGGGTGCACCGAGTCCCGCTCCGGCAGTACCGCCTCGAGGGCGTCGATGAGCGGGTGCCAGCTGTGGGTCATCGAGTTGACGAGGATGAGGTCGCCGCGGGTGGCGGGGATGACCAGCCACGGCGTCCCCGTCGTCCGTTGATGATGGTCGAGGGCATCGGCCAGCGCGGTCGGGTGGGCGAACCAGGACGACTCGTAGGCCTCCGGCTGGACGACGGCGAGCACGTCCGGCCCGTGGGGCAGGGCCCGCAGCATCGGCCCGGTGACGAGCCGCGTCAGGTTCGTCGCGGCGACCTGCCGCCACCTGGCCACGGATTCCGGGCTGCGGTCCTCGGGCAGTTCGTCGGCCCCGACGAGACGGATCTGGCTGGGGGTGTCGATGGCGAGCCCCAGCCCGATGAAGCCGGTCAGCCGGTCCCACAGCGGGGTCTGGAGTTGACCGTGGGCCACGAAGTAGTCGGCGCTGCGCACCAGTGGCAGCACCTCATCGAGGTTCACCTCGACCTCCGCCCCGGGGTCGACGTGCTGGGCGAGCAGCTGATCGACGCGGGCCAGCCACGCCTCCCGCGACTCCCCCGTCGCCGGGGACAGCAGCCCCAGGGCCAGACCGGCCTCCCGCCCGTCACGGAACCTCACCTGCAGCATCCCGGCGCGCACGTGGTCGTCGGGCTGGGGGGTCGGCACCTCGGCGACGGCCGGGTGGCTGCGAACGAGCGCGATGATCTCCTCCGTGTCCATCGGCCAAGCCTACGACCCCGGCAGGGCGGACGCGCCGTCCTTCGGCATCCGCCCTGCGCGCTCGATGCTCACCGCGAACCCTGGGTTATAGGGTGGGAGGGCACGGATAGGAGCAGCAATGAAGGTTCTCATCACCGGCGGGGCCGGATACATCGGCAGCACCGTCGCGTCGGCCTGCGAGGACGCGGGTCACAGCGTCGTCATCCTGGACGACTTCTCCACAGGACGGCGGGAGTTCGTCGGCGACCGCCCCCTCTACGAGGGCGACATCGCCGATGACGCCCTGCTGGACCGGCTCTTCAAGGAGCAGGACATCGATGCCGTCGTCCACTGCGCGGCCAAGATCATCGTGCCCGAGTCCGTGGCCGAGCCGCTGGCGTACTACGAGAACAACGTCTCCAGGACCGTCACCCTGCTGGGGGCGCTGCAGCGCAACGGCATCCGGCGGTTCCTGTTCTCCTCCTCGGCCTCCATCTACGCCCCCGACGAGAACTTCGTCGTCACCGAGGACTCCCCGCTGGAGCCTGGCTCCCCCTATGCCCGCACCAAGTACATGGTCGAGCTGATCCTGGAGGACTTCACCAGAGCCAGCGACGTGCGGGTGGCGTCGCTGCGGTACTTCAACCCCATCGGCACCGACCCGAAGCTGCGTTCCGGCCAGCAGCTGGAGAAGCCCTCCCACGTGCTGGCGAAGCTGCTGGAGGCCTGGGTGAACAAGGAGACCTTCACCGTCACGGGCGTCGACTGGCCGACCCGTGACGGCTCCGGCATCCGCGACTTCATCCACGTGTGGGACCTCGCCCGCGCCCACGTCGCCGCACTCGAGGGCTTCGACAAGGCCACGGCCGAGACCCCCTACCAGGTGTTCAACATCGGCACCGGCAACGGCGTCACGGTCAAGGAACTCGCCGCCTCCTTCGAGGAGATCACCGGCGACCCCCTGAAGGTCCAGTTCGGCGACCCCCGCCCCGGCGACGTCGCGGGCGTCTACACGGTCTCGACGAAGGCGCGCGACCTCCTCGGGTGGCGGGCCGAACTCACGGAGATCGACGCCGTACGCGACGCCATCGCCTGGCTGCCGGTACGCAGGGAGAAGCTGGGTTACTGAGCGTCGGTGGCCTCGGCCCAGAGCTGACGGCGCTGTTCCGCACGGCGCAGGTCGAGCAGACCTGTGACGGTGAACACCGCCGTCAGTGTGAGGAGTGTCCAGAAGAGTTTGCGGATCATGCAGGCCAACCTACCCTCATGACCGCGCACTCGGGGCTCCGGAAAGACCCGGGTTGCACCCCGAAGCGCAGATCGGTGACCCGGGTCTGACGCCGCGGCGCCGCGCCTCCACCTAGGCTTGCACCCCATGAGGATCCAACGCCCCCGCATCTCACGCCGACTGGTGGTCGACATCGGCGTGGCGGCTGTCGTGTGGCTCGCGTTGGTCGTCCCCACTCTGACGGTGACCTCCGCCCACGTGGGGGTCGCCTTCGGGTGGTCGACCCTCATGGTGGCCTCCGTCGCCCTGCGGCGCGAGTACCCGATGTGGGCCGTCGCCGTGTGCGCGGTTGCGGGCTTCGGCATGGTGGCCACCACCCCGCGGCCATCGCCCGCGGTTCTGGTCGTCCTCGTGATCGTCTACTCGGCGGCCCGTTACGCCAGCGACCGGACCCGGCTCGCGGTGGTGCCGATCGGGATCGCGGCCTCCATTGTCGGCCCGCTCACCTGGGTGTCCACCCTGCCGTCGGAGCAACGTTTCATGTTCGGCGGGCTGCTGATGATGCTGTGCCTGTCCCTGGTGACGAGCAGTTTCCTCATCGGGCAGCAACTGCGCTACCAGGTGCAGCGCGCCGCGATGGACCGTCTCATCGCGGAGGAACGGTTCCTGGCGGGCAGCCGAAGCTCCCAGCAGGAGAGCGAGATCGCCGACAACAAGGCGCGCGCCGAGGTGGCGCGGGAGCTTCACGACGTCGTCGCGCACTCGCTGTCGGTGATCGTCGTGCAGGCGGAGGGCGCGAAGGCACTGGCCACGAAGAAACCCGAGGCGGCCATGGACGCGCTCAACGTGATCGCGGCGACGGGGCGCTCCTCGATCGGGGAGATGCGGCGCATCGTGTCGTTGCTGCGGGGCGAGTCGGACGCGGCCTTCGGCCCGACCCCGTCGCTACGGCAGATCCCGCAGATGGTGGCGAAGGCGGGGGACCGGATCTCGCTGGAGATGCCGGAGGACATCCCGACGGTACCGGACTCGCTGGGGTTGGCGGTGTATCGGGTGGCCCAGGAGTCGGTGACGAACTTCCTCAAGCACGCCGGCCCGACGGCGGTGGCGCAGGTCGTGGTCCAGTTCGACCCGGACGCGGTGCAGATCCGGGTCAGCGACGACGGGATCGGCAGCCATCGTGCCCCCGACGGGCCGGGTTCCGGGGTGCGGGGGATGCGCGAGCGGGTGATCGCGATGGGCGGTACCTTCAAGGCAGGTCCCCGCACGGGCGGGGGATTCGAGGTGAGGGCGCGTATCCCGTTGCCCTCCCAGCTCGGCAGGAGCTGGCTGACGAGAGGAGTGGACAGTGATCAGGGTTCTGCTGGCTGACGACCAGTCGCTGGTCCGCAGCGGATTCCGGATGCTCATCGACTCGGCTGACGACATGGAGGCCGTCGGCGAGGTCTCGAACGGGGCCGAGGCGGTGGCCGTCGTCAAGGAACGTCCCGTGGACGTGGTGCTCATGGACATCCGGATGCCGGTGATGGACGGCACGGAGGCAACCCGGCAGATCACTGCCCTCGGCGGGGACACGAAGGTGCTGGTGCTGACCACCTTCGATCTCGACGAGTACGTCTTCGCCGCGCTGCGGGGCGGCGCCTCCGGCTTCCTGCTCAAGGACGCCCTCCCAGAGGACCTGCTGGGCGCGATCCGTACGGTGGCGGGCGGGGGTGCCATCGTGGCGCCGTCGGCGACGAGGCGGCTGCTGGACCATGTCGCACCGAAGCTGCCCGTGGGCAGGAAACGGGACGACACCCGGCTGGACGGCCTGACGGACCGCGAACGGGAGGTCCTCATGGAGGTGGCGCGCGGCGCGAACAACGCCGAGATCGGGGCCCGCCTCTACATGGCGGAGGGCACGGTCAAGACCCACATCGGCAGGCTGCTGTCGAAGCTCCAGGCGAGGGACCGGGTGGGCCTGGTCCTCGTCGCCCACGAGTGCGGCCTGCTGGACTGACCACGGAACATCGACCACCTCTCGAGCGTCGGTTCCGCGCGCCCGCTTGAAAAATGACCGTGGTCATTTTTAGACTGTGGTCATGAGTGAGCGGGTGGCCCGACGGCGGGCCGAGACCAGACGCCGGATCGTCGACGTCGCCATGCGGCTGTTCGTCGAGCGCGGCTACGACAACGTCACCGTCGCCGACATCACCGAGGCCGCTGACGTCGCGAAGGGGACCTTCTTCACCCACTTCCCCAGCAAGAGCGACATCTTCCGCTACGTCGGCAGCGAGGCCGTCGACGCCATGGCGGCCGCCGCCACCGGCGAGGGAACCGCCAGGGAACGCATCACCGCCGCCCTCGATGCGGCCGCCCGGTGGCACGTCGAGCACCAGGACCTCGGAAGGCAGATGCTGCTCGTGCGTTCCTTCAACTTCGCCAAGGACCTGGGCTCCGACAACCAGCGACGGTTCTCCGGCATCGTCATGGACCTCCTGGCGGAGGGGGTCGCCTCGGGGGAGTTCCGTTCCGACCTCGCCGTCGCCGACGCGGCCCTGCTGATCCAGGGCACCTACTACCTCAGCGTCATCACCTGGTTGAGCACCCCGGAGGACCGGCCACTGAACGACCGCATGGACGCCGCCCTCGACGTCCTGTTCCGGGGCATCCAGTGAGCCGCGCGGGAGTGATCGGCGCCGGGGTCACCGGTGCGGTTGCCTCCGCGCTCATGCAGACCCTGCTCACCAACGCCACCCCGCGTATCGTCGCCGAACTGCACGCACCCCACTGGTACGGCTTCGTCGGGGGCTGCTACCTTGCGATGTCCACCCTCACCCTGCCGGTCTTCGCCCAGTGGGCCGACCGGATCGGACCCCGGCGCGTGTTCGCACTGGGACATCTCTGCTTCGCCGCCGGGGCGCTCGGGGTCGCCCTCGCCCCCGACATGGGGTGGCTGCTCGCGGCCCGCGCCCTCCAGGGTGTGGGTGGCGGGGCCATCGCCCCTGCCACGGTCGCCGCGATCGGCATGGTCCACGACGAGGATCAGCGCGGCCACGCCCTCACGTGGTTCGCGCTCAGCCAGGTGGTCGCGAACGGCATCGGGGCGCCGCTCGGTGGGTGGATGACCGACGGCCCCGGTTGGCGGGTCGGCATGGCCGTCACCGTCCCCATCGGGCTGTTCTCCCTCGTCCTGGCCCGGCACCTCCCCACCCGGGACGTGCCACCGAGGTGGTGGGGGTTCTCGGCGCGCGCCCAGTGGCGGATGTGGCAGGACGCCCGCCTCGGCACCTCGGCGGCGCTGGCCCTCCTCCTCGGGGTGGTGATGCTCGGCTGCCTCACCTACGCGCCGCTGCTGCTGCAGGACCGTCACGCCCTGTCCCCCACCGTCACGGGCTGGCTGCTGCTGCCGATGCTGCTCGGGCTGGGCGCAGGGGTCGCCGTCTCGGGCCGCCTGGAGAAACACCCCGCGATCCGCCCCATGAGTTGGACGCTCGTCCTCCTCGGCACCGTCGCCGCCCTGGCTCCGTCCCCCGTCGTCGTCGCCGTCGGGTTCGGCCTCGGCGGCATCGGCCTGGGGGCCGCCTACCCACTGCTGCTCCTCGACGCGCAGGCCGCCGTCGACCGCGAGCACCTCGCCCGGGCGAGCGGGCTCATCCAGTTCGGCCGCAACGCCGGCGCCGCCGTCGGGGTGCCCCTGCTGAGCCTCTGGCTCGCCGCCGGATCCGCCGCCCTCCCCGGACTCTTCCTCACCCTCGCCGTCACCGCGCTGGCGGGGCTGCACCTCACCCGAAAGGCCATCCCATGATCATCGACCTGCACTGCGTCGGCAAGGACGACCTCGACCTCGTCGGCGGGAAGGGGGCGAACCTCGGGGAGCTGATCCGGATGGGGATGCCGGTCCCCGACGGGTTCTGCCTCACCACACAGGCCTACCGCCGGGCCGTGGCCGCCCTGCCCGGCATCACCGCGGAGACGGTGGCCCGTGCGGAGCTGCCTGACGGATTGGAAGCGGAGCTGCTGGAGGCGACGGCCGCGCTCGGCGGCCCCGTCGCGGTCCGGTCCTCCGCCACCGCCGAGGACCTCCCGGAGGCATCCTTCGCGGGCCAGCAGGAGACCGTCCTCGGGGTCGTCGGCGACGACGTCATCGCGGCCGTGCGGCGCTGCTGGGCCTCGCTGTGGAGCGAACGGGCGATCGCCTACCGCCGGGAGCAGGGCATCGACGACGCGGACGTGGCCCTGGCGGTCGTGGTGCAGCGGATGGTTCCCGCCGACGCGGCAGGCGTCGCCTTCACCGTCGACCCGGTGACGGGCAGCCGCGAGGTGAGCATCGAGTCCGCGTTCGGGCTGGGCGAGTCAGTGGTCTCCGGGGCCGTCACCCCGGACGCCCACCAGGTCGGGCGTCGGATCCGGCGTCGGCCCGGGGTGAAGGCCACCCGCATCGACCTCGCCCCGAACGGATCGACCGTCACCCGCCCCGTCGCCGACCCGACGGCACCGGCCATCACCGACCGTCAGGCCCGGCGGATCGCCTCCCTGGCCCTCCGCGTCGAGAGGCACTACGCAACCCCGATGGACATCGAATGGGCGCTGGAGGGGGATCGACTGTGGCTGCTCCAGGCCCGCCCCGTCACCACGAGCATCGAGAAACGCCCGGGGTTGCTCGCCCGGATGTTCCGCGACGACGTCATCGAGCACTTCCCCTCCCCCCACCCGCTGGACCTGGCGATGGTGGAGATGCTGCTGCCGATCCTGGCCTCGGTGGCGCGCCGGATCGGACTGGAGATCGAGGGCGTCGACGACTTGGTCACGATGGACGACGACGGGGTGGCGCGCATCGGCCATCCCCGGGTGCGGGTCCGCGCGCCGTGGCGGATCTGGACGTCGCTTCGACGCAGGAACCGGCTCGACCCGCGCGACTGGGAACACGCGGAGGGGCGTCGCGCCCGGCAGCTCGCGGCACGGTTCTCGACGCTGCCCCTGGACCCCCTCACCGACGGGGAACTCGCTGCGGCGATGGTCGAACTCCTGGCCGAGGCCCGAGAGATCGTGGATCGGCGGATGCAGTACCTGAGCCAGCACCTCATGCGGGGGCTGCGGCTGGACGCGCTGCTGCGGGTGACCCGCTCCGGGCTCTCCCAGTTCGACCTCCTGGGCGACCTCGACTACGTCACCGCCACGCTCAACCGGGAACTCCACGAACTGGCGACCAGCGCCCCGGCGGAGGTCCACGCCCTGCTGAACCGCAGCCCCATCGACGTCGAAGCCCTGCGCGGCACCGCGTGGTGGGTGGATGTCAAGGCCTTCCTCGACCGCTTCGGGGCCCGCGCCACCCGCATGTACCAGGTCTTCTCCAGCCGGTCCTGGCGCGAGGACCTGCCCGGGTTCCTCATGCTGGCGGCGATGGCCGTCGACGCGCCCCCGACGAAGGACATCCGCCTGCCTCGTTTCCTGGTCCGTCGGTTCCCCCGGCTGCTGGCCGACTACCGGGCCGGGCACGTGATGCGGGAGGCGTCGGTGCAGGAGTTCGAGGAGTTGGGGGTGGCGATGCGTCGGCTCGCGGGGCAGGCCGCCGGGCGTCTCGGGCTGACCCGCGAGGAGGCGCTGTTCCTCACCCTCGACGAGACCCTGCGGGCGCTGCGCGGCGAGGGGCTCGACGTGGCGGCCCTCGTCGAGCGTCGGCAACCCGAGCGGGACCGCGCGGAGGCGGTGTGGAGTGCCTCGACCCACGGCGCCGCCACCGCCAACGCCTCGGGCGACGGTGTTCCCGCCAGCCCGGGACGGGCCAGCGGACCCGCGCGCATCATCCACGGGCCGGAGGACTTCCACCGGTTGCAGCCCGGCGATGTCCTGGTGTGCCGGGCCACCGACCCGGCCTGGACGCCGCTGTTCGCCCGCGCCGTCGCCGTCGTCGCGAGCACCGGGGGTCGGCTGTCCCACGCCGCGATCGTCGCCCGCGAGTACGGGATCCCCGCCGTCCTCGGGGTGCCGGAGGCGATGGACATCGTCGACGGGACCCGACTCGTCGTCGACGGCTCGGCCGGGACCGTCAGCGGATGACGGAGGCGAAGGCGCTGACCGGCTGCGGTTCCGCCACGGCCGGGGGCGTCGGCTGCGGGGTGGGCAGGGTTGGGGTGGGCGGCGGCGCGTCGCCGAACATCGAGCGGCGGCCCTCGAAGGCGCGGCCGAGGGTCACCTGATCCGCGTACTCGAGGTCTGCGCCGACGGGCAGCCCCGAGGCAGGACGGGTGACGAACACCCCGAAGTCGCGCAGCATCCGGCTGAGGTAGGAGGCGGTGGCCTCACCCTGGGTGTCCGGGTCGGTGGCGAGGATCACCTCGGTGACCACCCCGTCGGCGAGCCGCTGGAACAGCTCCCGGGTCCGCAGATCGCCCGGGCCGCGGCCGTCGATGGGCGAGATGGCCCCGCCCAGCACGTGGTAGAGCCCGCGGAACTCGCCGGTGCGTTCGATGGCGACGACGTCCTTCGACTCCTCCACCACGCACAGCAGCGACGGGTCACGGCGCGGATCCCGGCAGATCCGGCACCTCGACTCCTGGGTCACGTTGAAGCAGACCTCGCAGAACTGGGCGGCCTCCTTGACACGACGCAGCACCTCCGCGAGCCGGAAGACCTCCTCCTCCGGGGCGTCGAGCAGGTGGAAGGCGATGCGCTGCGCCCCCTTCGGGCCGACGCCGGGCAGCCGGCTCAGCTCGTCGATGAGGTCCTGGATCGGGCCCTCGTACAACTCAGAACCCCAGTCCCGGGATCTTCGGGGCCGCGGCGGAGGCGGCCTGTTCCGCGTCCTGCCGGGCCGTCCGGTAGGCGGCGACGATGAGGGCGCCGAGGGTCTCGGTGTCCTCCGGGTCGCAGGCGGCGGGCGCGATGGTCACGTCGACGAGGTCCCCGAGGCCGTTGACCTTGACCTTGACGAGTTCCCCGCCGGCGGCGGCCTCGAACTCCTGGCCTGCGAGATCGTCGCGGGCAGCCATCATCTGCTCCTGCATCTGCTGGGCCTGCGCCAGCAGCGCGTTCATGTCCATGCCCTCGAACATCTCGGCTCCTTCTGTGTCGTGTCGCGTCCATGATAGGAGGTCGCACCGACCAATCCGGGATGTCGCAGCGCGGCGGGTTCACGGTGAGGTCGGAACCCACGACGATCGCCCGGACGCCTCGGCCACCTCCGCCCCGGCCTCCTCGGCACGCTGATTCGCCTGCCTTGGGTCGGAAACGCCTGCCTTCTTTCACTTCGCCTGCCCAACAAGACAGGCGAGCCGTCGTCAAGGCAGGCGAACCCCACCCAAGACAGGCGAACCCGCGACAAGGCAGGCGAAACCATCACGGTCACGAATCGCCGTTCTGCTTCGGTGGCAGCGTTGACATCGCGGGCTCGTGGAGGCAAGGCGGCGGTTCATGCTCACCTCTCGTCGCGGCCCACGCCGCGATGCACGTGGGCCTCCCCCGCCGGGGCCTCAGTCCGCGTCGGGGATGATCTCGGCGCCGAGCTCGGTGGTGAGGAGTCGGGCGGCGAGGGTGTCCGGGTCCTCGAGGTCCTGGTCGTCCTCGGCGACCTCGGGCTCGACCTCCGGGGGCGGGGGCGGGCTCGGGGCCGGACGTCGCGACGAGGCCGGGGGCTCCGGGGCGGACGGCTGCTCTGCCGGAACGCGCACCTCCTGCGGCCGCGGCTGCTGGGGCGGCGAGGGCGTCGGGGTGATGGGGGGCGGGGTCTCGCCACCCATGATCGCCTGCACCCTGAACTCCACCCCGATCACCTGGACGATCGCCTCCACGAGGAGGTCCCCCACCCCGGAGGAGCTGAAGTTCTCCCTCGCCCCGGCGTCGGAGAAGCCGAGGAGCAGCTGCCCGTCGGAAACGTCGAGCACCTGGGCGTGCCGCGACAACATGATGTGGGCGAACCGGCGACGCCGCTTGACCTCCTCCAGGATGCTCGGCCACACCTGACGCAACTCCGGGGTGGTCATGGCCCCACCCCCCGCCGGGCGGGCGGTCCGCTGCTCCGACTGGGGCGGGGCGGCGGGCGCGGGGACATCGCGACTGCCGGGAGGCGCCCCGGCCGGGCGTCGCTGCGGCCGGGATCCCGACGTCGGCTGGGGTGCGGGCTGCGCGGGAGGGGGCGTCGGCGCGGGCGGCGGGGGCGCTTCCGGGGCCGACGGGGCGGGCTGACTCGGCGCCGGCGGGGCAGCCGGTGGTATGGGCGCGGCGGGGGCCTGGGCCGGTGCAGCGGGCGGGGCCACGGGGGCGGGAGCCTCGCCCATCATCCCGACGCGACGCTCCAACCGATCCATGCGGGCGTGGAGGCCCCGCTCGTCGGTGTCGGCGCCGGGCAGCAGCACCCTGGCGCACATGAGTTCGAGGTGGAGCCTCGGGGCCGTGGTGCCACGCATCTGGGTGAGCCCCGTCGCGATGACCTCGGCGGCGCGGGTCAGCTCTCCCGCCCCCATGCCCGCCACCTGTGTGGCGAGGCGCTCGGCCTGGTCGGCGGGGACGTCGAGCATCCCGGTCTCGGCGGCCTGCGGGACGGCGGCCAGGATGACGAGGTCACGGAGACGACGCAGCAGGTCCTCGGCGAAACGACGCGGGTCCTGCCCCACCTCGATGACCTTGTCGATGGAGCGGAACACCCCGGCACCGTCCCCGGCGGCGAAGGCGTCGACGATCTCGTCGAGCAGCGCGTCGGGGGTGAAGCCGAGCAGCGCGGCCGCCTGGTCGTGGGAGACCCCCGCCTCCCCCGCCCCGCCGAGGAGCTGGTCGAGGATCGACAGGGAGTCACGCACCGAGCCGCCACCGGCGCGCACCACCAGCGGCAGGGCGGCGTGATCCACCGCCACCCCCTCGGAGGCGCAGATCTCGGCGAGGTACTCACCCAGCAGGCGCGGCGGGACGAGGCGGAACGGGTAGTGGTGGGTGCGGGATCGGATGGTCCCGATCACCTTCTCCGGCTCGGTGGTGGCGAAGACGAACTTCACGTGCGGCGGCGGCTCCTCCACCAGCTTCAGCAGGGCATTGAAGCCCTGCTGGGTCACCATGTGGGCCTCATCGATGATGTAGATCTTGTAGCGGCTGTGCACGGGGGCGAAGAAGGCACGTTCCCTGAGGTCGCGAGCGTCGTCGACGCCACCGTGGCTGGCCGCGTCGATCTCGATGACGTCGATGCTGCCGGGGCCGCCGCGGGCGAGGTCGGTGCAGGAGCGGCACTCGCCACAAGGGGTGGAGGTCGGGCCCTGCTCGCAGTTGAGGCAGCGGGCGAGGATGCGGGCTGAGGTGGTCTTGCCGCAGCCGCGGGGCCCGGAGAAAAGGTAGGCGTGGTTGACGCGGTTGTTGTCGAGGGCCCGCATGAGGGGGACGGTGACGTGCTCCTGCCCGATCACCTCGGCGAACGAGTCGGGCCGGTAGCGACGGTAGAGGGCCAGCGGCAGGGCGGCCTCCGTCGTCGGCGCGGGCTCGGCGGTCACGGACGGGACCGCCGACGGGGTCGAGGGTGCTGCGACCTCCGGCTCCTCCTCGGGCTCGTCGAACAATCCCGGGCCATCCTGCTCGAAGGCGGGCTCGTCGAACAGCCCCGGGCCCTCCTGCTCGGGGGCGGGGGCGTCGAAGTAGTCGTCGAGAGGGGCGTACTCGTCCTCGATGCCGTCGTACTCGTCTTCCACGCCCCCCACCTTAGAGGGTGCGCGGACGGGGGATCGTCACGGTGGCCCCTGGCAAGGCGGACGACGAGGAGCACCCTGGATCGTGGCAGTCGAGGAGGTCCGCGGCGGTCGTCCGGGTGATACCCGAGCGCGGACCTCCCCCCGGCGTGCACGAACCGCCGCTTTACTTCGGCGAGCCCGCGTTTGAAACGTTTTAGGCGAAGCAGAACGGCGGTTCGTGACCGAGAAGAGGCCGCGGGGCCAGGCCGTGGGACGTCCTGGGCCACCGTCGGCCGGACATGAAAAAGGGCCCCTCGCGCACCCGGAAGAGCTCACTTACCCTTGCTGCCTTCCGGCCCTGGGGGAGTTGGGCGAGATACCGCCGCGCGAGGAACCTTCCCCCAGTCTACACACTGGGACGGCCCTCACCGCCACCGCCCGGACCCGGCATCATCGCCTTGGAGGTTGAGCGATGAATCCTGTCCTCATCGCGGTCGTCGTCATGCTGGCGCTGGCCCTGCTCCGTGTCCACGTGGTCCTGGCACTGTTCGTCGGCGCCGTCGTCGGCGGGCTGCTCGCCGGGGTCGGCCTGGAGGCGACGATGGTCGCGTTCCAGACCGGACTGGGCGACGGCGCCAAGATCGCGCTGTCCTACGCGCTGCTCGGCGCCTTCGCCATGGCCGTGGCCCATTCGGGGCTGCCGCAGCTCCTCGCCGACGCGCTCATCTGCCGACTGAGCGGTCAGGACGCCGCCGGTCGCGCCGCGTTCTGGGTGAAGTGGGGCATCATCGGCGGGGTCGTCGCGATGGCGGTGATGAGCCAGAACCTCATCCCGGTCCACATCGCCTTCATCCCGCTGCTCATCCCGCCCCTGCTGGCGATCATGACCCAGCTCCGCCTCGACCGTCGCGCCATCGCGTGCGCGCTGACCTTCGGGCTCGTCACGACCTACATGTTCCTGCCACTCGGTTTCGGGAAGATCTTCCTCGAGGATATCCTGCTGAAGAACATCGCCGCCGCCGGGATGGACGTCGCGGGCGTCAACGTCATGGCCGCCATGGGGATTCCCGCGCTCGGGATGGTGGCGGGGCTCGTCGTCGCCCTGCTCGTCACCTACCGCAGGCCCCGCGACTACACGCCCGTCGACGACGAGGTCCGCGCGACCACCGTCGTCAGCCGCCCCAAGGTGATCATCGCGGTGGTGGCAATCCTCGGCTCCTTCGCCGTCCAGACATGGCTGACGGCGAGCGACTCGAAGGCGGACTCCCTCCTCGTCGGCGCGCTCGTCGGCCTGTTCATCTTCGTCGCGACGGGGGCGGTGCGGGTCCTGGAGGCCGACGAGGTGTTCACGGCCGGGATGCGCATGATGGCCCTCATCGGTTTCATCATGATCACCGCCCAAAAGTTCGCCTCCGTCATGAAGGCGACCGACCGGATCGGCCCCCTCGTCGAGGGCAGCGCCGCCCTGGTCGGGGACAACAGGGCCGCCGCGGCCCTCGCGATGCTGCTCGTCGGACTGCTGGTCACGATGGGCATCGGCTCGTCGTTCTCGACGCTGCCGATCATCGCCGCCATCTACGTGCCGCTGTGCGCGACCCTCGGCTTCTCCCCGCTCGCGACGGTCTCGATCATCGGCACCGCCGGGGCGCTCGGCGACGCGGGCTCCCCCGCCTCCGACTCCACGCTCGGCCCCACCGCGGGTCTCGGCGCCGACGGCCAGCACGACCACATCCGCGACACCGTCATCCCCACCTTCCTCCACTTCAACCTGCCATTGCTGGCCGCGGGTTGGGTCGCCGCCATGGTGCTGTGACCCAGGCCATTTGCGACCCCTGACCCCCTACGGTAGGGTTCTTCCTTGGAGGATTCGCCTAGAGGCCTATGGCGCTCGCTTGGAAAGCGGGTTGGGTTCACGCCCTCACGAGTTCGAATCTCGTATCCTCCGCCAGACAACAACTGCTCGAACCCTCGGTGACGACACCGAGGGTTCGTTGCGTGTCAGGGGCACGTTCAGTCCCGCCCGGCTTGCCTGTGAACCCGCGGCTCTGGACCCCCTCTTCTCCGCTGCTCACACCGGACCGCGAGCGTCAGCGAGTCATCAGTGTCGAGCCCTCTTGCGCGCAGCGCTGGAGGTGGAGCTGGGGCTGGAACCCCCGGGGTCTCGACACCGGCTCCTTCGCAGGCCTCGGCCCCGGTGCAAGCAGACCAGCTGCCTGACCATCTGGCTGGCAGTGAACCAGCTTCTTCCCATGGACGAGACATCCGGGTCACGCCTAGGTTGGCGTTGACGATGAGGCGCTGGTGTCGACCCGTGGCGGTCATGCTGGTTGCGGTGTGTCTGTTGGTGGCTGGGTGTGTCTCGGAGTGGGATCGGGGAATGCAGGCACTGAAGGCCGACCCGATGGCCTCGGCGACCTGGGAGGGCTTGGAGTTGCTCAATGCTGAGGAGACGACCAACGAGGGACACAAGCCACCCGGGCCCAGTATCACCCGGTGCTACAAGCTGACGATCCCCGTCGATGAGGCATTTTCCAAGGTCCTTGAAACCGCCGAGGAGCATGGGTGGGTTGAAGACGCTGGTGTGAGGACGAACCGGGAAGCTGTGGCCAGGAAAACTATCAATGACGCCGTAGCTTCAGTGCTCCTCAGCGCTCAGCATCAAGTATGTGACGAAAATCCTTACTCTCAGTTTCAGATCATTATCCACTATCGATGAAAGGGCCTGTCGTGTTTACCCGATTCGCCGCGCCGAGTGTGCTGGTGTTTGCTGTATTGCTTCTGGTGATGCTGCCTCCGACTCGCGCTGCTGCTGATGAGCAGAATCCCGCGGGCGGGCTGAGCATGGTTTTGTTGGGGGATTCGTATTCCGCAGGAAATGGTGCTGGTTTCTACGACAGCTCCCCTGCTGGGACATATCGCAGTCCCCTTAACTGGGCGCACGAGTACAGAAAGTGGCTGGTTGAGCAAGGGGTTGCCGCGCGCTTGGTCAACTTGGCTCACTCTGGACATACCACCGAACAGCTACTCAAGGAGCAAGTCCGAGAAATCCCTTCGGATGTCGACATCGTGATGTTGACGATCGGCGGAAATGACATCAACTTCGAGAAAGTCATTGAGAAGTGCTTCGCTTTGCATTACCGCCATCCACTGGAGTGCAAGGAGGTTGTCGAGGGCGCACGGAGCGCCATCCGCGATCCCGGCCCCGAGGGTATCGTGGCTCGGACGATCAAGGCGCTCGATGCAATCAATGCCAAGGCGGTGTCCATGGGCCGGAAGGGAGTGCAGATCATCTTGGTCAGCTATCCGAACCTACTGCTGCCCGACAGCGATGAGAAGTACATTCTCCACGAGTGCTTGAAATGGGAAGGGCTGTCTTGTCTCGAGTATGGTGAGTATGCAGCAGGAACAGCCATCCTTGAGGCCGGAAAGGAAATGGCCAATGCTCAGCACGAGGCAGTGAGCAAGTGGAATTGGTTGGTGAATTCTGTCCCGGGAAACTCTGCCAAGGCGCGCTACATCGACTCCATACCCGAACGTTTCCTTTGGCATGAACCCAACCCCAGTGTCTTGGCCAAGAACAGCAAGCGTTGGATCAACGAGTTCTTTGAAACCATGGGAGTAAAAAGCAGGTTCGATGAAACTGCCTCCGTTCCATCTTTCGACAAGATGGAATGGTATCACCCGAATCGCACTGGGCACAAAGAGATCGGCAAGGCTCTTTCTGAAGATGTTGGCATTCCGCGCGTTCGTCGACAGGAACTTCCGCCGAACTCTTCCGATGCTGAACCTGATGCGCGGGAGCGGAAGTCGATGCTCGCTTGGATTCAAGGGCCGTATGCGCATCCCATCGGTGAGACGCTTTTGTTGGATGCCACTGGCTCGTACAGTGCCAACGGGGCGATCATCAAGTATGAGTGGGATCTGGATGGCGACAAGAAGTTCGACCGCACCACCAAGGGTCCGTATCTGACCTACGTCTGGAGCCAGGAGTTCGTCGGTGACATCACTGTGAGGATCACCACCGACACCGGAGCCACCGCCACCGGGACCACGGAGGCGATGATCACCAACGATGGTGACTCCACCCCGTACGCCAAGGACAACTGCCCTGAGGTGAACAACCACGGACAAACCGATTACGACGGTGACGGTATCGGTGATGAGTGTGACCCGACACCGGGGTATCCGACCGAGGATCGGCCGGGCGTTGGTGAAGGGCCTGCGCCAGCCCCCGATCCTGTGCCCTCGCCCAGTCCGACGCCTTCACCGCCGCCTACTACCTCGCCGAGCGCATCCCCGACGTCAAGTCCGTCGCCGACGCCCTCCCAGACGCCGTCGGTGGCTCCCTCACCGAGCCTGTCTCCGTCGGCCACGGCATCGCCCGAGCCTTCGGTCTCGCCCTCAGCCTCGCCGAGTGTGTCGCCTTCGGTGGAGCCGAGTGTGACGGTTGCGCCCACGGTCTCGCCGTCGGAGAGCGTGTCGCCGTTGCCGTCGGTGACACCAAGCACCTCACCAACAGGGCCAGCACCAAGCGCCACTGCCGCGCCCACGGTGACCGGCCCGCCCACGTTCAGCCCGGAGCCGACGGGTACTCCGCTGCCGACGGTCTCACCAACATCCAACCCGCCGGTGCCACCTTCGCCAACAAGTGCACCGGCACCAACAACGCCACAACCGACGACCCCGGAACTGCCAGGAGTCCCGGTTCCGTCGCGGCCGGCGTCTCCTGGACCGGATAGGCCGCGACCAGGGCTGCCCAACACCGGGGCGTGAGCTGAAGGTCTTGTGCCGGTCGAGCAGATAGGGGCTTGACCGGCACCCCGGAGAAGGCTTGCTAGCATTGCTGTCAGGAGGCACCGATGGCGACACTGACGATCCGGCAGCTCAACGACCGCACACACGCCCGCCTGCGCCGTCGCGCGGCACAACACGGCCGCTCCGTCGAGGCGGAGGTCCGAGCCATTCTGGACTCCGCCGTGGGGCAGCCGAAGGAGAACATCCTACTCAGCCTGCACGCCGCAATGTCCGGGGCAGGCGGCGTCGATCTACACCCCGTCGATCGCTCCGACCTGCCCCGCACCGTCGAACTCACGTGATCATCGCGGACACCAACGTCGTGTCGGAGTTCATGAAGGACTCCCCCAACCACGACGTTCTCACGTGGGCGAGCACCCTGGACCCAGCCGATCTGACAATCAGCGTCATCACAGTCGAGGAGATCGAACGAGGTATCGGTCGCCTGCCTCATGGACGTCGGCGCAGCACACTCGAACAGCGGTGGCACAGCTTCCTCGACGCCCACCGCGACACCATCGCCGTGTACGACCTTGACGCCGCCCGGGCCACTGCGCATGCAGTGGTGGACGCACTTGGCAGGGGTCAACCCCTCTCCTTGGCCGACGCCCAGATCGCGGGGATCTGCCTGGCGATGGGGGCAACGCTCGCCACCCGCAACACGAAGGACTTCGCAGGCATCCCAGGACTCACGCTCACCAATCCGTTTGCCTGAACACCACGCAAACACAACGCCAGCGTTGACGTCTCCCGGGGGTTCATGCCCCACTGGCCCCTCTGCCAGACTGGCCCCATGACCAACGCACCACCCGGGATCAGATGTGTGGCATGGTCCCCCGACGGCAGCCGCGTGGCGGGCGGCACCTGGGAGGCCGAGGTGATCGTCTGGGACCCCCGCACCGGCGAGGTGCTCCAGGAGCTCATCCACTCCGACCAGCCCGCCGTGCAGCAGGCCGGCTCCATGGAGGTCGTCGCGTTCAGTCCCGATGGGGAGCGTCTGCTCAGCGGCCACGAGACGGGCTCGTTGGTGATCTGGGACGCGGCGGGCAACGCGACGCTTCGGCTTGAGCTCCCCGACTTCCTGGCCAGCGCCGGATGGAGCACCGACGGTGGCCACGTCTGGGCCCTGACCCAGGACGATCAGCTGCTGCTCTTCGACGCCACCACCGGGGCCCGCACCACGCTGCGGAGTTCCCGGCCGTGAGCACCCCGCCAGCCGGGGTGTACGAACACCTCACCGAGACCTCCCGTCACACCGGCCGCCCGGTACGTGAGGTGGCGCTGGAGTGGGCGCACGGAGTCGACGGGGACTGGAGTTGGTGGGTTCCGGCGGGCGACATCGTCATCGCGATCCTCAATCCGCACCAGGATCGGGCCTCTCTCGACGACGCCACGGTACTCGCCGTCGAACTCATGACGGACACCGCCTGGCCCGCCTGGGTGCGGGCTGCTCTGGCCTGGCGTTACGCCGTCACGGTGCGTCGCGGATATGCGAGCGAACCCGACGACGACCCCGACCGCCGGGCCTGGCTGACCGGGCTGCTCGAGGACTGGGACGAGGCGGAGCACATGGTCTGGGAGGAGATCGCCTGGCCGGGCCCCTTCGCCGACGACGCCACCTCGCAGTGGGGGCCGTATCGGCTCCGCTGGTTCGAACTGCAGGAGCGGCTCGCGGCCCAGCAGGTCGCCTGGTGTCGCGCCCGGCTGGCGGATCCCACCGTCCGCGGGGTCGAGCTTGGGCTGGTCCTGCGTCGCCTCTGGGACGTCGGCGAGCTCACCGACCAGGACCTGCTGGCGCTCGCCCCGGGCTGGCGCGGCAGGTTCCTCCGGCAGTTCGACAGCGACCCGTTCTCCGGGCTGGGTGCCTGCGTGGTCTACGGGATGGCGTTGGCGGAGTTCGGCATCGCCGCCCCGATCTTCGAGCACATCCGGGAGCATCGCCGTCGCTGGGAGACCAGCGTCCACGCGCCGCTGGTCGGCTGGTACGGCACCCCCGAGGAGGTCGACGAGCTGTGGGAGAGGGCTCTGCGTCCCGGCGCCGATCCGCGGGTGGTGCTGGGTGCGACGGCGGGTCGCGCCCGGCTGGAGGGCATCCCGCTGGCCCGGGCCTGCGACCTGGCCGCCGCCGAGGCGGGCCGTCACGACCCGTTCCTGAGGGTCGCGCTGGCCCACGGCGGGCGGCCCCGGCTGTGGGCGCGCGACATCGACACCGACCCGCGACGGAGCGCCCGGGCCGCGGAGCTCGCCGCCGATGACTCGCTGAGCGAGGGGTTCCGGGCCGCCGCCAAGGGGCTGCAATGTTGAGGCTCCCGGGGATCTCCTCGGCGTCGTTCAGCCCCGTGACGGACGCGCTGGCCCTGCTCTTCGACGACGGTGTGCTGCAGGTTCGCCACGGCGACCGGCTCCACCTGGAGGTCGCGACGGGACTGTTCGGGATTCACGGCCCGCGTCACGCCTGGAGCCCGGACGGCAGCCACATCCTGGTGGCCGATGCCGTCACGACCCAGGTGCGCGACGCCACCACGGGAACCCTGATCTCGACCTGGGACGCCTTGTCCGGGTTCTTCGCGACCTCCTGGAGTCCGGACGGTGGCCTCGTCGCCAGCGGCGGTGAGGATGGCTGCACGATCTGGGATCCGCGCACCGGACGTCCCCGTCGATGCCTGACGCCCGAGGGGGTCGTGACCTGGACGGCGTGGTCCCCCGACGCGGCGGTGCTGGCGACCGGGATCCTCCTGGCCGACGACGACTTCGAGGTCGCGTTCTGGGACACGCGTACCGGGCGGCAGCTGCGCATCCTCACCGAGGTCCACTGGGGCGAAACCGCTCTCTGGACCCCCGACGGCACCAGGATCCTCACCCACTGCGAGGAGGGCAGTTACGTCCAGGAGATCGACACGACCTCCTGGGAGGTTCGCCGCGGGGTGGAGGTCCGCGACTTCCACTCCCACACTTCACCGGATTGGCATCCCACGGGCACGGTCGCAGCCACCGGGGGCAGTGACGGCACGGTCAACATCTGGGACCTGGCCTCGGGACGACGGCTCCACCGCATCCCGGCACACGACAGCGACGTCCACCACGTCGAATTCAACGCCGACGGCTCCCGCCTGCTGAGCATCGCCGACGACGACACCGCTCACATCTGGACGTTTGGAGGGTGCCGGTAGCCTCTCGGACAGGGTGATGGGAGCGATCTCACAGGAAGGCTCTGCTCATGCGTGTCGGTGAACTGGGTTTCGTGATACTCACAGCCCTGCTGATGGTGATGGTCATCTGGTGGCCGGTCCGTCCCGGGCTCCGGCTCCGGGTGACGCAGACGGTGATCGCAGTGACGGCCGTGGTTCTGGTGCTGCATCTCATCCTGGAGTTCCCGCGCTTCCTGCTGCTCCCCGCAGCCGTGGTCTTCACCGTGCTGGTGGCGGTGACCTGGCGACGGGCCGCCCGGCTGGACTCGGAACGCGGCGGCGGGAAGCGGTGGGTCACCGTGGCACGACGCTCGGCTGCGACCCTCGTCGGAGGAGCCCTGGTGGCGACCAGCGGGGTGGCGGTGTGGGCGCTGCCGGTGCTCACACCGCCCGCAACGAGTGGCCCCTACGCCGTGGGAGCACACAGTGAGGTGTTCGTCGACGAGAACCGGACGGAGCCGCGGATCACCACCGCCACCCTGCCACGCAGCATTCCCGCCACCATCTGGTATCCGGCCGAGGCGACCGAGGGCCAGAGGCCGCTCGGCTACGACCCGGAGGTCCCCGAGGCGCTGACCGCCAACCTGAGCGCTCCAGCGGTGGTCCTCGGCCACCTGCAACGGATCAGCACGAACACCTTCCAGGACGCGCAGCCCGCATCGGGCAGGTTCCCGGTGCTGCTCTACTCCCCCGGGTTCGGCTCCACCCGCTACGAGAGCATGGCGCTCATCACCGAGTTGGTCAGCCACGGTTACGTCGTGGTGGGCATGGACCATGCGGGAACCTCGGGCGTCGTCACGGCCCACAACGGTGAACGAATCCTGGCGGATCTGGAGACAATGGATTCCGGGGACGATTCAGCAGGATTGGTCGAGGAGCGGGCGCAGGACGCCAACGTCGTGCTCGACTCCCTGTCAAGCACGAAGTTGGCGGAGACGATGGATCTGGATCGGGTGGGCATGCTCGGGTTCTCCTTCGGCGGAGCGACAGCAGCCGAGGCGCTGCGCACCGATCCCCGGGTTCAGGCAGCCCTGAACATCGACGGCCCCTTCCACGGCAACGTCACGCAGGAAGCAGTGGGCAAGCCCCTGATGACACTGCACCATGACCCGGGCACGCACCCGCCGGAGGAGCAGCCGGAGGTCCTGCACTACCAACAGGACGAGAATGATCTGATCCGGGGGTTGAACGGAACGAACTACCACGTGGCGACGGTGCAGAGGACGCAGCACCCGAGCTTCAACGACACCTTCGCCGTCGTACCCCTGATGGGCAACGGGCTGCTGCCCCACACCCGCATGGTCGAACTGCTGCGCCCCCTCATCCGCGACTGGTTCGACCACCAGCTGCGGGGCGAACCGTTGCGCATGGTGGGCAAGGATCTGCCTGAGTATCCCGAGATCGTGTGGCAGAACTGAGACGGAGCCTCCGGCTCGGCGTGACGGAGGTCGTCGACGAACAGCACCCGCCACCGTGGCATAGGGTTGGGCCATGGAACAACGGCGTATGGAACGGCTCGGGGTCGACACATCGGTCATCGGGTTGGGCTGCTGGCAGCTCGGCGGGGACTGGGGCGAGGTGAGCGAGGACCACGCGCTGGCCACCCTGCATGCGGCCGTGGACGCCGGGGTCACCTTCCTCGACACCGCCGATGTCTACGGCGACGGTCGCAGCGAGCAACTCGTCGGGCGGTTCCTGCGCGAGCGGGGCGATGACTCCCTCACCGTCGCGACCAAGATGGGTCGGCGCGCCAACCCGCACGTCGCAGAGGAGTACAACGGCGCCAACTTCCGCGCCTGGAACGACCGTTCCCGTGCCAATCTCGGGGTTGACACCCTGGACCTCGTCCAGCTGCACTGCCCGCCGACACCCGTCTACAGCACCGACGCCGTCTTTGACGAGCTCGACGCGATGGTCGAGGAGGGCCGTATCAAGGCCTACGGCGTCTCCGTCGAGACCGTCGACGAGGCCCTCACGGCGATCGCCCGCCCCAACGTGGTGAGCGTCCAGATCATCCTCAACGCGTTCCGACGCAAGCCCCTCGAACGGGTGCTGCCCGCCGCCGCGGCGGCAGGGGTGGGCATCATCGCCCGTGTCCCCCTGGCCTCCGGTCTCCTGTCGGGCAAGTACGACGAGTCGACCCGGTTCGACCCCTCCGATCACCGCAGCTACAACCGCCACGGCGAGGCCTTCGACAAGGGCGAGACCTTCTCGGGGGTGCCCTACGACGTCGGCGTGGCCGCGGCACGTGAGGTCGCCGCGTTGACTCCGGAGGGGGCGTCGACGGCGCAGTTCGCGCTGCGGTGGATCGTCGACCAGCCCGGCGTGAGCGTCGTCATCCCCGGTGCGCGCAACCCGGAGCAGGCCAGGGCCAATGCGTTGGCGGGCTCGCTCGCGCCGCTGACCCAGCCGCAGCTCGATGCACTGGAGCGCATCTACGACGAGCGCATCCGTGAGCATGTCCACGCCAACTGGTGACGGCCGGGGTTCAGCCCCGCGCCCGCATCGCCGATCCGTTGCGCCACCAGATGGTTCCTTGGAGGAGCCCCTGGAGATCATGACCAAGGAGGATCTCCTTCGTTCTCTGAGGCCGTAGGATCTCGGCATGACAAGGCAGATCATCTCGCTGTTTCCTCACGGCAGCCATCCGTGGGCGGTGGCGTGCCGCGGTGATGGTCGGTTCCTGGCGGTCGGGTCGTACAGCCGCACGGTCACCGTCTGGGATCTTGCGAACCGTCGTCAGGCGCGCCTCCTGACCGACCATCCCGGCAAGGTGGATGCCGTCGTGTGGAGCCCGGATGGCGCCAACATCCTCACCTCGTCCCAGGGGAGGAGTTGGTTGTGGAGTTTCGCCACGGCGAAACAGCTGCGTGAGTTCCCGACCCCGGGGATTCCGGTGGCCTGGCGCGGGGACGTCATCCTGACCATGACCGTGAAGCGGGCGGTCACCGTCGACGCCGACGGCGAACTCCTCCACGACTTCAGGCCCCCGCCGCTGCTGATGTGGCGCGGCGCGTTGAGCCCTGACGGCACCCGGCTGGCCCTGATGGATGCCTCGATGCAGATCACGGTCCGTGACAGCCGTACCGGGGAGGAGGTCGGCGGCTTCCCCGCGGGAGACCACCTCCATGCCCTCGACTGGAGCCCCGACTCCCGGTATCTGGTGGGCAGCGGCGGAGCTCCCGCCCGAATCTGGGAGGCGTCCTCGGGGGAGCTGGTCCGGCAGCTGCCTGCCTCCGCACCGGTTCGGTTCAGCCCGGACGCCTCACGGCTGCTGGAGATCCCGAACGACGATCACCTGCGGATCCTGGACGCCGCCACGGGCGAGGAACTGCGCCGCCTCGACCTCGGGCAGTGGTGCCATTCCGCGATCTGGCACCCCGATGGCCGACACGTCATCGCCCAAACCAAGGATGGCAGCATCCAGCTGTGGGACATCCAACCCCGCCGCGCCAAACAGGTCGCGGTTCTCGGCGGCGACCACACCCCTGAGGCCAGCGAGAACCGGATCGTCTCGGCCTACTTCCGGCCCGGCGACGACGCGCTCACCACCGTGTCGGCCAACGGGAGGCTGCGGCTGTGGGGCGACGACGGCGCCCTGGTGAGCGAGGCCCGCAGCTCAGCGGAGCTGAGCAGTGGTCCGCAGAGCGCATGGAGCCCCGACGGCACCCGACTGCTGGTGTCCAACCGGTACCGCACCGAGGTGCGCGAGGTGCCAGCGGGACGACTGCTCTCCCACCGGGAACACCTGGAGAGCTGGTGGACGCTCACCTGGAGTCCCGATGGGACCCGGGTCGCGGGCGGCTGCGACATGTTCCGGGGCAAGGGCTGCTGGATCTGGGACCCCACCACCGGGGAAACCATCCACACCCTGCTCGGCAAGGATGTCGAGGCCACCTGGACCGCGTGGTCCCCCGATGGCGGGCAACTCGCCGTCGGGGTACTGCCGCCCGAGGGCGGGTTCGAGATCCGGGTGTGGGACACCCGCACCGGGGCACACCTGCGCACCTTCGACGGATTCGACTGGGGGTGTGCCGCCCGCTGGAGCCCCGACGGCACCCGCATCCTCGCTCAGGACATCGAGAACGGCCCCATCCAGGTGCTCGACGCCCTCACCGGGGAACTCATCCAGGGATTCGAACCCGATGATGTGGCGGACGAGGCCGCCTTCGACTGGGACCCGGCCACGAACACCGCCGCACTCAGCCGGGCCGACGGGGTCATCACGCTGTGGCGCCTCGACGACGGCGAGTGCCTTCAGGAACTGCGGGGCCACACCGGAGGGGTCGCCAGCGTCCAGTTCAACAGCGACGGCTCACGCCTGGTCTCCCACTCCGATGACCGCACCGTCCGGATCTGGGATGTCGCCACCGGCACACAGACCGGCTTCCAGATCGATTCGCTCCCCGAGGACCACTGGGTGGTCCGCTCCCCCGATGGCATCATCCGCCAGACCAGCCCCGGAGCCCACCGATGGTTGGCCGTCCAATGCATCGTCGACGGCGACACCGTCCTCCTCCCCGTCACCCCCTCGGACCTCCCGGCATGAGACTTGAGGTCACCCGATCCCCACGACGCGGCCCATCCGCTGTGAGCCCCGACGGGACGCGCGTCGCGACGGCGCACGCCCAACGTCAGGTGGTCGTGTGGGAGGAGGCCACCGGAGATGAGCTGTTCACCCTCACCACATCGGAGGCCGGTATGGGGCGGCCGGTCTGGAGCCCCGACGGCACCCGGATCCTCACCCTCACCTCCGGCGTGGCGAGGCTGTGGGACGCCACCGACGGCGCCCCACTCGGCGAGGTCCCGGCACTCCGGCAGGCCCGATCCGCGACCTGGGGCGAGGGCGGTGTCGTCGCGGACATCGACGGCGACCACATGATCTGCTTCGACGAGCACTGGGAGGAGGTCGTCCGCTGGCCCCTCCCCCACGACTGGGACCGGGCGAACCGGCCGAGCCCCGACGGCTGGCGGCTCGCCTTCATCGACGTCGATGAGCAGCTGAGCATCGTCGAGCTGCACGGCGGCGAGCTGGTCACGCGGCTGGGCCTCGCAGCGAACACCCTGGTCTGGCATCCGGAGGGGCGGCAGGTCGCAATGACGATCCCACGGGAGCGGCCCGACCACCGAACCGAGTGGGTCACCCAGGTGCTCGACCTCGACTCGCAGCAGCTGCTCCGCGAGATCCCCGGTCTGGTGGCACTGCAGGGTTTCAGCTTGGATGGCGGTCGGCTCGTCGTCCACGACGACGGCAGCGCGCGGGTCGTCGACATCGCCACCGGCGAATCGGCGGAGCTACCCGGCGAGGACGGCGACTGGGACGAGGTGCTCTGGCATCCGAGCGGGCGGCTGCTGCTACCGGCCGAGGAGCCGACGGTACCTGTCGCGGCCGCCTTCCGCGGGCGGGACGACGCCGTCGTGGTCCTCGATTCATCTGGTTCGGTGCAGCTCCAGGATCGCGAGGGGCAACAACTCGGCGGATTCAACGTCGGCGACAGGCCCGTGAGAGGTCTGTTGCAGCTCAGCCCCGACGGCACCCGGGTCCTGCTGGGATGCGGCGAGTCCCTTGAGGTGCGGGGTCTCGACGGGGACCTCGTGGCCGGACTCGACCACGATCCGTACCCGCAGGACGCGGCGTGGAGCCCGGATGGGACCCGGGTCATCAGTTCGGGACGTGACGGCACCGTCCGGGTCTGGGACGCGACCACGGGTGAGGTGCTGCACACCCTGCCTGGCGGGGTGCCCTACGGCCGCGTCGCTGTGGCGTGGTCGCCGGACGGGGCGGAGGTCATGGCGGGCCCCGTCAACGAGTCGGGGCGGTCGTTCCAGATCTGGGATGCGACCTCCGGGGATGCGGTACGGAGAGTGGCGGGGGTGGAGACCACGCACGAACTGCGCTGGAGCACCGACGGCGAGCTGATCCTCGGGTCACAGCTGGAGGGGGATTCCGGACTGCGCTGGGTCTCCTCGACCGGCCAGCCGCTGCCGCCCCTGGTGGTGCAGGACCCCGACGGGATGTTCGAGGACGGCTTCGACACCCCGTGGCTCGCGATCTGGGACCCGACCGGCACGAGACTCGCGACGGCGTGGGACGACTGCGTCGTCCGGGTGTGGACGCCGGGCTCCCCCGAACCGTCGCACGTGTTCGACGGCCACCTGAACCCGGTCACCCACATGGCCTGGGATGACTCCGGGGAACTCCTGCTCTCGGTCAGCGACGAGGCCGTGAAGCTGTGGAATGCGCCAGTTCTCCAGCTGCACTGAAAAGACGTGAGGCTCCCTCGCGGTGCCGTTCGTCACCCGGGTTGTCGTCGAGCCAGACGTTCCTGGGCTGCCCGGTGGATCTCGGCGATGCGGGCCTGCAGCTGCTCCTTGGGCGGGAGCGCGGTCCAGTACTCGGCGACCATGATGCCGTCCTTGTGCATCTCCAGCAGCTCGACCTGCTCACGGCTGGCCTCGGTGTACAGGATCAGGCCGATGGGGGCCTCCTCACCCTCATGGCGCTCATAGCGGTCGAGCCACTTCAGGTAGAGCTTCATCTGCCCCTCGTGGGCCGCCTTGAACCTGCCGACCTTGAGTTCGACGGCGATCAAACGGCGAAGCGGGCGGGAGTAGAACAGCAGATCCAGGTGGAAGTCGTCGTTGTCGATGGTGATCCGCTTCTGACGGGCCACGAAGGCCCAGCCATCGCCGACCTCGAGCAGGAAGGCCTCCATGTCCCTGGCGATGGCCCCCTCAAGGTCGCTCTCGGTGTGGGCCTCCTCGAGCCCCAGGAAGTCCAGGAAGTAGGGGTCGCGGAACAGATCGGTTGGGACGGCAGATCCTCCGGGGGTCTGTGCGTTGGCGATCTCCCGGCGCTCGAAACCCTGCCTCCCGATGAGCTCTCGCAGAGCCCTGACACTCAGCCGGGCGTTGACCGCCTGCTCTATGTAGAAGTCGCGGGTCTCTGCGCTGGGGACTGGTAGCAGGGTCTTGATGTGGCTCCAACTCAATTGTTGCGACAGTGTCGCCACAATCTCCGGGTCCGGGAAGACTTGGGCGAACTGGATCATCCGGTAGAGGTCAGCGCGCTTGAATCCGCGCCCGAAGCGCTCCGTCAATTGTTGCCCCAGTGAAGCGACAATCTGTTTATCGTAGTCAGCGCGGTTTTCGTGGAGTACCTCGATGTGGATCATGTGGCCGATCTGCCAGTTCATCATGGTCAGGGCGGCATTGGCTCGAGCAGCGACGTGGGTGCGGGTCTGGGTGATGAGCGCCGAGATCCGCTCCACCAGGGGACCCTCCTGGGGACCGGTGGGGAGAGGAAGTCCGGGTTCGGGCATGGTCATGGATCAATCATCGTCGAAGTCGAGGGACAGCGGGCCAGCGCTTTGGATTCGCCCCTTCAAGCGGTCTCAGTCTCACCGCGTCACTTCTCTGGTTCGCCCTGCGCTGTCCGCCTCAGCATCAAGCGGCTCATGCCCGTGAGTCTCCGGATCCGGGCGGCACTGATGCGTCCAGCGTCGAGGTGTTTCCGGATGGTCTCGACGAGGCGCTGAAGGGCCTCCTCCTCGCGCGCGCCACCGACGGTGGACGCCGCGGCCCACAGGTCTGCGGCCCAGACGATGGCGGTCTCGGGATGCTGGAGGTCGCATTCCTCACGGAGCCAGCTCCGCAGCTGCTGCCGGTGGTCGTCGTCGAGGTCGAGGAGCAGATCGTTGACCTCGCCACACCAACCGCGGTCATTGTTGGCGGTGAGATCACCCACGGGCACCGAACTCAGCTCGTGGCCGTTTCTCACCCAGAGGCACGAGAGCAGGATCTCCCCATCGAGATTCCACCAGCAGAACGGCCCGGCCGGGACGGACTCCCTGTCGAGGACGCCCCGGAACTCCACGCGCCCGTCACCATGCTCCCAACCGCCGGAGAGAATCAGTGAGACGGCCTCCCGGACCTGCTGCAGGGCAGCCCGCGCCTCCTCCGTCATGGGCCCGATACTACGAGCTATCGTGACTGCCCCTCACGGAGGGGAACCGTGGTCCGTTGGCCCGCTGGCCCCTTTTCCGCTGGTCGAGCCGGTTTCCAGAGCCTGCGAAGGAAACCGTGTCGAGCCCCCGCGAGACACCCACTCAACTCGAGCACCAGCACCGTGTGCCAGGGGTCTCGACACGGACGGCGCGCGGGCGCGCGGTCCGGCTCGACCAGCGGGGAATCAGCCACCCATCTGATGGATGGTGGCCAGCACTTCGCTGGCGATCTTGGCAGGGACGTGGGTCCAGGGAAGCTTGGTGAGGTCCTTCACCTCATCGGGGTCACCCCAACCAAGGTCGTCAGCCTCCTGAACTCCCGCCACCACGTACACCTCGACCAGGAGCTGGTCCTCCTGCTCCGCGAGAGACCCCATCCACATCCCATCCTCGTAGTGGGCGACGATGGTGAGGTTCGCGGTGGGGACGGGCAGGTAATGAACGGAGTACACCCCGGCGTCGTAGGCATTCCCGCGCAACCAGCCGTACTTGCCGAAGGCGCCGATGAGTTTCGCCGCCGGGATCTTGCCTTCGGGGATGCCCTGCAATTCCAGCTTCTCGCCCTGGCTGGTGGGCAGGGTGAAGGTGGGGCGGTCGAGTTGTTTGAACGGGGTGGTCAGCTCGTAGTCGGCCAACACCTCACCCCAAGCGCTGGCCTTCTCATCGGTCAGATCGAGCCGATGAACGATCCCGATACTGCCACCCTCGGGCACGGTGATGGGATCGTCATCGGTGTCGATGAGGGTGGCGTCCTCGTCGATGCGGGCGGTGGCCACCAAGGTACCGTCACCGTCCCGGATGGCCCAGATGACCCCGGCCAGCAGCCGACGCAGCACCGGATGCGGGGCAATGAACGCCGCATGATCGGCCGGGGTCCAACGACGGTCCTGGATCATCGCCTGCTCGAACCGACTGGTCTGGACCTTCACCAACGCCGTGAGATCCTTCTTCATCCCGGCATAGGCGGCCTTGGACTCCTTGGCCCGCTCGGGGTCGTCGCTCTTGTTCGGCGCGGGCAGACTGGTCAACACCTTCCCCGTCGGACGGTCCTGCGCATCCAACAGCCGGGCTGCGATCTTCCCATCCGGGGCCACGAAGGCCAGGAACCGACGAGACCCGTAGGAGAACACCCGGGTGCCACGCTCATCCAAGCCACCATCGGCCAGGATGCGGTCCTCCAACTCATCCCGGGTGAAGCCCCGCTGCGCGGCGATCTCATCCATCGCCTCCCCGGCCCGCTTCTTCAACGCAGCGAATTTCACCTTCGCCGCGATCCCCGAGATCGCCTGCAACGCCGCATCCGTGGCCACATTCCGCAGCGCCGTCAACCCCTTCACCGCACGCTGGTGCTGACTCTGCCCCGGCCACTGACGAATCAACGGAGTCAACTCAGCCACAAACTGGGAGTCCCCCAACCAGCCCGCACCCGTCAAACACCACGACTGCCGCGCCACCGCCCCCGAAGCCAACCACGCCCGGAACACCGCCACCGCAAACCGATCCCGACTGGTCACCTCGGCGCGGTCGCGTACCGCAGTGACAAGGGGGTGGTCGGTGTCGGTGCTGAGCGCCTGCACCACCTCACCCACCTGGACCGCCGAGAGCCGATGACCCTCCACCACCAACGGCGGCAACATCGCCAGATCGAAGGACACCGCTGGGGGTTTCGGCAGGCTGGTAGCGGCCTCGACCCACCAGCCGGTGTCGGCAGGCAACTCGGAGGTCTCCATCTCCGCCAGGACCTCCACCACCGTTGCCCGGGTCGACTCGGAGACCCCGGGCAGGAGGTCGCGCAACTGCTCGGCGGTGAGGGTGCGGAGGGTGGGCTTCAGCCGCTCCGCCCGGGCGGGGGTCAGGTGCGCCTTCAAGGCCTCGGGGATGTGGTGGTTCAGCCATTCGGTGGCAACAAGGGCCACCTTCGTGTCCAACAGATCAAGGAAGAACGGGGCCATCCCCGGGCCGTGAGCCACTGCAGCGACGCTGCGGGCAAAGGCCATCGCCTCCTCAGGACCTCGGCCCTCGCTGCTGATCTCACTCCTGAGCAGATCGAGCCCGTGGCGCCCCGTCGCGATCAGCCAAGGCACGACCTCGGTCCAGGTCAGGATTCGCAGCTTGTGCCTCGTGACGAACTCCACCCGTTCCTCAGGGGTGGACAGTAGGAGGGCAGCCAGTGGCGTGACCCAGTAATCCTTCTCCAAAGCCTGTTGTGGGATGTCCTCCAGAACCTGCCTTGCCTCCTCCGGCGAGAGGGCGCCCAGTGCGGCACGGATGAAGGGCCCCGTATGGGTGAAATCCCACACGCAGGGGGAATAGGTGTACATCGGCTCGGACAGGGGCGGGAGGGAATCCAGGATGCGCTGCCGCTCCTCCTCGGGCAGAGCCGTCAGGAGCGGGCGGGAGGCCAAGGCCTCAGGCAGGGCATCGTGCGCCCTCACCCACCCGGTCACAGCCGCTTCACGCACGCCACCCTTCAGCACCGCATTCAGCCAGTGCGGCAGCTCGATGTGGGGGTCTGACCTCTTCGCAGCAGCACGACGCTCCTCGAAGTGGTTGCGCCACCACTCCCGCCGCTCCGCGCTGGGCAGGGTGGTGAACAACGGCTCGATGGTCACGAGCGGCACCTCCCCCAGGTAGGCATCCTTCTTCTCAGGCGGGATCACCACCCGCGCGGCGCGCTCGGCCTCGATCTTGGGGTCGAAGGGCTCCGAATCCGCCTCGACGACGACCTCCCGGCTCAGGTCATAGGCCAACTCGAACGGCGTCACCCTCAGCCCCAGATCATCCGCCGCCGCATCCGAGACCAC
>NZ_RQYT01000090.1 GCF_003932785.1 Arachnia propionica | reverse complement strand
ATGGTCGCTGGTTGGAGGTGTTCTCGGGGAATCCTCTGATCCCGTGGACCATGCGGATTGGTTCGGGGGTCTTCACCGGTGCCCCGAGCGCATCGGAATGGACATGAGGGATCTGTGTCCGGAGATCGATCTCGTGGTGCATGCGCTCCGGACCGAGGGTCAGGGTGAGGTCGCGACGCGGGTTGTCGAGGTGGTGGCGGCCGGGGCCACAGGCGGCGAGATCCTGATGGGGGTGCGTCATGAGCTCACCCAGCTCCTGCACACAGGGCTGGCGCCCGAGCTGCAAGCGCAGGTGAATGACGTGGTGGCGCACATTGACCGAGTCCTGGACCCCGCCCGACAAACGCGCAGCCGTCACTCTCGCCCGAGCTGAGGGTGGCGATGGATGATGTTGTGGCGCGGATCAATCAGGTCTTGAAGGTTTGAGTTGCTGCTCGCTTTTCTGTGTTGTGGCCCCAGGAGTCGGGCGGGCCTGTGGAGTGAAGTGGGCGGGCAACAGGTGAGTTGGGTACTGAGAGGCTCAGCGGATGCAGTTCAGTTCAGAGAACTTCTTTCGAGAATCGAGTGCTACCAATGATGAAACGGATGCTATCCCTGCCTGCTGACTTTGAGGACTATGCATGGGAGGTTGAGGCCAAGGGTGTCTTCTGGGGCGCCTCGGTGCGCCTTGGCGATCGTGTGGTTGCTGTCACCTTCTACGACCCGGTTCGGCTTTCACAGGACATCGCAGAGGAGTTGGAGCAGTGCCATTTCATGGGGCTTCATCGGGTTCTTGTCGTGCCTTGTGTGAACGAGGAGCAGATGCGTATGGCCATCGATCGGGCGCCGATCGAATTCTTTGCATGACGGCGTGATGAAATCACCAGAAGAAGTCAACGCGGTTGGGCTCGGCGTTGTTCGTGCACACCATCCTTGGGGCTTCGAAGTCGAGGTTGGAGGCTCTGGGAGCGTTGGCTTGGTGGAGCTGGGTTGCCAGCTGAGGGCGGGAGGCTCGGCGAATCCTTACTTCTGGAGCCCTTCCTTGGGAGGTTGACGTATGGCGCAGTTCGAGGATTTTCGGGATCTTCCGACCATCATGGGTATTGGTCGGGAGTTGGAGGTGATGTCGGCGCTCATGGGCATGCCGGTGGAGTACATCGCTGACCATGAGGCGGAGTTTCGTGCCGTGGTGGATGATCTGGTCGAGTCGCATCAGGGTGGGGGGTACTTCGAGGTCAGGCCCGGGAATGAGGGGGCGTTGCTGCGGTTTGCGGCTTGGCTTGAGCCGATGTTGACCCGTTTCGGTATGCCGGGTTCGATGGCTGACACCTTCCGGTTCACCTACCAGGATCTGGTGGAGGCGTACCCGCAGTTGCGGGGGCTTGATCTGGAGGACGAGGCTGCAGGGTCAAGGGGTGGCTCGCCCATGGGGTTGCAGGCGTTCCGGGACATGCCGACGGTGATGGCTGCGTCGGCTGAGTTGGCGGTCATGCGGGCTTTGAGGGCGATGCCTGTGGAGTTTCTCGTGGCGCATCGTGACGAGTTCGTGGAGATCGTGGAGCGACTGGACGGTTCGCATGGCAGCCCGAAAGGGGGCCTGTTCGGGTTGACGCCTGACAATGAGGAGGCGTTCCGCGAGTTCGTGGCTTGGCTGCGTGAGCTTGGGCCGGTGATGGGGTGGCCCACGACCAGGCGATGGGCGTTGGATGTGACCTTCGCCCAGGCAGCGAAGAAGTACCCACACCTGCGTGAGGTGGCGGCGTCGGGCCCGCAACCTGGATCTCCGGTGGTGGTGCAGCTCGCTGAGCGGGTGAAGGAGGCGGGTGAGCTGGAGATCACAGGGACGGGAGCTGCGTGGCAGGGGGTCACCCTGCTGGGTCAGGGCTGGAACTTCGCTGCGGGGCGGGGATGGCGGGTGGTGAACCCGGATGGGACGCTCGCCTTTGCGTGGTCGACTCCGGGGGTGGAGGATCTCGTGGCCGGGTTGGTGGGGTTGTGTGTGGTGGAGGTGGTGCCTCAGAGTCGGGTGACGGCTGCTGATCCCGCGCTTCGTCTGTCGGATGGTCGCTGGTTGGAGGTGT
>NZ_RQYT01000089.1 GCF_003932785.1 Arachnia propionica | reverse complement strand
TCCAACGCCGTCCACATCCTCGAGAACCACCCCGCCCGATACGACGAGAAATCCCGGGTGAGCGCCTCCAGGCAGCACCGCAACACCCGGGAGCGCTCCAAGGTCCCATCGGCGACGAGGGCGAGCACAGTCCGTTGCCACGTGGGGTCGCCCTTGGTGAGGGAGACCTCTCCCCCGCCCTCGACCTCGAAGATCCGCCAGAAGACGTTCTCGCGGAGGTCGTCATCGTGGCGGAGCAGGAACTCCCTCAGGTTGGGCAGCTTCGCCGTTCGGGACAGGGAGATCATCGCCAGCACGTAGACGTCGTCGTGGTCGAGTACCAGTCCGTCGTGGAGTTCGGCCAGCCGAATCGATGTGAAGTCATCCGTCTGCCCGGTGCGTCGTGCCCTGGTCTCGAGCTGGCGACGGGCCGAGGCCGCGTCCCAGGGCTCCACCTCCCGGCACGCCCTCAGATCGCTCAGGTCTCGCAACGTACCGTCCGGGGTTCCCACGATCCGGATGAGTTCCTCAGCGTGGGTGTCATCGAATGCCAGTCCCATGGCGCCTCTCCACTCCTCTCAGCTGAGCAGCTGCTTCGCGGTCTTCGCCGCAGCCGAGGAACCGGTGAAGCCTGCCAGCCATGCCCTGAGTGCCCCGTCCTCGGTGAGACGCCCCACCCGCAGCTGCTCGTCCAACAACAGCTGCATGAGCCCGCCGATCCCACGCAGCCCCCGATCCAACCTGGGCAACAGCGCGGTCAGCAGATCCACCACCATCCCCGGGTTCAGCGCCGCCGCATCAGTCAACGACGAGACCCAGCGGTTCACCTTGCAGCCCACCACACAGGCAGCCATTCCCTCGGCCGTCTGCTGGACGGAGAGCCGGCCCGGAACCGCCTCGGCGAGGAGTTCGGCAGCCAGCGAGCGGGTCTCCTGGCGGCTCCCCGACAGCCCCAACCCGACGAGCTGCGCGGTCTCCGGGGTCCAGGTGCCGCCCAGCTCGCTCAAGGCCTTGAGGACGTCGTCGATCTCCCGGTGGCAGGTGTCCTCCACGGCCCACTCGGCGGTGCGGATCCCCTGCGCAACGATGTAGGCGGTGCCATGAGGGTCCATCAACAACACAGGTGTCGATTCAGGACCGTACAGTCCCCTGCGCCGTCCTCCCGAGATCTTCTGGCCCGGGTTCGGGACACACAGCACCTCTGAGCGCCACCAGACCCACCTGGGCTGCCCATTCGGTTTCTTCTCGTCGCTGTCCACCCGGTACCACTCCAGCTGCACCCGCTCGGAGGGCTGCGGGAGGCTGAACCCGAGGACCTGTTCCGCCTGCCCCCGATCCGGGACGCTCAGCCGCATCGCGGCCTGGACCAGATCGCCGGGGCAGCGTTCCTTCAACTCCGCCGCGTCGACGCCGAACCGTTCCTGCACCTCCGCCACGCGCGTCAGGAACACCTCGCCTGGGAGATGTCCGTGGCTGTCGGTCGGGGTGGCCAGCAGCACACGCCTCGGCGCTTGTCCGGTCAGGATCTCCGTCACCTCGAGCACACGGTGACGCCAGAGCCCCTCGGCATCCTCGGGGGCACCCGCTGGCACCTCCTTGAAGCGCCACTGCTTGGGCTTCCCTCTCCGTTTGTCCTCCGGGAGCGCGAACACCGCCCGGAGCAGCGGCCCCAGGAGTTCATGGTCCCTGTCCGGCTCCGACGCCTTCTTCACGCGCTTGAGCAGCGAGGCCAGCCGCTCCGCGGGGTTCTCAGCCGTGGCGAGCCACGCCAACAGCAGCTCCAGCTCCACCGGGTCGCGGCCATCCTCCAGCAGCCACGCGACCCGCTCCAGGGCGTCCTCGTCGGTGAATGGCACCACCGGGCGGGCCGACCGGTCCGACAACTCCACCTGGGCCGTCGCCTCCACCCGCTCGAGGGACAAACCGAGCTCAGCCGCCAGTGAAGGGCTCACCAGGTCCGCGGCAACCAGGTCGTCCCGCCCCAGCCGGGTCAGGGCCTTCACCACCGCCCGCTGCACATCCACGTGCTCATGGGTCAGTCCTTGAGCCAGCACCTCGGCCGCGTCCGGCAGCGGCTCCAACAGTTTCACCA
>NZ_RQYT01000088.1 GCF_003932785.1 Arachnia propionica | reverse complement strand
AGGACCTGGGCATCACCCACCTGTTCTGCTCCCCCATCCTCCAGGCCGCCCCCGGCTCCACCCACGGCTACGACGTCGTCGACCACACCCGCATCTCGCAGGAACTCGGCGGCGAGGAGGGGTTCCGACACCTGGCCGAGGTCGCCCACGAGCAGGGCATCGGTCCGGGCCCGCAGGTCGGGAAGGCGTACAAGTTCCTGTCAGGAGCAACACACCGAGCACGGCCCGATCCCTCAGGACGAGGCGAGGCAGCTGCTGCTGAACTGGTGGCATGACAACGCCTGAGGCCACGGGCCGCTGCTGCGGTTCAGGGGGACCGGTCATGCCGGTCACCCTGGGTGAGCCACCCAAGACCTTGCACCTCGATCAGCCGTCCACCGATCGCGCTGGATGCATCCTGCAACCGGATCGAGACCCGGTGATAATCTGCCACCAGCGCACGACGATGAGGCAGAAGAGGTGCACATGAACACCCACCGGGACGACGAAGATCGGATGCGTTCCATGGCTTCCCAGGTACTGGCACGGATCGACGGGGAACGAGAGATCCTGCACCTGATCGAGACCGGGCTGGATGACGAGGCAATCATCTCTCGAAGCGGCGCCGAGCCCCGCATCGTGGCGGGAGTCAGGCAGGAACACCAGCGCGGGGAGGAGATTCGTCCGGTGACGCCGTATGAGTTGGGTTTACGGCGGTTCATGGGGCAGATCAGCACCGAGGAGATGATGGACCGGTTGCGGTCCTGGCCCTACACCTTCGGGCAGCATCACTACGACTTCTATGACGAGGGTTCATGGGACGAGGTCAGGCGCTTGCACAGGTATGAGATCATCACCGATGACGAGTACGAAGAACTCCGGTTGATCGTTCAGCAGTTTCCGGATCATCCTTCATGACAGAGCCGATGAACGAGGCGGCGCGGCGGACGGAGGAGCAGGTTCGCAGCCTGGTGGGACAGCTCGCTGCGGAGCATTCCCTGCCGGCGGACCCTCCGAAGGGTTCCCTGTGGTTTCGGCTGGGGCAAGCAATCGCTCAGGCCTATGTGGATCGTGCCGATCGCGAAGGAGTGCGTGGAGGTCGGGCGATCATCATGGCTGGTCCGCCGGGCGCGGGGAAGAGCAAGGGTGTGGCTGCGGTACGGACTGCCCTGGGACCAAAGGAAGCAGAGCGGTTGGGGGTGGTGGACGATGGCTTCATCACCGTTGATGCCGATGATGTGAAGCAGGTGTTGCTCGGTAATCCGGTGGCGGGGCTCGATGTTGATCCTGAGCTGGTGGGGCAGGCCCGCGAGCACTGGGACCGGTTGATCGCCAACCACACCCCGGATCCCCTCGCCGATGGCAGACCCCTCCTTCGTGGCGAACTCTCCACCCTCGTGCACCAGCTCTCCACCGACACAGCCAACGATGCTCGGGAGCAGCTCATGGCAGAACATGTCAACATCACGATCGAGGGCACCCTGCAATGGATGGAACCCTCAGGTGTCGGACAAGGCCCTCGGCTGGTCACCGCCCTGAGGACGGAGCAGTACACCCAGGTCACCATCGTCGCGGTGGACACACCTCAACCGATGTGCCTGGAGGCTGCACACCAGCGGTGGATCACACCCCGCTCCCAAGGCGACGTCACGGCCCGCTACACCCCACCCGAGGCCGTCACCTCGATGTTCACCCCGAACAACACGGTCAGCCGATGCATCGACAACGCCCGCATCACCCACCAGCTGGCCAGCACCCATGCCCACTTCAGCCAGGTCAACCTGTTCATCGCCCACCGCTCCCCGACCAGCACCGTCATCGAACACATCGACCGCGACGGCCAGTCCCGCAGCACCACACTCCAGAACAGCACCCCACCCGCCAAGACCCTTCCCCCTCGGAGCCCGGCAAGGAACCACCCCCTGCAACACAACCGGATCACCCCATCCGCCCCCGGGCTCGGACGCTGAAGTCGTCAGCAAGAATCTCTCAGCTAAACCACCGTCACCGTGTTTTCTGCCACTCTTCAGCCGCCACAGGCCCTCGCAACCCGAAGAATGGCTGAAAACACCGCCTCGAGATTTTTGTCACCCCACCGGCATAGAGTGAGGACCGTGGACACTGTGAGGAACACCCCGAACTCGACGTACCGGCTGCAGCTGACTGCCGACTTCACGTTCAGCGACGCCGTCGTCCAGCTGCCCTACCTGAAGGACCTGGGCATCACCCACCTGTTCTGCTCCCCCATCCTCCAGGCCGCCCCCGGCTCCACC
>NZ_RQYT01000087.1 GCF_003932785.1 Arachnia propionica | reverse complement strand
AGATCGCAGCCCCGATCGGCTTCCTGGGATCCACCGGAGACGTGATGAACTGGCCACTGTTCTTCATCCCATGGTCCGAGTTACCAAACCCAGTGACCAAATTTCAGATCACTTGGCGCATCACCGGCAACGACGGCCTGAACGAGCGACTGGTCATGGATCGCACGAACACCATCGTCATCGACTACACAAACTGGTCAGGAAAATCAGGGGCGATCAACAGCGAAGGCTTTTCATTCCTGACAGATGATCCCAACTTGACTATCGATGGAACCGTGAGCGAACCAGGCGTTGAGATTTCTTGGTGGCCGGTCACTGTACCCCGTTCAACAATCTTCGCAGTGGATCCGATTGCAGAGGCTGCACTCCTGGGAGAGTCCGGCGACTTCCTGAAACCCTTGGCGGAGTTTGACAAGCTGGCCCAGCAACATGGACCATTCACCGTGAACGTCTTTCCTCGCACCTCCCCCGAAAGCGAAGAGATAGAGTTTGACCTGTCCGACCCCATCCAAGCACGGATCGCCAAGTACCCTGGTGCTCAAAAAGGACAACGGGCCGCTCTGATGGGATGGTATGGCATGGACAGCCCGTTCATTGGATTCTTGCGCAACACCCAGCCCTATGCACCGATGAATCTAACGGCAAGAATCGAGGAAATCACCAACAACAACAGGGTTCATGTGGGAGATGTTCACCTGGATCTCGCCCAAGCAACTCGCCCCTTCAACGGCGGAGAACTCGAGATTGGCTGGCCCACTGGAGATCAGGCTTCGTCCCTGGAACTGGAACGTTATGTTGTGGATCAATATCATGTCTCCGGACTCACTCCCCTGAAAGTGAAACCAACAATACAGACAGGACCTCTGAACACCCGCCCCTCCTTCACCGTTGAGCCCCAAGGCTTCGAATACGCGATACCCCAAATGGGCTTCGATGAACTGGACGGAACAGGCATAGGTCAAGAGCAGAGTTACCGAAAACGGATACCCGGGACGCTAAGACTTGGAACTTGGAGACAATCCGGCGCTGCTCCGTTCGAGGTGGGAACCTACACCCCGCAGGACCTGGACGATGGCCTGAGCTATGTCCCGTTGGGCGCCTACGACCCCGCCGAAGTCACCGTCACCGAGACAGGACAGATCCTCACCCCGGCCCGTAACGCCCAAGGACTGGCAGCACAACCCTCCTCCGCCATCGTCTCCCTGCAGGGAGCCAAGGAACTCGTCGACGGAGACTTCATCTCCGCCGTGCGCATCCGCGTCGCAGGGCTGGACGGCCTCTCCCGCTCCGAGGCGATGCCCCGCATCGACTCCGTCGCCGCACAGCTGCGAGGCATGGGACTCGACGCCTTCGTCGTCGCCGGGGCCTCACTCCAACCGGTGAACCTCTGGGTGCCGGACTACGCCTTCGGCACCACCGACCCCGCGACACCACAACGTGTCGGCGACCTCGGCTGGGTGAGCCAGGAATTCACCACCCTCGGCGCAGTCACCTGGAGCGAAACCACCACCACACAGGTGGTGATGATGCTGTTCACCGCCGCCATCACCACCGCAGGCATCCTCCTCATCGGCGTCGGCCTGCTGACCCGACCCCGACGCTCCGCTGACCACGCCCTGCTCACATCACTGGGCTGGTCCACCGCCGCCAGACTCCGCTGGACACTGTTGTCCCAGTGGCCAGGCCTGGTACTCGTGGCCGCAGCCACAACAATGGCCACGGTGACCACACCACCCGGAATGCGATGGATCACAGGAGTTTTCCTCCTCCTGGCAGGGGCAGCGGTGCTGGCCTCACACCCCCACCGACCCCAAACCTCCTACGTCACCGGACGCATCGGCAGCCGACGACGACTCATCGCCCTCAACCTGACCGAAACGCTGCTGGCAGGCCTGGCCGCCTGCACCTTCGCCCTCATCGGGGCAGCCCTCAGCTGGTACCAGCAAGTCACCACCAACACCCGCGTCGCCACCGCCATCGGCGAAATCCTCACCTCCTTCCTCACCGTCGCCACCCTGCTGATCGCGGTCGTGACCGTGATCCAACTCGCCACCACCCGGCTGGGCGAACAAACCCGCGCACAACGAGCCCGATTCCACTACTGGCACCTCGGGACACCCCGCCGCACCCTGGTCCGCCAACACCTGCTGACCAGCCTGCAGATGCTCACCGGAGCCCTCCTCCCACCCATGGCGATACTCGGCCTCACCCATCGACTCGCCCTACCCGTCGCTCCAGCAGCCGCATTGAGCGCAGGCTGGCTGACCCTCTGGTTCATCCTGCGCGCCGTGACCGCCCTGAGATGGAA
>NZ_RQYT01000086.1 GCF_003932785.1 Arachnia propionica | reverse complement strand
GGGGGTGGGGACCAGCCGGGGTGCGGGCTCACCCGGCTGGTAGGGCGGCATCGGGTCGTTGGGGATCACCCTACCGACCAGATCCCCGGGGCCGGGCGACGGGCTGGTTGGATCCACCCAGTGGCCGGGCCTACCCGGGACGTGACTGGATCTCGGGTCACCCCCGGACGGGAACCCTGACACACGGCTGTTCGGCCCGCCACCAGCCGAGGGGCCATGAGAAGGGCCACCAGAGTCACGAGGACCACCAGAACCAGGCGCGTCTGGGGACCCCTCTGTCTCTAGAGTGGGAATAGAAGTCAGGAGGCCGTCAAGTGTTTCGTTGGTTTCGGTGAGGATCTGACCGGCTGCATCCTCGCGGAGTGCATTGCGTTTGCCGATGAGGCCATCGTAGTACTGGGCAGCTTTCAGCTGGACGCCATGGAAGTGAACACTTTGGATGTTGCTCTTGGAGTGTTCTTCGGCTGGGGTGAGGAGTTCTGGTTTCAGGAGGTTGAACTGTGCCTGGGCATCTGCGATGGCGGCTCGGGCCTTCTGGTACTCCCCGGTGATGACCTCGACCCTGTGGGTGTACTCGTCCAGTGCGGCGGTGCGTTTGTCGAGGTAGCTGCGGATGGCGGAGCGTACTTTGCCGTGGAGGCCTGGGGTGCGGTGGATGGCCTGGATGGTCTCGCGTAGATCGGTGAGGGCGGTGTGGATCTCGGCCAGGACCGTGGGGTCGGTGGTCTCCACTGAGGCCAGGGCGGCCAGTTCGCGGAGGCGTTCGTAGTTGGGGCTGGCGGGCATGGGTCAGGACTCCTGCCGGGGTTCGGGCATCGGGAGGTCCTCATAGGCGGCCGACGGTTCAGTGCCGGTTGTGTCGGTGGGCGGGGTGAGGCTGGCCTTGAGGGCATCCAGGCCGGCCTTGGCGTCCCCGTCAGTGGCCTGAAGCTCCGCCACGCAACTCCGCAGGCCGGCAGAGAACCGGTTGAGGTCCTCCTTGAGCGTGTTGAGTTGGGCCTGAAGGTCCAAGAGCTGGTGAACGTAGCGGTCCTGGAACGTCAGGGCGCCGGGTTCGGTTCCCCACTGGGTTGGGCCCTGGAGGTCGGCGAGGTCCTGACAACGCTTCGCGTTGTCGGAGGCGTGGGTCGCTGCGCCGTCCTCCGCCTGCGCGATGGAGCGGTTCACCTGCTCCTCGTCGTAGCCCACGTCCACCGTTGTGTTCGTCATCCTTGACCTCCTTACCCACCGAATGCTAGAGCCAAGTCCTTGGTCACGGCGATGCCACGACCTGTCGGCTGATTGGCCAGTGCTGGGTCTATTTCCGGTGGTAGCGGGGCGAGGTGCCGAAGTGGGACTTGGATGGGTGGTTGGTGACGGTGTTCATGTCGAGGCCGCGGTAGCGGTAGTCGAGGTCATCGGTAGCCCTGTAGGGGAGGAGGAGGCCGTCGATGTAGTCCTGGGCTAGTTCTGGGGTGACGGGGTTGCTGCTGCGGCGGCGTAGGGGGTTGGTGTCCTCGTGGGTGGTGGGGTCGGTGTTGATGAAGGAAGCGATCTGGATGATCCCGTAGCCGTAGTGATCGTTGGGGGCCTCGCCGACGGGGTGGGCGGTGGTGATCAGGTTGCGGATGAGTTGGTTGCCGGTGGCGTTGGGCCATTTCTGTTTGCCCAGTGCCATGAGTCCGGTGACCATGGGGGTGGCGAAGGAGCTGCCGTAAGCTTGCCGGGTCCTGGTGAGGTTGCCGTCGGTGTCAGTGTCGCGGATGGTGATGTCTTCGCCGGGGGCCAGGACGGTGAGGAAGTCGCCTGTGGAGGTGAACTTTGAGCGTTGTGTGTTGGCATCAGAGGAGCCGACTGCGACGAAGGAGTTGAGGTCTCCGTATTCTGAGCCCGGTTCGATGTGGGTTTGGTTTGCTGTGTTGCCGGCGGAGGCGATGATCGGAACGCCCATGTGATAGGCCCGCAGGGCGGCGCTGAGGGCTTCGCTACTTTTGATGCTGCCGAGGGAGATGTTGATCAGGTCCACGCCGTCGTCGAGGGCGCGGTGGATGGCGGGGCCAGGGATCGCGCCCTCGCGGCAGTGTGGGTTTCCGGAGGTCAGGCCGCGTCCGGTGGTGATGGTGTAGTTGATGAGTTTGGCCTTGGGTGCCCAGCCCCAGGTTTGGTTGACCAGGATGGAGGCCACCGCGGTGGAGTGGGATCGGGCCTCGGGAGTACCGACGAGGTTGCAGGGGTTGTTGATCTCGATGTCGGCGCCTTGGAGTTCGGCGCCTTGGAGTTCGGGGACGGTGAGGTCGGGGGCGCTTTCGATGTAGGCGATGGTCACACCTTCGCCGGTGAGGCCATGCTGATGAAGATTCGGGGTGTTGATGAGGGTGGTGAATTTCTGGTCGGTGATGGCGTCGTCGGCGGTGGCTGGGGCTGGGGTGAGGAGGGAGGCGGCCAGGGCGAGTGCGATGAGGACGCGGGGGCGGTTGCGGCGCATCTGGTCTCCTTCGATCCGGTCGGGTCCAGTCTACGGCGGCGCCTCAGATCGCTGGTCGAGCCGTGAGCGTAGCGAGCGTGTCGAGACCTCGGTGGCGGGGAGCCGTCGCCGGGTCTCGACACGGACGGCTCGCTGGCACTCGCGGTCCGGTGTGAGCAGCGGGTGGGTGGGTATGAGTCACGGTCTCCAAGGCTGGGGTAGGGGATGGTGGTGCTTGTCGGGTGTGGGTGCTGGCCGAATGGATGACGTGTGTGGTGGGGTGAGGGGGTCCCGTAGGGGGTGGGT
>NZ_RQYT01000085.1 GCF_003932785.1 Arachnia propionica | reverse complement strand
CGGGGTCGGTGGCCTGGTAGTTCTCGCGGATGACCTGCCGGGGGTCCTTGCCGGGCTCGATGGTGAGGGCATCGGGTCCGGTGATCGTCGGCCCCTCATCGAGGACGAACGCCGATGCCGCCGTGGCGGTGTTACCGGCCTTGTCGGTGGCGACGGCGATCAGGGTGTGCCGTCCCTTGGCGAGGTCGGGGACATCCTTGAGACGGACGGTGATCTCCTTCGAGGTCTCCGCCTTCTCCCCGGCCGAGGCGGTCTGTGCCACGGGCTCACCCTGCCGGAGTTCGGTGTGGCTGGCCTTGGGATGTGGAACCGGCGCCACGACCTCCGCCGCGACCTGCTGGTCATCGATCAGCACCACGAGGTTCTCGAGATTCTCATCCGACACCTTGACCGTGAACTCGGCGTCAGGTCCGGTTGCTCCCTTGGGTCCCTCGAGGGCAAGGTCCGGGGAGTGATCGTCAACCACGATCGGGATCCGCTGTTCGAACCCGTTCGTCGCCCGATCCACGAGCGACACATCCAGGATCTGGTTCTCCTTGAGACCCGGAACGGTCGTCTTGAAGGGCAGCCGGTTGTTCGCCCCGGAGTCCCACAGGTTCGTGAACTCCTCGATCACGTTGCCGTTGACCAACAGCTTGTAGCCGAACTCGTTGTCCCAGACCTCTCCGGAGAGGGTGACGTCGGCGGGGGCCTTCGTCACATAGATGGCGCCGTCGGCGTGGGGTTTCGGATCCATCTTCAGATCGAGGCCCGGGAGCGACCGATCGTAGAAGAACCGCCAGTTCCTTTCATGTCGTGATCCGTCAGCAGCGACCATCACATAGCCGACGGAAGTGAGGCCGTTGACCAGGTCGATGGGGACCGAGAACCTGAGGTCGTCGTCGAGGGGGACCTCCTTGCCCGCGATCTGGAAGGAGTTGGGTTTCTCGGTGAGCTTGCCCTTGAGGGTCAGCCGCGCCGCCACCTCGCCGGGGCCCGCGTCCTGGTTGATGATCTCCAGGTTCTGGAAGGCGGGAGTGACGGCGAACAAGTGGCTGCTGAGTCCGGGTTCCTCCAGCGCTGGGTCATCGAAGTGGATGAGCGGGATGCCAGCAGGGTTGGACCCCGTGGTGAACCAGGCCTGCACCAGAGTGTTGGTGATCTGGTCCTTCTCCTTGAGCTGCGCGGCGTGGTCCATCACATCCAGCACCAGCAGCCCATTCCTGGGCGTGAAGGTGTGGGTGAAGCGCCCCTCCGCATCCACCGTGACCTCGTCCTTTCCATTGTGTACGGCGATGTCGCCCGGAGCGGCGAGGTCGTCGGTGACGCGTCCGGAGATGGTCACGGTGCCGTCGGGGGCGAGGATGAGTCGGCCTTGGGCGTCGAGGGGGATGGAGGTGAGTTCCAGGGTTGGTGGGGTGGTGTCGAGTCCGAGCCAGTGGGTGGTTCGTCCGAGTTCCTGGCCGTTGGCGGAGTAGGCGATGAACTCGTAGTCGTTGCGTCCGCCGTTCACTGGGGCCTGGATCTGGGCCTTGCCGTCCTTGATGTCGACGGGGGTGCCGTTGAAGGTCGCCTTGGTCACCTCGGGGGCCAGGAGCAGGGTGAGGGCGGCCTTCCCGTCGATGATCGCAGGAGCGCTTTCCGGGTCGGTCTCCGTGCCCACCCAACGATCCAGCTCGGGGCTCTGCATCACCCGGAGCGGACGGACGTGGTAGAAGTCCCGCAGTTGAGAGATGTTGCCGGCCCGGTCCCTGATGGCGATGTCCACATAGGAGTCACTCCCGGCCATTTCCGCAGGGACGGTGAGCGTGTAGGTGCCGGTGCCGCTGGGGGTGGCCTCGAACGGCGCGCCGAGGAGGCCGTCGTGGGCGAGGACCGGGAACTCGTCGCTCAGCCCGGAGCGGTCATCGGTGGCGGTCACGGTGTAGGTGCGGGACCCGTCGGCGCCAGTCTCGACCGTGTAGGTGCCCCGGGGGAGGACGGTGTCGATGCCGACGGGAAGATCGGTGATCTGCCAGTCGAAGTCCTCGGACAGACGGGCCTTGATCCGGAACGTGTAGGTCCCCAACGACGTGTCCGGCAGCTGCTCGAACTGACCCGTCGTCGGGTTGTACAGGGTGCCATCCCAACCGTGTTCTGGCGCCTCTCTGGCGGCGGAGAAGAACGAGGTCGGCAGTGTGTCGAGCGTGGGACGCAGTTGCTCACGCACTTTGCCCAGGCTGCGAACCACTTCGCCGTCCTTGAGGACCTCGAACTCGACGTCCCCCGCGGAGCGGAGCAACGCGAAAGCCGGGATGAGGTGGTCGTAGAAATGATCCTTGTTGGGGGACATCCAGCTCGTCGGTACGGAGAACGCGCCCAAGGGGGCGACGAGGCTGGTCACGTTCGGCTGTTCGGGTCCGAGGATCCCGTCGAGAACAGGCGTCTTCCCGGAACCCCGCGGATAATCAATGATGGGTTCGGCGTTCCAGTCGCCGACGAAGCCGAGGTAGGGCACGACCAGGTCGGGTTGGGTGTCGTCTGCCGAGTTGAGGGTGGCCCAGCCCTGGGTCCAGTGTCTGGTGCTGGGCTCGGGGGTGAGGGTGTAGTCGATGGTGGTGGTGCCGCCGGCGGGGAC
>NZ_RQYT01000084.1 GCF_003932785.1 Arachnia propionica | reverse complement strand
AGTCTCCGGCGGGGTTTGAGTATCTGGTGCATGCCACTGGCGGCACGATGTGTCTCCGAACTCCGGAACCAGAACCCAGGGTGGAGGAGCCACCCCCGCCCTGGCTGGATCCGCCCGAACCCCCAGAGACCAGGCCAGTGGAATCCGAAGCCTGGGAATGGATCCAATACGCCCTGTACTGAAAACCCTCTTCCCACCCCGCTGGTCGAACTGAGGGCTCCTCCCTTCCCGGTGGTCGAGCCGGGACCCGAAACGAAGTGGGGGACCTGTGTCGAGACCCGGCGAGAGTTCGCAGAAACCCCTTGCGGAGGTCTCGACACGGACGGCTCGCGATGCTCGCGGTCCGGCTCGACCAGCGGAGAGGGGCCGACCCGGGTGCACATGCTGTCCGAACACCCGTCCTCCCTCCCCAAGCCGAGGGCTCCCCACCCCGCTGAGCGAGACAGCCTCTACCCCCGCTGGTCGAGCCGGGACGCGGAACGTAGTGGAGGGGCCCGTGTCGAGACCCCGTGAGGATTCGCAGACACCCCTGCGGAGGTCTCGACACGCTCGCTTCGCTTCGCGGCTCGACCAGCGGAAAAGTGTCGACCTGGGCGCCCGTGCTGCCCGTCGTCGGCTCTCCTGTTCTCCGCTGGTCGAGACCCCTGAGGATTCGCAGGGACCATTGCGGAGCTGCTGGACGACTGAGTGACAGCCCGGCAGGGAGAAATGTCGGTTCCACCCGGTAGCGTTGCGGCACTGGAACGAGGAGGTCCTGTTGACTGAGCTTGCCTATGACTATGCCAGGCAGTCCGAGCTGCATCAGGCAGCCGGACGATCCGATCTGGACCTGGCCACCAGCGGTGGCCTGACCCCGGAAGGTCGGGTGGCCCATCCGCACTTCTTCTCCGGTTTCGTGGAGCACCCACCCGCTGTGGCGGCCGCCCTTCTCGTCCTGGCGCGGGTGGCCAGGACCCGGTTCTACGTGCCGCCCGGCATGCTCGCGGCCATCCTTCGCGCCGCCGACCCAGTGGTCACTTCCAGCCAGGAGGGCCTGCGCTTCGAGTCGTTCAGTGCCTGCTGCGGGGTCTATGCCCGGCTCGACCTGGAGGCGACCTCCCTCGACGCCGAACATCTCGGCGTCGGCGTCACCAACGTGGACTTCAATCCTCCGGTCCGTCAGGCCCTGTCCGCGCTGAACGCCGTCGACCCGCTGCACCTGAGTGTCGGTCACGATCACGTGAGGGTCCGCACCCTCGACCACGACGTCGTGGAGGAGAAGGTGAAGCTGCCGTCCCGGTGGTTGCGCAGCTTCGCCGAGACCCAGTCCATCCTCGGCGGGATGGAGCCGCAGCTCGACGTGGACAGGCTCGGCGCCACCCGCCTCATCCAGGCCCTGCCGAGGAACTCCGCCACCAAGTCGGTGTCCTGGGTGACACCGACGGGGCGTGGACACCGGCTGGCCACCCGCCCCACGACAGGGTCGGTGTGCCTGGCGGGGCCGGAGCGGCTCCGGGTGCTGGAGCCGATGCTTAGACACGCCACCCGGCTGCGGGCCTGGTGCGCCCCCGTCGACGCCACATCCACCCCGAGGGCCAGCGCCTGGGCCCTCGACATCCCCGGGGGCCGCATCAGTGTCGTGCTGAGCCCGGACAAGTCACGCGGCTTCTCGGGGGAGGGCACCACCCTCGACGATCTGCGTCGCGACCAGGTGGAGGCCGACGCCGACCTCATCAGCGCTCTGCTGGCCTTCGAGCCGCGGATCGACGTCGCGGCCCTCGCAGCAGGCGCGGGATTGGAGCGTGACAAGGTGCTGGGCGCATTGTCGCTGCTGGCGGCGTCCGGGCAGGTCGGCTACGACCTCCACGCGGACGCCTACTTCCACCGGCCGCTGCCGATGATCGACGGCGTGCTGGAGGCCCATCATCCGAGGCTGGTCAAGGCCCGGGAACTGGCCCAGGCCGGGGCCGTCGAGATGGTGGACCCCGGGCTGGCGCACGTCACCTCGAAGGACACCCGGCACGAGGTCCGCATGAATGACGCGGAGAGCTGCAGCTGCCCGTGGTACGCCCGCCACAGACTGGACCGCGGCCCCTGCGCCCACATCCTGGCCGTGCGTATCGTGAAGGAGGAACAATGAGTCTGTTCTGGTGGAATCGGAGGGGGAAGCTGCAACAGCTCCTCGCTGACCCCGCCCTCACCCTGGAGGACCTTCACCGGGCTGAACAGGAGTACGTCCCGGCGGAGGACCCGCAGCCCATCACCCGTGAGACGGTGGAGTGGATGGCGCAGGCTTGGCCGCAGAGCGCGGACTTCGTGCCGCTGCGGCTCGCCGAGCTGTTCGAGGGGCTGGAGCTGGACCACGACGACACCTACGTGCTGGCGATGGTCTCCGCGCTGGGGGAACGCTATGAAACCAATATCCGGGAGTTCATGCTCCGCCACGACCACGATCTCAGGGAGAACGTCTTCTGGCGGATCTTCGAGGTGGAGGGCGGCGGGGAGGTCTCGCTGGCCAATGTCGACAAGTTCTCCCGCGAGGAGGCGGGCTGGCAGGCCAGCGTGCTGACCCTCGTTCATGAGGGGACCCTGGATCGTGCCCGGGTGTTGCGGTGCTGCCTGGAGGCGCTCACCCGGGATTTCTCGTCGTATCGGGCGGGGTGGTTCTCGAGGATGTGGACGGCGTTGGA
>NZ_RQYT01000083.1 GCF_003932785.1 Arachnia propionica | reverse complement strand
CGGGGTCGGTGGCCTGGTAGTTCTCGCGGATGACCTGCCGGGGGTCCTTGCCGGGCTCGATGGTGAGGGCATCGGGTCCGGTGATCGTCGGTGCCTCATCGAGGACGAACGCCGATGCCGCCGCGGCGGTGTTGCCCGCCTTGTCAGTGGCCACGGCCGTCAGGGCATGTCGCCCCGGGGCAAGATCCTTCACATCGCCCAGCCGTACCGTCACCTGCTTGGAGGTCTCCCGGGCAGCCGACGAGTCGGTGCTCGCCATCGCGACCCGCTGCCGGAACTCGGTGTAGGAGGCCTCGGGATGAGCGTGGACCTCGACCACCTCGGCCGCCACCTGCTGGCCGTCGAGATGGACGACGAGACCCTCCAGGTTCTCATCCGTCCCGGTGATCGCGAATTCGGCCGTCCGCGACACCCGATCCTTCGGGCCGTCGATGGAGACCTCCGGCGCCGTGTCGTCCAGGACGACGGGCACCCTGCGTTCGAAGCCATTGCCGATCTCATCCATCAGGCTGAGCAACATCGAGTCGCCACCCCGGGCCGCTGGGACCCTGGTCTGGAACGGGCGACGGTTGTCTGCCCCCGCGTCCCACATGTTGGTGAACTCCTCGATGACATTGCCGTTGACCGAGAGCCGGTATCCGAACTCGTTGTCCCACACCTCACCCGACAGGGCGATGTCAGCGGGCTGCTGGGTCAGGTAGATGGCGCCATCGGCGTGGATCCGAGGATCGATCGTGAGATCGATGCCCGGCAACGCCCGGTCGTGGACGAAGCGCCAGGAACCCTCGATCCGTTCCCCGCCCTTGGAGACCGCCACGTAGCCGACCTTGTTGATCGCGTTGCGGAGGTCGAGGGGGATGGAGAACCGCTGCTGGTCGTCGAGCTGCACCGGTTTCCCGTCGACCTCGAATGAAGCGGGTGCCTCGGACAACCGCCCCTTGAGGGTCAGTCTCGAGGCGATCTCTCCCGGTCCGGCATCCTGGTTGATGATCTCCAGATCCTGGAAATCCGGGCTGACCAGATAGGCGGGTTGACCGAAACGTCCTCCCCGCAGTTCGGGGTCATCGAAGAGGATGTGGAGCCCGACAGGATTGGCGCGGCCCGAGATGCTCCAGGCCTTCGACGTCGAGTTCGCGTAGTCCTCCACCTTCCGGTAGGTCGACGCGTGATCGAGGGCGACCAGGACGAGGAAGGACTGGCTCTCGGTCGGGGTGATGGTGTAGCTGAAGTTGCCCTGATCGTCGAGGGGAACCTCCGTCACCCCGTTGTCCAGCAGCACGAGTTCCCCGGCGGGAGCGAGGTCATCGGTCACTCGTCCGGTGACGGTGATGGTCCCGTCCGGTCCGGGCTCGAGCTGCCCCGCCGCGTTGACCGGCGCCGAGGTGATCTGCAGGTCGGGCGGTGTCTCGTCGTAGCCGATCCAATGCGTGGCGGTGCCGAGTTCCTGCCCAGTGTTCGAGTACGCGACGAAGGCGAGCTCGCTGCGGCCGGGGGTCAACGGGACGAGAACCCTGGCCTGGCCATCCGTGATCTCCACCGGTGTGCCGTTGAAGGTCACCCGATCGACCTCGGGACTGGTGATGAGTTCCACGACGGCCTTGCCATCGCTGATCTCCGGGATCAGGAACGGAACGGATTCCTTGCCGATCCAGCGGTCCAGACGGTGACTGTTCAGTACCCGGACGGGCTTGGTCCGGTAGAAGTCCCGCAGCTGGGTGCTGTTGCCCGCCTGGTCCATGGCGAGGATCTCGACGTAGGAGTCACTCGATGCCACCTCGGTCGGGACCGTGAAGGTGTAGACATCGGTGAGGGTGGGTTCGAACACGGTGCCGGTTGCGGCGTCCCGGGCGAAGACCCCGGCGGGGTTGTCCAGACCGGAACGATCATCGGTGGCCTTGACCGTGTAGGTGCGGGATCCGTCGGCGCCAGTGGTGACCGTGTAGGAGGCCTCGGGGGCAACGGTGTCAACGCCGATCGACAGCTCGGTCGTCTGCCACTCGAACTCCTCGGACAGCCGGGCCTGGATCCGGTAGTGATAGGTGCCGAGGTCCGCGTCGGGAACCGTCTCGAATTCCCCCGTCGCCGGGTTGTAGAGGGTCCCGTCCCATGCCTGGTTGGTCGCTCCCTCGGCCGCGGACTGAATCGCTGGCGGCAACAGGGCAAGTGGGAGCCGGGTCACGTTGCGTTCCTTGCCGAAGGTGCGCACCACCGTGCCGTCCTTGACCACCTCGAAACGCACTTCGGCGGCCGAACGCAGCATCATGTAGAGGGGGAAGAGTTCATCGAAGAAACCATCCCCGTTCGGTGACAGCCACTGGGTGGACGTCTCGACGTTGCCCAGCGGGCCGTACAGCTCCGTGTGGTTGGCCTGGTCGGGGCCGAGGATGCCGTCGAGGACCGGGGTCTTCCCGGATTCCTCGGGGTGGTCGATGATGGGTTCGGCGTTCCAGTCCCCGACGAAGCCGAGGTAGGGCACGACCAGGTCGGGTTGGGTGTCGTCTGCCGAGTTGAGGGTGGCCCAGCCCTGGGTCCAGTGTCTGGTGGTGGTGTCTGGGGTGAGGGTGTAGTCGATGGTGGTGGTGCCGCCGGCGGGGACGGTGATCTGGGTGGTGGCGGCCGTGAGGGTTTCTGCGGTGTTGCAGCTGGTGGTGTTGGCTTCCTTGGCCACCTGTTTCTCGGCGATGACGCAGGTGCTGCCGGTGGTGAAGGTGTGGTCGCGGTCGCCTCG
>NZ_RQYT01000082.1 GCF_003932785.1 Arachnia propionica | reverse complement strand
GACGGAGCTTCTGTCGCTGTTTCTCGTTGAGCTCGGTCAACTTCCGGTCTCCCCACCACACGGTCCCGTTGGAGGGCTCCTGCATCCCGTACAGCACCCGAAGCAGACTGGTCTTGCCGGAACCGCTCCTTCCAGCCACCGCTAGGAAATCCCCGCGTGAAGCCGTCATCGTCAAGTCATCTAGAATAGTGCTTTCACTCTTGCTGAACGTGTATTTCAAAGCCACAGAAGAGCAGGCCAGCGGGGCCGACGAACCGGTAAAGAGCGAAGTGCAATCTCTATCCTTCATCTTGCCTCCAGAATTTGGGCTGTGAGTGGCGACGGGACGACGCGACTCGCCAGTGAATGGGAAAGAGAAAGTAAAACTCCTGCTCTCCCTGTCATGAGACTGTCGTCCAGATTCTCCATCATGTCGATCTTAGTTGAGGCGTGACGCCATAAGAGAGTGGAGGCTTGGGCTGCAGCGTCGTGCAGGTTGAGCGTATGTAGCGACAAGTATCGGCCAGATATCCCATGACATAAACAGACGTCGCTAGGCAGGGCTTGCTTGATCAGTGAGTTTACGCATTGTTTTGCGAGAACGCTATCGGGGTCAGTTTCACTGAAGACTAATGCCAGTCCTTCGTTTCCATGGCACCAAGCGCATATCGGTGGCGAGTCTGAAAGGCGACGACTTCTCCACGAGAAGTCATCAGCTCTGAGAAGCGACATCTGAGCCTCCAGAGCTTTCTCTGCCAAATCTGAAAAGAATCGCGAATAGCATGACTCCCGCAGGGCCCACATTACCCCTGCCGGGCCATGGCTGAGTCCTCCAAACCAGTCAGAATTAGTTTCCCAGACCCAAATCCCGTCTTCCGATTCGTGAGCAAGATTCTTAAGTTGACGACACATCCATGATTGGATCACAGTTGCTGTCTCGGATGAGATGCCCATTCGCTCCAGCCTGTCTGCAAATAGCAATACGCCGGCGGCTCCAGAGATGATGTCATGGCTCATGCTATAGACCCGATCTTCAAGGATTCTAGCGAGTGCAGAAATGATGAGGTCAGAATTGGTCTCAGGGGTCTTGGAAGCGATTAAAGAGTATGCTACGCCTGCGGCCCCTTCGAATAAGCCCAGGGGGAGGATCTCGGGTGGGTCCATCAAAAAGTCTGTCAGCTGGTCCTTCAGACCTTTCAGGAGCTTAATTCCATAGGAAGAGATGCGCGCTCCGCTTAGCAACGCGGAGTTAAGTGCCAAATATATGCCCGCAGAGCCGTGGTAAAGGGAAGGTGAGTAGCTGGTCTGGACCCAATTTCCTTCTTGGTCTCGCTGGATATTCGACCATGAATAGCCGAAAGAGTCCTCCTCGGCGCAAGAAATTATCGATTCCGCAAGATGTTCAATTATTCTGATTCTCTCGGCTGCGGAAGGCGCTGGAAGACGAGGGGCAGAGAATGACACTCGCTGCATCGGTTCACTCTGCTTGCGTTGAACCTCGAAGACCTGCCTGATTTGCCTCAAGGCTTGATTTGGGCGCATCGCATCAAGGTGGCGGGAAATACTCTTTTGAAGAATGGTGGCAGGGGGAAGGATTTCCAGCCCGTCGACGTCTTTAGCGCTTAGGTCTACTTGAAATAGGGGGATGAAGAAATCTCTTAAGGGTTCAAGCTCATGCTCGATGAGAGACTCGGGAAACAGCCCATTTATCAACCAATTCCGGAGTTCATTCTTACGAGCTTCAGGATCCGATAGATATCGTGGATAAGAACTGCGCCTCAAGCAGTTGTGGTAAATTTGAGTTGGCCTCAGAACCAAGCGAGGCTTAGGTGAGTTTAGCTCCGTGAGGCTCAGGACCTTATCTTTTCCGGCGGCAGACATAGCCCGATGTGCATCCAAAAATCCTTTCATCAGAGAGTGTTCAGCTTTTCGTGACAGGCTCATTCGTGTTTGGGGTGAAGGTCTCCTCGCGCTATCTTTAGACGCTCTTCCTAGGTGGAACGTCGGGAGTCCGTCTTCGAGAACCTCATGCATCGCCCAAGATGGGGAAAGCTGGTCGCTGTCACCTCCGATAGCACTCCAGTCCACTGTGTCTTCTTTGTCTGCTAGAGTGAACGGCGCGGGGAGTATTCCGGAGCGATTCAGTAGTGGCAAAGTACTTCGCAGTTCTTTTATCGCAATTTCTGGGGTGGGGAAGCACTCAAAATCGATAATGCATGGGCCATGGGGAGTCGGGATTACGTTCTCCATGTGCAAGTCAGTGAAGGATACGCAGTCCGCTATCGCAAGCCATGCGCCGAACTTGTAGTATTCCGAGAGGCTATGTTGACGCTCAGCATGCTCGACGTATTCTTGGTAATGCCCATTGAAGCCTGTCGGTACGCTATGTGGAACGTAGAGAGGGTAATCAAGTCTCTCATTTACCAATTCAGTGAGGTTGGCGACAAAGAGTACATTCTCAGGGCTCGAAGCCTTGAACAGAAATTTCTTGTCGGTGTGTGTTGAGAATAGAAGCGTGCACAAGCCCCCTGGGTGGACATCGCCAACTGGTTCGATGTCGGTTATCTGGAACCCTTCCGTCAAGTTGAGCGCGCTCTCTACTGGAAGGGGAATCCTCGTGACCTCGGCGGATACAAGGTGGGCATGTTCTATCTGCTGTGTTATCGAATTCCCTAGGCGAATTATGTCGGGATAGGTGTCGGAAATATGGTCAAACCAAGAAGGAGTCGCCAAGGAGTTCATGAGTTGATTGTATGACTCACGAGATTTTGGCAGGTAGTGACTTCCGGCAGTGAAAAATTCAGTCAGAATCGCCCGGATTGCAAACCCGCCAATCTGGCTTTTTAGGCTCTTTTTGATGCCAGGAAATTGGCTTAAAGGGATGATCCCGTTCCTTGCGAAATGTTCGTACAGTATAGACCCTATGTCGACAATTGCTGCCCCTGTTAAGTGTTCTCCGGAGCGTTCTTTCGCTAAGGGGGGAGGGCGTTTCATGGCTCTGATTACTTCCCTTTCGCATAGGCTGCCGAGGGTCCCTTCTTTGGTCTAGCGATTTGGTTTCCAAGGCTAAGAAGGGCCCCTCGGCAGGTCTAGCTAGCACCCGCAGAGTCGGTAGCTTCCGATAGGGCCACAGCCAGTGGTGCATCGACAGCTTCCGCAGGTGATGAAGGTCGGGCGTACGTAAGCTAGGTTATCGGCGCCATCTCCGACTGCTGCGTGAGGCCCGAAGGAAATCGGGATGCTCTCTTCTTCTGGGAACAGGGGTGCTTCCAGTTCACGTGATGGAGTGAAGTTGATTGTTAGAGTCATTCTTTGACCTCCTAACTGATACTTAATCAGAGGATAGTTTGCGTTGCCCTCTACGTCAATGCCTCGACGTGCCTCAGCTAGTTTGAGCGCGTGGGTGGGGTCGGTGCCTCAGCTAGTTTGAGCGCGAAGCTTGCCCGTGTGGAAGGCAAGAT
>NZ_RQYT01000081.1 GCF_003932785.1 Arachnia propionica | reverse complement strand
CACCTCAGCCCTCACCTCTGACGGGGCGTCGGCACTGGCAGCGGCTCAGGCAACGGCGAAGGCGCCGGACCAGTCCACCGAAACGAATCCAGAATTCCATAGGCATCATCACCCACTCGATCCCGGCCCCCACCCGAGAACAGATCAAAGAGCCACACCCCATCATGCCGCAACACATGCCACTGTTCCCACACACTCTCCTTCCCACTCTTCTCCCCCACCTGATGCACCGTCATACCCACCGCTCGCTCCCCACCAATCGTTCGCTCAGGCAAAACCTCAAAACCGAAGAACTCTGAACTCGAGAACTCCCTCCTCTGGGTTTCAAACACCTCTTCCCAACTCAACGCATTCACCCGAAGCGGCCGGTCCGTGAACTCGTCCGCCCACTCACCACCCCAGTTCTCTATGCTCACAGCAGCCGGGGGATCCACATCCTCAACCCTCCGCCCAAAGAAAAACGCCTTCTCGTACTGATCCCACCGAGCCACCTCCCAACCCTCCGGCACCACCAGGTCATAATGATCCGCATACTCCGTCGGCATCAACACCCGAGACGGCTTCGCCGAGGGCGAAACCGAATCCGGCGGCAATTCTCCGGGAGCGCACCCCGAGGAGAGAACCGCCATCGCCCCGAACCACCCCCCGAGCAGAGCACGCCGACCAATCACTCCTCGTCCTCCTCCTCTTCTCGACCCAGATCAGCCAGCAGCGCCTCACGACGCACCACCCCTCTGGCATCATCGAATTCCCACTCCGGAAGTAGGCGCGTGATGTACCTGTAGTAGGCCCAACGACTATCATCAGACATCTCAGAATAAGGAATCAGCGACCCATCATCACGGAAAATGCGTATGCCACGAGAATTCAGTTTTCCAAGCCATTCCTCATCTTTGGGCGCTTGGGAGAAGTCCACTTCTTCGGCAGCAACTGCGGCCATCATTCTCATCATGAAACGCATGGTCGGACCCCGCTTGGAGGTGTTCACGTCCCGCATCTCGAAGTCGCTGGGGAACATCTCATCCAGCTTGGGCTGGATGACGGCCCTGTCGACATACTCGCCGATCAGACCACCGCCCGGGAGCTCCCCGGCTGCCGCTTTGGACAGGGCCACCATGTCCTGAGCACGCTCATTCCAGACCGCGTTTCGGTTGGCGACAGCCTGAAGCTGGAGGGCATTCGCCTCGTCCGGGGCCGCAAACAGGGTGTTGATGATGTGAACCCAGTCCTCGGTTGACTCGGTGACCATGGAGCGGCCATCTGTGTCGCGGGGGGTGGGTGCGGCTGCGAAGGACGTCCGGAGGTCACTCTCGTAGCCCCATGAGGCCCACGTCAGCAACTTGTCCGTGGCCGACGGGTTGTCAAACTTTGGCGGCTTTCCACTCTTCATGTCCTCCACCGCCTGAGCGTAGTCCGCTGCCCCATCGAAGGCCAGGTCAGCAAACACTCCGTTCGGCCCTCGGAGTTCCTTCACCGTGGCTTCGTCGAGAAGGATGAGGTATTGCTTGTTCAATTCATCCGCGACCTCATCGTCGCCATCATCCTCACCCCCCTCGGCCATACTCACGCTGACCCCTTTGAGGCGCGGCCCCAAGACGTCTGCAGCATGGTTTCGTCCCTCGGCATTGTGGTAGCCGAAGGGCAGCTGGCCCTCGATCTCTTCAACACCGTCTGGCCTGTAGACATTCAAGCCATTCTGATAGCCCAGCAGGTAGCCCTTCGCGATGCGCATCCCTTCGGCTTCCCGCTTCAGCCAGAACTGCTGATCCGCTTCACTCATCGATGCCAAATCCTCAGGCAACTCGGGAAGAGCGGCCTGCGCCGCCACCTTGGCGAACTGGACCCCACCGTCGGGGAAACCGGAGTACGGGGCGAACTCACCATTCTGGTAGACGTTCGGGTCATTCACGGTTCGACCCCCCATGATGTATTCCGTGACATTGATCTTCCGGTCCCCCTCGCCGATCTCTCCATCACCGTTGGTGTCCAGACCTTGGATATCAGAGGCCAGCCATTGCTTCACACCTCCCTGCCGTTCGAGTTCAGCCGCACGGATGGCCTCATCCCCGGCATCTGGAGCGAACGACGGGCCGTCCATGAGTGTGGTCATCGCGTAGACCGGATCCTCGAGCTTGGGATCCAACGCTCTGTCGACCAGCCGTGAAGCCATTCCCCCGGGCTGGAGACCGTCACGATGGAGCACACGATCATCATGGCGAAGCACCTTGTCCATGAAGCTGTCACTACCATTCGTGCGTTCAAACAGACCCGGACCGATCGACAGGTCAGGATTGGCGATCCCCGCAGCACCCATCAACTGCGCAGCCACCTCCACGGAACGAAACGTCCTCACCCTATTCGGACCGACCTCGACAGATTCATCGGCCATCAAGGTCAACCTGTCGGCGTAGTCCTGATGGATCGTGATGGTGGAGTGTTCCGCCTGGACCCTCGTCTCGAACAGAGCGGACTGGTAACGCAAGTAGAGTTCTTGGTTGTCCCGCTGTTCCGGGGAGAGGTTCATGCCCCCGCTGGCCAGAACCATCGTCGTACCCACAGCCTCGGCGAGGGATTTCCTGAGGTCCCCGCGATGAATGTTGTCCAAGCCGCGTAGCCCGCGGTCGAGCAGATCCTCAGGGGGGAGGATGGTCGCCAGTGCCGTGGCGACGAAGGGATCCTCCAGGTCGTCACCGTATCGTGCCAGGAACTGCTCAGCCTTCTCATCGGCGGTGGCAGAATCATCATCCTTGAAGCCCTGTTCGAGCTGATCGGCGATCTCCTCCGCCTTCTCCTGGGCGTGTTCCCATGTGGTCTGGGCCTCCAGGATGGAGCCGTCCTTGAACAACTCCTTGCCGATCTCATCCCGGGAGGACCCCACCTCCGGGGGCAGGAACATCTCCCGCGCCACCCTCACCTGCTGAGCAGCAGTGTGGGCCGTCTCGTTCAAACTCCGGATGAGACCCTCGTACGCCTCCTTGAGATCCAACTTCGCCGCCTCGAAGGACGGATCCATGGCCCCCTCTCGACCCGGCGCCGACGGCACCGGCGAATGAGACCCTGCCGCCTCCCTCACCCAGCTGGGCACACCCTGCCCATCCCACTGCCCCAACTGCGTCGCCCCCGACATCGCCCCAGCCAAACGGCTCAGAGGGTGCGCGGAGAGGGGGATCGTGACGAGGATCGGCACGGTGGCCTCCTGGCAAGGCGGACGACGAAGAGCGCACTGGATCGTGCGTTCGAGGAGGACAACACAGCCAGGGGGCCACCGGGGCGACCGCAGTGGATTCACCTCTCCACGCACCCTCTGGGATCACTGGACAGATCGGAGATCTGCTCCCTCGTGTCCTCCGGGAAGGGCATCTCCTGCTCGGCAGTGGTCATCATCGTCCCCTTTCACTGGGAAGAGTAGCCACCACCCACCCCCTACGGGACCCCCTCACCCCACC
>NZ_RQYT01000009.1 GCF_003932785.1 Arachnia propionica | reverse complement strand
TCTACACCCACTCCGTCACCGATGTCCTGACACAAGAAACGTCACCGATGTCCTGAGGCAGAACTGTCACCGATCTCCTGAGACATCACATGGCAGGCGTTTTGACATTAGGCGGGCGTTTCCGGTCCAAGGCAGGCGAATCGGCGTGCTGCGGAGGCCGACGGGAGGGAGCGGTGGGCGGGTGACTTAAGGATGGGGTGGTCACGAATCGCCGCTTTTCTTCGGCGGGACCGCGACGTCAACGCTGCCATGGAAGCGGGACGGCGATTCGTGACCGTGGCAGTTTCGCCTGTCCTGTTCCGGGTTTCCCGCCTGTCACGCCCAACCTGGCTCGGGAGGTCCATTCAGAAGACAGTGAAGCACCTGTTTCGAGCCACTTTGACCGCTTGCCTGAACAGGCCCCGTGGTCACTCATTGTTGACAGGGTCCCAAGGTTTGGCCGAGCTCGTCCACCCACATCCACCTGCCCCCAAGGGGCATGAGCATGGTCTCATCGAAACGCGTCGCGTCTTTCACCGTCACCTCCCAGGCCTGGGAGTCGAAGGCCGCAATCTCAATCGACATGTTCTTCCTTGAGGTGTCCGCGTATCCCCGCAGTGTCAAATCGTTGCACTGGGAGGCCCACTTGGCGCATTGCTCAATTGTTTTCCAAGGGAGTGGAACGACGGTGTGCTCGGCGAGGTCAAATATCCGCCTCACCTCGTCGGGAGTCCCTGCCTTCGTCACCACCCAGGCGTCGGCCATATCCCAGAGAAGTCCCGCTGGGCGGACTGCGGGGATGACGTCCGCAAGATCAATGAATCTTCCTCCTGCTTGGGTCGGGATGTCGAACCGAAGCCTTCTCCCAGTCACTGGAGTCTCCTGTGAGGCAAGGGAAGACCGGAGGTGCAGTTTGCCTGTGGGGCGGAACGGGTTGGCCAGTTGCGAACACAGTTGGGGTGCGTGGGGCAAGGCGGACGACGAGGAGCACACTGGAGCGTGGCAATCGAGGAGGACAACGCTGCCAAGGGGTCACTGGAGCGGACGCAGTGGATTCGCCTGTCCGCGCACCCTCTGATCCGCGATGCTCCGCCGAGACGGTGGACGGTTTCGCTGATGGGTCCCTCGTCGAATCCGAGCTCAATCACCGATCGTTCCCATCCGGCGATGGGTCGTTGGCCTCCATTGCGGCAAGGGCGTTGGCGGCGGCGTGGATGACGGACGGCCAGCGGTGGTCGGCGAGATATACCTGGTCGGGTACGTCGCCGAGGTCGTCGATCATGGGTCCCAGGACGGTGTCAAGGACGTCGAGGGCTGGTGCCTCTGATTCGTGGATCAGGGATCCGATGCTCGCCTCAGGGTTCGGTATGACCGTGGTGTCGTCGTAGAGGATGTGGATGCAGAGGTCGAGATGGCCCCAGCCGACCCACTCGCTGTACTGGGTCGCGGGGTCACTGAGGGAACGTAGCGCGTTGACCACCTCAGCCCGCATGTACGGGAACTCGATGGGGTCCTTCGAGACCTGGCCCATGGCATTGAGCGTAGACGGTGCGTGGACAGGGGGGGCGCACCGTGGGCCGGACGCGAACCGCCGCCCTTGTTCGTTGAGACCCTTGAAACGCTTCAAGATTCGTGACCGTGAGGTGCGGGATGAGCTGTGGCTGCTCCCCTCGGGCGAGGCCCCGAACACTCCGTGTGTTCGTCGGTGCCGACGGACCGAGAGGACTCGCTATCGTGACGCTGCAACCGACAGACAGGACACCGCATGAACTCCAAGGGCCGGGTCACGCTCCCCATCGAGCAGGGGATGGACGACCAGCTTCCCGAGATCCTGGCCCGGCTCGGGGCCGACGCCGTGCGCAACTCGGATGGGACCTGGCTTCCCGAGATCACGCCGCAGCTCGGGGTGAAGGTCTACGAGACCTACTTCCCCTCACGCGGTGACCAGGAGTTCGCGCTGGCCAACCCCGACTGTCGGCCCCGCTTCTACCTCATGTCGGAGCGGGTCGCGGCCCCCGACTCGGGTCCGTTGACCATCGACGTCATGGCCGGGTACTACCGGCTCCAGGTGGAGCCCGACCAGGGCGACGCCCAGCGCTGGTGGGAGGTCATCGACCGCACCTCCGGCGAGGTCGTCCCCGTGGCGGGGTGGAGCATCGACGGGGCGGGCACCGAGGTCACCGTCACCATCGCCGAGCCGAAGCCGTTCCACGTCTACACCGTGAGTTTCCTCGCGTGGCAGACCTGGGACTCCACCCAGATGTACAACTACATCACCAACAACTGGGAGAACGACCCGACGCGGGTGCGCGAGATCGGTTACGACGCCCGGCACCCGGTCGCCTGGCAGCACATGGTCTCCTCCCTGGAGCGTTGGTGCCGGGAACGCCCCGAGGTGGACGTGGTGCGTTTCACCACGTTCTTCTACCACTTCACGCTGGTCTTCAACGACGCCGCGAAGGAGAAGTTCGTCGACTGGTTCGGCTACTCCGCCTCGGTCTCACCCCTCGCGATGGAGGCCTTCGAGGCCGAGTACGGCTATCGGCTCCGCGCCGAGGACTTCGTCGACGAGGGCTACTACAACAGCTCCTTCCGGCCGCCGTCGCGCACCTACCGGGACTGGATCGACTTCCAGACCCGATTCGTGTGCGCCAGGGTCAAGGAACTCGTGGACATCGTGCACGCCCACGGCAAGGAGGCGTTGATGTTCCTCGGGGACAACTGGATGGGCACCGAACCCTATGGGGAGCACTTCGCCGCCACCGGGATCGACGGGGTCGTCGGCTCCGTCGGTTCAGCCGCGACCTGCCGCATGATCTCCGACATCCCCGGGGTCAGGTACACGGAGGGGCGGTTCCTGCCTTACTTCTTCCCGGATGTCTTCCGCGAGGGTGGCGACCCGCTGGGGGAGGCCAACTCCTCCTGGCTGCAGGCCCGCCGCGCCATCGCCCGGCACCCCCTCGACCGCATCGGCTACGGCGGATACCTCTCCCTGGCCGTGAAGTTCCCCGAGTTCATGGCCCGCGTGGAGCAGATCTGCAACGAGTTCCGCGCCATCCACGACCTCGGCGGCGGTCGACGTCCCGCCACCGCCCCCATCCGGGTGGGGATCCTCAACGCCTGGGGAAGCCTGCGGACCTGGCAGACCCACATGGTGGCGCATGCCCTGTGGTACAAGCAGATCTACTCCTACCTCGGGGTGCTGGAGGCCCTCGCCGGCTTGCCGTTCGACCTCGCCTTCGTCTCCTTCGACGAGGCACGCGCCGGGGCGCTCGACGAACTCGACGTCGTGATGAACATCGGGGCCGCGGAGACGGCCTTCTCGGGCGGGCCCGAATGGCGGGACCCCGAACTCGCCGTGGCGGTACGACGGTTCGTCGCCCGTGGCGGCGGCCTCATCGGTGTCGGCGAGCCCTCCGCGGTGCTGCGCGAGGGGGCCTACTTCCAGCTGTCGGACGTGCTCGGGGTGGACAAGGAACTCGGCATCTCGCAGTCCACCGACCGGTATCCCGTCGAACACCCCGACCACTTCATCACCGCGGACCTGGATCGGCTTGACGTCGGGGAGGGGGCCGGCGACATCTTCGCCATCGACGACGCCACCCGCATCCTCCGGCTCAACGGGGCCTCCGTCGACCTCGCCGTGCGTCGGTGTGGTCAGGGGCGGGCCGTCTATGTGGCGGGGTTGCCCTACTCCGCTGACAACTCACGCCTGCTGCATCGAGCCCTCTACTGGGCGGCCGGTCGCGAGGACGAGTTCGACACCGCGTGGACGCCGTCGAACGTGGCCGTGGAGGTGGCGGTCTACCCCGAGGCGGGCAGGGTGCTCGTGATGAACAACTCCCGTGAGGCCGTCTCGACCGTCGTCGCCGGTCGTGCCGAGGGGCTCACCGGGGAGGGGGAGCCGCGACGCCACGAGCTCGATCTGGCCCCCATGGAGTCCCGCTGGTTGGAGCTGTGAGGGCGTAGACTGCGGGGGATGACCAGGCCCGACCCGGAGTGTTTCGGGGACCAGGAGTTCGAGGACTCCCTGGAGCCCCACCATCTCATCCGACGCGCGGAGGCCGTCGCCCGCGCGGGTGGGCTCATGCTGGGGGCGGGTACGAGTGCCCTGCGGGTCCGGCAGCTGATGCGCCGCGCCTCGGCGGCCCTCGGGCTGGATCGGATGGCGGCCTCCATCGGCTTCACCGAGCTGACGATCACCGTCGGACGCCGGGGCGTGTTCCGGACGCTGGTCACCCAGGTGCGGCGCCCCCAGGTCAACGCCCACCGCATCGCGGTGCTGCAGCAGCTCAGTCGTGACATGCCGGAGCGGATCACCGCGACGGAGCTGCACCAGCGTCTCGACGCCATCGAGGGACATCCCCAACTCCACCCGGCGTGGCTGCGGGGACTCCTCGTCGCGCTCGCCTGCGCGGGCATCGCCCTGCTGGCCGGTGGCGGGCCCCGGGAAGCAGCAGCGGTCATCCCTGCCTCGGGACTGGCCTACCTCATGTTCCGCAGACTCGGTCGGTGGCACCTCAATCATCTCGCCGTGGTGGTTTCCTCCGCCCTGACCGCATCAGCGGCCTACCTCCTGGCAGCCGCGGTGATCCAAGGGATCCTGGGGGAACCGAGCCCGAATCTGGCCGCCGGGTTCGTCTGCGCCTCGATCTTCCTCATCCCCGGGTTCCCGCTCGTGACGGCGGGCCTTGACCTCACCCGGCTCGACCTCACGGCGGGTGTCTCCCGGACCGCCTACGCCGCCATGATCCTCATCGCCATCATCATCGGGGTCTGGGTCGTGGCGAAACTGGGTGGCATCACCGCGTTCCCCACCCCGGTGACGGCCCTGCCCCCGGCCCTGCTGTGGGGGCTACGTCTGGTGGCGAGTTTCGTCGCTGTCTTCGGGTGGGCGTTCATGCTCAACTCGCCGCTTCGGGTGGCGCTGGTCTCGGCGGGCATCGGCGTGGCCGGGAGCAGCACCCGACTGGCCATGACCGACGCCGGGGTGGCCGACCACGTTGCGATCTTCACGGCCTGCGTCCTCATGGGTGTGACCTGCGCCTGGTTGGCGCACCTCCTCGGTCTGGAGAAGATCATCATGACGGTGCCGACCCTGCTCGTGATGTTCCCCGGCTCGTCGGCCCTGCGCACCCTCCTGTACTTCGACGCCGGGGACATCGGCCACGCGGTCGCCCAGGGCATCGCGACGCTGTTGGGGGTCATTGCGATGGTGGCAGGGCTGTCGGCTGCGCGGATGCTCACCGACCCGGAGTGGATCTTCACCCGCGACGACCCGCCCACGTTGCGTCTTCCCCTCACGCGTCGTCGCTCCAAGCCGTGACTTCCTGCAGTGGGGGCAGCGGGCGGGGCTGACTCCGGAGCCGGTACTGTTCAACTGTGAGATGCGAACGTAGGGGTCCTCACCGTCCCGGGCAAGGTCTACGCTGGGCGCGGTACTTCTGGGGCGTGTTGCTCACCACGGTCGGCGGTATGAGCTTGATCGCCAAGGTGATTGGGGTCATCTCAGGAGGACCATTCCAGATGATGGGACTTGAGCTGACCATCGTGTGTGTTCTGGTGGGGCCGTACCTCCTGCTCAGACGTGACAAACGGCCTGTGAAGCAGCCTCAGAGGGAGTGGGCGCCACCCGTGGTCCCGCCGCCGCACCCTGTGCGCCCGGTTGTGCCGCCTCCCAACGTTGAATCGGTCGTGAGAGTCATCGTTGACGACTCCCGTGAGCCCATGGATGAGCGGATCCGCAAGCTCAGTAATCTCCGCTACGAACGACTCATCACCGAGGAGGAGTTCCAGGCTGCCAAGGCAAAGCTCCTCGGCATCAACTGAGCTCCTCCCGGATCAACTCGACGACCTCGGCGGTGTCGGTGTGGCTGGTGTCGACGGTGATCGTCGCGAGCTGCGCGTAGGTGGGGCCCCGCTCCTCGAGGAGCCGACGGAGCCGGTCCAGGGGAGCCTCGCCCGCGAGGAGGGGACGTGACCGGTTCCTGCCGATCCGGCGGGCCGCCTGTTCGGGGGTGACCTGCAGCCAGACGACGGGGTGCCCGGTCAGGGCCTGCGCGATCGTGGGGGTCATGGGGGCCCCGCCGCCGAGGCTCAGCACGCCGGGGGAGGCCAACAGCTCCAGGGTGAGGTCGCGCTCGAGTTCACGAAAGTGGGCCTCCCCGTCGCTGGCGAAGATCTCGGCGATGCTGCGGCCCTGGCGCTGTTCCAGCACGTGATCGACGTCGAGGTGTGGGACCCCGAGACGGCGGGCCAGCCTCGGCCCCACCGTCGACTTGCCCGCGCCGGGGAGCCCGATGAGCGCGACGGCCGGGGCGGGCAGCTGGGCGGCCATGAGGTCCAGCACCGGCTGGAGCTGCTCGACCGGGATCTGCCCCGGTGCGGAGGCCCTGCCCGCCGTCGCGAACGTGGCGCACGAGCCCGTGAGCTGAGGGCAGAGCCGGGTGACGAGCCCGAGCCCGCCCATCGCCATCGTCATCACCGGGGTGGCGGGGTGCCGGGAGGTCATCGTCCAGGTGGCGGTCATGAGGTCGAGGACATCCCCGGGGGAGTGGGGCATGACGGCCGCTTTCACGACGGCACATCCCCGCTCCTGCATCGCGACGAGTTCGGCCACGAGTTCGTCCCGGGTGGGCGTTGCCGCGAAGTCGTGCACACTGCCGATCACCGCCACCCCGGCACTCACGGCGGCGGCCATCACGGCGTCCCCGGCGGAGCGATCGAAGCGGTGCTCGACGTCGACGGCATCGATCATCCCCGAGGCGATGGCGGCGACATTGAGTTCCTCGTAGCGCCCCGGCGCGATGTCCTGGGCGCCGCCCTCGGCGCGGCTGCGGAAGGTGAACAGCAGTGGCCTGTTCCCGATGACCTCCCGCAGCCGGGGCGAGATCCCCGCGATGGCTGTTGGTGAGGGGGTCGGGGCCAGATGGTCCACCCGCCACTCGATGATGTCGAGGTCCACCCCCGACAGGTCGGACGCCCGGGCGAGCAGTTCCTCGACCGTCTCCCCCAGGACCGGGACGATCACCTTTGGGCGCCCCGTCCCCAGGCACACGTCGCGCAACTGAACCGATCCCATGGCGTCAGGCTAGCGGTACGTCACCCCGGGGTTCCGCTGATGACCACTACACTGTGCCATCGATTGCATGAAGGAGAGACATGCCCGCGCTTCGTTCCCGCACGTCCACCCACGGCCGCAACATGGCCGGTGCCCGCGCGCTGTGGCGCGCCACCGGGGTCACAGAGGAGGACTTCGGCAAACCGATCGTCGCCGTGGCGAACTCCTTCACCCAGTTCGTGCCCGGGCATGTGCACCTCCGCGACATGGGGGCACTGGTCAGTGGCGCCATCAAGCAGGCGGGGGGGATCGGGCGGGAGTTCAACACCATCGCGGTTGATGACGGGATCGCCATGGGCCACGGCGGGATGCTGTACTCGCTGCCGAGCCGGGAACTCATCGCCGACTCGGTGGAGTACATGGTCAACGCCCACTGTGCCGACGCGCTGGTGTGCATCTCCAACTGCGACAAGATCACCCCGGGCATGTTGCTGGCCGCCCTGCGCCTCAACGTCCCCACCGTCTTCGTCTCCGGCGGCCCCATGGAGTCGGGCAAGGCCATCATCCGCGACGGGGAGGCCACCACGTCGCTCGACCTCGTCAACGCCATGACCGCTGCCGTCGACCCAACCGTCTCCGACGAGGAACTGGGCCGCATCGAACGCAGCGCCTGCCCCACCTGCGGTTCGTGCTCCGGGATGTTCACGGCGAACTCGATGAACTGTCTGCTGGAGGCCATCGGCCTGGCCCTGCCCGGCAACGGTTCCACCCTGGCCACGGCCGCGGCCCGGCGGGACCTGTTCCTCGAGGCGGGGCGGCTCGTCGTCGAGCTGTGCCGCAGGTACTACGACGAGGACGACGAGACCGTGCTGCCCCTGTCCATCGCCACGAGGGAGGCGTTCTGCAACGCCATGCGCCTCGACGTGGCGATGGGCGGCTCCACCAACACGGTGCTCCATCTGCTGGCCGCCGCCCAGGAGGCCGGGGTGGACTTCGACCAGGACGACATCGACGCGATCTCCCGCGTCACCCCGTGCCTGGCCAAGGTCGCCCCGAACTCCGAGCGCTACTACATGGAGGACGTGCACCGGGCGGGCGGTATCCCCGCGATCCTCGGCGAACTGCACCGGGGCGGCAAGCTCGACGAGGCGGTCCACGCGGTGCATGCGCCGAGCCTGCGGCAGTGGCTCGCGGACTGGGACATCCGGGGCGGGGAGGCGACGTCTGCCGCGGTCGAACTCTTCCACGCCGCCCCGGGCGGGGTCCGCACCACAGAGGCGTTCAGCTCGACCAACCGGTGGGAGAGCCTCGACCTGGACGCCGCCACCGGGTGCATCCGCTCCGTCGAGCACCCGTACACGCGGGACGGGGGCCTCGCGGTGCTGCGGGGCAATCTCGCCCCCGACGGCGCGATCGTCAAGACCGCCGGGGTTCCCGAGCACCAGTGGGAGTTCACCGGAACGGCCTTCGTCACCGAGTCCCAGGAGGAGGCCGTCGAGTCCATCCTCGGCGGCAGGGTGAAGGAGGGCGACGTCGTCATCGTCCGGTACGAGGGGCCGAAGGGTGGGCCGGGGATGCAGGAGATGCTCTACCCGACCAGTTACCTCAAGGGACTGGGGCTCGGACCGAAGTGTGCCCTCATCACGGATGGGCGGTTCTCCGGCGGCTCCTCAGGGCTGAGCATCGGCCACGTCTCACCGGAGGCGGCCTCCGGGGGTCCCATCGCCCTCGTGCGCACCGGGGATCGAATCCACATCTCCATACCGAACCGCACCCTCACCCTCCAGGTGAGCGACGAGGAACTTGCGGATCGTCGTGCCGAACTCGAGGCCGGTGTCGGCTACCAGCCGGCGACGAGACAGCGCCCGGTCTCCACGGCCCTCAGGATCTACGGTTCCCTTGCTCAGTCCGCGGACAAGGGGGCCTCGAGGCGGTTCTGCTGAACGCACACGGGGAGGGACTCCTCCGGTGCCGTGCCGCGACGGAGGAACCATGCGGCGAACAGGGTCACCACGGCGACCACGCCGATCGCGGTGAGCACCGGGTTGTGGCGCCACGCCGCGACGAGCAGCGCCCAGGAGATGAGCCCGCCGGTGCCGTAGATGAGGGCCCAGATCATGCAGCCGACGGTCATCGCCGGTAGATAGCGTCGCAGGGGCATCCGGGTCACCCCCGCCGCCAGGTTCGTCATCGTCTGGAGGCCGATCACGAGGAAGCTCAGGGTGATGGCGGGGGGACCCCAACGGTTGATCAGCGCCGAGGCGCTCTGGTACCCCTTCGTCTCCAACGCCCGCCGCCAGCGGGTCCGACCGGTTCCCGCGATGATGCCCCGCCCGATCCAGTAGGTCCCGTTCGCCCGCAGCATGACGATGACGAAGAAGGCGAACACCGTCCACCAGAAGGGGAGCTGCCAGTCGGCGGGATTCATGGGGTCCTCTCGATCGGGGAGACCCCAGCTTAGGTCACCCTCACCCCGGCTTCCAAAGGGCGAGCTGACCCGGCTTCACAACCAGCCACGGGACCTGAACAGCAGGTACATGATGAGACCCGAGACCAGCATCAGCAGCAGGGCGAAGGGGTAGCCCCAGATCCATCCGAGCTCCGGCATGTGCTGGAAGTTCATCCCGTAGGTGCCCGTGATGAGGGAGGGGACGAACAGCACACCCGCCCAGGCCGCGATCCGCCTGGACGTCTCGCCCTGCTGCAGCGCGGCCTGCGTCATCGCCGCCATCTCCTCGTTCTGCCGTTGGGTCTGCAGGGCCTGGTTGACCTGCAGGATCGACTGGAGGTTGTCGCGCATCGAATCGGTGCGCTCGTTGAGGGCGATCGCGTGATCCTCGATGTCCCGCAGTTCCTGCAGCCGCCGCACCCCGAGACCGGTGAAGGCCCGGTCCGTGCGCAACGTGTCGATGATCTGCCGGAGCGGCCGCAGCGCCCGCTGGAACTCGATGACCTCGCGGGAGAGCTGGTGGATGCGCCGGCTCGCCTGGGCATGGCCGCTGAACACCTCGGTCTCGATCTCGTCCACGTCGTTCTCCAGCCCCCGCACCACCGGCTCGTAGTCGTCGACGATGATGTCGAGGAGTCGCAGCAGCACCATGGGTGAGCCCTTCTCCAGGCGCTGGGGATGGGCCTCGAGGTCGTTGCGGAGCCGAGTCAGGTCCGGGGACTCGGAGTGGCGGACGGTCACGATGAACCGCTCCCCGGTGAAGGCGTGCACCTCGCCGAAGAGCACCTGCTCGTTGCCGTCGTCGTAGTGGGCGGCCCTCAGGACCATGAACAGGGTGTCCTCGTAGCGTTCCAGCTTCGGACGCTGATGGGCGACGATGGTGTCCTCGACCGCCAGGGGGTTGAGCCGGAACTCCTGCGCGAGACGCGTCATCTCGTCCTTGCCGGGCCGGTACAGGCCGAACCAGGCGAAGGCCTCGGGATGATCCGCCATCAGGGAGAACGCCTCCTCGAGGGTGGCGGCCGTGGCGACGCAGCGGCCCCGGACGTAGAGCCGGGCGTTGACCAGGGAGTTGCGTCCCGTCAGGTCCGGTTCCGGGGGCGACGGCAGGTCCAGGGGCTCGGGTGCCTCGGCGTTGCGACGGATGAAGGGGCGGAACGGATTGCGGGACATGTCACCTCCTGGTCGGGTCATCCTGGAGACTATCCGCACGGGGTGAGCAGCGCACCCACCGCGATGACGGGCATGCTGAGTACCGTCGTCGCCACGGACACCTGTTGGATGAGTGGGACCTCCACGTCGTAGCGGATCGCATGGACGAGCACCACCTGCGCCGTCGGCAGGGCGGACAGCACCGTCGCTGCCCGCACCTGCTCGGGACCCATTCCCGCCAGCGTCGCGATCGTCCACGCCGCGGCGGGCATGAGCAGGCACTTGGCGGCCACCATCACGACGGCTCGGGACGTGAGGCGTCGGGGCAGCCCGGAGGCGCGCAGCCCCAGACCGAAGGCGATGAGCATGAGCGGGATCGACATCTCCGCCAGCAGGTCGATCGGCGCGGAGATGAAGGCCGGCAGCTGCACCCGGGACCAACCGACGAGGAAACCGAGCATCGTGCCGAGGGTCACGGGATTGGACAGCACCAGGCGGGCGAGGGCGCCGACCCCCAGCCGACGCGAGTCGCCTCGCGCCCGGACGGCATCCATGAGCAGCAGCGCCAAGGGCTGGAGGAACATCACCTGGACCAGGAAGAGCGGGGCCACCCACGCCGCGTCCCCCAGGACGTGGTGGGCGATGGGGAGTCCCAGGTTCGCGGTGTTGGTGTAGGCGGCACCCATGGCCGTCATCACCTTCCGCTCGGTGCTGAGCCGCCAGCCCACGACCACCGACACCGCAACGGTGAGCAACGAGGCGCCGAGGAAGGCCAGCAGGTAGGAGCTGAACAGGGCCGAGGGGTCGGCCCTGGAGGCGACCTGGAACATCTTCGCCGGCGTGGCGACGTAGAAGGCGAGGGCGGCGACGGTGCTGACGGCCTCCTTCGGGAAGGCCTTGAGGCCCCCCAGGGCATGGCCGACCGCGACGGCCACGAGGATCGTCGAGAAACCGGTCAGCACGGCGAGCACGAGAACAGGTTATGCCCCCGGTGGGGAAGGGCTTTTGCCTTGCGTGCCCTCGGTGCTCTGCTAGGTTGACCCCCAAGGAGGTTCGCACCGTGGCTGACATCGAGGACTTCGATCTGGACGAGACCACCCGGCAGGCATGGGTGGACTTCACCGAGCGCCTGACCGAGGTGCTGTCCGTCATGGACGCCAGCGAGGACCTGACCATCTCCGTCGCGGGAGGGGAGAACCCCATCGACTCCCCGGCCGTCCGATTCTCGGCCGACGCAGGCGGGGTGATCCGGGCGAGGCTGGTCAACGTGGACTCGTCGAGGCTCGAGGAGGCCGGGTGGGAACCCGACGGGGCCAGCTGGGTCACCAGCCGGGACCAGGACAATCTCGCCGAGCTCGCCCAGCTGACCACCAGCGCGATGTCCGACATCGTCGGGGTGCTGCACCCGATCTTCCTGGAGCCGGATCAGCTCGCCGAGATCCTCAAGCCGCAGGAGAGCACCCCCCTGCCGCCCACCCCTGGTCAGTTCGGGATCGTGATGCCCGCGAACCAGGCGCAGCTGGACGCCATCGTCGACGAGGAACTGACAGGCATGTTCGGCCAACCCGCGCTGCGCAACGCGCAGGGGGACGTCGCGATCCGGGTCGGCTCCACGGTCGTGTTCTGTCGTTCCACCCCCGACTTCAGGGAACTGGTCCTCTTCGCGCCCCTCGTGCACGACGTGAGCGGCCGGTCCCGGGCCTGCGAGGTCCTCAACGACCTCAACGTCGAATCCCGCTACTGCCGGTTCGCGCTGCACCGGGATCGGGTGTTCGCCCAGGTGTCCGTGCCGGCGCAGCCCTTCGTGCCCGCCCACCTGCGGCAGGCGCTGGAGTCGATCTCCCAGGTCGCCGACGGCATCGACAACGAACTCGCCCAGAAGCTCGGCGGACACACCACCTACCCGCCCGCGCTCTGATCCGCGTGCCCCACATCACCCGCCGTCGGGCTACAGTTCTCACATGACGGATGAGAGCACGGAACACCGCAGGCGTGTCCCGCTGCTCGGGAGCCACGGGCCAACGGGGTCCCGGTCCGGAATCGTCGAGGGAGAGCAAGATGACTGAGAACAAGCCGAGGCTGATCGTCGTCGGGGTCGACGGCAGTGAGGACGGACTGCGCGCGGTCAAGTACGGCGCCTCGTACGCGGCCGCCATCGGCGGTGAGTTGCTGCTGGTGCACGCCGTCGATGACGCGATGCTCGCCGGGGCGTGGGGCGTGGTCTACGACCCCGAGGTCCTGCAGAACGCCGGCGCCAGCGCGAACGAGGTCGCCGCGGGGATCGCGAAGGAGTGCGGCCTCACGGACGAACGGATCCGCACGGAGGTCGTGCTCGGGTCGCCCGGCGGTGTGCTCGGCCGGCTGTCCGAGGTGGCCGATCTCATCATCGTGGGTCGCCGCTCCGTGTCCGGTCTGGAGCGGATGTTCGTCGGCTCCACCAGCGTCTCCGTGGTGGCCAGCTCGTCCTGCCCGGTGCTGGTCATCTCCGCGGCCGCCCACCCCCAGGACGTCGGCCACAAGAAGCTCATCGGTGTCGGGCTCAACACCAGCCCGGGCAACCGCTCCACCCTGATCGCCGGCTTCGAGGAGGCGGCCCTTTGGGGATCCCGCTTGGAGATCGTCCACGCCCTGCAGCCCCCCATCGGGTTGTTCGGGCCGAAACTGGGGCCGGCCGACCTCGAGGAGCACCTCCGGTTCACCCGTGGCGGCATCGAGGCGATGGCGGCGGAGCAGGCGAAGGCATACCCGGACGTCGAGTACGAGGTGGTCGTGGTGGCCGCCACCCCCATCAACGAACTCGTCACCCGCTCCGAGAACTACGACGTCCTGGTGCTCGGCACGGGCGAGGAGACCATCCCCGGCTTCGGGCTGGGCGGTCTGCTGCGTGGTCTGATGGCCCACGCCCTCTGCCCCCTGCACATCACGCACGGGAAGTGAGTCAGCCGAGCCTGACCTTCGACGCGGCGCTTCCGATCTCCTCGGAGGCGCCGCGCATCGCGTCGTTGATCCGGGACCACCAGGTGGTCGTCGTGGCGGGGGAGACCGGATCGGGCAAGACCACGCAGCTGCCGAAGATCTGCCTCCTGGCGGGCAGGGAACGGATCGCCCACACCCAGCCCCGACGGATCGCCGCCCGCACCGTCGCCCACCGCATCGCGGACGAGTGCGGTGTGGAGCTGGGGGAGTTCGTGGGGTACCAGGTGAGGTTCACCCGACGGGTCAGCCGGGCCACCCGCATCAAGGTGATGACCGACGGGGTCCTGCTGAGCGAGCTGTCCCACGACCGGGACCTCAACCGCTACGACACGATCATCATCGACGAGGCCCACGAACGCAGCCTCAACATCGACTTCCTGCTCGGCTACCTGAAGCAGCTGCTGGAGCGTCGCCCGGATCTTCGGGTCATCGTCACCTCCGCCACCATCGACACGGCCCGTTTCGCCGCCCACTTCGGGGACGCCCCCGTCGTGGAGGTCTCGGGGCGCACCCACCCGGTCGAGATCCGCTACGAACCCATCGGCGAGGACAGCGACGAGGTCGACGCCATCGCCGAGACCGTCCGGGGGATCGCGGCCACCACGGGCACCGGCGACGTGCTGGTGTTCCTGTCGGGGGAGCGGGAGATCCGGGACGCCGCCGAGGCCATCGACGCCCTGCGGTTGCCGGGGTGGGAGACGGTGCCGCTGTACGCCCGGCTGGCGGTGGCCGATCAGCAGCGGGTGTTCCAACCCCACCAGGGGCGACGCGTGGTGCTGGCCACCAACGTGGCGGAGACCTCGATCACGGTGCCGGGCATCCGGTTCGTCATCGACGTCGGTCTGGCGAGGATCTCCCGTTACTCGGCCCGCACCAAGGTGCAGCGGCTGCCCATCGAGCCGGTGTCGCAGGCGTCGGCGAATCAGCGGGCCGGCCGGTGCGGACGACTCGGCCCCGGCGTGGCGATCCGGCTGTACTCGGAGGAGGACTTCGCCTCCCGTCCCGAGTTCACGGAGCCGGAAATCCTCCGCACCAACCTCGCCACCGTCATCCTGCAGATGGCTCAGGCCGGGTTGGGCGACGTCGAGAGCTTCCCCTTCGTCGAGGCTCCCGTCGGCTCCCAGATCAGCGATGGTCTGCGGGTGTTGACGGAGCTGGGCGCGATCCATCCCCGCCGACGCCGGGAGCACGTCCGCCTGACCCGCATCGGGCGGCTGCTGGCCCGGATGCCGGTGGATCCCCGGCTCGGTCGGATGCTCATCGAGGCCTCCCGCCGGGGGGCCCTCCACCAGGTTCAGGTGCTCGTGGCCGGGTTGACGGTGCCCGACATCCGGGAGCGCCCGGCCGAGCACCAGCAGGCCGCCGACGACCTGCACCGCAGGTTCACCGTCCCGGCTTCCGAACCGGGCACCCCGGCCGCCTCCGCCGAGCCGCGTCGCCACACCGTGCACACCGGGACCCGTCCCGCCAAGGAAGGGCCGAAGGGGCTCGTCGGCGGCGACTTCGAGGCCCTCATGAACGTCTGGACGTATCTCAGGGGGAAGCGACGCAAGCTCTCGGGCAGCGCCTTCCGGAAGCTGTGTCGCGCGGAGTTCCTCCACTTCGTGAGGTTCCGGGAGTGGGAGGACCTGGTCTCCCAGCTCCGCGAGGTCTGCCGGGAGCTGGAGCTGCCGGAGGACGGGACCGCGCCGTTCGAGGTGGTGCTCGACTGTCTGCTCACCGGGATGCTGTCCAACATCGGGCTGGCGCTGCCCCCGCCGGCCAAGGTCCAGGGCCGCAGGCGTCCCCTCACCGAGTACCAGGGGTGCCGGGGCGCGCGGTTCGCGATCTCCCCGGGCTCGGCCTGTGCCCGGAGCACCCCGCCGCTGGTCGTGGCCCACGAGCTGGTCGAGACCTCCCGGCTGTGGGCCCGCACCGTCGCGCCCGTGACGGCCGCCCAGATCGAACGGGCGGCCGGTGACCTGGTGACCCGCACGCTCAGTGAACCCACCTTCTCGCCGCGCAGCGCGACGGTGGTGGCCTCGGAGACCGTGTCCCTGTTCGGGGTGCCGATCGTCTCCGGCCGCCGCACCAACTACGCGGCGAGTCATCCCGAACAGGCCCGGGAGATCTTCATCCGCTCCGGGCTGGTCGAGGGGCAGTGGGAGACCCGCAACCCCGTCGTGGTGGCGAACCGCTTCGCCCACCAGGAGGCGGAGGAACTGGCGGATCGGATGCGGCGACCCGAGCTGCTCATCTCGGATCAGGACCTGTACGACTTCTACGACCGGGTCCTGCCGGGGACGGTGGTCTCCGGGGCGACGTTCGACAAGTACGTGCGCGGCCTCGACTCCGATGCGGCGCTGCGGCTGACCCCCGCCGACTTCATGACCGACCCGGGTCAGGTCCGGGTGCAGGACTTCCCCGACCGCTGGCGGCAGGGCGATCTCGAACTGCCGGTGTCCTATGTCTACGATCCCGGCACCGGGGCCGACGGAGTGAGTATCGAGGTGCGGTTGGAGCAGCTGGGGGTGCTCGACGTGGCGCCGTTCACCTGGCAGGTGCCCGGGCTCCGGCTGGACCTGGCCGTCGCCCTCATCAGGTCCCTGCCGAAGCGGATCCGCACGTCGTTCGTCCCCGCCCCCGACCACGCGCGCCGCGCGCTGGCGTGGCTTCAGGAGCGTGGCGTCGGTGAGGAGGTCCCCTTCGCCCGGGCGATGGCGGAGGCACTGCTCGCCCTGACCGGGACGAGGATCGCCCCCGACGACTGGAACCCGGCCGCCCTCGACCCGCACCTGCGCCCGACCTTCGTGGTCGTCGACGGTGGTCGGGAAGTCGCGCGCGGGGAGGATCTCGAGGCGCTCAAGGTCCGGCTGTCGGCGAAGGTGGCGGGGAAGCTGACCCGGTCGGCGGGGCGGCTCGCCGCCACGGGGGCCACCCGGTGGACCTTCGGCACACTCCCCACGACGGCGGAACTCGGCGGCGGGGTCACCGGCCATCCGTGCCTCGTCGACGAGGGCGCCAGCGTCGGCGTGCAGGTCGCGGACACGGCGGAGAAGGCGCGACGCAGTCACGCGATGGGGCTGCGTCGCCTCATCACGCTCGTCAACCCCTCCCCGCTGAAGTGGGTGGTCTCCCACCTCGGCAACGCCGACAAGCTGGCCCTGGGTGGCAGCAGCTACGACACCGTCCCCGCCCTGCTCGAGGACGCCTGGCTCAAGGCCGTCGACCGGCTGACCCGACGGTTGACCGACCCCGAGGCGGTGCGCGACGAGGCCACGTTCCGCGCCGTCGCGGAGCAGGTCCGTGCCGACACGGCCGAGACCACCGCCCAGGTCGTCGCGACGGCGGCGCGGGCGTTGGCGGCCCAGGCCCGGGTGGAGCGTCTCCTCGCCGCCCGTCCCGCCGGGGACGAGACCGCCGAGGACATCACGGAACAGTTGGGAAACCTCACCTTCAACCGCTTCATCTCGGCCACACCGGACCCGTGGTTCGACCGGATCCCGGTGTGGATCGAGGCCTGCGAGGCGCGGCTGCGCTCCCTGGGGAAGAACCCCTCGCTGGCGGCCCGCAACCGGGCGGAGATCGCCCGGCTCGAGGAGCGCTACGCCGAGCTGTGCGACGCACAACCCCCCGGCCCGTTGCCCGAGGCGGTGGAGGAGATCGCCTTCCTCCTCGAGGAGTTCCGGGTCAGCCTGTTCGCCCAGGGCGTGAGGACCGCGGTTCCCGTCTCCGCGAAACGCATCGTTCAGGCGATGGGGCAGTTGGGACAATAATGGTCCGGTGCCAGCTACTCCTGAAGACCTGATCCGCCTGTTCGACCTCGTCGAGGTGGGAACGGACAAGTACCGCGGCCCCCAACCTGACACCGAGTGGCAACGTCTGTTCGGTGGCCAGGTGATGGCCCAGACCCTCGTGGCCGCGATGCGCACCGTTCCCGGGGCCCGTCGGCTCCACTCCCTGCACGGCTACTTCCTCAGGCCGGGCTCCCGGGAGGAGAGCCTGCGTTTCGAGGTGGAACACGTCCGTGACGGACGGACCTTCTCGGCCAGACGGGTCATCACGCGGCAGCACGACAACGTCATCTTCGACCTCAACGCGTCGTTCCAGGAGCCTGAGCCGGGACTGTCCCACTCGGCCCAGCAGCCCCGCGACGTGCCCCGGCCCGAGGACTGCCCCTCGCTGGGGGAGGTGTTGCAGGCACGTTTCGGGGCGCCGATCCGGATGTTGGCGGAGTGGGACGCCCTCGACGTGCGCCTCGCGGGCACGCCCGGGTCCACCCCGGAGGGTGGGGTGATGCGGGCCTGGGTCCGCACTCAGGGTCCCCTCCCCGAGGATCCCGACCTGCACACGGCGATCCTCGCCTACCTCACCGATGTGCTGCTCCTCAGCGTCTCAACGGTGCAGCACGAGGTGGAGTTCCTCTCCCCGTCGATGCAGGCCGCCTCCATCGACCACGCCATGTGGTTCCACCGTCCTGTCCGTTGTGACGAGTGGCTGCTCTACGACATGGTCTCCCCGTCCGCATCGGGAGCCAGGGGGTTCTGCCGCGGCGCTCTGTTCCAGAACGGGGAGCTGGTGGCCTCCTGCGCCCAGGAGGGACTCATCCGGATCATCGACTGAGGTGGATGACGTGCCCCCCCCCCCGGAACGGCCGGGAAACCGTTCCGGGGGGGGCACTGCGCTGGTCGGGTCAGGCTGCGGCCTGGAACTCGCGCATCTTCGCGAGGGCGAGCCGTTCGATCTGGCGGACCCGCTCGGCGGTGATCCCCCAGTGCTGCCCGATGTCGGCCAGCTTCGCCTGGCGGCCGTCGAGGAGGCCGTAGCGGCGACGCACCACGTCAGCCGAGCGATCGTCGAGGGAGGCGAGCATGCCGTCGAGGCGGGCTCGATCCACCGCGTCGAGGACGACCTCGTCCGGTCCCGGGGCGGTCTCCCGGGCGATGAGGTCGCCCAGTGCCGTGTCGCCGTCGGCCTCGACGGGGGCGTCGAGGGAGACGTGGTCCCGGGAGTACCGGATCAAGTCGACGACCTTGTCCTCGGGGAGGTCGAGCTCCTGGGCGATCTCCAGCACCTCGGGGTCGCGGCCGAGCTGGCGCTCCAGGTTGCGGCGCACGGCCGAGACCTGGTTGACCTGCTCGGCGACGTGGACGGGGAGCCGCACGATGCGGCCCTGCTGGGCGATGCCACGGGAGATCGCCTGACGCACCCACCAGGTGGCGTAGGTGGAGAACTTGAACCCCTTGGTGTGGTCGAACTTCTCCACCGCCCGGATCAGGCCGGTGTTGCCCTCCTGCACCAGGTCGAGCAGGGGCATCTGGGCGCGGCCGTACTTGCGTGCCACGGAGACCACGAGCCGGAGATTCGCCTGGATGAACCGCTGCATGGCCCGTTGGCCCAGCTCGACGAGTTCCTCGAGTTCCTCCCGGGTGGCGTCCACCGAGGTCGTCTCGTTGCCGTCGAGGATCTCGGAGGCGAACAGTCCCGCCTCGATCTGGCGCGACAGCTCCACCTCCTCCTCAGCGGTGAGCAGGGGCGTCTTGGCTATCGAGTCGAGGTACAGTCCCACGGCATCCTTGCCATCGATGCCGTCGGTGCTCCTCGTCCGTGCAGTCGTGATCATTCGTTCCGCCTTTCTGACGTCTACACCCATCCAAACGCGTGGCGGGGCCAGAATGTTCCAGAAATTGTGACCTAATCGTTATCTCAGGGGAAGATCAGACCACGGTCTGACGTGATGCACCCCTGACCCCTGACCCTGAGTCGGGGCTGCGTTTGAGTGCAACGGCCCGTCGTGGAAAGATGAAGGTGGTCGCCCCTCTTGACTCAAGCGGGGCCCGTCGTGCCCAAAACGCGAGGAGAAACGTCGTGACCCCTGCTTCGAGCTCTCAGAAGGCAACCAGGAGCCCACGCAGCCGAGCCCCCAAGGAGAAGGCGGCCGAGGAGGCTGCCGAGTCCACCAAGAAGCCGACGCGTACCCGCGCGAAGGCCACGGCGGCGAAGGAGCCCGCTGAGAAGCCGAAGCCCGCTCGTACCCGCAAGCCCAGGGCCGCAGCGGCGGAGTCGCCCAAGAAGGCCACCCGGGCACGTGCTCCGAAGGTCGACCCCGAGGTGACGGAGGAGGTCGAGATCGACGACGTCGACATCGACCCCACCGACGACGACATGGACGACCTGGGCGAGCCGACCATCGCCCAGGTGACCTCCGGCGAGATCGAGGTCGAGGTCCAGCGCGACGGGGACGACGTCGTGCTCAAGGTCGGGGGCAAGAAGCGTTCCCTCGACGAGGTGGACGACTCCGAGTTCGTCGAGGAGAAGGAGGCGACCCTCGAGAAGGAACTGACCGAGGAGGAGGGGTTCTCCCTCTCCGACAAGGACGACGCCGACGAGCCGGAGCAGCAGGTCGTCTCCGCGGGTGCCACCGCCGACCCGGTGAAGGACTACCTCAAGCAGATCGGCAAGGTGGCCCTGCTCAATGCCGTGGAGGAGGTTGAACTCGCCAAGCGCATCGAGGCGGGTCTGTTCGCCGAGGAACGCCTCGGCAACTCCGAGGTCCCCATCGACCCGGAGGACCTCGACGACTTCGAATGGATCGCCAACGACGGCAGGCTGGCGAAGAACCACCTCCTGGAGGCCAACCTCAGGCTCGTGGTCTCCTTGGCCAAGCGTTACACCGGGCGCGGCATGCTCTTCCTCGACCTCATCCAGGAGGGCAACCTCGGCCTCATCCGTGCGGTGGAGAAGTTCGACTACACCAAGGGCTACAAGTTCTCCACCTACGCCACTTGGTGGATCAAGCAGGCCATCACCCGCGCCATGGCCGACCAGGCACGCACCATCCGCATCCCCGTCCACATGGTCGAGGTCATCAACAAGCTCGCCCGTGTGCAGCGGCAGATGCTGCAGGACCTGGGCCGCGAACCCACCCCGGAGGAACTCGCCAAGGAACTCGACATGACCCCCGAGAAGGTCGTCGAGGTCCAGAAGTACGGGCGGGAACCCATCTCCCTGCACACCCCGCTGGGTGAGGACGGCGACTCGGAGTTCGGTGATCTCATCGAGGACTCCGAGGCGGTCGTCCCGGCCGACGCCGTCAACTTCACCCTGTTGCAGGAGCAGCTCAACGACGTCCTCGACACCCTCTCCGAGCGGGAGGCGGGCGTGGTGTCGATGCGGTTCGGGCTGACCGACGGACAGCCGAAGACCCTCGACGAGATCGGCAAGGTCTACGGGGTCACCCGGGAACGGATCCGCCAGATCGAGTCCAAGACCATGAGCAAGCTCCGCCACCCGTCGCGCTCCCAGGTGCTCCGGGACTACCTCGACTGAGCCGTGGACGAGGAGACGTTCCGACGTCCCCGAGCCGAGGTCGCGCCCGTCATCGACCAGGACGACGTGCCGACCGAGGAACTCCCCGGGCTGCCGATCCAGGACCCCACCCCGACCGTGCCGATGGGGCAGGGGTATCCCGTGCACCCGACCACACCCTCACTGCCCGAGGCGGCCCCGCCCCGGGCGGAGACCGTCGACGAGCGGCGACGCCGGGAGATGAGGGAGTACCGGCTCACCTTCTGGCGGGCCTGGGGGATCCGCGCGCTGCGATTCGTGTTCACCCTGCAGCTCCCCATCGCCCTTGTCACCCCCGCCGCGGCGCTGGTTGACCGGTGGGTATTGCCGGGGCATGGCATCCCACGTTGGGCGACGGTGGCGAACGTCGTGCCGTGGCTGGCGGTCTTCGCGGTGCTGCTCCTCGGTGAGGTCACGGCGAGGCGCACCCGGTGGGGGTCGCTGCTCGGGTGCCTGGCCCGTTCCACCACGATCGCGATGGCCGGGGTGGCCTTCGCCCACGTGAGCACGTCCAGCTGGATACCCGGCCGCATCGGGTCCGAGCTCGCCCTGCCGGGCGGGATCACCGTGCCCGTGGACCTCACCCTCGCCCGCACCGTCGTCCTGCTGCTGGGCTGGGTCGTGGTGCTGCCATTCCTGCTCACCCTCTCCCGGGGCGCCCAGATCCAGCTCGACGGCACGTCACGGTTCGGGCTGCCCGGCCACGAGGGGCTCAGGGTTGCCCTCGTCGGCAGGGATCCCTGGGCCCTCGGTCACCAGACGACGCCGCTGGTCATCTCGCAGTACCGGCGGCGCGTCGCCCGTTTCTACGTCGGCAGGGTCGCCATGGCGCTGTGGTGGCTGTTCGCACTCGCGGTGATGGCGGCGGTCGCCACCGCCTGATGGATGGTCGTCAGCTGCGCACGGCCGCGATGGCCGCGGCGACGGCTGGCAGGTTGGCGTCGTTGAGGGCCGCGACGCACATCCGGCCCGCGTCGGTGCCGTAGATGCCGAACTCCTCGCGCAACCGGACCATCTGCTCCTTCGTCAGCCCGGAGTAGGAGAACATTCCCACCTGCTCCGCGATGAAGTCCATGTCCTCGATGCCCGCCGCCCGCAGCCGGGCGACGAGCTCGGAACGCAGCGACCTGATGCGCTCACGCATCCCCTGGAGCTCACGCTCCCACAGGTCCCGGTTCGTGGGGTCGGTGAGCACGTCGGCGACGATGGCTGCGCCGTGGGTGGCCGGGTTGGAGTAGTTGGTGCGGATGCAGATCTTGATCTGGGAGAGCACCCGCCTCGCCTCGTCCGCGTCGGCGCAGACGACGTGCAGCGCCCCGATACGTTCGCCGTAGAGCCCGAAGGACTTGGAGAATGACGTCGAGACGAACAGCGGGCCGCCCGCCTCGACGAAGCGCCCGATGACCGCGCCGTCCTCGACCACACCCTGGCCGAAGCCCTGGTAGGCCATGTCGAGGAAGGGGATGAGGCCTCGCCGGGAGATGACCTCGATGACCCGGGTCCAGTCGTCGTGGTTGAGGTCGTAGCCCGTGGGGTTGTGGCAGCAGGCGTGGAGGACCACGACGGTGCCCGACGGGGCCGCCTCCAGATCCTGCAGGAGGCTGTCGACGTCGATGCCGCGCGCGTCCGCGTCGTAGTAGCGGTAGGTGCCGACCGTGAAACCGGCGCGGGCGAAGATGGCCCGGTGGTTCTCCCACGACGGATCGGAGATGAGGACCGTCGCCTCGGGGGTGAGGGTGCGCAGGAAGTCGGCGCCGAGCTTGAGCGCGCCGGTGCCGCCGAGGCTCTCCACGGTGGCGATCCGCCCCTCGACGACGGCGGGGTGGTCGGCGCCGAAGACCAGCTCGCGCACCGCGGTCACGTAGGCGGGCAGCCCGTCGATGGGCAGGTAGCCGTGGGGCTTCCGGGAGGCGACGAGACGCTCCTCGGCCTGGGCGACGCACTCCAGCAGCGGCAGCCTGCCCTCCTCATCGAGGTAGACGCCCACGCCGAGGTTCACCTTCGTGGGGCGCTCGTCCCGGTTGTAGGCCTCGATGAGGCCGAGGATGGGGTCAGCGGGGGCAAGCTCGACACGGGCGAAGAGGGACATCGGCGTCGGTTCCTTTCTCATCGGTGCCCCCAGCCTAGACCCCGTCCCGGGACCCGTCCACGTCAACGCAGGGCCGGTCCCGCCATCCTGCGGAGTGGAACGCCCCCCATGACGGTCGGGGAGCGACGCTAGGGTGCTCGACATCCCACCGAAGGGTTGTCATGGAGATCAACTTCGCCTCCTCCAAGCTCGCCACACTGGGCGTGGAATGGGAGCTCGCGCTGCTCGACGTCGCCACGGGGGAGCAGGTTCCCGTTGCCCCGCGCGTGCTCGAGCGGGTGGCGGATCCACAGGGCGGTCCCATCCGTGGGGAATTCCTGGACTCGATGGTGGAGCTCGTCACCGGGGTCCATGTCCGGGTGGGGGAGGCCATCGGGGAACTCGCGGGGCTTCGGGACCAGCTGCTGGAGTGGCTCGACCCCGAGGGGGTGGCCCCTGCAGGCATCGGGGCGCACCCCTTCCAGGATCCCCGCTCCCAGAACGCCACCGGCGGCAACCCCCAGTACCGTCGGGTCCTCGACAGCGGCGGCTGGTGGGCGGAGCAGCTGGCCATCAACGGCCTCCACATCCACGTCGGCGTCGACGACCGGGACCGCGCCCTCGCTCTCACCCATGCGCTCGCCCGGCTGAGCCCCCTGTTCGTGGCCCTGTCCGCCTCGTCCCCCTACTGGTTGGGTTCCGACACCGGATTCGCGTCGCAACGCACCATGCTCTTCCAGCAGCTGCCGACCAACGGGCTGCCGTGGCCGCTCCAGACCTGGGAGGACTACGTCGCCCACGCGGAGGATCTCGTGAGGGCGGGCATGGTCACCCACGAGACCCAGATCCGCTGGGACGTCCGCCCCTCCGCCTTCGGCACCGTGGAGATCCGCGCCATGGACTCGGTGCCGACCCTCATGGAGATCGGGGCACTGGCGGCATTCGCCCAGACCCTGGTGCTCCGTGAGACCCGGGTCCCCGACGGCTGGGACCGGCCGATCCAGCCCTGGTTCCTGCGCGAGAACAAGTGGCGGGCCGCCCGCTACGGCGCCCGGGCCGAACTCATCCAGGTGGTGCCGGGGGCCTTCTGCACCCCGCTGAGTGAGGCGGTGGGGTTCTGGCTCGACGAGCTGGCCCCCTACGCGGAGGAACTCGGTTGCTCGGCTGAACTGGCGGATCTCAGCCGGATCCTGACGATCGGGCCCAGCCACGTGCGGCAGCGGGCCGTCGTCGAGGCGGGCGGCGGCCTGCAGGATGTGCTTCGATCAGTCATCGACGAAACCTGTGATGGACCAAGGAGATCTGGATGAAACCGTTCCTGCTGCTGAGCACCCGCCCCGAGGACGGAGCCGCCGTCGGGGAGCTGGAGGCGCTGCGCCGCCTAGGTGGCCTCGGGCCAAAGGAACTGCACCAGATCCGGGTGGAGCAGGAGCCGCTGCCGGAGCTTGACCTCCAGGGCTACGCGGGGGTGTTCCTCGGCGGTGGCCCCTTCAACTCCTCCGACGCGGACAAGGGCGAGCTGCAGCTCCGCGTCGAGGCCGACCTCGCCGGGGTCCTCGACCGGGTGCTCGCCGACGACCTGCCGTTCCTCGGGCTGTGCTACGGCATCGGGACCGTCACCGCGCACCTCGGTGGCCTCGTCGACCGCAGCTTCGGCGAGGGTGTCGGGGCCATCGACGTCACCGTGACCGACGAGGGGCGGGACGACCCGCTGCTGGCCGAGGTGGGGGAGGGCTTCCGCGCCTTCGTCGGTCACAAGGAGGCGGTCTCCCGCATCCCCGACGGTGCGGTGCTCCTGGCGACGGGACAGGCCTGCCCTGTCCAGATGTACCGGGTGGGTGGGCGCTGCTGGGTGACCCAGTTCCATCCCGAACTCGACGCCGAGGGCCTCAAGGAACGGATCCGCATCTACCGCAACGCGGGCTACTTCGCGCCCGACGAGGTGACGGCCCTGTGCGAGGCGGCCGACCGTGCCGGGGTCACCCCGGTGGTCCACAGCATCGTGCGCCGCTTCGTCGATCTCCACCGTTGAGGGGCGCGCCCGTCATCGACGGGGGAAGCCATCCGCCACCGCACCACACCGGGCCCGGGTCGCCTTCTCTCCGCTGGTCGAGCCGAGGCCGGAGGCCTCGTGTCGAGACCTCCGGAACAGTCCCTGCGAACCCGCACCGGGTCTCGACTATCGGGCGCACTGCGCCCTCAGCTCGACCAGCGGGGAGAGGAAACCAAGAGAAAATCCTTCCCAATCCCTTGCAATAGAACACTCATTCGATTACAATGGGGTCATGAATCCACTCCCCGCGACCCTCAATGAGGCCTACCTGGCGATTCATGAGGCTGACGCCCATGCTCGGGCGGCGGAGGTGGCACTCATGGTCGGGATCGCGAAAGCCGCCGAACTCTATGAGGTTGACGATGCTGCGGTGATGGAGGCTGTGGAGGGGTTCCTTGAGCCGGGTGGGGACGGTACCCCGTCGGTGGGTGAGTTCCTCGCCCACGAACTGGGTGGGATCCTGCAGATCTCCCCCGAAGCGGCGTTGGAGAAGATCGGGATCGTTCGGGAGGGTGCACGGGTGGGGGGATCGTTGCGAGGATCGGTATGGTGGCCTCTTGGCAAGGCGGACGACGAAGAGCGCACTGGATCGTGCGTTCGAGGAGGACAACGCTGCCAGGGGGTCACCGGGGCGGCCGCAGTAGATTCGCCCATCCGTGTGCCCTCCCCAATGTACGCTTCCGATTCCCCGCGTTGTGGGAGGCCTTCCTGTCAGGGTCGCTTCGCTGGCGGCAGGTTGCCGAGGTGGTCAATCGGCCAGCCATCTCCCAGCTGAACGCTCAGGCTGCTGCCCGGTTGGATCGGAAACTCGCTGTCGCGTTGAGGTTGTGGTCGTGGCAGCGGATCCGCCGCAGCCTCGAAGCATGGATCATCGCCGCCGACCCGGCCGCAGCCGCGGAGCGGGAACAGCAGCAGCGGGAGAACCGCTATGTGGCGGTGGATGCGGTCAAGAACGGCCACTGCGCGTTGTATGGGCTGTTGGATCCTCGTGATGCGATCGACTTCGATCACGCCCTGACTGAGGTTGCAAAACCCTCCCCAGCGAGGCGGGGGATCTGAAGCAGCGTCGCGCCGCGGCGGTGGGTGTGTTGGCTCGTCAGGCGGGTGGGCAGGAGATGCTGCCCCAGGCCACGGTGTTCGTCCACATCAACGCCGATGATCCCGCCCTCAACCCTGATGCTGAGTCATCGGGTGTGGCTGAGGTGGAGCGGTGGGGCGCCTTCCTCACCAGCCGGTTGCCGGAGTTCCTGAAGGACTCGAAGGTCACGGTTCGGCCGATCTTTGATCCCGTCCAGCATGCACCCGAGGACCTTCACGACCCGTCGGTCGGGTTGCGGATGGCGGTCACCGCATTGATGCCAGTCGATGTGTTCCCCTACGCTGCCCGGGCTTCCCGTGGTTGTGATCTGGATCACACGATCCCGTACCGGGACGGCGAATCGGGCCAGACCCGGTGGGGCAACCTCGCACCCCTGGCGCGCAGATCGCATCGGGCGAAAACCTTCGGCGGCTGGGTGCTGACCCAACCCGCCCCGGGCTGGTTCCACTGGAAGTCCCCGGCAGGGTTTGAGTATCTGGTGCATGCCACCGGCGGCACGATGTGTCTCCGAACTCCGGAACCAGAACCCAGGGTGGAGGAGCCGCCCCCGCCGTGGCTGGACCCGCCCGAACCCCCAGAGGCCAGGCAGGTGGAATCCGAGGCCTGGGAATGGGTCCAATACGCCCTGTACTGAACGCCCTCTTCCCACCCCGCTGGTCGAGCCTCCGGTGAGCCGAACAGCCGGACCTGTCGCACGGCCCGGGTCGCCCCGGGCGCGATGTCACGGGCCGAGCAGGGCCAACGGGACGACCAGGATGCCGTCGGGGCGGCGGTAGGCGTGTTCTCCGGTGGTGATGACCACCAGGTTGGCGACGCGCTCGCCCAGCTGGGAACGCAGCCACAGAAGGTGACGCACGTCCGAGTCGCTGATGCTGGCGGCGAGTTTCACCTCGATGCCAAGAATCCTGCCGTCGCTGCCTTGAACGATGAGATCGACCTCGTGTTCGCCACCGTTGGTCCGCAGGTGGAACAGCCTCGCCTCGGCTGCCTGTGCGGCGACGCGGATCCCGAGGGTGACGAGGGACTCGAACAGCGGCCCTGCCATGTGGGCGCCGCCCCGGCTCAGCAAGGAGTGCTGATCCAGGTCGAGGAGCCGGGCTGCCAGGGCCGGGTCGGCCAACTGATGCTTGGGGGCCTGTTGCAGCCGTCGAATCGGGTTGTGGGCTGGAATCCAACCGGGAACCGGGTCGAGCAGCCACAGCTGGGTGAGGTGCTCCCGGTACTCGATGGTGGTGGTCTTGGCCGGTTGCTGGCCGTCTCCGCCAGTGGTGGCATCGAGGATGCGTGAGTACGAGGTCGTGGTTGATGAGGCGGCCGCATAGGCGGCGAGCCAGCGACGCAGCACCTCGGGGCGGCGGAGACGAAAACTCAGTTCGGGGAGATCCCGATCAATGATGCGCTGAAGGTAGGCGTCCAGCAGGCCGCGCCGGAGTCGTCCCGGAGTGGACATGATGCCGGGAAAGCCGCTTCGAGTGATCTCGGTGGTGTAGTCGGACAGGGTGAGGGGGCTTGTGCCGCTCACCTCCGAAGTGCCGTCGAGGAGGCTCCGAAGCGAAACCGTGGGCGTGACCGTTCCGCGCTCATGCAGCGCCATGGGGCGCATCCGCAACGACAGGATCCGGCCCGCGCCGCTGTGGGTTCCCGAACCGCTGACCGGTGTCGCCGAGCCCGTCAGGAGGAACCGTCCCGGTGGGGCGCCGGAGTCGACCCGGCGTCGCACCGCGTCCCACACCGAGGGGAGTTTCTGCCACTCGTCGAGCAGCAGGGTGCCGGGCGGGACGGTGGCGAGGGAGAAGTCGGAGGCGGCGAGCTCCCGTTGAGCAGGATCGTCGAGCAACCAGGTGATGGTGGCGCGGCGGGTGGCCGTGTCGGTCTTACCCACGCCCTTCGGGCCGTCCAGGGCGAGTGCCGGAGCGATGGGGAGGAGTTCATCAAGCTCCAGATCAATGGTTCTCGGCAGATACGACACATGGTTACGCTACCATTTCCCGGGTAGTTACGCTACCGTTTTCCGGGTGGTTACGCTACCGTTTCCCGAGGCCGCTGGCGCGTCTGGTCGGGGTCACCACGGCCGAGACCAGGGCCTCCGGTGACCCGAACAGCCGGACCTGTCGCCGGGCCCGGGTGACCGCGGTGTAGAGCAGCTCCCGGGTCAACAACGGCGAGCCCATCGGCGGGAGGATCACGCTCACCGCGTCGAACTCGCTGCCCTGCGACTTGTGGATGGTCATGGCGTGGAGCTCCTGCGCGGCATCCAGCTGCAGCGGGTTGAGCAGGTCGACGTGATCCCCGCGGTCCAGCGCGGCCAGCAGCCTGCCGCCCCGGGCCACGAGCACCGCGACCTCACCGTTGCTCACCACGTCGGAGTTCCGCGTCACGATGAGGGGTTGCCCCGCGTAGGGGCCACCCTCCGGGGCGAGGTCGGGGAACCGATCGGCGAGATGGCGACGCACCACCTGCTGCCAGTGCCCGGTCCCGAACGGGCCCGCCCGGTGGGCACAGAGCAACCGGTGCACCTCCAGCGCAGCCACCGCCGCCTCCGCATCGCCCTCCCGGGCAGCTCGCAGCACCGTCTCGGCGGGTCCTGTGACCGCCTGCTCGAGGCTCGGCAGCTCCGTCAGGTCCTCCCTGCCGCTGTACGGGTCGAGGGTGCACCACTCCGACGCGGCGACGAGCGACAGCACCTCGTCGGCATCGCCGGTGCGGATGGCCTCCGCCAACCGTCCGATGTCCCCGGCGTTGCGGTGCGAGCCGGTGAGCCGCGCCACGGCGGGACCGCTGCGGCTCGTCACCAGGCCGGGGACCCGCGAGATGTCGGCGAGGACGGCCCCGGCCTCGACGGAGGCCAGCTGATCCGGATCCCCGATGAGCACGAGCCGGGTGTCGTCGGCGACGGCGTCGAGGAGCCACGCCATCATCGTCGACGACACCATGGAGGACTCGTCCACCACGACCACGTCGAACGGCAGGGGGTTGCGGCGGTCGTGGCTGCGGGCGTCGCGTCCCGGGATCACCCCCAGCAACGAGTGCAGCGTGCCCGCCCGCAGCTGCACCTGTTCCGGGCGGCGGAGCTTCCCCAGCACGGAGGTCTCCAGGCGTGACGCCGCCTTGCCGGTGGGGGCGGCCAACGCCACCGTGACAGGGGCGACGGCGAGGCTGTCGAGGATCCGGGCCACCACCGTCGTCTTCCCCGAACCCGGCCCGCCCGTGATGACCGAGGTCCGCGACGTCACCGCGGCCTGCACGGCGGCGTCCTGGGACGCGTCGGGTCGCATCCCCGTCGCCTCGGCGAGTTCCGGCGGGGCTGGGGGCGGGTCGAGCTCGCTGCGGTGACGCAGCCGCTGCTCCACCAGCCGCTCCTCCGCGTGGCACCGCGCCAGGTAGAGCAGGTTCCCCTCCAGCCGGAACGGACGGTCCTGCTCGGGGCTGGTCGCCACGGCGGGGGAGGCAGCGACCGCCGTCATCCATGCGCCTGGCTCCGGCCAGGGCAGTTCCGCCGCCTCGGTGACGGAACCGTCGTCCACGGCCCCCGGCACGACGAGGTCGGCGGCGGTGGTGAGGTCGAGGCAGAGCGAGCCCAGGCGCAGCTCGCGAGCCGTGAGGGCCAGCGCCAGCAGCACCGACTCGTCCTGCTCCCCGCAGTACGCCGCCATCCGTCGCGCCAGGTGGAAGTCGGCGAGCCCGATCATCCCCGCCGCCGCGAAGTCGCGCAGAATGCCGGTGGCCGCCACCGGGATCTCGAACTCAGCCATGACCGCCCCCCAGCACATCGGAGACCGCGACGCTCAGCTCCGCGGGCGGATGCCACGCGAAGACCCCCGTCCGGTGGCCGGCCACGACCGGGGTTTCAGGGCCGATCATGCCCCGTACGAAGAGATAACCCACCCCACCCAGGTGGGTCTCCGGCGAGTAGCCGGGGAGCCGCCACGTCAGGTAGCGGTGCAGTGCCGCGCAGTACAGCAGCGCCTGCAACGGGTAGTGGGCCTGCATCATCGCCTGGGCCATCGAGGCGCGCGAGTAGTGACCCACCATCAGCTCCTGGTCCGGGAGGGTGGGAACCCGGTTGGTCTTGTAGTCCACCACGAGGAAGGCGCCGTTCGGCAACTGCAGCACCGCGTCGATGGACCCGGTGAGCATCCCGGTCAACCGCGACACGGCCACATCGGTGGCGAGCAGCCGTGCCGGATACTCCACCAGCGGGTCGTCGGCGGGAAGGTGGGCGGCCATGGCCTCGGCCAGGTCGGCGACGGTGCGCGCCGCCCCCCGATCGCCGAGCGGCAGGTCGAAGTCCAGCTCCGGCAGCCGCGACGCGACCGGCAGGTCAGCCAGGGCCCCGTCGAACAGGTCCCCGAGCGGGGTGGTGACCACCCCCGACAGGGCCGCGGCCAGCTGCGTCGACCGGTCCGGATCCAATCCGAGCCCGGCGGCCCGTTCCTGCACCAGCACCGGGAGGTGTTCCTCGTGTCGCGCCCAGTCCACGGCCTCCAGCACCTCGTGCACGACGGTGCCGAACCGCGCCCCCGCGGGCAGCCCGTTCATGGGCGATGGGGTGGCCAGGGGGCCGGTCAGCTCGGCGGGGATGAGATCCAGGTCGGGCTCATCTCCCGCCAGCTCGTGGAGGGGGGCCGTCAACCCCGAGTAGGAGGTGCGACGCCAGTCCGGGTCGATGTCGCGGCCGAAAACGGAGGCCTGCAACGGTTCATCCGGTGCGGTCGGGGGCTCCCACTGCGGTGCGGTCCAGGGAGCGCTCCTGGCGGAGGAGGTGTGTACCAGCCCCGGGTCGAAGGGGAACCTGCCGGGGTACCGGTGGTACTCACGGGCGAGACCCGTTGCCGACCGGTCGCGGCACAGCAGGGCCGTCAGGGGTCCCGAACCGGCGCGACGATCCATGACGTGCCAGGCGATCGCGAGGTGCCTGGCACGGGTCAGGCCGACGTACAGCAGCCGCAGCTCCTCCTCGCGGGCCTGGCCGCGCACCACGTCGGTGAGGGGATCCCTTGCCCCCGGCCGGGAGCCGACGTGGAGCACCCGCGTCCCGGAGGGGTCCACATACGGGATCGCCCCCCTGAGGTTCACCTCGGTGACGCTGACCTGGGGGAGCAGCACGACCGGGTACTCCAGCCCCTTCGCCCCGTGCATCGTGCTGACCCTCACCGCGGGGAGGTCGCTCGCGAGTCGCTCCGGGACGTCGTCCAGGCCGGTGAGGTCCTCGAGGTGGGCCTGAAGGTCGGCGACGGTGCCGGCCCGGCTCGTCAGGAGGAGGTCGCCGATCTGACGGAGGTCGCTCAGGCGTCGCTCCCCGTCCCCGAGGGTCACCAGGCGGGACGCCGCCCCGTCGAGGGCCGCCCCCACCAGACCCGCGACCCCACCGGCGGCGAACCGGGCGGCCAGCTCGTGGATGCGCTGCGAGGCCGGGGACTCGTCCTGGGCGGCCAGGAGGTCGCCCAGGCGCACCCCGAGCAGGTCGCCGAGCGAGGCCTCGAGGATGCGGCTGCGCGTCGGCTGGGCAACGGCGGCCAGCACCGCGCCCCAGTCCCTGACCGCGGGGGATCGGAGCACGGAACCGCCGCCCAGGAAGGTGGCTGGGACCCCGGCTGCCTGGAGGGCGTGGACGAGCTGGACGGCCCGGCCGCGGGTGCGGGTCAGCACGGCGATGTCCGAGGGGCCCAGCGGGCGGGTGGTGTCGTCGTGCCGGAGGGTGCCGTGGCTGAGCAGGGCCTTCACGTGGGCGACGACATCGGCCGTGACCACCTTCTCGCTCTGTTCCCCCTGCTCGGCTGCCATGCCGCGGATCCACACCCGGGCGCCGGGATCGTCGGGCAGTTCCAGGGCTCCGAGTGCCCCGTCCCGGGCCGCATCCACGGGTTCCACCCGGATCCCGGGGCCGACCTCCACGTCCCCGAACAGCTCCCTCACCCCGTTGACGATGCCGGGCTCGCTGCGGTGGTTCGCGCCGAGGGTTCGTCGCGGCATGAGGCGGGCGGCCTCCAGGTAGCAGCCCAGGTCGGCGCTGCGGAACCCGTAGATCGACTGCTTGGGATCGCCGATGAGGATGACGCTGGCGTCGTCGCGTTCGACGAAGCATCGCTTGAGGATCTCCCACTGGTCGGGATCGGTGTCCTGGAACTCGTCCACGAGGACGAAGGGGAAGCGACGGGCCAACTCGGCTCGGACCAGATCCGCGACGGGCGAGTCCGTGACGAGGTGCCGCAGCCGGCGGGGCAGATCGTCGAAGGACAGCAGCCGCTGCTCGCGCCGCCGTCGATCGAAGTCGTCGCGGACCGCCTCGTGGAAGGACAGGGCCTCACGGTCGTCGGAGACCAGCCCCAGCCGGGAGGGGGCCGCGACCTGCGCGACCGTGAGGGCACGTCTGGCCTCCAACGGCGGCACCTGCAGGTCGCGGTACCGGCGCAGGTACTCGTCGGTGGCGCACTGCGTGACGAGGCGGCGCAGATCCGCGGCAACCTCCTCCCCGTCCCAGTCACCCAGCACCCCGAGGGAGCGCAGCTGCTCCTGGCAGAACGAGTGGATGGTGGCGACGGTGGCGGAGTCGAACTCGTCGAGGGCTCGCCGGAGCCGCGTCACGGCGACCTCGGGCATCGACGACGCGAGCAGCGCGGCGACCGGGTCGCTCGGCGTCGTCCCCGTCCTGGCCCTTTCGATCTCCGAAGCGACGGAGACCAGGCGACGGTGGAGGCGGCCGCGGAGTTCTGAGGCGGCCGCCTTGCTGAACGTGATGACCAGCAGCTGCCGGATGGGCACGTCGTACTCGGCGATGAGGCGCGCCGCCAGGCCGGCGATCGTCCAGGTCTTGCCCGTGCCCGCGCTGGCCTCCAGCAGCAGGGAACCGTCGGGCAGGTCGCCCGTGATGTCGAAGATCATCGTGTGGCCTCCAGGAGGGGGGCGTGGAGTGCGAAGGCCCATCGCCCGAAGGAGCCGAACCGGTCGTCGCCGGGCGGGTCCTCGGGTTGGGGTGGGTCCACCCACAGCTGGTCCGCGGTCTGGTCGTAGAAGTGCTCCCAGTGTCCGGGACGCCACGCCCAGGGGGAGTCGTATGCGTCGACGGGACGGGACCAGGCCTCCGGGGCAGGTCTGCCCGTTCGCAGGCCCTGGACGAGTTCCCGCGCAGGGCCGGCGGGGACCGGAACCAACCGCGACCGGGACAGGACCGTCCCGCGAACCAGCCACCCCAGCACCTCAGCGGCGTTCGGGGGGACCTCCAGCGTCGTCACCTGGGTGTGTGAACGACCGAAGTCCTGCCGCAGGTGGTGGATCCGGGCCCGGGCGTATCTCCCCGACGCGGCCAGGGCCAGGATCTGGACCCAGGGCTCGAACAAGGGGCCGGGCGGTTGGCTCGGGGTCATCACCACGATCTGGTCCCCACGCAGCCGCACCTGCCCGACGAGGCGCGTCCCCCCAACCTCGACGGAGACGGGGTGATCCGTGACCGGGGCCTCCCAGTCGTCCCGCGCCTGCAACCACAGCGCCCCGATGAGTTCCAGATCCGCCTCCAGACCGGAACGGCCGAGCTGACCGATCGGGAGGAGTTCACGACGCTGTTCCGCCCTGGCCGCATCCCACGGGGGTTCGCCCGCCCGGGCGGCGGCGAGCAGCCGGGAGCGGACCCCCCACGCGTCGAGTCCGGAGACGGTCAGGGCGAGGTCGTCGCTGGGATCCTCCGGGGTGAGAGGACGGATCCCCGCCCGTTCCCTCAGGAAGGCCAGGGCGGGATCCTTGAGGAACCGGGCCACCTCCTCCACCGTCACCCGGGGCGAGGACGGCAACTCCGGCAGGGCCAGGACCGAGCGGCGCCGCCGGGTGCACGCCGTCGGCGCCTTGACGGCGCGATCGGCCTGGAGTCGCGCCGCCGCCAGAGCCTGCGCGTCGAAACTCGGCCGCGGGCCCCGGAAGTTCGCCGCGGCATGGGGTGTCGCCGTGCCCTGCCGGACATCGGGGGCGAGGTCGAGCGACCTCGCCAGGCGATCCAGCACCGTCGGCGCCTCGAGCGGGTCCCCCGTGACGCTGCTCCGCGCCTGGTGGGTCACGACGAGGTGCTCGGCGCCCCGGGCGGAGGCCAGCAACGCGGTGAACCACGCCTCCCGGGCGTCGGGGAGCTGGGCCGGGTCGGGGACGTCGGGCATGGCGGCAGCCGGTGGGTCATCGAGTCCGAGCAGGGCCACGACCTTGAAACCCGCGCCCGGAACCTCCTCAGGGGTGGCGACGGTCATCCCGCCGTTCCCCACGACGGGGCGGGCGCTGGGCCGGGCGGCCAGCTCGTCGACGAGGCGGGCGAACTGGGCGGCGGTGACGACGACGGGGCTGAGGGTGGTCTCCCGGGCCAGCGCGGCCAGCCGGGTCGTGGCCTCCTCCAGCAACCACTCCTCGTCCCGGGGCAGGGACATCGTCCCCGTGATGAGCCCGAGGGAGCGCTGCACCCACGTCGGCACCGTTGCCGCCTCGGAGTCGAGCGAGTGGCGACGCAGCCGCGAGTACAGCTCCGTCAGCGCCCCGATCACCTCCAGCTGGGGTGAGGTCACTCCCTCCGCGCCCGCGATGGGCAGGGCGAGGCTGTCGGGGGCGAGGGTGATCCCCGCCAGCAGCCGGTCCAGTCCCCGCGCCAGGGTGTTCTGGGTCACCCCCGGCAGTCCGTGCGCGGCCCGGTGCTGCGCATCCAGACCCCACCGGACCCCGGCCCGCGCCAGCAGCTCCGCCAACTCCGGGCGCTCCGGCAGCGACCAGCGGTGCCGCAGCGGTGCCCGGCCCAGCAGGTCGAGCGCGGTCGAGGCCTCGACGCGCGACTCCGCCAGCCGCGTCGCCTCGGCCACCAGCGCCAGCACCGGGTTGGGCTCCCGGGCGGCGGGGGGACGCTGCAGGCGCAGGGAGCGTCCGGGATGGGGCCGGGTGGCGCCGCCGCTCGTCGGCGCGAGGGCGGCGGTGAGGGCCGGCCACCAAGCCGCCGGGTCGTCGACGACGAGGAGGATGTCGCGGGGCTCCAGCTCCGGATGCGCGGCGAGCAGGTGACACAGCTCGTCGCGGACCAGCTCGACCTGCCGCTGCGGGCCGTGCGATCCCAGCCACGTGACACTCGTCGGCCGGGCGGTGCCGTCGAGCTCGAAGTCGACGACGTCCGCGGGACCGGCGGCGAGCAGCAACTCGGTGGTGGGGGAGAGGTCGGGACACAACAGCATGGCGGTGGGGAGGTCCTCGAGCTGGGGCAGTTCACTGCGCAACCGCTCGAACTCCTCCACGGGATCCCATTCAAGGAGCTCGCTGACCCGGACGAACAGCTCGGGAAGCCAGGCGAGGTGCTCGGGCAGGCCGGCGGGATCGGGATCACTCAACCAGCCCGCCACGAGATCCAGGCGATGCTCGACGTGGACGGCCAGGACCCGGGCGATGCGTCGGGACGCCTCCAGGATGCGCCCGTCAGCCAGGTGCGCGGCCAGGGCACGGTGCTCACCCAGGAGCGCGGGATCCTGCAGCGCCTCCCAGACCGCGAGGTGCAGGGCACGGCCCCGCCACGGCGAGGACTCCCCGTCGCCCAGGCTGCGTTCCCGCTCGATCCGCCACTCCTCCGGGGTGACGAAGACGATCCCGGCCAGGATGCCGAGTCGCCCGGCCAACGCCTGACCTGCGAGCCGTCCGACGGCCGGGGAGGGCACGATGACCCGGGCCCGGTCGAGGACCCCCAGCCCCAGATCCCGCGCCCAGGCCGCGAGGCCGTCGATCAGGTCGTCCCATCGGGCCGCGGTGTGCCGTCGCAGCGTCGCCATCTCATCGGCCGCCGAGGCTGTCCGGACGGGCCCAGCGACTCCACAACGGCCGAAAACCCTGCCGGTGCCAGAACGGCGAGGACAGCGGCGACAAGGAGGCGTGGTCGAGCACGACGGCGGCGCACCCGGCCCCGGCGGCCCGGGACATGGCGTGGGCGACGAGCGCCCGTCCCACCCCGGAGCCCCGGGTGGCCGCGGTCACCGCGGCGAAACCGAGGTACGCCACCGGCCGGATCGACACGAGGGGCGCCGCCCACTCCGAGTCCTGCGGGGGATTGAGCGTGAGCAGCCCGACCGGCCGGTCGTCGCTCAGGGCCAGCCAGCTCCAGCCGGGACGCGACAGGGCCTCGTCGACGTAGACCCCGAGGAGGTCGCGGGGGTCGGGACGCCCCATCGTCGCCCCGAACGGCAGCTCCGCGACGTGCATCTCCTCCAGCAGGTCCAGCATCGTGTCACGATCACCCGGGCGGGCGTCGCGGACCCGGACGTGCGGGTCCGGCACGGGGATCGGCTCATCCTTGACGGTCCGCACCGCGGCGCTGGTCGTGGGGTGGAACCCGTGGGCGAGCAGCGCGGGGATGAGGGTCGTCGCCATGGCGGGGACGTTGACCCCGAGGCGGGCCTCGAGGGGCTCCCTGGCGCTCAGCCACGCCGCGAGGAGCTCGGCGAAGGCCTCGGTGGTGGGCAGGGAGGAGGAGCGGAAGGTGAGGTTCTCCACCACATCGGGGGCCCAGAGGGCGTAGGGGGCGCGCGGATCGGTGTGGCTGACCTGCCAGGAGCCGACGAGTTCTGGTCCGACGGAGACCCAGCGGTCGCCGGCGGGTACCTCGACCGGCCCGGCCAGCGGGTCCAGCTCGTGCAGCCAACGATTGTGTTCCTCGGTCAGCCGCTGCAGCTGCTCCATCCCCGGCGCGTCCATCGTGCCACCACCCTTCCAGGTCCACCGACGCGCCCAGCTTAGAGGGTACGCGGATGGGGGGATCGTGACGAGGATCGTCACGGTGGCCTCATGGCAAGGCGGACGACGAGGAGCGCACTGGATTGTGCGTTCGAGGAGGACAACGAAGTCAGGGGGTCACCGGGGCGACCGCAGTGGATTCGCCTATCCGCGCGCCCTCTCAGAGGTTGTCACAACCGCCGGTTGTCGGTGGGAGGGCATAGTGTTGAGGCGATGACCGCGCCCCAGCCACACGCTGCGTTCGGAGAGGACACAGGATGACCCAAGGTGATCTGACGAGACTTCCCGCCCCCACCCGAGCCTACTGGTTGGTGTCGAACCTCCTCTGGGGGGTCGTGACGACGGTGGCGGGCGTCGCGGCCGTCCTGTGGTTCGGTTGGTCGACGTGGTGGCTCCTCGTCCCGGCGGGCATCGTGGTCCTCACCGTCGTCCAGCTCATCCTGATCCCGCTCAGGTTCCGCAACCACGGGTACCGGGTGAACGACCGGGAGGTGTTCATCACCCAGGGCCGCCTCCTGCTCAGGACCGTCACCATCGCCACCCCGAAGATCCTCAACGCCGTGGTGACGGAGGGGCCGATCCAGCGCCGGTTCAACCTCGCCACGGTCACCGTCCACCAGGTGGTGGGCGAGCACGAGATCGGGTCCGTCCACCCCGACGAGGCGGAACGGCTGCGGGTCCTCATCCTCGAGGCGGCAGAACGGGAGGAGCGGTGAACTCCTTCCGCTGCCCAGCGCGCAGCATCCTGGCGAGTCTGTTCAAGGACGCGGGGCAGACCTTGGCTCTCGTCATCCTGCTGGCTGTCGGATCGCAGACCCCCGACAGCCTCGTCTCGAGGTTCTCCTGGGTCCTGCTCGCGCTCCTTGCCCTCCAGCTGGTCTCCCACCCCTTCAGCTGGTACTTCACCCGGTTCCGGTTCCTGCCCAACGGGGTGGAACGACGCTCCGGGGTGTTCACCCGTTCGGTGCGGACCATGGCGTGGGACGCCATGACCGCTGTCGACGTCACCCAGCACTGGGGTCAGCGACTCCTGGGGCTCCACGAGGTCCACCTCACCCAGGAGGGAGGCTCCACCGGCGGGATCACCTTCGCCGGGGTGGATGCCGCCCTCCTCGCCGAGATCCAGCAGCGGGCCGGGGGAGTCGCTGTCGAGCAGCCCGCCACCCCGGTGGCGGTCGAGGAGCCCTCCCCGGATGTTCCGGGTGGCGCAGCGCCGACAGAGCCACGCGAGGAGATCGTCCCCATCTATCGGGCGAGCGTCGCCGACCTGGTCGTCATGGCCCTGGTGCGGGGCCAGATCCTGCTCCTGGGAGCCGGCGGCCTGATCTCGCTGTGGGAGTTCGTCGACGACCTTCCCGTCCTCGACGGCTACCTCTCCGTGTTCGACGGCGTGCCGGTCTGGGGCAAAGTGACTGCGGTCCTCGTCGCGGCCCTGGCCGTCGGGCTCGTCTCCACCGTCGTGAAGTTCAACGACTTCCACGTCCGCATCGTGGGCGGGCGGTTGGTGACCACCTACGGACTCATCGAACGCAAGGACCGTCGGTTCGACCCGGCGGCCGTGCGTGGCCTCGTCGTGCACCGGAACCTCGTGGAACGGATCCTCGGTCGCGCCCGGCTCGGGGTGCTCACCCGCGATCAGGACCTCGAGACGGAGACCAACACCGTGCTGCCGACCCTGCCGATAGCCACGGTCGAGGCCATCGCCCACGAACACTTCGCCGACATCACCCCCTCGGGTTCCCTGGTGGAGCCGCGTTCCCGCGTCCTCGCCTCGCTCGGGAAGCTGCTCCTCGTCTCGCTGCCCCTCGTCGTCACGGGTGTCGTGATGTGGCTCGTCCGCCCGTCCGGATGGGGGATCGCGCTCGCCCTGGCCCTGGCCTGGGCGGTTCCCCTGCTGATCCTCGGCCGTTTCTTCACGCGCTTCCACATCGACAAGGCGAAGGACATCGTCGTGGTGCGGCGCGATCTCGTGGGGGAGAAGACCACCACGGTGCGCCTCGGATCCGTCCACGCGGTCGGGGCGAGCCACGTGGCGGGCCGCCTCGTCGGCGCCTGGTTCAGCACCTACACCGGAAGTCCCGAACGTCACTGGACTCTCCGGGCCACGGCCGAGGACGTCGAGCGGGTCCGGCGACGGCTCCTGGCCGCGGAGAGGCCGACGGCATGAACGATCCGATCCTCGACGCGCTCGACCCGGAACAGCGCCAGGTCGCGACACTGCTGGACGCCCCCCTCGCCGTGCTGGCCGGGGCCGGGACGGGAAAGACCCGGGCCATCACCCATCGCGTCGCCCACGCCGTCCGGGAGGGTCGCTATGCCGCCAACGCCACCCTCGCCGTGACCTTCACCACCCGGGCCGCGGGGGAACTCAAGACCCGACTCGCGGGGCTCGGGGTGCGTCGGGTGACCGCACGCACCATCCATGCGGCCGCCCTCAGCCAGTGCCGATACTTCTGGCCGAGGGCCTACGGCTCGGAGTTCCCCGCCGTCGCCGACAACGCCTTCGCGCTCGTGGCCAGGGCCACCAACCAGGTGCTCGGGAACTCCGAGACCGCGCTCGTGCGCGACCTCGCCGCCGAGATCGGGTGGGCGAAGTCGAGCAACGTCCCGCCCGCCCGGTACCCGGAGCTGGCGCGGGGGCGCGAGGTGGCGGGGGTGGAACCCGAGCGCGTCGCCCAGGTGATGATGGGCTACGAGAACGTGAAATCGGCGGCGGGCGTGGTGGACTTCGACGACATCCTGCTCTGCGCCGCGTCCATGATCGCGGAGCACCCGGCCGTCGCGGAGCAGATCCGCACCACCTACCGCCACTTCGTGGTCGACGAGTACCAGGACGTCTCGGCCATCCAGCACCGCCTCATCTCCCAGTGGGTCGACGGCCGCCCCGACATCTGCGTCGTCGGCGACCCCCAGCAGGCCATCCACGGTTTCGCGGGGGCGCGGGCCGATTTCCTGCTCGGCTTCGCCCGGGAGCACGACGGCGCCAGGACCGTGCGCCTCGTCCGCAACTACCGCTCCAGCGGGACCATCGTCGACCTGGCGAACCGGGTCGTTCGTCGCCACCGGGGATCGGCGGACCTGCGTGCGACGCACGGGCCCGGGACTCCACCCGAGTTCGTGGCCGAGGGGACGGAGGAGGACGAGGCGCAGGCGGTGGTCGCGTGGTTGCGGGAGCGTCGAGAGGAGGGGGTGCCGTGGGGGGAGTGCGCCGTCCTCTACCGCATCAACGCGCAGTCGCCCGTGCTCGAGGCGGCGCTCGACGCGGAACGGATCCCCTACCAGGTCAAGGGCACCGATCGGTTCTGGGAGCGTCCCGAGGTTCGCGACGTCGTCACGCGGCTGCAACGACTCGTCACCGAACGCCCCACCGCGACGCCCCGGCAACTCCTCGACCTCGTGCTCGCCGCGATCCGCTGGCAGGAGGAGGCGCCCACGGGCATGGGGGCGCAGCGGGAGCGCTGGGAATCGGTCTCGGCGCTGGTGCACATGATCCGCGACCAGGAGACCGCCGATCCCGACTGGAGCGGCCCCGAGTTCGGTGCCTGGCTCGCCGAGCACATGAGCCTCGAGACACCGCCGACGACGAGCGTGGTCACGCTCGCCACCATGCACGCCGCGAAGGGCCTGGAATGGGACGCCGTCGCCGTCGTCGGGGTGCGGGAGGGCATGGTGCCCTTCGCCCTGAGCCAGGAGGAGCCGGCGCTGTCGGAGGAGCGGCGGCTCCTGCACGTCGCCGTCACCCGGGCCCGCAAGCGGCTGCGCTTGTCCTGGCCCACCTCCCCGGCCAGGGGGCGTGGCACCCGGTCGAGGTTCCTCACCAATCTGGTGCCGGGCGCGGCCACACCCGCGACCCGGGAGGACCCGAAGCCGAGGAGAAGTCTGCGTTCGCGCACCTGCTCGGTGTGTGAGGGGCAGCTCCACGACGCGGCGGAACGCAAGCTGGGACGCCACCACGACTGTGAGGCCCCCTACGACGAGGAGCTCCTGGCGGTGCTGAAGCAGTGGCGGCTGGAGACGGCGAAGGCGGCCTCACAGCCCGCCTTCGTGGTGTTCACGGACGCCACCCTCCAGGCCATCGCCGAGGCGGTGCCGACTGACCGGGCCGGGCTGCTCAGGCTCCCGGGCATCGGGGCGGTGAAGGTGGACCGGTACGGCGATGCAGTGCTGGACGTCATCCGGGGGCATCTCTCGGCCTCGACGTGAGAGGTCCCCATCCGGTGGCTCGCCTTCCCCTGCGTGCCGGCCCGGATGAGGACCTGCACATAGTCAATCCTGTCGAGGGGGTCCCCGTCAAGGGGGAGGGATCAATCCCCCAACAGCCTGCGCAGCTCCGCGTCGAGGTCACCCTCGTCATCCGTCCGGTGATCGGGATGGACGTAGGACAGGGGATCCGCGAGGTGCTTCGCGGTCGGCAACAGATCGGGATGGCGCCAGATCGCGTCGCGGGCCTCCGGGCCGTGGGCGTGCTCCTGCGAGGCCCACAGGTTCTCGGCGTCGCGTACGAGCCTCGGGTGGAGCTCCAACCCGAGGAGATCCTTGAACACGTCCCGGATCGGGCCGCCGGAGGCCCGGCGGCGACGCACCACCTCGGCCAGCTGCGGGGCCGTCGGCATGTGCTGGGCGGCGCTCGCCACGACATGGTCCACCCAGCCCTCGATGAGGGCCAGCAGGACCTCGAGCCGCCCGAGGATCTCCAGCTGCGTGGGGGTGGAGGCTGGCTTGAAGAACGAACGCTGCACCTGTTCGCTCACGGCGACGATCTCCTCCAGGTTCATCTCCTCCATGGCGGGGTGCAGCTGCTCCGTCAGGGCCTCGAAGTCGATGTGGATCTCCCGGGCGAAGTGCGCGAGGAGGGCCTCGAGCTGCGGGGTCAGCCAGCCCACCGAGTCGAACAGGCGCTGCCGGGCCGCCTCGCGCAGCAGCAGGTGGAGCACCACGTCGCCCTCGGGGAGGTCGAGGTCGCGGGTGAACTCCGCGACGTTGATGGGGAGGATCGTCGCCTGGGAGCCGGTAGCGAGCCGGATGCCGATCTCCGAGCCGGTGAGGGTCGACGCGGCCACGGCGGCCAGCACCCTGCCGAGACGCTCCCGGTACACCAGGGAGGCGGCGGTGCGCATCATGGGGGCCAGCATGGCGCTCAGGCCCTGCAGCTCCGGATCGGTCGGGTCCCCGGCCCCGCGCTGGAGCGCCACGGCCAGGCCCTCGATGATGGGCTCGACGAGCTTGCGCCAGCCCTCGGAGGTGGCCAGGAGCCATTCGCTGCGCCGCAGCGTCAGGGGCGGCACGCCGGCCGCGCTGAACGACGTCACCGGGTCCAGCCAGGACTGGGCCAGCCGTTCCGCATCCGCGATGGCGAGTTTCTCCTGTGCCGAGTGCTCCGGGTCCGGGCCCAGCTCCCGGGTCGCGTTGATGGCGCGCGTGATGGTGGTGCGCCAGGCCGCGTCCGGGTCCTGGTCCGCAGGGGTGAAGCCGATTCCTCCGGCCGCCTGCAGGTGCTGCATCCGCCCCATCAGATCGGCCAGGTTGAGGTTGTCGGCCTCAAGGCCGAGCTGCTCCAGCATCCGGCGGAGCTGCTCGAAGTCGAAACCTCCTGGAGTGGTCATGACGCCCCTTTCACGATGACTCAGACATCCATTGAACCTCATGGCACCAAGAGATCGCGTCAGATCGTGTGCTGGCGGGCTTGGTACGCTTTCCCACACCCACAGGGCAACGAGGAAGGGGGATGGTGTGTCGCGCAATCTGGTCGCGGTGGTGTCCTCGGTGCTGTTCGTCATGTTGGCCGTCGCGATCGTGCTGACCCCCGTTCCCTTCGTCACGTGGCGTCCCGGACAGACCGTCGACGTGCTGAGCTCGACCAGCGATGGCCCCCTCATCGAGATCTCGGGGCTGCCGACGAGTTCGAGTGGCGGCACGCTGCTCATGACCACCGTCTCCACCAGCCGCGTCGACTCCAGCGTCAGCCTGCCCGAGGCCCTCATCGCCCATCTGGTCGAGGACTCCGACGCCCTGCCGCGGGATGTCGTCTACCCGGCGGGCAAGTCGAACGAGGAGGTCCAGAGCGAGGCCGTCGCGATGATGGACACCTCCCGGGTCAACGCCACGGTCGCCGCGCTGAGGGCGGCGGGTCAGGCGGTGACGGCGATGCCCATGGTCTCGGGGGTCGTGCTGTCCGGCCCCTCCCACGGGGTCCTGGAGCCGGGTGACCTCATCGAGGCGATCGACAACGAGGACGTGTCGAAGGCGGAGGCGGTGCGCGACGCCGTGCGCCGCCGCAACGTCGGCGACCCGATCGTGTTCCGGGTGATCCGCGGCGGTGAGGTCACCAACGTGACCGTCACGGCGGTCGCCGGGGCGGACGGTGCCGCGAGCGTCGGCATCACCACCAGCATCGGCTACCGGTACGCGCCGACGGTGAACTACCGCATCGACCCGGACATCGTCGGCCCGTCGGCAGGGCTCGTCTTCGCGCTCGCCGTCTACGACCGCATCAGCGACGGCGTGCTCACGGAGGGCTCGGTCGTCGCGGGAACCGGAGCGATCGACGCGGCGGGCAAGGTCTCTGCCATCGGTGGTGTCCGGGAGAAGATCAAGGGGGCGGAGAAGGCCGGGGCGAAGGTCTTCCTGCTGCCCCGGACGAACTGCGCCGACCTCGGGGGACTGCGGACGTCGTTGCGCCTCATCCCCGTCTCGACGCTGAAGGACGCCATCGCGGCGCTCCAGATGCTGGAGGAAGGCAAACCCAACGAGGAGGTTCCCACCTGTGAGTGAGAAAGACCAGAGCCGATTGCTGGCCGCCCTCGCGGAGATCGAACGTCACGTCTCCCAGCTCGGCTGGGACCAGCCAGCCCGCCTCTTCGCCCTCGTGGAGACGGGGGCGCTGCTCGAACTCGAACCACAGCTGCGGGACAGGGTCGCGCAGACCGCGCCGGACTCCCTGACCGCCATCGAACAGGACGAGTTCACCGTCGGTGACGACCTGTTCGAGCGGCTGCAGCGCATCTCCTGGCCGGACACGGTGCTGGGCTGTGCGCTCGCCATGGAACGCGCCCTGCTCCCCCCCGAGTTCGAGGGGGAGATCCCGGAGGACGACGACAAGGCCGTCGACTTCGTCAACTCCCACCCGGCGCGCACCGATGTGCGTTTCGTCGTCGGTGTCCTGCGTGACGGGACCAGGCATGGCCTGGCCCGGCTCGTGTCCAACCCCGAGGATCTGCTCGGTGCCGAGGACCTGGTCCCCGGACTGGCCGACGCGCTCCTCTCCACCCTGAGCAAGGAGGCATGATGGCTGCTGAGGCCCTGGAGGCCCCCCGCCGCAGTCCCCTCATCATCACGGTCGGGATCCTGGGCGTGCTGGCCCTCGTCGCCGCACTGGCTGCCCGCTTCTGGACCGACTTCCTGTGGTTCCGCAGCGTCTCCGCGACCACGGTCTTCGTCACCCAGCTGACGGCCCGGGTCGGGCTGTTCGTCGTGTTCGGCCTGCTCATGGGGGCGGCGGTCTTCGCGTCGATGACCCTGGCCTACCGGCTCCGGCCACCGATCAGACGCAGCAACCTGGACTCCGAGTTCCTCATCCAGCTCCGGGACAACCTGGATCGTCGCTCCCGGATCATGATGCTCGTGCCGGCGCTGGTCGGCGTGGCCCTCGGCGGGGCGTTCGCCTCCGGGCAGGACCAGACGTTCCTCGCCTGGATCCGTGCAACGGAGTTCGGGTCGAAGGACGCGGTGTTCGGACTGGACGCCTCCTTCTACGTCTTCCACCTGCCCTGGTGGCGCTTCGTCATCTCGTTCCTCACCCTCGTCGTCGTCGCGGCGCTCGTGGGGGCGCTCATGGTGCACTTCCTGACCGGGTCCATCAACGCGGCCGCCTTCCGCGGCTCCGGGAACCTTCGGGCGGGCAAACCCGCCCAGCAGCAGGTCTCCGTGCTGCTGGGGGTCGCCCTGCTGCTCTACGGCATCTCGATGTTCCTCGACCGGTACGGCTTCCTCACCACGCAGAACAGCCTGTTCACGGGCGTCAACTACACCGACGCCACCGCGCGGATCCCGGCCAGCCTCATCATCGCCTGCATCGCCATCATCTGCGCCCTGCTCTGCTTCTACAACGCGGTCAAGGTGCGCTGGAGCATCCCCGGGGTCTCCGTCGGTCTGCTCGTGGTGTCGTCGCTCATCGTCTCCTCGGTCTACCCGTGGGTGATCCACAGCTTCGTGGTCAAGCCCAACGAGCCCGATCTGGAACGGCCCTGGATCGCCAACAACATCGCCGCCACCCGGGACGCCTTCGGCATCGACGACGTCGAGATCACCGACTACGAGGCGGTCACGACGGTGAGCGCGGGCCAGCTGCGTCAGGACGCGGAGTCCCTGCCCGCCATCCGTCTGATGGATCCGGCCGTCATCGCGCAGACCTTCGAACAGCTGCAGCAGGTCCGGGGCTACTACCGGTTCCCGACCACCCTCGACGTCGACCGCTACGCCATCGAGGGGCGGGAGACGGATGCCGTGGTCGCTGCCCGTGAACTGGATCTCGACGTGGTCGAGGCCGGCAACACGTGGAACAACAAGCACACCGTCTACACCCACGGGTACGGGATGGTGGCCGCCTACGGCAACCGGCGTGAGTCCAACGGCGAGCCGACCTTCTTCTCCGGCGGCATCCCCACCGAGGGGCTGCTGGGCATCGACCAGCCCCGGATCTACTTCGGGGAGGAGTCCACCCACTGGGTGATCGCCGGTGCCCCGGAGTCGATGGACCCCGTCGAGCTCGACACCCCCGGCGGTGGCGAGGGACACACCGAGACGAAGTACACCTACACCGGAGCCGGTGGGGTCCCCATCGGGAACTTCATCAACAAGGCGGCGTTCGCGATCCGCTTCGGGGACGTCAACCTGTTGCTGTCCGAGCGTGTCAACTCCGACTCCCGGTTGCTCCACGACCGGGTCCCCGTCGAACGGGTGCGCCAGGTCGCCCCGTTCCTCACCGTCGACTCCGACCCCTACCCGAGCGCGGTCAACGGTCGGATCGTGTGGATCATCGACGCCTACACCACGAGTGCGGACTTCCCGAACTCCTCACGGGTTGACTGGACCAGCGTGATCCGGGACACCCGCACGACCGGCAACCAGCTGGTGCGGGGCACCCAGGTCAACTACGTGCGCAACTCCGTCAAGGCGACCGTTGACGCCTACGACGGCACCGTCACGCTCTACGGCTGGGACGAGGAGGACCCGATCCTCAAGACCTGGTCGAAGGTGTACCCGGGACTCATCACCCCGAAGTCCGAGATCTCACCGGAGCTCATGGCCCACCTGCGGTACCCGCAGGACCTGTTCAAGGTCCAGCGCCAGGTGATGGGGCTCTACCACACGACGAACCCCTACACCTTCTTCCAGCAGTCGGACATCTGGGAGGTCCCGTCGGACCCCGTCCACGGTGGGCAGCAGGGCACCAAGGAGCCCCCGTACTTCCTCACCATCAAGTGGCCGGGCGACGACCAGGCCTACTACTCCAACACCACGGTCTTCGTCCCGAGGGGGCGCGAGAACCTGTCGGTGTACCTGGCCGTCAACGCCGACGCGACGAGCCCCGACTACGGGAAGCTGCGGGCGCTCAAGCTGTCGGATGCCAAGCAGATCCCCGGACCGGGGCAGACCTACAACGCCATCTCCACGAATGAGACGGTCGCGGACCGGCTGCTCCCGTTCAACCGGCAGGGCAATGCCAGGGCGATCTACGGCAACCTGCTGACCCTGCCCGTGGGCGGCGGGCTCATGTACGTGCAGCCCATCTACACGCAGACGAGTGAGACCAGCGGCGGCTATCCCGCCCTGCGGTTCGTCGTGGTCCGGTTCGGCGAGCACGTCGGAATCGGCGACACCCTCCAGGCCGCCCTCGACCAGGTGTTCCAGGGCGACGCGGGCGCCGCGACGGGTGAGCAGCCCGTCGAGGGTCAGACCCCGAGCCAGGGCACCGTCCCATCGGCCCAGCCGCCGGCGGAACGGGCCAAGGAACTGGTCAAGGAGGCCGTCGACAAGCACGCCGCCGCGGATGAGGCACTGCGGGCGGGTGACCTCGCCGGGTACCAGCGGCTGAACCAGGAGGCCAAGCAGAAGGCCGAGGAGGCGCTCACCCTGCTCGAGCAGGAGTAGGAGTCCCTCAGGGGGTGGCGGGCATCACCTCGTGGGCGATGCCCGCCCGCTCCAGGTCCCGGCTGAGCTGCTCGGCCGGCCCGACGAGCACCACGGTCAGCCGTTCCGGGCTGATGAGGCGCCGCCAGGTCTCCGAGGCCTCGGCGGCCGATGTGGTGGCGTAGCGGGCGTTCACCTCGTTGACGAAACGCGGGTGCTCCTCGGCGGCTGCCAGGACCGCGCTCTGGTGGGCGATGTCACCGGCCGTCTCGTAGCTGAGCGGAGCCACCTGGACGAGGAAACGGGCGCAGTCCGCCACCTCCTCGGCGGTGAGGTCCTCCGGAAGGGCCAGGTGTTGGTGCAGCAGGCTGATGCACTCCGCGGCGCTCTCGTTGGCCACGGCCGCGGCGACGGTGAACCAGCCGCCGTGCCGGCGGGGCGCCACGCCGCCGGAGACGCCGTAGGTGAAGCCGCGACGTTCACGCAGCTCCAGGTTGAGTCGGGAGGAGAACGCCCCCGCCATGGCGTGCCCGCCGAGTTTCAGCGCCGGCCACGAGGGATCGTGGCGGCCGGGCGTGAACTGGGCCGCGCGGATGACGGTCTGTGCGGCCCCCGGATGGTCCACGACCACGCAGCCTCCCCGGTCCCGTGCGCTCGGTTCCGGTGTCTCGGTCGGGACGCCGGGGTGCCACCGCTCGAAGGGGGAGAGCAGGGAGGTGTCGTCGAGGTCCTCCAGATCGCCCGCGACGACCAGCGTGGCTCCCGCGGGGTGCCAGTGGCGGGCATGCCAGGCGACCACGTCGTCGGGTCGGATCGCGGCGAGGGTGTCGGCGGTCCCCGTGAGTTCGCGTCCCTCCCGGCACTCCGGCCCGAACAGGGCGGCGCGGAGCTGCTGCGGTGCGCGACCTGCGGGCGCTGCCATGCGCTGTCGCCACGCCGCATCCAGGGCCTCGACGTGATGGGCGACGGCATCGTCGTCGTAGGCGGGCTCCATCACCACCTCCGCGAACAGCCGCAGTGCGGTGGGCAGCCGCCGTGCCGGGACGCTGAGCGACAGGTGCGTGTGGTGCCAGCCGGTGGACCCGCCGAGTGCCGCCCCCTGCAACTCGAGCTGCTCGATGACGTCCGGGTGGGATCGGGTCGCCTCGTCCGCGGCGTGCAGGGCGACGGCGGCGACCCCCTCCAGGCGGCGGTCCTCCATTGCGACGGGCGCCGGGAGCACGAGTTCGGCGGCGACGAGTCGTTGCCCCGGCAGGTGGATGCGCCACAGGCGCAGACCGTTGTCCAGCCGGGTCTCGTGGGGCAGGGGGAACTGCCAGGGGGACGGGTCGGTGACGGCGGGTCGGCTCACTTCGACTCCTCGGGAAGGTAGTGGAGCAGACCGGCGCCGGTTCTGGCCGCGACGGCCTCGGCGATGTCCTGCTCGCGGATGGCGGACACCTCGTCGAGATGGGAGTTCATCCGTTCGGGGTCCCCGTGGGTCAGCCAGGCGTCGGCCGCGACGGCGGCCCGCCCCGCCACGGTGGCGAGTTCCTCGAGCCAGTCCCGCTCGGCCCTGGCCCTGGCCCTGTCGAGCTCCTGGGCGTCGGGACCGTTGAAGGAGACCAGCTCCTCCTCGAGGGCCGCCGTGACTTCGTCCGGGTCCTTGCCCTCGGCGGGGCGTGCCTGAATCACGGCGAGGGAGGCGCCGCGCAGGTTCGAGAGCAGGAAGGTGTGGGTCTCCTGCGCGACGGCGCGTTCCTTGACCAGGCGGCGATGGAGTCGGGACGCCTGACCGTCCCCGAGGATGCCCAGCCCGAGGTCGAGTGCGAGGTGTGACGGCTCGTCGGCGCGGGGGCCGAGCCACGAGGTGAACACCAGCGGGTGCGGCACCTGCCCCCGGACCACCCGCCGGGTCGGGCGTGGCTCGGGGTCCGGCAGCGCACCGCGTTCCGGCACGGCCACGTCCTCGATGTCGCCGAAGTGCCGCTCCACCAGGTCCACGGCCGCCCGGGTGGTGACGCCACCGCAGATGACGAGTTTCGCGTTCGACGGGCGGTACCAGCGCTCATGGAACGCCGTCACATCCGCGAGATCGGCCTCGGCCAGATGCGCCATCGAGCCGATCGGGAGGTGACCGTAGGGGTGTGACGCGGGGAAGTGCTGGGCCACGAGCAGTTCCAGCAGGTCGCCGTAGGGGCGGTTGTCGTAGCGCTGGGCCTTCTCCTGGGCGACGACGTCGCGTTGCGCGTCGAGGTTGGTCCGGGAGATGTCGAGGCTGCGCATCCGGTCCGCCTCCAGCCACAGGGCCAGCTCCAGCGCCCCCGGTGGGACGGTCTCGTGGTAGACGGTGCGGTCCGAGGAGGTGTAGGCGTTGATGGAGCCGCCCAGCGACTCGATCGTCGCCATGTGTTCCCCCGGGGCGACCTGCGCGGATCCCTGGAACATGAGGTGTTCGAAGAGGTGGGCGAAGCCGGTGGCGTGGGGATCCTCGTCGACGGAGCCGACGACGAAGCTGAGGTTGATCGCGACGGCGGGGGAGCGGGGATCCGGCATCACCGCCAGCTCGAGACCATTGTCCAGCCGGTGTCGGTCGATGACCTGGTGGGGATCGCCCATCGTGCCTCCTTCGTGTCGCGGGTCAACTGTATCGGCCCACGACACCGGGGAGGTTCAGCGATCCTCGCCCTGCTGGCGGCGGCGCCACCTCTCCTCGAGCTTCTCCATGAAATCGCTGGTCGACTGCGGCTTCACCGGGCGAGGTGCGTGACCGTGATCGGCGGGGACACCGTCCTCCGAGATCCTCGTCCAGGCGCTGAGGCCCACGATCGCGGAGGCCAGCATGAGCACGAAGCCGATCACCGAGACGGCCGGGTGTATCTGGATCCCGACCACGAGGGCTGTCAGACCCGCGACGAACCCGAGGACCGCCAGGGTCGCCCGGCGCTTCTGAACCTTGTACTGAGGAACGCCGCGGAGGGTGTCGGCCAGTTGGGGATCCTCCTCCATGAGGGAGGCCTCCAGCTGCTCGAGACGTCGCTGTTCCTGCTCGGACAGAGCCATCCACACCCTCCTTCGTGCCGGGACCGGTCAATCCCTGGGAACTCCATTGTAGGCGGCGATCCCGCCGCCCATCACCTCCGTCGCGGGCGGATGAGCGAGCGGGGTAGCAGGCGTGCCGACCAGCGTTGGGTCGGCGGCAGTCCGCCCAGGATCAGGCGCCGTGCCCGACGCGTTGCGCTCGGCAGTTCGCCCGGGTCCGGGGCCTGTTGTGCGTAGAGGGTGCGTTCCACGAGATCGGCGACCAGCCTCAGGTCCGTCGCCGCCTCCCTCCCGAGGCCCGCGGCCATGGTGGCCGCCGCTGCCCCGGGCGATCCGGGCTCCCAGGGGAGTCCGGCATCGGTGAAGGTGTCCCGCAACTCCCGCCACGCGGCGGAGGCCAGGTCCGCCCCGGCGCGGGAGGGTCGGAGCCGCCACCAGCCGCGGGCCCACCTGATGACCGCCGGGAGGACGGCGAGGACGAGGAGCCCGAGGAGGCCGACCACCGGCCAGAACCACGGGCTGCCCGAGCTCCCGTCGGCGGGCCCCGGCTGGTCGTCGCTGGCACCCGGCTGCCCGGAGGGGCTGGGCTCCGGGCTCGCCTCGGCCGTGGGGGTTGGCTCCGGTGAGGGACTCGGGGTCGCCTCCGGCGTGGTGGGGGCGGCGGATTCGGTGGACGGGGGCGGTGCGGGCTGGTTGCCCTCCCCGCTGCTGCCGCCGCCGTAGGACTTGGTTGGCTCGAAGGGTACCCACCCCAGGCCCTCGAAGTACAGCTCGGGCCAGGCGTGCATGTTGTCCGTCGTCACCCGGAAACCGTTGCCGTCAGCGGTTCCCCCGGTGAATCCGACCGCGACCCGGGCCGGGATGCCGGACATGCGCGAGAGGAGGGCCATGCTGATCGAGAAATGGATGCAGTACCCCGCTCGCTCGTTGAGGAGGAAATCGGCCAGGGCGCTGGTGCTGGATGAACCGGGGGCCTCGAGCGTGTAGGTGAATTGATCGGACTGGAAGAACTCCACCAGGGCGAGGGCCTTCTGGCCGTCCGTCTCCGCGCCCTTGGTGATCTCGGCGAGCAGGTCGGCGACTCGGGCGGGGACGTCCTGGGGAACCTCGAGGCTGCGTTCCCCGTCGGGGCTCTTCCCCGCCTTCGCGGCGGCGATGGTCGCGGCGTCGTGCTGGGGGATCACCGAGGTCACCGTGTAGTCCAGCCGCTGGCTCTGTCGCGCCCCTTCCTGCCCGGTCGCGACGACGGCGAGCGTGTCCGGGTCCCAGCCCCACTTCCCGTCAGCCCGGAACTGCTCGGGCGAGAACGGGACCGGCAGGTACTGGGAGGGAAAGGCCATGGAGATCGAGAGGTCGACCTTCGTTCCGGGGAAGTCGTAGGCCCCGGCCAGGTCCCCGGAACGCAGCCGCATCGAGTCGAGCTGCGCACCGTTGGTCGTGATCCTCGTCATCGCGGTGGTGCGCAGATAGTGGGGTGCGCCGTCACTGGAGGTGTAGCGCAGCACGTCCACGGGGTCCGGACGATGCAGGTTCTCCTCCAGATCAACGGTGGGGTCCCCCAGTTCGATGGGGGCCTCGTTGAGATTCGAGCGCCAGGGCTGCTTCTCACCCATGGGGAGGAAGGTTGCCACGGCGACGGCGAGGGCCACGGCGAGCCCGGCGGAGACGGCCCCCACCAGCCAACGGGACCCCTCGAATCCGGGGGACACGGGGCGTGGGGCGGCGAGGAGCACAGCCACGTAGCCTGCTGCGACGCCGAGGAACAGATCGAGGGCAACCTCCTCGGGCTGCACGACGGCGGCGATCCCGAAGGGCAGGGCGAGCGAGGCGATGGCCCACCCGGGCTGCTCCAATGCCTCGGCGAAGGTCGTGGTGAGGATCCAGCTCGTGGCGGCGAGCATGAGCAGCAGCCACGTGATCCCGGGTGCGATGGGTATGGGCAGCGTCGCCTCGGCGAGGGCTCGGGCACCGTCCCCCGTCAGGCCGGCCCACGCGTGGGTGGGGGCATGTCCCGGCGCCAACGCCAGGCCACGCCATGCCAGCACGGCGACGCAGGCGAGGGAGGTGAGGAGCACCGAGAGCACCCGCCCCAGGCCGACGAGGGCGAGGACGCTGCCCAGCAGCCCGGGAACCAGGAGGAGGAGCACGGTGTCCAGGGTCACCACCGGTCCCTCGACCAGCGGGTCGATGGGGAACAGGGACACCAGCACGGCGAGTGAGATGGTCAGGGGCAGCAGAAACGAGCGGGTCGTTCTCACAGGGCCTCCCTCCTTGCCATGAGCAGTTGCCACGCCTGAGGCACCTTGGTGGTGGGGCCGTAGGGGGCGAGGTTCCAACCGGTGCTCGACAACAGGCGACAGGCCTCGTCGTGGGCGGCGGCCCGATCGGGGGGCAGGGAGAACGCCTCAGCGTCGGGCACGAGGGCGTCGCACTGGGCCAACCCGATCGTTGCCGCAACGAGCGCGGCGGCGTCCCGTGCGGTGAGGACCCCGAGGCAGGCCACGACCGACTGGGCGATGCTCAGGGCGTCGGGGTCGGCCAGGCAGTCCTCGAGGGAGGAGCGGCCGGAGGCCGACACATCGGTCATGGCCGCCATCAGACGTTCCCGCCCCGAGGAGCCCTCGCCGCGCAGCGGACGGAAGACCGTGCCGTCGGCACCCACGACGGCGACGCGCAGCCGTTCGGCGAGCAACGCGTTGGCCACGGAGGTGCCGAAGGAGATGCCCCATTCGAGGCTCGAGTCGCGACCCGAGCCGAGGTGGGCCTGATCCCGGGTGTCGATCAGCACCGTCAAGGCCGGGTCCCATGGTTGTTCCTCCAGCCTGACCATGAGCTCGCCCCGTTTGGCGGTCATCCGCCAGTGAACACGACGCAGACCGTCGCCGTGCTGGTACTCCCGGACCAGGACGTCGTCCATCCCGGCCTGCCCCACCCGTTGCGGCGTGGCCTCACCCGAGGAGCCGACCGACCGGCCGGACCGGGGTAGTGAGATCGGCCAGACCTCGGGGGTCACCCGGAGCCACGCGGGGTCGCCGGGGATCCGCCGCTGCCGCCACGCCGTGTTCAGGGGGTCGTGGTTGCGGGCCGTGAGGGGGCCGAGGGGGAAGTGTCCCCGCATCAGGGTGGGCACGTCGTAGCCGGCGACCTGACGCCAGACGGTGATCCCTTTCAACAGTTCGAACCGGGCATCGGGACCGAGTGTTCTTGGTGTACCGTCCCGGAAACTCAGGTTCGAGAAGCTGAAACGTCGCGAATTCGACACGGCGAGGCGGGCCCGTGCCGGTTCGCCGATCGCCACCGAGCTCGGGACGACGGAACGCTCGAGGGTCAGGCGGGGCGACAGGAGGAACACGGCGAGCAGACCGCACAGCGGAATGGCGGCGAGGAACACCCCCACCCAGGCGAGGTCGGGTTCGCCGATGTAGCTGGCCGCGGCTGCGATGGCTGCCCCCACGATGAGGAGCGTCCACCCCCTTGCCGTCAAGCCGGAGCGGAAGCCCATGTCAGCTCCGGTGAGGGCGGGGGACGGAGTCGGCGATCTGGCGGATGACGGTCTCGTTGCTCTGCCGGGCCACCTGGGCGTCCACGGTGAGCAGGACCCGGTGGGCGAGTACCGGAACGGCGAGTTGCTGGACGTCCTCCGGCACCACGTAGTCGCGTCGGGCCAGGGCAGCGGCGACGCGGGAGGCGCGCATGAGATGGACGCAGGCGCGGGGGCTCGCCCCGAGACGTAGCTCCGGATGGTTCCGGGTGGCCTCGATGAGACGCACGATGTAGTCGTTGACCACGGGTGCGAGGTACACGTCCTCCATCGCGCGGATCGCGTCGCGCACCTGGGCGATCGAGGCGACGGGGGTCACGGAGCCGAGGCTGTCCCCGGCGGCCGCGGCCTGGAGCATCGCCACCTCCGAGTCGTGCGGCGGGTAGCCCATCTCGATCCTCGCCATGAAGCGGTCCCGTTGGGCCTCCGGGAGGGGGTAGGTGCCCTCCATCTCGATGGGGTTCTGGGTGGCGACGACCATGAACGGCTCCGTGAGGCGGTAGGTGCGCCCGTCGGCGGACACCTGCCCCTCCGCCATCGCCTCGAGCAGTGCCGACTGGGTCTTCGGCGATGCGCGGTTGATCTCGTCCCCCAGTACGACGTTGGCGAAGATGCCGCCCGGCTTGAACTCGAACTCCCGGGTCGCCTGGTTGAACACCGACACGCCCGTCACGTCGCTCGGGAGCAGATCGGGCGTGAACTGGATGCGGGTGACGTGGCCGTCCACGGCTCGCCCCAGTGCCTTCGCGAGGACCGTCTTGCCCACCCCGGGCACGTCCTCGAGAAGGAGGTGCCCCTTCGCGAGCAGCGCGATGACCGCCATACGGATCTGTTCCGGCTTGCCGACGATCACCTGACCCATGGCCCGTTCGATGCGGTGCGCGAGGTCCGCCGCCTCGCCTGGAGTCATGGCTGTGGTTGGTGGCTGGGTCATGCCTCTCCTCGCAGATCCGGGACGTCTCAACGCCAATGAAGCCTATGAGGTCACGTCAAGAGGCGCGAATCGCATGCGTTCCTGACCGCGTGAAACCGCCGGGAGATCCTCGGGGACACACCGCGTGTGGAGTGTCAGTGGAGCGAAGTGGGGTATTGTGGGGGCCAGTGGAGCAAAGTGGAGGGGATTTTGCGGGAAGGGGGTGACCTGGATGTTCCTTGGGACCCACACGCCCAAGCTGGACGAGAAGGGTCGCCTGATCCTGCCCGCGAAGTTCCGAGAGGCCCTGGAGGAGGGCCTCGTGGTCACACGCACGCAGGAGCGGGCGCTGGCCATCTACCCGAAGGACACGTTCGAGGCCCTCATGGCCCCGGTCAGTGCCGCACCCTCCACGTTGAAGCAGGTCCGCGACTACCAGCGCATGCTGACGGCGGGGGCCAGCTTCGAGGTTCCGGACAAGCAGGGGCGCATCACGATCCCACCGATCCTGCGCGCCTATGCCGGTCTGGACCGCGACGTCGTGGTGATCGGCGCGATGAACCGCGCTGAGATCTGGGACGCCACTGTCTGGGCCGAGTACCAGGCGGAGCAGGAATCCGGCTTCGCGGAACTCGACGCAGAACTGCTGTCCCATCTGGGGCAGTGACCCGACCCGTGACGGAGGTCCGTCACCGGGGCCGACCCTGGCCTTACTTCCCCGAGGCCAGGTGCGATTCCGGTGAAGGAACCCCTGTCACGGGTGGGAGCTTGGGGAAACGAGTCGGAAGGGAGGGCCGCAACGATGTTCACGGATGTGCACGACCCCGTCATGGTGACGCGGATCGTCGAGTTGCTGGCCCCCGCCCTGAGTCGTCCGGGATCGGTCTACGTGGACTGCACCCTCGGGCTGGCCGGCCACGCCCGCGCCGTGCTCGAGGCGGCACCTCAGGCCAGGCTCGTCGGCATCGACAGGGACCCTGACGCCCTGGAGGTGGCCCGGGAGCGCCTGGGGGATCTCGCCGAACGTGCCGTCCTCGTGCGGGCGGTCCACGACGAGATCGAGGAGGTCCTCGCCGGGCTGGGCATCGCTGGAGCGGATGCCGTCCTCGCGGACCTCGGGCTGAGCTCCCTCCAGATCGATCGGGCGGAGCGTGGCTTCGCCTACCGCGTCGACTCGCCGCTCGACATGCGCATGGATCCGGACGGCGGGGTGACGGCCGCTGACATCCTCAACTCGTGGAGCGCCGCCGACATCGCACGGATCCTCCGGCGCTACGGGGAGGAACGCTTCGCCGACCGCATCGCGACGGCCATCGTCGCGGAACGTGACCGGCAGCCGTTCACCACCTCGGCCCGCCTCGTCGACGTGATCGCGGCGGCCATCCCCGCAGCTGCCCGGCACAGCGGAGGGCATCCGGCCAAGCGGACCTTCCAGGCGCTGCGCATCGAGGTCAACGACGAGATGCGGGGGCTGGCGCGGTTCCTGCCCGCGGCGATCGGATCGCTTCGGGTGCAGGGCCGGATCGCGGTACTGGCCTACCACTCCCTGGAGGACCGCCAGGTCAAGCAGGCCCTCGCCGATCTGGCCAGCGACCGGGCACCCCGCGACATGCCGGTGGTGCCGGAACACCTTCGGCCGGAACTCCAGCTCCTCACCCGGGGAGCCGAGAGGCCCGGCCAGGAGGAGATCGAGAACAACCCACGCGCGGCGTCGGCCCGACTCCGCGCAGCCCAACGGATCAAGGAGGCAGCGTGAGCACCACCATCCTCGACCGGGACGTCGTCATCGAGCCGACCCCGGTCCCTCGCGGCCGCCTGCGTATCGCCGCGGCCCCGTCCAGCGTGTCCACTTTCGGTTTCCTGCTCATCCTGGCAGGCCTCGTGGTGGTGGGCATGGCCGCGGTCATGATCATCACCACCCAGGTGGGCGCCCAGTCGCGTGAACTCTCGGCCCTGCGGAAGGAGGCCACCGCGTTGTCCTACGAGGAGGCGGAGCTCACCAGCGAGCTCCAGCAGGTGGCGAGCCCCGGGTCCCTGGCGCTGCGCGCCGCGCAGCTCGGGATGGTGCCCAACCCGTTCCCGGCCTTCGTCGACCTGTCGACGGGGACACTCCTCGGGGAGCCCCGGCCCGTGAAGGGCGACGAGGCGCCGTACATCACGCGCAACGTGCCCGCCGATCCGCTGCCCACGGCGCCCGACGCCGGGGCCGAGAACACGACGGGGGAGGCATGAGCGCCGGGAAGGGGCGGGAGACGCCCCGTCGTCGCCCATCGGGTGGTCCGCGCCCCGGGGAGGCCCGCGGGGCCTCGTCCCGGGGGACCCGACCCGCTCCGCGTCGTGACACCGCGCGTGGCACCTCCAGGACCTCACCGGCACGCAACCGTGGCCGTCGCTACCGGAAGGGCGTCCACCTGCCCGTGGGGCGGTCCCGGTTCCGGATCCGCGTGTTCATGCTGGCCCTGACCGTGATGCTCATGGGCTGTGTGGTGCGGGCCGTCCAGCTCCAGGCCTTCGACTCGCAGGCCTTCGCCGCCGAGGCGGCCGCGAAGATGCAGAACACCCGTGACCTCCTGCCCGAGCGGGGCTACCTCGTCGACCGCAATGGGGTCGTCCTCGCCGGGGCCGAGGCCGCGATGAGGGTGACCGTCGACCCCGACCAGGTGCAGACCAACGGCGCCGACAAGCGCTACGCGATGAGCGAGAAGAAGCAGCAGGAGGCCGAGGCGGCCCCGGCCGCCGTGGCCAAGATCCTCGCCACCCACCTCGGTGGCTCCGAAGAGGAGTACCTCGAGATCCTGCTCAAGGAGAACTCGCGGTACGAGGTCGTGGCGCGCAAGGTCCCCGCCGCGACGTGGATGCGCATCGAGGCCGACATGCGCAAGGGCATCGACGGCGACGGCAAGCGCCGCTGGTACGGGCTCTACGCGGAACCCGATCCGATCCGGACCTACCCCAGCCGCACGCTGGCCAGCAACGTCATCGGCTTCGTCAACGGCGAGGGCACGGGGATGACGGGTCTCGAGGGGTCCCTCGACCAGGAGCTGGCGGGAACCGTCGGTTCCGAGGTCTACGACCGCTCCACGTACGGACGCATCCCGCTCGGCACCAACGTGCTGACCCCACCCGTCAACGGCAACTCCTACACGCTGACCCTCGATGCCGACCTCCAGTGGTTCGCGGAGCAGCGGTTGGCGGAGAGCATCCGGCAGTCGGGCGCCGCCACGGGCGTCGCGCTCGTGATGAACGTCAACAACGGGGAGATCCTGGCGCTGGCGAACGCGCCGAGCTTCGACTCCTCCAAGCCGGGCGACGCCGACGTCAGCGACCTTGGCAACCGTGCCGTCAGCGCCGCCTACGAGCCGGGCTCGACGCAGAAGGTCCTCACCATGGCGGCCCTCGCGGATTCCGGACTCGTCACGCCCGACACCCAGCTCACGGTGCCGAGCCGGATCGCCTCGGGCGGCGGGTACGTGTCGGACTCCTTCGAGCACGGCACCATCCAGCTGACGGCCCGGGGGGTCGTCGCCCAGTCCTCCAACATCGGCACGATCCAGCTGGCCCGTCAGCTCGACAAGGACAAGCTGCACTCGTACCTCACCGAGTTCGGTCTCGGCTCGAAGCCGGGATCCGGGTTGCCCGCCGAGACGGCCGGGCAGCTGCCCGCACCGGACATGGCGGACTACACGAGGGACCAGATCTCCTTCGGGCAGGGGCTCTCCGTGTCCGCGGTGCAGATGGCGGGCGCCCTGTCCGCGGCGGTCAACGGTGGGGTCTACCACCAGCCGCACGTGCTGCGGTCCGCGTCGCAGGCCGACGGCACCCCCATCGCCCTCGCCGAGCCGACCTCACGTCGGGTGATCTCGAAGGAGGCCTCGTCGATGGTGGTGGAGATGATGGAGTCCGTCATCACCGGCGTGGGTGACGGGGAACGGGCCATCCCCGGGTACCGCACGGCGGGGAAGTCGGGCACGGCGCAGCGTTACGACGCGAACTGCCGCTGCTACAACGGCTACACGGCGTCGTTCGTCGGTGTCGCCCCGGCGGAGAACCCGCAGATCCTCGTCTACGTGGTGCTGGACCGCCCGACCAACGGCAACCTCGGCAGCCAGCTGGCCCTGCCGGTGGTGAACAGCATCCTCCAGATGTCGCTGCCGCGGTACAACGTCCTGCCGTCGACCACGCCGGCCCGCAACGAGCCGCTGACCTGGGAATGAGTACGTTGCGACCCCGTCACGTGCTCGGGACGCCTCTTGCGGAGGTCGTCGCCGGGCTCGGGCTCGTCGGCCCGAGTGTGCCGACCCCGGTCTCCGGGGTGCGGATCGACTCGCGGCTGGTCCGGCCGGGCGAGATCTACGTCGCGTTGCCGGGCGCCCGCACCCACGGTGCGCGCTTCGCCCGGCAGGCCGTGGCCTCGGGCGCGGCGGCGATCCTCACCGACGCCGAGGGCCGGGACATGGTCGGGGAGATCGACGTCCCGGTCCTGGTGAGCGGGCGACTGCGCGCGGACGCGGCCGAGATCAGCGCCCGGGTGTTCGGGCGCCCCGGGGACCGGCTCCGGCTGTTCGGGGTGACCGGGACCAACGGGAAGACCACCACCGTGGCCCTGCTCGAGTCCATCCTGCGTGCCCGGGGTGACCGGGTGGGCACGGTGGGCACCCTCGGGTTCCGGCTGGACGGGGACACCCTGGAGGCGGAGCGGGCGACGGTCACGACCCCCGACGCCCCGGACCTGCAGGGCCTCCTCGCCCGCTATCTGGAGGCCGGCGTGGACAGCGTCGCGCTCGAGGTCTCCAGTCACGCCATGGCCCTGGCCAGGGTCGATTCCCTCACCTTCGACGTGGCGGCCTTCCTCAACCTGGGGCGCGACCATCTCGACTTCCACGCGAGCCTCGAGGAGTACTTCGAGGCCAAGGCGTCCCTGTTCAGCCCGGAGCGGGTGCGGCAGGCGGTCGTCTGGGTCGACGACGAGCGGGGCGTCGAGGTGGCCCGTCGGTGCCGGGGGCACGGCCTGCCCGTCCACACCGTCGGCACGACCCGGGACGCCGACCATCGCCTCAGCGCCTTCGAGCCCGTCCATCCCCTGGGCGGGCGTGCGGTGCTCGACACCCCGGCGGGTCGGTTCCCGCTGGAACTCGCCATGCCGGGCTGGCACAACATGATCGACGCGGCCATCGCCTTCACCATGGCGCACCGCGCCGCCATCGACCCGGAGGTCATCCTCGAGGGACTGCGCCACGCGCAGGTCCCGGGACGGATGCAGGTGCTGGACCTCCCCGACGGCGCCCCCACCGTCGTCGTCGACTTCGCGCACACCCCGCAGGCCGTGTCCGCGACCCTGGAGGCCCTCCAGGGATTCCCGCGGGTCGTGACGGTGCTCGGGTGCGGCGGGGACCGGGACAAGGTCAAACGCCCACTCATGGGGCGGGCCGCGGCGGAGCTGAGCGACGTCCTCGTCGTCACGGATGACAACCCCCGGACCGAGCCCCCCGACGAGATCCGCGCACAGATGTTGAGCGGTTCCCATGGCCTCAGGGCTCGTGTCCACGAGGTGGACGACCGGCGCCGCGCCATCGAGTTCGCCCTTACCACGGCCGGTGACGGTAGTGTGGTTGCCATCCTCGGAAAGGGACACGAACGTGGCCAGGAGATCCAGGGCCGGGTTCACCCCTTCGACGATGCACTGGTGGCTCAGGATGTCTGGCGCCAGACGGAAGGACGTGATCGATGAGGGCCAGGCGGCTCAGCGAACTGGTCGAGCTCATGCAGCCGGCTCCCGTTGAGGTCTTCGGCGATGATGTCGAGGTCGGGCCGGACGTCATCCTGGACAGCCGGCACGTGACCCCCGGCTCCCTGTTCGTCGCGATTCCGGGTGAGCGGGTGGATGGCCACGACTTCGCGCCGACCGCGGTGCAGTCGGGCGCCGCCGCGATCCTGGCGACGCGGGTCACGGATGCCCCGGTGCCGCACCTCCTCGTCGAGGACACCGTCAAGGGCCTGTCCTGGTTGGCCAGGGGCGTGGTGCGTGAGGCCCGGGCAGCGGGCATGGTCAGCCTGGGCGTGACCGGCTCCTCCGGGAAGACCTCGACGAAGGACCTGCTCGCCCAGCTGCTCGAGGGGCTCGGGGGGACCGTGGCCCCCGTGGGCAGCCAGAACAACGAGATCGGCGTTCCCGTGACGGCCTGCCGGGTGGGGCCCACCACGCGTTTCCTCGTCTCGGAGATGGGGGCGCGGGGCATCGGTCACATCGACTGGCTCACGTCCCTGGTCGGGCTCGACGTGGGGGTGGTGCTCAACATCGGCACCGCCCACGTGGGGGAGTTCGGCGGCATCGAGCAGACGGCCGCCGCCAAGTCCGAGATCATCGCCGCCCTCGCCCCCGAGGGCTGGGCCGTTCTCAACGGCGAAGATCCCGCGTGCCGCGGCATGGCGAGTCGGACGAGGGCGCGTCTCGTCTGGTTCGGGGAGGGGGACCTTCCCGACGGTGCGATGCAGGTCGGCGCCCGGGACGTGCGTTGCGGCCCCACCTCGCAGGCCTCCTTCACCCTGCGCGTGACCCGCGAGGGGCGCACCGAGGAGGCCCCCGTCGATCTCCAGGTCATCGGTCGGCACCAGGTGAGCAACGCGCTCGCCGCCGCCGCCGCGGCGGTGTGCGTCGGGATGCCCGTCGCCCTCGCGGCCGAGAGGCTCTCCGCCGCCCAGCCCCGTTCCAGCTGGCGGATGGAGCTGCTGCGGCTCGCCGAGGACCGCCTGGTCCTCAACGACGCCTACAACGCCAACCCCGACTCGATGGCAGCGGCGCTCCGGACGGCCAGCGAGCTGGTCGCGGTGCAGCGGCAACGCCACCCCGGGGCCAGGCTCATCGCGGTCCTCGGGGACATGCTGGAGCTCGGCCCCCTGTCGGACACCCTGCACGCGGCCGTCGGTGAGCTGGCCGCGGACCTTCGCGTGGACGAGATCCTGGCGGTGGGGGAGCACGCCGAGGCGGTCGTGACGGCGGCCTCCGCGGCCGGGGTCGCCGCCCGGTGCAGCAGCCGTGAGGAGGCCTGCGCCCTGACACTCGCCCCCGGTGACGTGCTGCTGGTCAAGGGATCCCGGGGGATCGGCCTGGAGCGGGTCGCCGCCGAGGTCGCCGCTGCGGTGGGGGAGGAGAAGCCATGAAGACGATCCTGCTCGCGGGTGGGTTGGCGCTGCTCATCAGCCTCCTGGTCACCCCGAGGTTCATCACGTTCCTCATCCGACGGCAGTACGGCCAGTTCATCCGCGACGACGGCCCCCAGGAGCACCTGACCAAGCGCGGCACCCCCACGATGGGTGGGGTCGTCATCGTCGGCGCCGTCGTGGTGGGGTACTTCCTCGCCCATCTCATCCTGTGGCAACCGGTGACGGTCTCCGGGCTGCTGCTGATCGGGGTGACCGCGGCGATGGGCTTCCTCGGCTTCCTCGACGACTGGGCCAAGATCTCGAAGGAGCGCTCGTTGGGTCTCACGGCCCGGGGCAAGCTCGTCGGCCAGTTCCTCATCGGCGGCACCTTCGCGGTGCTGGCCCTCAACTTCCCGGATGAACGCGGTCTGCGCCCAGCCTCCCAGTTCATCTCCTTCCTGCGGGACATCCCGTGGCTGCACCTGCCTTTCTTCCTCGCGGTGCTGTGGATCGTCTTCCTGCTCATGGCCTGGCCGAACGCCACGAACCTCACCGATGGTCTGGACGGGTTGCTGGCGGGCAGCGCCACGCTCGTCTTCGCTGCCCTCACCCTGGTCAACATCTGGCAGTTCAACCAGTGGTGTGGTCGCAGCTCCAGCTCCGGTCCCCTCTGCTACGAGGTCCGGGACCCCTACGACCTCGCCGTGGTCGCCTTCGCGATGGCGGGCGCGTGCTTCGGCTTCCTGTGGTGGAACGCCAAACCCGCGAAGATCTTCATGGGGGACACCGGCTCGATGGCGATCGGTGCGGCGCTGGCCGGGATGTCGATCCTCACCCGCACCGAACTCCTGCTCGTCGTCATGGGCTTCCTCTTCGTCATGGAGGCCGGTTCGGTCGCCCTGCAGGTCGGCTACTTCAAGCTCACGAAGGGTAAGCGCATCTTCAAGATGTCGCCCATCCACCACCATTTCGAGCTGTTGGGCTGGGCCGAGGTGACGGTGGTCATCCGGTTCTGGATCATCTGTGGTCTGTGCGTCGCCAGCGCCGTCGGCATCTTCTACACCGAATGGGTGGCGGGGCAGTGAGTGCGCGCCTCGACGGCAGGCGCGCGGTCGTCGCCGGTCTCGGGCGCTCCGGGCTGGCAGCCGCCGATGCGCTTGTCCTGCTCGGTGCGGAGGTCACGGTCCTCGACGACGACCCGAACCTCACGGAACCGGCCGCCATGCTGGGCACCCTCGACGTCGACGTGCGACTGGGGGAGGGGGCCACCGCCGCCCTGCCGGAGGGGACGGACGTGCTGGTGCTCTCCACCGGCTGGGACCGTTCCGCCCCCCTGGCCGTGCGGGCGGCGGAACTCGGGGTGCCGGTGTGGAGTGAGGTGGAGCTTGCCTGGCGACTTCAGCAGGAGCGCCCTCTTGTCCCGTGGCTCGGGGTCACCGGCTCGCCGGAGCGGGTCGAGGTGGTGCGGCTGGTCGGCGCCATGCTCCGTGCCGCCGGGATGCGGGTGGCCGAGGCCGGTTCGCGCGGTCGTCCCGTGGTCGAGGCGGTGCTTGACGACGCCCCGTCGGACGTCCTCGTGGTGGAACTCTCCGCCGACCAACTGCAGGGGGTGGAGACCCTCGCCCTCCACTCCGCCGCGGTGCTCGATGCCGGGGAGCGTGCCGACGACCTGGCGACGGTCTACGAGCGGGTCACGAACTTCTGCGTCTACAACGTGGAGGACCCCGCCACGGAACGGATGGTCGAGGAGGCCGAGGTCACGGAGGGGGCGCGCGCCGTCGGGTTCACCACCGGCATCCCCGCCGTCTCGATGGTTGGCGTGGTCGATGACCTCATCGTCGACCGGGCCTTCGTCGCCCAGCGGCAACGATCCGCCCTGGAACTCGCGAAGGTCGACGACGCGGCGGGCCGGGTCGGGATCGTCTGCGCGGCGGCGGCACTGGCCCGCGGGGTCGGGACTCCCGCGCAGGCCATCCGCTCGGGACTGCTCGGCTCGACCACGGATTGACCGACACGCGGCCGATCTCCGCCCCAATCGCCCCCGTAGCCACGACCATGGAGGAAGGATGGCACGCGGGCGCCGGCCGTCCGTCTTCCCCTTCCGCGTCCGAGGAGTGAGATGTCCAGCACGACCGTGGCCGCGCGCCCGGCGGACTCCTTCGTCAGGAGTTTCGCCCGATCGCCCATGGCCGATCATCACCTCATCATCTTCTCCACCGTGATCCTGACGGCCATCGGGACGATGATGGTGCTCTCCTCGAGTGCCGTGATCGCCCTGGCGCAGGGGGAGTCGCCGTACTACTTCGTGATCCGGCAGTTGATCTTCCTCGTGGTGGCCCTCGTGCTCCTGGTGCCGCTCAGCCGGATGAGTCCCGACCTCCTGAGGCGGCTGGGCAACGTCGGCTGGCTCGTCGCCTGCGTGGGCCTCATCCTCGTCCAGACCCCGCTGGGATTCGAGATCTACGGCAACCGGAACTGGATCCGGATCGGGACCCTGCTCACCATCCAGCCCTCGGAGTTCGCGAAGCTCGGGCTCGTCGTGTGGGGGGCCTCCGTCTACCACCGCAACCGGACGAAGCTCCACAACCCGTGGGACCTGTTCGTCCCCTTCGCCCCGGGAGCGTTGACGCTGCTCGTGCTGATCCTGGCGGGCAAGGACCTTGGGACGGGGCTCGTCTTCGGTGCCATCATCTTCTGTCTCGTCTTCTTCGTCGGTGCCCCACTGAGGTTCCTCGCCCCGGCCGTGCTGGCGGTCATCGGCATCGTGGTCGTGCTCGTGATGGGATCCCCCAACCGGATGGCCCGGTTCATGATCTTCTTCGACCCCCAGAGCAACACGGACCTCGCCTCCCAGCCGATGGCGGCCCTCTACGCGCTGGCCTCCGGCGGCTGGTGGGGCCTGGGGCTGGGCGCCAGCAAGCAGAAGTGGGGTGGGCTCAAGGAGGGGGCCCACACCGACTTCGTCTTCGCCGTGCTGGGGGAGGAGCTGGGGCTGTTCGGGGTGCTGCTCGTGCTGGGGCTGTTCGCTCTTCTCGCGCGCAGCGGTTTCCAGGTGGCCCTCCAATCCGACAGGATGTTCAATCGTCTCGTGGCGGCGGGAATCACCAGCTGGTTCCTGCTGCAAGCCCTCGTCAACATCATGGTGGTCATGAATCTGCTCCCCGTGCTCGGTGTCCCGCTCCCCTTCATCTCCTCCGGGGGCTCCGCTCTCATGGCCAATCTCATGGCCATCGGCGTCCTGCTCGCCTGTGCCCGGAACACACCCCGGGCACGTGCCTATCTGGCGAGTCGCAAACGCGCATCCGGTCCGCGCATGACCAGCGTCCTGGCCGCGGGGTCGGACTCGTGAGCCGGGTCGTCCTCGCCGGCGGTGGGACCGCCGGGCACACCTCCCCCCTCATCGCGACGGCGCAGGCCCTGCAGGAGCTCGACCCGGGGGTCGAGATCACCTGCATCGGCACGGCCAAGGGGCTCGAGACCCGCGTCATCCCGCAGGCCGGGTTGACGCTGGAACTCATCCGGCCGGTGCCGATGCCCCGGAAACTCAACCTGGACCTGGTGAAGCTGCCCTGGAACCTGCTGCAGTCCGTGCGCGAGGCCCGGGCGATCCTGCGGCGCACCCGGGCGCAGGTCCTCGTCGGTTTCGGCGGTTACGTCTCGATTCCCGCGTACCTGGCCGCCCGGACCCTCCGGGTGCCGGTGTGCGTCCACGAGGCGAACCGGGTGGTCGGGATCGCGAACAAGGTGGCTGCGCGTTTCGCGAGTTTCACCGGGTACACCTTCCCCGAGACCGAGATCCGTGGCGGTGTGCGGATCGGGATGCCCATGAACCGTTCCATCACGGCACCGACGCTCACCCGTGAGGAGGCCAGCGCCCGGTTCGGGCTCGACCCGAGCCGCCCCACCCTGCTGGTCAGCGGCGGCTCGCAGGGGGCCAGGGCGATCAACGAGGCGCTGCGGGAGGCGGTGCCGGAACTGCTCTCCCGGGGGATCCAGATCCTCCACGTCCTCGGCGGCAAGAACTTCACCGACGCGGACGTCGTCATCGAGGACCCCTCGGGTGGGCGCTACGTCCCCGTCGCCTACGTCGACGCGATGATCGAGGCCTACCGGGCGGCCGACCTCATGGTGGGTCGGGCCGGTGCGGGCACCGTCATGGAGACCGCGGTCCTCGGGCTGCCCGTCGTGTTCATCCCCCTGCCGTGGGGCAACGGTGAGCAGGCGCGGAACGCGGCCGGGCTGGTCGCCGACGGTGCCGGCGTCATGCTCCCTGAAGCGGAGCTCACCCCCGCTAGACTCGTCGAGGTGATCGTCCCCAGGATCACCGATCCCGACGAACTCGCCCGCATGGGTGACCTGGCCCGCCCGCACTCGCCGGCTGACGCCGCCGACGTCCTCGCGCGCCAGGCACTCCAGTCCATTCGTAGAGAAGAGGAAAAGTGACCCTCCTGAACCCGATCGAGGTCATCCCCGCCACCGAGGTGGGCCCCGTTCACTTCATCGCGATCGGTGGCTCGGGGATGAGCGGCATCGCCCACCTCTACGCGGACCTGGGGGTCCCCACGAGTGGCTCCGATCGTTCCGACTCGTCCACGCTCGCGTCGCTGCGTCGCGCGGGGATCACGTGTCACGTCGGCCATGACGCCGCCCAGCTCGGTGACGCGCGGACGGTGGTGATCTCGTCCGCGATCCGCGAGGACAACCCCGAACTCATGGAGGCCCGACGCCGGGGGCTTCGGGTGTGGCACCGCTCCGCCGCCCTGGCCGCGCTCATGGTCGGCAAGCGTGGCGTGTCCGTCGCGGGTACCCACGGCAAGACCACGACCACGGCGATGACGGCGATCATGCTCAGCGAGGCCGGGGCGGACCCGAGCTACGTCATCGGGGGCCCCCTGTCCACCACGGGGGCGAGCTCCGCCATCGGTCAGGGTGAGGCCTTCGTCGTCGAGGCCGACGAGTCGGACGGCTCCTTCCTGCAGTACCCGACCGAGATCGCGGTCATCACCAACATCGAGGCGGATCACCTGGTCAACTGGGGCACCCCCGAGGCCTATGCCCGCGGGTTCAGGGACTTCGCCACGCAATCCTGCGTGAAGTGGGTCGTCATCAACGTCGACGATCCGGGCTCCCGTGCCCTCGCGGACGAGCTCGCGGCCGAGGGGCGTCAGGTCATCCGTTACGGCGAGGCCGACGACGCCGACGTCCGGATCACCGATGTCCGCCCGGCGGGCAACGGGGTGACCGCCACCCTCACCCACGGGGACGACTCCGGCCCGATCACGCTGCAGGTCCCCGGCAACCACAACCTCGCCAACGCGTCTGCCGCCTACGCGGTCGGCAGGATCCTCGGGCTCGGCCACGACGCCGCCGTGGAGGCGCTGGGGCGGTTCGAGGGGACGCTGCGACGGTTCCAGCTCATCACGGACACCGCCGGGATCAGGGTCTACGACGACTACGCCCACCACCCGACGGAGATCCGGGCCGCGCTCACGGCCGCACGCCGTGCCACGGAGGCGGGCAACGAGGCCACCGGTCTGCCCGGACGGCTCATCGCGTGCTTCCAGCCCCATCTCTACTCCCGGACGGTCGACTTCGCCGACGAGTTCGGCGAGGTCATGACGCTGGCCGACATCGCGGTCATCAATGACGTCTGCGGGGCCCGTGAGGATCCGATCCCGGGCGTGACCGGCGAGCTGGTGGTCGAGGCGGCGAAGCGGCACGGCGCCCGCGAGGTGGTCTACGTCGTGGAGAAGTACGACCTTCCCGACGCCCTCAACGAGATCGCACGACCCGGTGACCTCATCATCACCCTCGGGTGCGGTGATGTGACGATCGTCGGCCCGTTGCTGGCGCCGCTCCTCGCGCAGCGGCCGGAGGCCGAGGCCAGGTGAGTGCCACCCCGGGCGAGTTCGCCTCCGCCCGCCAGGCCAGGCGTCGCCGGCGACGGCTCACGAGGTCGATCGTGGTGGGCCTCGTCGTCCTGGTGCTGCTCCTGGCGGGCACGGCGACCTGGCTGCTCGGGTTCTCGTCGGTCTTCGCGACGAAGGAGGTCACCGTCTCAGGAACCTCGCTGCTCACCGAGGAACAGGTCCTCGAGACCGCCGGGGTGGAGCTGGGGCGTCCGCTGGCCACCCAGGACCTCAGCGCGGTGCGGGACCGTGTCGCGGCCATGCCCGCGGTGCGCTCGGTCGAAGTGGGGCGGCGGTTCCCCCACGCGGTGGACATCACCGTGACGGAGCGCCAGCTGGCCTACGCGTGGACCGACGGCGACGTCCTGCGATGGGTGGATGAGGAGGGGGTGGTCTTCCACGAGGGTGGCGAGGTGCCGCCCGGCTCCGTCATCGCCCAGGTCGAGGGCGAGCCCGACCAGCGTCTCCTGGGGGATGTCGCGACGGTCATCGCCACCGCCGCCCCGGTGCTGGGGGAGCGCATCACCCTGGTGCGGGCCCAGGCCGTGGACCAGATCGAGATCAGACTCGACGACGGTGACACCGTCGTCTGGGGCAGCGCGGACCAGTCCGAGGTCAAGGGCCAGGTCCTGTCGGTGCTCCTGCAGGTCGAGGCCACCGTCTACGACGTGTCCGCGCCCGGCGCACCCACAACGCGCTGACGACGCCCGGAGCCCAAACCCTCAACCTTGGGTTGAGGTGATTTCGGCTCCAATCGGCATGGTTGTTGGAACAAGGAGGAAACGCCGCCTAGCCTACTTTCGACTACTAAGTGAGGAATGGCGGTCCCATGGCAAGCGCATCTCAGAATTACCTGGCAGTGATCAAGGTCGTCGGTGTCGGCGGCGGCGGCGTCAATGCCGTCAACCGGATGATTGAGGCTGGGCTGCGCGGGGTGGAGTTCATCGCCGTGAACACCGACGCCCAGGCGCTGCTGATGTCGGATGCCGACGTGAAGCTCGACATCGGTCGCGAGTCGACCCGCGGGCTGGGCGCGGGAGCCGACCCGTCCAAGGGACGCCAGGCCGCGGAGGAGCACGCGGAGGAGATCGAGGACGCCCTCAAGGGTGCCGACATGATCTTCGTGACCGCGGGCGAGGGCGGCGGCACGGGCACGGGGGCCGCGCCCATCGTCGCCAAGATCGCGCGATCCCTCGGCGCCCTCACCATCGGTGTGGTCACCCGCCCGTTCTCCTTCGAGGGGCGGCGCCGCGCCACCCAGGCGGACTCGGGTATCGAGCAGCTCCGCGAGGAGGTCGACACCCTCATCGTCATCCCCAACGACAAACTGCTGCAGATGACCGATCACCAGGTCGCCATCCTGGACGCGTTCAAGCAGGCCGATCAGGTGCTCATGCAGGGCGTCTCCGGCATCACGGACCTCATCACCACGCCCGGCCTCATCAACCTCGACTTCGCGGATGTGAAGTCCATCATGAGCCAGGCGGGCTCGGCCCTCATGGGCATCGGGTCCGCCCGTGGTGAGGATCGGGCGAGGGCGGCGGCCGAGATGGCCATCAGCTCGCCGCTCCTTGAGGCCAGCATCGACGGGGCGCACGGGGTCCTGCTGTCGATCGCGGGTGGCTCCGATCTGGGCCTGTTCGAGGTCTCGGCCGCGGCCCAGCTCATCGAGGAGGCCGCCCACGACGAGGCGAACATCATCTTCGGCACCGTCATCGACGACGCCCTCGGGGACGAGGTCCGCGTCACGGTCATCGCGGCCGGATTCGACGGCGGCACGCCCCAGACGCGGCTGCCCAGGGTGGAGCACACCCGCAGCCAACGGAGCCCCGCCCCTCCGGTCGTCCCGCCCGTCCGGACGGCCCCGCCGCACGCGGCGCCGATGCCTTCGGTGCGCGTGGAACCCCAGCCCCGTCCCGCCCCCGTCGTGGACGACGACGAGCTGGACGTGCCCGACTTCATGAAGTGACGGCGTGTCGGGCCGGGCAAAGCCCGGACCCGTCGGCGCTTGCGGGTAGGCTCGTCCTCACACACGAGGAGGGTGACAAGTGGGCGTTCGAAAGATTGCCGAGTGGATGGGAATCGTCGAGGACGGTCGTTACAACGACGCCAGGGACGAGCTCTCCGAGGAGTACGTGGCCGAGGAGTACGAGGAGTACGAACCCTCCGAGGTGAAGCCTGCTCCGCGCTCGACCCACCGTCGTCCCGAACCCGTGGTCCAGGAAGTTGCCAGTGCCCCGGAGGTGGCCGACATCAGCCGTATCGTCAACGTCCGTCCGCGCAGCTACAACGAGGCGCGCGCCATCGGGGAGAACTTCCGCGACGGCATCCCCGTCATCATGAACCTGTCCGACATGGAGCCCGGTGAGGACAAGCGGCTCGTGGACTTCGCCGCCGGGCTGATCTTCGGGCTGAGGGGCAACATCGAGCGGGTCTCCAGCCAGGTGTTCCTGCTGTGCCCGCACAACCTCGTGGTGGGCCCCGAGGACAAGGAACGTCTCGCCACCGGCGGGTTCTTCAACCAGAGCTGAGCCTGTGATCTCGCTCATCCTGATCTGGCTGCTGAGGGTCTACCTGCTCGTCCTGTTGGGACGGGTGCTGCTCTCCTGGGTTCCCCTCTTGGCACCGCAGTGGACCCCGCGCGGTCCGGTGCTCGTCCTGGTCGAGGGCATCTACTTCGTGACGGATCCGCCGATCCGCCTCCTCCAGCGTCACATCAAGCCGGTGCGGCTGGGAGGGGTGTCCCTCGATCTCGCGGTTCTCGTCCTCTTCTTGGCGGTTCAAGGGTTGATCTGGCTCGTGGTGCTCCTCCCGGTGTGATTTCCCGCCGATTCCCCCTTGAACTCACGTTGGACGTACGCGAACATTAGAGTAACCTGAACGCCAACCCCAATGTTTCTCAGCATTGGGTCTGAGTTTCTACGAACTGGGAGATGAGAATGAGCCTGACCCTGGAAGAGGTTCGACGAGTCCGATTCCGGATGGCACGGCGGGGGGCCACCGGTTACGAAGTGGGGGATGTCGACACCTTCATCGACAAGGTGGAGGAGTCCTTCGCCCAGTTCGAGAACGAGCGTGAGGTCCTGCGCCGCGAGGCGGAGGCGGCCCGCAACTCGAGTGTCGCCCCGGGGTTCGACGATCGGACGATCGCCGTCAAGGACCAGGAGATCGAGTCGCTGCGCGCCGAGGTCGACCGCCTGCGCGCCGAGGTGACCAACGCCCAGAACCAGACCCAGGTCATGACACCGCTGCCGGTCTCCGACGACGGCCGGGTGCAGCAGCTGTCCCAGGACAACCAGCGCCTGCGTTCCGAGAACGACCGGCTCCGTCGCGAGCTGGACGAGGCGCGCACCGCGCAGGTGAGCCAGATCTCCGGCAAGGCCGAGACCCTCACCGTCGCGACGCGCGAGGAGGCCACCCCGGCCGTCGTGAGGCTCGTCTCGCTGGCCACCGAGCAGGCCGAGAAGCTCGTGGAGGAGGCCAACACGGAGGCCCAGCGCAAGCTCGACGAGGCCAAGCGTCAGGCCTCCGAGATCACCATCGACGCGCGGACCAAGGCCGACCGGGTGGAGTCGGAGGCCCGCGTGAACGCCGAGCAGATGGCTCGTGAGGCCCGGGAGCGGGCGGAGCGCGTCAACGGCGAGGCCGACCGTCGTCGTGCCGAGCTCTTCGCCGAGCTGGAGCGCGAGCAGGCCATCCTCACCCGCAAGGTGGCGGCCCTGCGCGGCTTCGAGGCCACGTACCGTGACAACCTCCGCAACTACGTCGGACGTCACCTCGAGGGTCTCGACCGCGACCTGCCCGAGCCGCTCGACGTCCCGGAGCTGGCCGAGCGTTCCCGCACCCCGCGTCTCGACGCGCTGGCGAACCAGGATCTCCGGGCCTGAGCGTCAACCGTGGAACACTGTCCGGTGGAGGTGTAGTCTCCACCGGACAGTCTTTCTGAATTCAAGGATCATCATGGCAACCACGACAGCTGAGGAGCCGGAGGCTCCGAAGTCGCTGCCCATCCGGGACGGCGAATCGCCCTGGACCGACGAGGAGATCAGGGAACAGCGTGAGGACCTGGTCGACGAGTTGGAACGCCTTGAGAAGAAGGTCGCTGCCTCGGATCAGGAGCTGAGCGACCTGCTGCTGCACGGCAACGACGGCGCCGGGCGGGATCCCGCCGACGTCGGTTCGTCGAACTTCGAGCGGGACCAGGAGCTCTCCCTGGCGCAGAACGCCCGGGAGATGGCGGATCAGGCGCGGCTGGCCCTGCACCTCTTCGACGAGGGCAACTACGGGCTGTGCGAGATCTGCGGGGAGCCGATCGGCAAGGGCCGGTTGCAGGCCTTCCCGAGGGCCACCCTGTGCGTCACCTGCAAGCAGAGGGAGGAACGACGCTGACCCGCCGCCCCCTCGTCCTGCTGGCTGTGGGTGTCTGGCTGGTGGGGTTGGGGATCGATCAGGCGACGAAGGTCCAGGTGCTGCACTCCCTCACCCCGGGAGTGCCCCACGAGGTCGTGGGCACGGTGCTGCGTTTCACCCTGGTGTTCAACCCCGGGGCGGCGTTCGGACTGGGCACGTCCTTCACGGTCGCGTTGAGCATCTTCGCCATGGCCGCGATGATCGCCTGCCTCGTCGTGGGGCTGCCCCGGGTTCGCACCGTCTTCCACGCGCTGCTGCTCGGCCTGCTCATGGCGGGCATCTCGGGCAACCTCCACGATCGACTGCTGCGTCCCCCCGGCGTGCTGCAGGGACACGTGGTCGACTTCATCCAGCTGCCCCATTTCGCGATCTTCAACATCGCCGACATCTGCATCACGGTCGCGGCGGGCCTGCTCATCCTCTCCTCGTTGCGGGCACCGGCCGCCAAGGAGGAGGAGGCCGAGGAGGCCCGATGAGTGTCCTGCTCGTGCCTGACCCCCTGGACGGCGAGCGAGTCGACGTCGCCCTGGCCCGGATGTCGGGGTACAGCCGGTCCAGGGTGGGCGAGCTCATCGCGGCCGGGGGAGTGCTCCTCGACGGCCGGCCAGTCGCCAAGGCCTCCCAGGGGGTGACGGCGGGCGCGCTCCTGGAACTCGTCGCGGAACCCCGACCCGACCACGTCGTCGTGCAGCCGCGGCTCGCCGACGGGCTCACCGTCATCCATCAGGACCGTGACATCGTCGTGGTGGACAAGCCTCCCGGGGTCGCCGCCCATCCCAGCCTGGGGTGGGACGGTCCCTCGGTGACGGAGCACCTCGCCGCAGCCGGGATCTCGGTGGCGACGTCGGGGGCTCCCGAACGCCAGGGCGTGGTGTCCCGACTGGATGTCGGCACCTCCGGCCTCATGGTCCTCGCCCGGTCGGAGCGGGCCTACTCGGTGCTCAAGCAGGCGTTCCGGGACAAGGCGGTCGAGAAGACCTACCAGGCGCTGGTGCAGGGACACCCCGATCCGTTCGTCGGCACGATCGACGCCCCCATCGGCAGGCATCCCGGACACGAGTGGAAGATGGCCATCGTGGAGGGGGGCAGGCACAGCATCACCCATTACACGGCCCTGGAGGCCCACCGTGCCGCCACCCTCCTCGAGATCGACCTGGAGACGGGGCGCACCCACCAGATCCGGGTGCACATGGCGGCCATCGGACACCCCTGCTGCGGCGACCCGCTGTACGGGTGCGACCCGCAGTTGGCGGCCCGGCTGGGGCTGGAACGGCAATGGCTCCACGCGGTCCAGCTCGGATTCCAGCACCCGGTCGAGGGGGATTGGGTCACCTTCGAGTCGCCGCTGCCCGACGACCTTGCGAACGCATTGCGTGTCGTGCGCCACGACTAGGCGTGCCCCAGCATCTTCGCGATAGGCTGTAGCCGTGCGTAGAGCTAAGATCGTTTGTACCCTGGGTCCGTCCGCGAACACCACCGACCGGTTGGTCGAACTCATCAACGCGGGCATGAACGTCGCCCGCCTCAACATGAGCCACGGCGACTACGACGAGCACGAGGGTCGCCTCAACGCCGTCCGTGAGGCCGCGTTGATCACCGGGCGCACGGTCGCCGTCCTGGCCGACCTCCAGGGCCCCAAGATCCGTCTCGGCAAGTTCGCCGGGGACCAGAAGTACTTCCTGGAACGCGGCGACCGCTTCACGATCACCATCGAGGACATCCTTGGGGACAAGGAGCGTTGCTCCACGACCTTCAAGGGCCTGCCGGGGGACGTCAAGCCCGGCGACCACATCCTCATCGACGACGGCAAGGTCGGTCTGCGTGCCGTCCAGGTGAGCGACACCGATGTTGTGTGCGAGGTCATGGTGGCCGGGACGGTGTCGAACAACAAGGGCATCAACCTGCCGGGTGTGGCGGTCTCCGTGCCCGCCATGAGCGAGAAGGACGAGCGTGACCTGCGCTGGGCGCTCACCAAGGACATCGACATGGTGGCCCTGTCCTTCGTTCGCACCGGCGACGACATCAAGCGGGTCCACGAGATCATGGACGAGGTGGGGCGTCGCCTGCCCGTCATCGCGAAGCTGGAGAAGCCGCAGGCGATCTCGAACCTCCAGGACATCATCGACGCCTTCGACGCCTTCATGGTGGCCCGTGGCGACCTCGGCGTGGAGCTCCCGCTGGAGGAGGTGCCGCTGGTTCAGAAGAAGATCATCCGCGCCGCCCGCAAGTGGGCCAAGCCGGTCATCGTCGCCACCCAGATGCTGGAGTCGATGATCTCCGCCCCGCGCCCGACCCGCGCGGAGGCCTCGGACGTCGCCAACGCCATTCTCGATGGTGCCGATGCGGTCATGCTCTCCGGTGAGACCTCGGTCGGTGACTACCCGGTCATCACGGTGCAGACCATGGCCCGGATCGTGGAGAACACGGAACGGGAGGGGCATGCCGAGATCAATGCGATCGAGTGGGACCCCCACACCACTGGTGGTGTCCTGGCCAAGGCCGCCGTCGAGGTGGCCCAGCGGGTGGGTGCCCGCTACCTGGTGGCGTTCACCAAGTCGGGTGACACGGCCCGCCGTCTCTCCAGGCTGCGTCCCTCCATTCCGCTGCTCGTCTTCTCCCCCGAGAAGACCACCCAGCAGAACATGACCCTCACCTGGGGTGTGGAGACCCACATCACGCCGAACTTCACCGTGCAGGAGCAGATGGTTGACACCGTCGACTCGTACCTGCGGGAGCGAGGCATGATCGAGGTCGGCGAACGCATCGTCATCCTGTCGGGATCCCCGATGGGTGTTCCCGGCAAGACCAACAACCTGCGGGTCCACAAGGTCAAGGTCAAGGGCGAGATCGATCTCTGATCCTGAACACGGCGACGGGGGAGGTCCTGCGGGGCCTCCCCCGTCGGTCGCGTCCCCCAGTCTGTGGCGGGACCGCAACTTCCTGACGTTCTGGGGCGGGCAGGCGCTGAACCAGTTCGGTTCCCAGATCACCCCTGTGGCGATGTCCACCCTGGCGATCCTGACCCTGGGGGCCACCGAGGCCGAGGTGGGCTACCTGCGGGCGACGTCCGTCCTCGCGTTCCTGCTCATCGGCCTGCCCGCCGGGGCCTGGATCGACGGGCTGCGCAAGCGTCGCGTCATGCTCGCCGCCGACGGTGTCAGCGCGCTGCTGCTGGTCCTCGTCCCCGTCCTGTTCTTCCTCGGCCGGCTCGAACTGCCCCACCTCTACGTCATCTCGTTCCTGCTGGGCGTCGGCTCGGTGTTCTTCGACGTCTCCTACCAGAGCTACGTGCCCGCCCTCGTGGGTCCCCTGCGGATCCCTGAGGCGAACGCCAGGCTTGAGGCCAGCCAGCAGCTGTCACGGATCGTGGGGCCGGCCGTCGCTGGCTGGCTCGTCGCGCTCCTGGCGGCTCCGCTGGCGCTCCTGGCGACCGTCACCGGGATCTGTGGCTCATTCGTGGCCCTGCTGCGCACCAGGGACGGCGAGCGTCCCACGCCCAAGGGGCATCGTCCGCCGGTTGGGGCCGCCATCCGGGAGGGACTGGCGTGGGTCTTCGGGGACGATCGGCTCCGGCGGATCGTGGCCACGTCGTGCCTGTTCAACCTCGGCCAGACGATGGTGGGGACGCCGTTGGCGGTCCTCATCCTCCGGCATCTCGGTTTCGGGCCCGAGGTCATGGGCCTGCTGTTCGGCCTGGGCGGGGTCGGCGGTCTCGTCGGGGCGATCGCCAGCAGACGGATGTCACGGCGCATCGGCGAGGGCCGGATGATCGTCATCGGCGTGACGGGGGCGGCGCTGCTGCTCGTGCTGCAACCGCTGGCGGCCGTGGTCGGTGGGCGGGCCGCTCTGGCGATCATGGCCGTCCACAGCGTCCTGGGCAGCGTCTTCATGCTGCAGTACAACATCGCCCAGGTGAGTTACCGCCAGCGCATCACCCCCGCGGGTCTGCTGGGACGTACCAACGCGAGTGTGCGTTTCGTGGTGTGGGGGGTCGTGCCGCTCGCGGCCTTCCTGGGTGGCACGCTGGCGGGCTGGCTGGGGATCGCCCCGACCATGGCCATCGGGGTCGCCCTGTGCCTGGTCGGGGTCCTTCCCGTCGCCACCGGTCCCTTCTGGCGGGGACGGGAGGCCTTCAGCGGATCCGTTCCGCCCTGAACTGCAATGCAGGGGCCGCGAAGGAGTCCTGAGCAGCGATGAGCTGCAACTCCCGGGTTCCCGCCGCCAGAGTCCGTTCCAGCATCCCGAACACGCTCGAGGTCGTCCGCTCCAGGGCCTCGGACAGCGAACCCGTACCGAGCAGGTGCGCAGTGAACAGGGCCGCGGTGACGTCGCCGGAGCCGTTGTACTTCATGGGCAGTCGAGGTGTGGTGATGAGCCAGGCCTCGTCGGCGCGGGCCGCGATCATCGAGAGCCTCTCCTCACCGTTCTCGGGGAGTTCGACGGAGGTGACGAGCACCGTGGATGGGCCGATGCTGAACGCCTTGTCCACCGCGTCGAGGGTGGAGTCGAGGTCCCGGGGGGTGGTGTCGGTGACGAAGCCCAGCTCGAACTGGTTCGGCGTGATGAGGTCGGCCCGACCCACGACCCGGTCGCGGATGAGGTTCTGCACCTCCGGGGCGACGAAACAGCCCGAACGCGCGTTGCCGAGCACCGGGTCGCAGGCGTAGATCGCGTCGGGGCTGTGACGCTTCACGGCGGCGACGGCGTCCAGGATGGCGTCGCCGATGTCGTTGCCGCCCTGGTAGCCGGACAGCACGGCGTCGACACCGGCCAGGCCGCCGCGCTCCTCGATTCCCGTGACGATGTCGCGGATGTCGCTCCCGCGCAGCATCGGACCACGCCAGGCGCCGTAGCCGGTGTGGTTCGAGAAACAGACCGTGTACACCGGCATGACCTCGACGCCGATGCGTTGCAGGGGGAACACCGCGGCGGAGTTGCCCACATGGCCATAGCTCACCGAGGACTGGATGGAGAGAAATCGCATGGTTGACATAGTGCCACCAATGGGAGGCGCCATGGACCCCCCCTCGTACCCGGCAGGGGACTTGAACCCCTACGACCGTGTGGTCAGTTGATTTTGAGTCAACCGCGTCTACCATTCCGCCAGCCGGGCAACGGGGCTCATTGTGCCACAGGACGAGGTGCCGGTGCACCCAAACCTTTGGCCGAAAGGGGGGTATGCGTCGGCGCGTCGGGGTCTGGCCTCGTCACGCGCGCTAGGATTCTCCCGAAGATTCCCCATCGTGACCTGATGGTACCCGGAGCGGAGATTGGAGCTTGGACATGGGCCAGACCCGGCCGACCAAGGTGCTCGTCGCAGAGGACGAGGCGCTGATTCGCCTCGACCTGGTCGAGCTCCTCACCGACGAGGGATTCGAGGTGATCGGACAGGCAGCGGACGGCGAGGAGGCTGTGAAGCTGGCGCGTGAGCTCGAACCCGATCTCATCATCATGGACGTGAAGATGCCCAAACTCGACGGCATCACCGCGGCCGAGACCATCGCGGAGGAGCGCATCGCGCCCATCGTGATGTTGACGGCCTTCAGTCAACGGGACCTCGTGGAGCGTGCCCGCGACGCCGGGGCGATGGCCTACGTCGTCAAGCCGTTCGACGCGTCCGACGTGGTGCCCGCCATCGAGATCGCCATGGGGCGGTTCGCCGAGATCAAGGCGATCGAGGAGGAACTGGCCAACCTGGAGGACCGGTTCGAGTCCCGCAAGATCATCGACCAGGCCAAGGGCATGCTGCAGGAAGGGCTGGGGCTCTCCGAGCCGGAGGCCTTCCGGTGGATCCAGAAGACGGCCATGGACCTGCGCAAGTCGATGCGTGAGGTCGCGGAGGGCGTCATCTCGCACAAGAAGAAGGGCTGAGCCCGTCCCGTCGGGGCAGCAGCCTGAGGGTCATCCGGCCGAGCGCGACGGTGTGGTCGTGCTCGTCGGTGACCACCACGGTGTAGACCGCCGAACCGGTGCCGATCCGCACCGCGGTCGCGACCCCCGTCACCGTACCGGAGCGGACGGCGGCGAGATGGGTCACGTTGAGGTCCACCCCGACGGGTTGCCGGTCCGGCTGGGCGGCGCACCAGGCGCCGATCGAGGCGAGGCCCTCGACCATGGCCGCCGTCGCTCCGCCGTGGAGAAGCCCGGCCGGTTGCCGATTCCCCTCGACCGGCATCACGCCCACCACGCGGTGCGCATCGGCCTCCAAGACCTGGAGGTCCAGCCGCTCGTGCAACTCAGCCGCGGGTGTCGGGATCGTCATGGCGGTCAGTCTCGCACAGTAGATTGGGGCCTGTGAACCGACTGCTGCTCATCGACGGACATTCCATGGCCTATCGGGCGTTCTTCGGGCTGCCCCCGGAGAACTTCACCACCTCGACGGGGCAGCACACGAACGCGGTCCACGGGTTCGTCTCGATGCTCATCGGCCTGCTCACCGCCGAGCAACCCACCCACGTGGCGGTCGCCTTCGACGTCGGCAGGGAGTCGTTCCGCAACGAGTCCTACCCGGAGTACAAGGCCACCCGGAGCGCCTCCCCGGTCGAGTTCCGCGGGCAGGTGGAGCTCATCAAGGAGGTGCTCGACGGGCTGCGCATCGTCCACGTGGAGTTGCCCGGCTACGAGGCCGACGACATCATCGCGACCCTCGCCACCCGGGCCGGGGGGGAGGGCTACCAGGTCCTCATCTCGTCGGGGGATCGCGACGCGCTGCAGCTCGTGACCGATGCCGTGACCGTGCTGTACCCGCGCAAGGGGGTCAGCGACCTGATGAGGATGACCCCCGCCGCCGTCGAGGAGAAGTACGGGGTGCCGCCGCAGCGGTACCCGGAACTCGCGGCCCTGGTCGGTGAGACGAGCGACAACCTGCCCGGGGTGCCGGGGGTGGGGCCGAAGACCGCCGCGAAGTGGATCACCACCTACGACGGGCTGGACAACATCCTGGCCCGCGCCGAGCAGGTGCCCGGCAAGGCGGGGGAGTCGCTGCGGACCCACCTCGAGGACGTCCGGCGCAACCGGAGGCTCAACCACCTGGTGCGGGACCTCGAACTGCCGGTGGGGCTCGACGCGATGGCCCGGCAGGACTGGGACCGGGAGGCCATCACGCAGCTGTTCGCCGCCCTCGAGTTCCGCAAGCTGAGGGATCGGCTGGCCGAGCTGTACGGCGGTGCGGCCGGCGCGGACGGGGAGAGCTCCGGGCAACCGGCCTTCTCGATGGAGGGGAGCGAACTCGGTCCCGGGGAGGTCCGGGCCTGGCTCGACGAGCACACCGATGCCGCCACGGCGATCGCCTTCGTGGGGTCGTGGGGGTCGGGGACCGGGGATCTCCAGGGTCTCGCCCTGGCCGCGGGGGAGTCGGCCGCGGCGTGGGTGGACTGCGCCGGGCTGAGCCCCGACGACGAGCAGGCCCTCGCCGCGTGGCTCGCCGACGAGCAGCGCCAGAAGATCGTCCATGACGGCAAGGGGCCGCTGCTGGCCCTGCGGGCGCGGGGCTGGGAGCTGGCCGGGGTGACCATGGACGTCGCTCTCGCGGCCTATCTCCTGCGCCCCGATGTCAGGGGCCAGGAGCTGGCGGACCTGGTGCAACGCCACCTGGGGCGGGAACTGGTCGCCGAGGCCGCTCAGCCGCAGCAGTCCCTCTTCGACGAGGACGACGGTGCCGTCGCGCGGGAGGCCATGCTCCGCGCCAGGGCCATCCTCGAACTGGCGGCGGAGCTGGGGCCGGAGCTGGACACGCAGCCGGCGGGTGAGCTGATGCGCACCCTGGAGCTTCCCCTCCAGGTGAGCCTGGCGCGCTGCGAGCGGCACGGCATCGCCGTCGACGAGGAGGTGCTGACGGGGCTGCGTCGGGAGTTCGACGACGCGGTCTCGGCGGCACAGCAGGCCGCGTTCGACGCCATCGGTCACGAGGTGAACCTCGGCTCCCCGAAGCAGCTCCAGACGGTGCTGTTCGAGGAGCTGGACATGCCGAGGACCAAGCGGACCAAGACGGGATGGACCACCGACGCGGAGGCGCTGGAGTCGCTGTACGCCAGGACCGAGCACCCGTTCCTGGCCGCGCTGCTGGCCCACCGGGACCGGATCAAGCTGCGTCAGACCGTCGACACCCTGCTCAGTGCGATCGGCGACGACGGGCGCATCCACACCACCTACGCCCAGACCATCGCGGCCACGGGACGGCTGTCCTCCCTGGATCCGAACCTGCAGAACATCCCGATCCGGACCGAACTCGGCCGCAGGATCCGGACGGCCTTCGTCCCGGGCCAGGGTTTCGAGTCCCTCATGAGCGCCGACTACTCGCAGATCGAGATGCGGCTCATGGCGCATTGCAGCGGGGACGAGGACCTCATCGCGGCCTTCGCCTCGGGCCGGGACTTCCACGCCGAGATGGCGGCGACGGTGTTCCGGGTCGAGCCGGGGGCCGTCACCCCGGAGATGCGCGCCCGGATCAAGGCCATGAACTACGGGCTGGCCTACGGCCTGTCCGCCTACGGCCTGTCCGCCCAGCTGGGTATCTCCACGGCGGAGGCGAAGACCCTCATGGACGACTACTTCTCCCGAGTGGGTGGTGTGAAGCGCTACCTCGCCGATGTCGTCGCCCAGGCCAGCCGGGTCGGCTACACCGAGACCCTGCTGGGACGTCGTCGTCTCCTGCCCGACCTGGACTCCACGAACCGGCAACGCCGTGAGATGGCGGAGCGGGCCGCACTCAACTCCCCGATCCAGGGATCCGCGGCCGACATCATCAAGCTCGCGATGCTGGGGGTGGAGCGTGCTCTCGCCACCGCGGATCTCAGGAGCCGGATGCTGCTGCAGGTCCACGACGAGCTCGTCCTGGAGATCGCCCCCGGGGAACGCGATGCCGTGGAGGATCTGGTGCGCAATGAAATGGGCACCGCCATGGATCTGGCGGTGCCCTTGGCGGTGTCCGTCGGGGTGGGGGACTCCTGGTTCACCGCCGCCCACTGAGGGCGGCGTGGCCCGGATCGCCCTGCGTCAGGCGGTCACCGGCTTGAAGCGGAAGAAGATGCGGGAGTCCCACTCATCGGTGTCCTTGTTGTGGTCCCAGCAGATGACGATGGCCAGGCTGGGATCACCCTCGAGGCGGACCAGGACATCCGAGTCGGGGTCGAAATCGGAGACCATGATCTTCTCGTCGGCGACGTACTCGTAGCAGCCCATGCGGCCTGCCGCGTCCCAGAGCTTGAGGACGTCGCCGGGCTGCAGCGCGCTCTTCCCGTCGGCGTAGAGCTGGTTCCCGACGGCGCCACCGTTCTGGTAGGTGTGGATCGACATCACGACCTGGCCCAGGGCGGAGCCGGGGGCGGGGCCACCGTTCCACCACGAGGCGGACTGGGGCTGGTTCTTCGGCGGTGCGGCGATGAAGTTGTCCTCGTCGAGACCGAGGGACAGGACGTCGGCCTCCACCCCCAGCCGTTCGATGGTGTAGCGGACCGGAATGAACCCGAGCTCATCCAGCGGCGAGCACTCGGTGGCGGCGGGGGACGACTCCGCGGGGGCATCCGGGGTGGTCGAGTCCGGGGAGGCTCCGTCGCTGGCCGTCGGGCTGGCGCTGGCCGACGGGGCGGGGGAGGTTGAGGACGAGTTGTTCTGGAAGATGAACAGGAGGGCGAGCGCGACGGCCAGCGCCACCGCGACGAGCGCCACTCCGATCTGGACCTTGCGGTTCTTGAGGGCTTCGGCGAGATTCACGCGACCTAGGGTAGTAGTAGACGCCCGGTGGACAAACCTCGCTTGCTCTTGGTGAACGTTTGGACGATGTTTGACCGCCCGCGGGTGCGGAATATAGGGTGGTTGGCAACTGTGGCCTGCCTGCCCTTGGACCGAGGAGGGCTGGCGCGTCCGAGCCCCGCGGGATCGGACAGGGCGCAGGGTCCCACGTTCCATTGTGAAAGCCCTACTACATGTCCTCCTCCTCCACTGAGGCTTCGACCGTCGTGGTCGACGATTTCGGCACTCCGGAAGCCTTCCTGGCCGCCGTTGACGCCACCATCAAGTACTTCAATGACGGCGACATCGTCTCCGGTACCGTCGTCAAGGTCGATCGGGACGAGGTCCTGCTCGACATCGGTTACAAGACCGAAGGCGTCATCCCCTCCAAGGAACTCTCCATCAAGCACGACGTCGATCCGTTCGACGTGGTCCAGGTCGGCGACGAGATCGAGGCCCTGGTCCAGCAGAAGGAGGACAAGGAGGGTCGCCTCATCCTGTCCAAGAAGCGCGCCCAGTACGAGCGCGCCTGGGGCACGATCGAGAAGATCAAGGAAGAGGACGGCGTGGTCTCCGGCTCCGTCATCGAGGTCGTCAAGGGTGGCCTCATCGTCGACATCGGTCTGCGTGGCTTCCTGCCCGCATCCCTCGTCGAGATGCGTCGCGTTCGTGACCTCCAGCCCTACGTCGGGATGGAGCTCGAGGCGAAGATCATCGAGCTGGACAAGAACCGCAACAACGTGGTCCTGTCCCGCCGCGCCTGGCTTGAGCAGACCCAGTCCGAGGTCCGCCAGACCTTCCTCAACCAGCTGCAGAAGGGCCAGATCCGCAAGGGTGTCGTCTCCTCCATCGTCAACTTCGGCGCCTTCGTCGATCTCGGCGGTGTCGACGGCCTGGTCCACGTCTCCGAGCTGTCCTGGAAGCACATCGACCACCCGAACGAGGTCGTCGAGGTCGGCACCCCGGTCACCGTCGAGGTCCTCGAGGTCGACATGGATCGCGAGCGCGTGTCCCTGTCGCTGAAGGCGACCCAGGAGGATCCGTGGCAGACCTTCGCGCGGCTGCACCAGATCGGTCAGATCGTGCCCGGCAAGGTCACCAAGCTGGTGCCGTTCGGTGCGTTCGTCCGGGTGGGCGACGGCATCGAGGGTCTGGTCCACGTCTCCGAGCTTGCCGAGCGTCACGTCGAGATCCCCGAGCAGGTGGTCTCCGTCGGCGACGACGTCATGGTCAAGGTCATCGACATCGACCTCGAGCGTCGCCGCGTCTCCCTGTCGCTCAAGCAGGCGAACGAGGGTCTGGACGTCGCCGCCGACGAGTTCGACGCCTCCCTCTACGGCATGGCTGACAGCTACGACGAGCAGGGCAACTACATCTACCCCGAGGGCTTCGATCCGGAGACCAACGAGTGGAAGCCCGGCTACGAGGAGCAGCAGGCCGCTTGGGAGCAGCAGTACGCCGAGGCGCAGGCGCGCTGGGAGGCCCACAAGCGTCAGGTGGCCGAGGCCGCCGAGGCCGAGCGTCAGGCTGCGACGGAGGCCGGCACCGGCTACGCTTCCACCTCCGTCGAGCCGACTGAGGGCTCCTTGGCCTCCGACGAGGCCCTGCAGGCGCTGCGCGACAAGCTGACCGGCGGCAACAGCTGATCCGACACAGCAATCACACTCCTCTGAGGCCCTGTTCCCTGGTGGGACAGGGCCTCAGAGAGTTCCAAGAGACAAACCCCTGCTGGGGGGTGTTCACTCCCGAAGGCCATGGTCCGCCGGGCGAACGTCCGCCTCCGCGCAGAGATGGTGCCGTCTGCTCTGCTAACTTTAAGCTAATTTTCTCTTCGGAGGTTGCCGAGGTGGTGGGGCGCTGTTACCGTGGATTCAAACCCCTATCTTGGAGGGGTAGTCACATGGAGGTGATTTTGCGATGCGTTCCCGAGTTGTTACTCTCCTCGTTTCAGTCACCATGGCCCTGGGGGGTGGTGCGACCGCGTCAGCGTTGTCTAACCCGACCGACCATGATTCGGAAGAGGCACGAAGGACAGCCATGGTGCAAGTGAGTCAAAGGGGAAGCCATGTGGCGTCAGTGGTCAAGAAGGTCGGTGACGAAGCGATAGCTGACGGCATCGAGCGCCTCGATCGTGCACCGGCTTTTCGAGATCTACTACAGCAGCTGAGTCCAGATGGCAAGTTGCTGAGCTATTACGCGGCAACACTCACTGAGGCTGACATTGAGGATTTGGTGCGAAACACCGAGGGGAAACACTTCGAGTTGACGGAGGTTGATGGCCAGGTTCAACTCGCTCTCGTTGAAGGAGAGGGTGAGCCGGTGGTTGAGCGAGTTTCCTTGTCAACGGGTTACGGCAGTTTGGGGGCCATGCCGCTGAAGCGCCTCCCTCGTTACGGATATGATTGCTGGCAAGCCTATGTGGCGGCCTATGCATTTGCGCTGGGAACAGGTATGGTTTGCTGGCCCGCCGGGTTGTGGGCTTTGGCTTGTAGCGCAGGTTCATCAGTTCTCTTTCCCATTAACTGGAATGATGCGTGCAGGTGAGTAGGGACGTGGATTCAGTGAGGAAACAGAGAATGGTATGGCCCGAGACCTTTGGGCGGCGGTTCATGTTCGCCACGGCCGTCTATCAGCCCGCGGCCTTCATCTCCTCCCTGCTGGTCGGCTGGTTCAAGCAGTTGCCACTCGCGGTGACCATGCTCGAGGTCTGGTTGTTGGCTTTCATCATTGCCTTGGTCATCTCCCTCGCGCAGGCTGCTGCCGCCCGGCCAGGTGTCTCGGTCTGGAAGCCGCTGCTACCAGTCTCAGAGGAAGAGTTCCGCCGCAGTTGATGGACGACGACAGGGCTCCCACATGATGTGGGAGCCCTGTCGTGTTCTCAGCTTGGCGTGCCCTCCCAGGGTGGGCAGGAGCACATGAGGTTGCGATCCCCCCAGGCGTTGTCGACCCGGCCCACCGGGGGCCAGTACTTGTCCACCCGGAAGGCGCCCGCAGGGAAGCAGCCCTGCTCGCGGGAGTAGGGGCGGTCCCACTCGGCGACGAGGTCCTCGACGGTGTGCGGGGCCCGGCGCAGGGGTGATTCCTCCGCCAAGACCGCCCCGGAGACGACCTCCTCGGCCTCGCGGGCGATGTCGAGCATCGCGGCGACGAAGCGGTCGAGCTCGGCGAGGGTCTCCGACTCGGTCGGTTCGATCATGAGGGTGCCCGGCACCGGGAAGCTCATGGTGGGGGCGTGGAAACCGTGGTCGATGAGCCGCTTGGCGATGTCGTCGACGCTCACCCCGTGCTTGGCGAAGCCACGGGTGTCGACGATGCACTCGTGGGCCACGCGGCCGTGCTGACCGGTGAACAGGATCGGATAGGCCTCGGACAACCTGCTGGCGAGGTAGTTGGCGCTCAGGATCGCCACCTTCGTCGCCTGGGTGAGTCCCGAACCTCCCATGAGCCGGATGTAGGCCCACGAGATGAGCAGGATCGAGGCCGAACCCAGGGGTGCCGCGGAGACGGCGCCGGGCTCTCCGGTGCGGGGATCGCTCGGCAGATGCGGGCGCAGGTGTTCCTTGACCCCGATCGGCCCCATGCCCGGGCCGCCGCCACCGTGCGGGATGGCGAAGGTCTTGTGCAGGTTGAGGTGACTGACGTCGCCGCCCAGGTCACCGGGGCGGGCGAGACCGACCAGCGCGTTCATGTTGGCACCGTCGATGTAGACCTGGCCGCCGTGGGCGTGGGTGATCTCGCACACCCGGGTCACGGTGTCCTCGAAAACCCCGTGCGTGGAGGGGTAGGTGATCATGACCGCGGCCAGGCGGTCCCCGGCCTCGGCGGCCTTCGCCTCGAAGTCCGCCACGTCGATGTCACCGTTGTCCAGCGCCGCGACGGCCACCACCTTCATCCCCGCCATCGCCGCGGACGCCGGATTGGTGCCATGCGCGGAGGTGGGGATGAGGCAGATGTCGCGTTGCTCACCGTTGGCCCGGTGGTAGGCGGCGATCGTCATGAGTCCGGCGTACTCGCCCTGGGCCCCGCTGTTGGGCTGCATGGAGAAGGCGTCATAGCCGGTGATCCGGCACAGCTTCTCCTCGAGATCCTCGACGAGTTGCTGGTAGCCGACGGCCTGCGATGCGGGGGCGAACGGGTGCAGGCTGGCGAACTCGGGCCACGTGATGGGCAGCATCTCCACGGCCGCGTTGAGTTTCATCGTGCAGGAGCCGAGCGGGATCATCGCCCGGTCCAGCGCCAGGTCCCGGTCGGAGAGGCGGCGCATGTAGCGCATCATCTCCGACTCGGCCCGGTTCATGTGGAAGACCGGGTGGGTGAGGTACTCCGACGTGCGCAGCAGTTCCTCCGGGATGGCGGGGGTGGTCGCCAGCTCGGTGACCGGCTCGATGCCGAACGCGTCCAGCACGAGGGACAGCGTCTCCAGGGTGGTGGTCTCGTCCACGCTGATCCCCACCCGGTCCCGGCCCACCCGACGCAGGTTGATGCCCCGCTGCTCGGCGGCGGCGAGGATGCCGGCCTGCCCCACCCCCACGGTCACGGTGAGGGTGTCGAAGAAGTGGTCGGGGGACACGACCGCCCCGCCGGCGCGCAGGGCCTCGGCCAGGGTCACGGCCATGAGGTGGACCCGCTGCCCGATGGCCCTCAGCCCCTGGGGGCCGTGGAAGACGGCGTAGAAGGAGGCCATGACGGCCAGTAGCGCCTGCGCGGTGCAGACGTTGGAGGTGGCCTTCTCCCGACGGATGTGCTGCTCGCGGGTCTGCAGAGCGAGCCGATAGGCCCGGTTGCCCGCGGAATCCTTCGAGACACCGACGATACGGCCCGGCATGGAACGCTTCAGCGCGTCCCGGCAGGCGAGGAAGGCCGCGTGTGGGCCGCCGAATCCCATGGGGACCCCGAAGCGCTGCGCGGAACCGATCGCGATGTCGGCCCCCATGGCCCCCGGCTCCTTGATGAGGGTGAGGGCCAGCAGATCGGTGGCGACGATGACGAGGGCGCCCGCGTCGTGCAGGGCCCGGCACCGCTCCGTGTGGTCCCGCAGGTGGCCATGGGTCCCGGGATGGGGGAGGAGCGCCCCGAACAGGTCGGTGGGATCCAGGTCCTCGACGTCGCCGACGATGAGGTCGATCCCCAGCGGCCGGGCCCGGGTGGCGAGCACGCTCAGCACCTGGGGGTGCAGGTCGGCCGCCGCGAAGAACCGGCTGCGGCGGCGTTTCCCGGCGGCGTGGGCCATGTTCATGGCCTCGGCGGCCGCCGTCGCCTCGTCCAGCAGGGAGGCGTTCGCCACCTCGAGCCCGGTCAGGTCACTGACCATGGTCTGGAAGTTCAGCAACGCCTCCAGCCTGCCCTGGGCGATCTCCGGCTGGTACGGGGTGTAGGCGGTGTACCAGGCCGGGTTCTCCAAGATGTTGCGCTGGATGGCCGGGGGAGTGATGGTGCCGTGATACCCCTGCCCGATCATCGAGGTGCGGACCTGGTTGCCGGAGGCGATCCGGCGCAGTTCCTCGATGGCGGCCCCCTCCGTCAACGGGGCCCAGTCGAGGGGGTCCTGCTGGCGGAGCCGGGCGGGGACGCACTGATCGATCAGCTCGTCGAGGCTGGAGACGCCAAGAGCCTCCAGCATGGTCGCCATCTCGGCGGGGCTCGGGCCGATGTGGCGCCGGTTGGCGAAGTCGTCGGGATCGTAACCGGTGGGCTGCCAGGCGGTCATCAGCCGATCAGCGCCTCGTAGGCCTGGGCGTCCAGGTACTCGTCCAGCACGGCCGGGTCCGTGACGGTCATGGTGAAGAACCACGATCCCTCGGGATCGGCGATCACCGACTCCGGGTCGTCGGTCACCGCCTGATTGACGGCCGTCACCACCCCGTCGGCGGGGGCGTTGATGCCGAAGGTGGCCTTCGTGGAGTCGAGCACCACCAGTTCCTCACCCCGGGTCACCTCGACGTCGAGCTCGGGGAGTTCGATGTAGACGATGTCCTGGAGTTCCTTGGTGGCGTGGGGGGTGAGGCCGACGGTGACCTCGTTGCCCTCGATCCGCAGCCACTCGTGTTCCTTCGTGTACTTCAGCATCTTTGCCTCCTCAACGTTTGTAGGAATGGGGGACGAAGGGTGGTTCGGTGACGGTCACGGGAACGCGACGGCCCCGCACCTCGGCCTGGAGCACCTCGCCGGGGGAGGGGGCGCCCGGCAGCATCGCCATGGCGATGGGGCCGCCGACGGTGGGGCCGAAGCCGCCGGAGGTGATCGTCGCGACGGGTTGGGTCGCGTCCGGCCCGGCGAAGATCGGGGTGCCCTCCCGCAGCACGGCGCGGCCCTCGGGACGCAGCCCCATCCGGAGCCGGGACGGCCCGGCCTCGAGCTCGGGCAGGATCACCTCAGCCCCGGGGAACCCGCCCTCCCGGGAGCCGCCCCGTCGACGAACCTTCGGGATCGCCCAACCGAGCCCCGCTTGGGCGGGGGTGATCTCGGGGGTCAGGTCGTGGCCGTAGAGTGGCATCCCCGCCTCCAGTCGGAGCGAGTCCCGCGCGCCGAGCCCGGCGGGGGCGACCTGGTCCATGGCGAGCAGGGCGCGGGCCAAGGGCTCGGCCCAGGCGTTGGGCACCGAGATCTCGAAACCGTCCTCGCCGGTGTACCCGGAACGGCTGATCCACAGCTCGACGTCCCGCCACGGCAGGATGCGGGAATCCATGAACACCAGCTCCGCCACCTCCGGGACGAGGGCGGCGAGGGCCTCCTCGGCGCGGGGACCCTGCAGGGCCAGCAACGCCCGGTCGGTCACGTGCTCCACGCTCACCCCGGCCAGGGTGCGGAGCAGCGCGAGGTCATGCTCGGTGCGGGCGGCGTTGACCACGAGGTACAGGTGCTCGCCGTGGTGGGAGAACATGAAGTCGTCCAGCACCCCGCCGGCGGGGTCGGTGAACAGCCCGTAGCGTTGCCGCCACGGTTTCAGACCCAGCACGCTGGCGGGCGTGAGTCGTTCCAGGGCGGTGGCCGCGTCGCCGAGATCGCCGGAGTCGGCACGGAGCAGCACCTGCCCCATGTGGCTGACATCGAACAGTGAGGCCGACTCGCGCGTGTGCAGGTGTTCGGGAATGACGCCGGCGAAACTGACCGGCAGCTCCCATCCAGCGAAGTCCACGAGACGGGCACCGAGCTCGGTGTGCAGGTCGTTCAGAGCCGTCGTGGCTGGTGACATGAGGACCCCTTCCTCCGATCCGTTGTTCAGCCTAGCGCTGACGCTACCCTGAGAAGGTGCGAATCGGGTTGACAGGTGGAATCGCCTCCGGCAAGTCGACGGTGGCCCGCGAACTGGAGCGCCTCGGGGCCCACATCATCGACGCCGATGTGCTGGCGCGCGACGTCGTCGCCCTCGGGACCCCGGGACTCCGCGAGGTCGTGGCCCGTTTCGGAGTGGGGGTCCTTGCCCCCGACGGCACCCTCGACCGGGCAGCCCTGGGCAGAATCGTCTTCTCCGACGACCGGGCGCGCGCCGACCTCAACGCCATCATTCATCCCCGGGTGAGGGAGCGGGCGCGGGAACTCGAGAGGTCGGCCCCGCCGGGGGCCATCGTCGTGCACGTCATCCCCCTGCTCGTCGAGACCGGGCAGGTGGACAGCTTCGACGAGGTCGTCGTCGTCGACACCACCGTCGAGCAGCAGATCGCGCGGCTCATGCGCCGCAACGGCTACGAGCGGGACGAGGCGATGCGGCGGATCGCCTCGCAGGCGAAGCGCGAGGAGCGGCTGCGCGCCGCCACCCGCGTCATCGACAGCTCAGGGCCCGTACCCGCGACGATGGCGCAGGTACGGGCCCTGTGGCAGGAGCTCAGTGGTTCCGGGACTTCTGGTCGATCCAGGACAGACCCATCGCCGACAGGATGAAGGCCATGTGGATGAGGGTCTGCATGAGGAGCAGCCAGGTGGCCTCGCCGCCCATCTTGTCGTAGTAGGACTTCGCCTCGACGAAGGTCTTGAGCAGGTGCACCGACGAGATGCCGATGATCGCCATGGCCAGCTTGACCTTGAGCACGTTGCTGTTGACGTGGCTGAGCCATTCCGGCTGGTCGGGGTGATCCTGCAGGTTGACCCGGGACACGAAGGTCTCATAGCCGCCAACGATGACCATGATGAGCAGGTTCGCAACCATCACCACGTCGACCAGCCCCAGCACCGCCAACATCATGTTCGCCTCGGTGAGGCTGTTGACGTGGGAGGCCATGTGCCACAGTTCCTTCATGAACGTGTACACGTAGAGCAGCTGGGCGCCGACCAGCCCCAGGTACAGGGGGGCCTGCAGCCAGCGGGAGGCGAACAGCAGTGCGGCCAGGGTGCTGGAGAACTGGCGGGGGGCCAGTTCGGGGGAGTTGGTCTCGCTCATCGGATCCTCTCGGCAACGGGCACGGGCCGGGACAGCATACCGGCTCCCGTCCCCGGGAAGAACTACTTGTTGGCCTCGATCATCTGCCGGAGCTCCTTCTTCAGCTCGGCGATCTCGTCACGGTGCCGGGCCGCCATCTCGAACTGCAGCTCCGCGGCCGCCTGATGCATCTGGGCGGTGAGGTCCTCGATGAGCTGGGTGAGCTCCTGCTCGGGAAGATTCCCGGCCCGCCGGGATTCCCTTCCCTCGAGGAGTCCAGCGGTGTCGGCGTCCTCGCGGTCCAGCATGTCGGTGATGTCGGCGATCCGTTTCCGTAGTGGCTGCGGGTCGATGCCGTGGGCGGTGTTCCAGGCCACCTGCCGCTCGCGGCGACGGTTCGTCTCGTCGATGGCCGCCGCCATCGACGGGGTGATCCGGTCCGCGTACATGTGCACCTGGCCGGAGACGTTCCGGGCGGCGCGGCCGATGGTCTGGATGAGGGACCGTTCGGAACGCAGGAAGCCCTCCTTGTCCGCGTCGAGGATCGCGACGAGGGACACCTCGGGCAGGTCGAGTCCCTCCCGGAGCAGGTTGATCCCGACCAGGACGTCGTACTCGCCCAGCCGGAGTTCCCGCAGCAATTCCACGCGTCGGATGGTGTCGATGTCGGAGTGGAGGTACCGGGTCCGGATGCCCGCCGACATGAGGTGGTCGGTGAGGTCCTCCGCCATCTTCTTCGTCAGGGTGGTGACCAGCACCCGTTCGTCGCGCTCGGCGCGGATCCGGATCTCGGCGAGGAGGTCGTCGATCTGGCCCCTGGTGGGTTTCAGGATGATCTCCGGGTCGACGAGGCCGGTGGGTCGGATGATCTGCTCGACGAAGCCCCGGCTGCGTTCCAGCTCGTAGGGTCCCGGCGTGGCCGACAGGTACACGGTCTGGCCGATCCGCTCGACGAACTCGTCGAACTTCAGGGGCCGGTTGTCGAGGGCCGAGGGGAGACGGAAGCCGTGCTCCACGAGGGTGCGTTTGCGGGAGGCGTCGCCCTCGTACATGCCACCGATCTGCGGGATGGTGACGTGGGACTCGTCCACGACGAGGAGGAAGTCCTCCGGGAAGTAGTCCAGCAGGCAGGCCGGGGCCGATCCCGCGGGGCGACCGTCGATGTGGCGGGAGTAGTTCTCGATACCGGAGCAGGTGCCGATCTGCCGCATCATCTCGATGTCGTAGCTGGTGCGCATCCGCAGCCGCTGGGCCTCCAACAGCTTCCCCTGGGCCTCGAGGTCGGCCAAACGGGTGACGAGTTCCTCCTCGATCCCGGCGATGGCGCGTTCCATCCGCTCACTTCCGGCGGAGTAGTGCGTGGCCGGGAAGACGTAGATCTCCTTCTCGTCGCGGACGACCTCGCCGGTGAGGGGGACGAGGGTGGTGATCCGTTCGATCTCATCCCCGAAGAACTCGACGCGCACCGCGTTCTCCTCGTACATCGGGTAGATCTCCAGGGTGTCACCGCGCACCCGGAACGTGCCGCGGTCATTCGACAGGTCGTTGCGGTTGTACTGGATGTCGACGAGGTGACGCAGCAGGGTGGAGCGGTCGTGCTCCTGGCCGACGCGCAGCGTGATCCGCTGGTCGAGGTACTCGGCCGGGGTGCCCAGGCCGTAGATGGCGGAGACGGTGGCCACGACGATGCAGTCGCGGCGGGTCAGCAGGGAGCTGGTGGCGGAGTGTCGGAGCCGTTCCACCTCCTCGTTGAGGGAGGAGTCCTTCTCGATGTAGGTGTCCGTCTGCGGGACGTAGGCCTCCGGCTGGTAGTAGTCGTAGTAGGAGACGAAGTACTCGACGGCGTTGTCGGGGAAGAACTGCCGCAGCTCGTTGGCGAACTGGGCCGCCAGGGTCTTGTTGGGTTGCATCACGAGGACGGGACGCTGCAACCGTTCCGCCAGCCAGGCGATCGTGGCGGTCTTGCCGGTGCCGGTGGCGCCCAGCAGCACGACGTCCTGCTCCCCGGCGCGGAGACGACGTTCCAGTTCCGCGATCGCTGTCGGCTGGTCGCCGGAGGGCTCGAAGTCGGCGTGAACCTCGAGGGGGGCGACCTGACGGCGCAGTTCATCAAGGGGTCTCATCGGCTCTCACCCTACTCCGCCGGGAACGACAATGGTCGGGACCGATTGCTCGGCCCCGACCATCGAAGAGATCTGTCAGGCGACCTCTTCGAGGCAGTAGGTCAGGTTCACGCTCGGCATGTTGTGGGTCTGCTCGGGCACCTCACAGACGGCAGACGCGTCCTCGATGACCTTGTTGACCTTGATCTCACCGGTTGCGCAGGAACCCACGGAGAACCCGTTGACTGTCGTTGGCTCCTCGACGTAGCACTTGCCCTCCTTGAACAGTGGCACCAGGCAGGCGAACTTCTGGTCTGCGGGCCGAGCCCTACGGCCCTTCTGACCGAAGGTGATGCCTGTGTAAGTGTCCGCGGCGCAGGCGTTCTGGGAGGACTCGACGGACGTGACCTTCCAGGAGAAGTCTTCCTTGCCGCACTCCACCGTCTTGGGCTCGACGTTGTCGTTGTCCTTGCCCTCGATGATGATGCAGTTGCCCGCCTTCAAGCTTTGAGTGGTCTGGAAGTGCTTCCAGATCCCGAAGGCGGAAGCACCCACGACGACGAGGCCGACGACGAGGCTGATGATGCCGCGGACGCCTCCGAAGGCGGGTCCCTTGGCGGCGGCTGCCTGCTGCTCGAGGTACTCCTGGTGGGCCTCCTCCTGCGCTTCCTGGGCGGCCTGCTGAGCGGCCTGCTGCTGCCACGCGGCGTGCTGCTGCCATGCGGCTGCCTGCTGCTGCTGAGCCCACGCAGCGGCCTGCTGCGGATCCGTCGGGATCTGGTTGGGATCGAACGGCTGCCCGGGCTGGGGGGTGGGGGGCTGGGTCATGGACAATCCTTCACTTTTGGGGACACCAGATGTTACTCACACCTCCCACCCTGTTGTCCAGAGCAGTTCGGACCCAGGGGCTGGTGGGGACGAGGTGGCAGGGCGATGCGTCATGGGAATCCAGGTCGCTCCTCGTCCGTTGGTCGAGCCGGACCGCGAGCATCGCGAGCCGTCCGTGTAGGACCACCGCAACCACATCCTGAAGCCCGAGGGCACCCTCCCTCCGGTGGTCGAGCCGAGGCCGAAGGCCTCGTGTCGAGACCTCCGCGACGGTTCCTGCGAATCCTCACCGGGTCTCGACTATCGGGCGCGCCGCGCCCTCAGCTCGACCAGCGGGGAAAGGGAACCTTCGACCCCGCGACGGGAGTCAACTGGCGGTCGCCGTCGCAGGAGTTCGCCGCGCTGCTTCGCCGCTGGTCGAGCCGGACCGCGAGCCTCGCGAGCCGTCCGTGTCGAGACCTCCGCAACCCTCCCAGCGAACCCT
>NZ_RQYT01000080.1 GCF_003932785.1 Arachnia propionica | reverse complement strand
ACCCCCGCCCACCACGAAACCATCCACTATGCTGCTACTGTCCAAGAGAAAGAACCCGCATAGGAGCGGCGCAAAACCTCAGGCGCTTCAGCAGATCCCTTCTCTCGGTCCTGCCATTGCCTGACGGACAGCCTCACTCCCCCACAGGCCCGAACCCGAAACGCTCCGCCAACCCGGCCGCATACGCCAGCCACTCATCCCGATCCGACGGACCAGTCTCGGCATACCGCCGAGCCGAATCCCGGGACATCTCCCCCAGTTCAGAATGATCCGGCTGAATCTCCAAAGCCACCCGGAAACTCACAGCCGCCTCCCCCCAGAAACTCCCCACCTCGGGAGAATCCGGAACGAGCTGCGCCAGCCGGGCAGCCGCCACCCCAAGATCCCGTAGGGCCTGCACGTTCCTTGGCTGCGCCTCCGTCAACACCTGCCGCAGCTCCAACGCCTCCTCCGCCATCTCAAGCGCACGCGCTGAATCAAAATGCGCCACCAGATCCCCCACCCGGCCCAGTGACACCGACAGATCCCGCCTCGCTCGAAGGCTGTCAGGCTCGGCCTCCACCAACACCCGGGCGACCTCCAGCGACTCCTCCGCCAACACCAACGCCCAGCCCGGATCCGAACCCACCACCAAATCCCCCACCGTGTTCAGTAACACTGTCAGGTCCCGCCTCGCCAGCAGATTCCCGGGCTGCTCCTCCACCAAAACCCGAGCAAGCTGCAACGACTCCTCCGCAAGCCTAAGCGCCCGACCCGGATCCACATCCGCCACCAGACCCCCCACCGTGTTCAGCGACACAGACAGGTCCCGCCTGGCCTGCAAACTCTGAGGCTGAGCCTCCACCAGCACACGGCTAACCTCCAACGCTTCCTCCGCCAAAGCCAGCGCCCGACCCGGATCCACATCCGCCACCAGATCGCACACCGCGGACAGCGCCAAAACCCGGATTCGGCTCGACTCGCGCGGCAACGTGTTCACAACAGCTTCAACCAACAGCACTGGCCGCGCATCCGTGACGTAGGCCGCCGCAACTTGGGTGAAGAAGTTGGGAATCTCCCCGAAACGTTCAGGCCGGATAGCGAGCGGACGGGCGAGCGCTTCGAGCAGGGCATCCACCTCCCACAGATTCGGAGCCGATGTGAAATCACTCGAAAGCTGACCTGCACAGGCCATGACATGCTCGTCGACCCGTTCCAGCTCCCCTTCACTGCCCCGGTTCAGATGCTCGGCGACCAGCCGGTGCATCCGGCCCGTGACCCCCGGGTACTTGCCCTCCGCAATGAGGCCCCGACCCTCCAGGACCCGGCGAATCCGATCCCATCTTCCCTTGGGGTGCTGCCTGCTGGCCTCGAACACCTCCGGCACCATCTCGCGGGCCAGATCCTCCAGCCACGGCCACGGGATCATCTCCGGCGGCATCGCCGCCGCCAGCTTCAGCACCTTGACGCTGCCCGGGCAGAACTCGTCGATGGACCTCATGGTGTCGTCGAGGATCACGCTGAGGAGCTTCTCCCGGTGCAGGATCTCGTTCTTGTCCTCGTCCTCCAGCATCTCGCCGCCGGTCAGCGCGCCGTGCTGCCTCAGATGCTCCAGGTAGTCACGGACGCTCAGTTCCTCGTGGGACTTCAGGTACACACCCGCCTGCTCCACCGCCAACGTGAAACCGCCCAGCAACTCCGCCAGCTCGAATGCGGCCTGCTCCTCGTCCTCCGAGGCGAAATCCGGCTGGCCGTTCCTCTGCCGATCCGGTTGGAGGGCTCGCAGCAGTGCGACCGCATCCCTTGGCTTCAGACCCTCCAACGGCACGTGGACCAGGCCGTCCCGCTCTGGGATCTCACCGTGTCCCAGCCTCGTGGTCACCGCGACGTGGAAGCCACGATCCTCCGGCAGCAGCGCCAGTTGTGCCTTCGACAACAACTTCGCCTGGTCCACGTTGTCCAGGATCAGCAGCAGGGCATTCTCGCCCTCCATCCGACGCCGAAGCTCCCGGAGCACACACCTTCCTGCCTCCTCCGGGTTGCCGCGTGCCTCCTCCGGCAGCACGAAACCGGGCAGCACCGTCGCCAACTGGGCCAGCAACGGCAGAATCTCCCGGGCACCCTCGGCCTCCACCAGCCACGTTCCCGCAGCGAACCGGCCCTTGTGAAGCCGCGAATAGTACCGGACCAGCTCCGTTTTACCGATGCCACCCAGCCCCCGAACCGCAGTCACCACACCCACCGAACGCTTCGACGACAGCACTTCGTCCAGCTGTTTCAGCTCGTCCTGACGACCCACGAACTGGGGCGTGCCCTTGGGCACATTGCTGGGGATGCCCTCCCAACGACGAATGTCCTGACGTCGCCGATGCAGCTCATCAGCCAGCCCCGCGACCCGCTCATCCAACTCGGCAGTCCACCGGCCCGCCGCGAACTCGTCCCGCAGCACCAGCTTTGCCTGCTCGTCATGCACCCGCCCGTGCCACCGGGCGCGCTCCTCATCCATGCCCTCGGTGTCGGTCAGCTCCAGCAGCACCGGCACCAGGCCTGAGGCCACCTCCGTGGACTGCGGCCGCCCCTCGAACTCCCGGAACTCCCGCAGACACATCGGACTGTCGAAGTACTGCCGCGACGCACAGGCAAGCATCGTCGGGGCCTCCCGCACCGCCCGCTGAATCTTCGGCCACCACTGTTCATAGGTGTGGATGTCATGCCGATCGAAGAACACCCGCGCATCCCGATCCCCCGACCGATCCAGCTCCCGGATCAGGGCCGCCACCAACGACGTCACCCAACCATCCACGTCATCCAAACGCGCATAGCTCACGAACACCGAGAACGCACGCTCATCCACCGGCACATCAGACATCACAGATCACCCGCCCTCAGGACCCGGACTGTCCGAACCCGAACCGCTTGGCCAACCCGGCCGCATACGCCAACCACTCATCCCGATCCGACGGACCAGTGTCGGCATACCACAGAGCCGAATCCCAGGACATCAACCCCAGCTGCGGATGATCCGGCTGAATCTCCAAAGCCGCCCGGAAACTTACAGCAGCCTCCCCCCAGCGACTCCCCACCTCGGGAGAATCCGGAACCAGCAAAGCCAGCCTGGCAGCCGCCACCCCAAGATCCCACAGGGCTTGCATACTCCCTCGTTGCTCCGCCACCAACACCCGACACAGTGACAGCGACTCCTCCGCCAACCGGAGCGCCCGATCCGCATCCACATCCGCCACCAGACCCGCCACCTGATCCAGTGACACCGCCAGGTCCCGCCTCGCCAGCAAACTCCCAGGCTGTTCCGCCACCAACACCCGAGCCAGGTCCAGCGCCTCCTCCGCCAAGCGGAGCGCCCGGCCCGCATCCACATGCCTGACCAGATCACCCACCCGATTCAGCGACAACACCAGGTCCCGCCTCGCACGGAGGCTGTCCGGCTGTTCCACCACCAACACCCGAGCCAGGTTCAGCGACTCCTTCGCCAACACCAACGCCCGACCCGGATCCACATGCCCGATCAAATCCACCACCGTGTTCAGCGACGCCGCCAGGTCCCGCCTCGCCTCCAAACTCTCAGGCTGCTGCGCCACCAACACCCGCCGCAGCTCCAGCGCCTCCTCCGCCAACACCAACGCCCGACCCGGATCCACATGCCTGACCAGATCACCCACCTTGTTCAGCGACACCGCCAGGTCCCGCCTCGCCTCCAAACTCTCAGGCTGCTGCGCCACC
>NZ_RQYT01000079.1 GCF_003932785.1 Arachnia propionica | reverse complement strand
GGTGGGGGTGCTGGGGTGAGGGTGGTGGTGTCGCCTGCGGCGAAGTGGGAGGGGTCGACTTCGGGTGGGTCGTCGTTGATGCGGGTGACCTGGTAGCCGACGAGGGGGCGTTTCTTGTCCTGCTCGTCGCGTCCGGGTGCTCCTCCTGGTGGGGTGCCCCACATGCCGGGGGTGGTGGGGCGTGTGGTCTGTCCGGGGGTTCCGGTTCCTGCGGTCGTGGCTGGGCGGAGGGTGCCGCCTCGGGTGGGCGCGGCTCCGGTGGTGCCGGGTGCCATCGGGTGGCCGGGAACATAGGGGGTTGCTCCGGGGCTGATGCCGGTCCCGATGGGGGTGGCTGCCCTGGTGGCGGCGGTGGCTGCTGCGCCGGTGCCCAGGACACCGCCGACGATGCTCAGCCCATTGGGTTTCGGGGGGCCGCCGAGGGCGGGGTGGTGGTAGTCGGTGCGCCATCGGGGGTCGTCGATGTCGGTGATGCCTGGGGGGAGGTAGCCGCCGATGGGGCCCTGGGGGGTGAGTTTGGCGTTGATGGGGTGGTTGAGGACGTCGTCGGGCCAGCGTGGGTTCTCCACGATGGGTGTGGGGTCGGGGCGCAGTGTGCCGCCGGGGGTGGGGACCAGCCGGGGTGCGGGCTCACCCGGCTGGTAGGGCGGCATCGGGTCGTTGGGGATCACCCTACCGACCAGGCTCCCGGGGCCGGGCGACGGGCTGGTTGGATCCACCCAGTGGCCGGGCCTGCCCGGGACGTGACTGGATCTCGGGTCACCCCCGGACGGGTATCCCGGGGCAAGGTGATCCGGTCCACCACCAGCCGACGGACCACCAGACTCACGAGGACCACCAGAGCTACGATCCAAGTCACGCTTGTCTGTTGACAGGGCACCCAATAGTCCTTCAAGAGTTCCGTTGGCCTCGTCAAGGATGCGCAGGGCCTCCTTCTCGCGCTCAAGGTTGCGTTTCTCGGCGATCCCCTTGTTGTACTCGAACATGGTCATGTAGACCTCACCGAAGTCCACCATCGCCATCTCCTGCAGGGCTCTCGTCTCAGCAGGCGTGTTGAGTTTCGGGATCAGCTGGGAGAACTGCGCGTTGGCGTGCGAGATGGCCTCGCGTGCCTTCTGGTACTTGCCCGTGATGACATTGACGGCCTCGGCGTAGCTGTCGACCTCGGAACTCCGTTCGTCGAGGTAGCTGCGGATGGCGGACCGTACCTTGCCCTCGAGCCCCGGGGTGCGGCGGACGGCCTGGATGGTCTCGCGCAGATCGGTGAGGGTCGACTGGATCTCGGCCAAGATGGTGGGGTCCGCGGTCTCCACCGAGGCCAGGGCGGCCAGTCTTCGAAGACGATCGTAGTTGGGGCTGGTGGGCATGGGTCAGGACTCCTGCCGGGGGTGAGGCGAAGCAGATGGATTGAGGCTGATCGGCCCTCCGGGATGTACGGTCTCGGACGGAGGAGTCAGCACAGACTTGAGGGCATCGAGACCCGCCTTGGCGTCCCCATCCGTCGCCTGGAGTTCCGCCACACAGCTCCGGAGCCCGGCAGTGAAGTTGTCAAGGTTCGCCTTCAGTGTGTTGAGCTTGCCTTGAAGGTCCACCAACTGTTCCACGTAGTGACTCTGGAAGGCCAGGGCCCCGGGCTCCACTCCCCACTGCGTCTCGCTTTGGAGGGCTGCGAGGTTCTCACAACGCTTCGCGTTGTCGGAGGCACAGGTCGCCGCACCGTCCTCCACCTGGGCGATGGAGCGGTTCACCTGCTCCTCGTCGTATCCCACATCCACCGATGCGTCCGTCATCCTCGACCTCCTTACCCACCAAATGCTAGAGCCACGCCCCACCCAAGGGCGACGTCAAAGAATGTCGACTGATTGGCCAGTTCTGGATCTACTTGCGGTGGTAGCGGGGGGAGGTGCCGAAGTGCGAGGTTCGGGGTTGCATGGCGGCCAGCCTCATGTCGATGCCCCGGTAGCGGTAGTTGGGGTCGTCGTCGGCCTTGTAGGGCTCGAGCAGTCCATCGAGGTAGTTCTGGACCTCCTCAGCCGTGACTGGATTGTGGTTGCGGCGGCTCAGGGGGTTGGTGTCCTCGTGCGCGGTGGGGTCGGTGTTGATGAAGGCATCGACTTGGATGATGCCGTAGCCGTAGTAGTCGTTGGGGCTGTCACCGACGGGGTGCGCGGTCGTGATGAGATTGCGGATGAGTTGGTTGCCGGTGGCGTTGGGCCATTTCTGTTTGCCCAACGCCATGAGACCGGTGACCATGGGAGTTGCATAAGAGGTTCCTTGCCTGAGCGCAATCTGGGTGAGATTGCCGCTGCCGTCTGGCTGGCGGGTGGTGATGTCCTCACCGGGGGCAATCACGGTGAGGAAGTCCCCGGTGGAGGAGAACTCCGAACGACGCGCTGTGGCGTCTGAGGAGCCAACCACCACCCAGGAGTTGAGGTCCCCGAACTCCTTTTCCTCCCCCAGATGGTCCTTCTCCCCCGTGTTTCCTGCTGCAATGACAATGGGGACGCCCATGTGATAGGCCCGGAGCGCGGCGCTGAGGGCGACGGTGCTGTTGACATTACCTACGGATAAGTTAATGAGGTCCACGCCATCATCAAGAGCACGGTGAATAGCCGTCCCTGAAATCGTTCCTTCCTTGCATTTCGGGTCGTCAGGCGGATTGTCGCCGTCTGTTTGGACGGTGTAGTTGATGAGTTTGGCCTTGGGCGCCCACCCCCAGGCGGGGTTGACCAGGATCGAGGCCACCGCAGTGGAGTGGTATCGGGTCTCAGGAGTGCCCACAAGGTTGCAGGGGTTCTTGATCTCGATGTCGGCCCCCTGAAGCTCGGGCACGGTGAGGTCAGGCGCACCCTCGATGTAGGCGATGGTGATGCCCTCGCCGTTCAGGCCTTGATCCCGAATCCAGTCCATCCCCACGAGGGTGGCGAATTTCTGGTCGGTGATGGCGTCATCGGCAATGGCTGGGGCTGGGGCAAGGAGGGATGCGGCCAGGGCCAACGCGATGAGGGCGCGGGGGCGGTTGCGGCGCATCTGGTCTCCTTTGATCCGGTCGGACCCAGTCTACGGCGGCGCCTAAGAGGGTGCGCGGATAGGGGGATCGTGACGAGGACTGTCACGGTGGCCTCCGGGCAAGGCGGACGACGAGGAGCGCACTGGATCGTGCGTTCGAGGAGGACAACGCTGCCAGGGGGTCAACGGGGCGACCGCAGTAGATTCGCCTATCCGCGCGCCCTCTAAGATCGCTGGTCGAGCCGTGAGCGTAGCGAGCGTGCGTCGTAGCCGACCGCCACGGTCACGAACCGCCGTCCTGCTTCCGTGGCAGCGTTGACATCGCGGGCTCGCCGAAGCAAAGCGGCGATTCGTGACCACCCCATCCTTCAGCCACCCCCTCCCGCCCAACTCGAGTTCCAGCACCGTGTGCCAGAGGACTCGACAGCGACGGCACGCATGCGCACGGTCCGGCTCGACCGACGGAGAAACAGGGCGCACCCTCCATGGGCGTTGTTCACTGGGCTGAGGCGGCTGCTCTTTTCGGCGTCAGCGCCGCCCTCCCCCACCGCTGCTCACACCGGGTCCGGAACCTGCGGAGTACCGAGCTCGACCATCGCACAAGAAGGGCGCAGCCTAAGAGGGTGCGCGGATAGGCGAATCTACTGCGGTCGCCCCGTTGACCCCCCGGCTGTGTTGTCCTCCTCGAACGCACGATCCAGTGCGCTCT
>NZ_RQYT01000078.1 GCF_003932785.1 Arachnia propionica | reverse complement strand
TGGGCCGTCTCAGCAAGCCTGCACACCACCACACTGCCACTACTGGCCCTCGAGCACGCCCTCCAGTCCACGGGCGCCAGCCGCGGCCATGAAGGCCTGATCCACCACAGCGACAAAGGCTCCCAGTACGTCAGCCTGGCGTACTCACAGGCACTGATCACCGCAGGAGTGACAGCCTCTGTGGGCACCGTGGGCGACTCCTACGACAACGCCCTGGCCGAGACAGTCAACGGGCTCTACAAGACCGAACTCATCGCCTCCAAACGGGTGTGGGAGTCCATCGAGGCCGTCGAGCTGGCCACCATGGGCTGGGTCCACTGGTGGAACACAACCCGCCTGCACCAAGCCCTGAACTACCACACCCCCACGGAAGTCGAAGTCGCCTACACTCACCACCAGGACCCAACACCCGTTGCGCCCTAACCCCGGAAAAAACTCAGGACGCTTCACCCTCGCCGCGGCCTACACCACCATGCGATTCCTCATCCAAACACGCCAACAGTTATGAAACCACCTCTAAGTCAGGTCTCCCGCCAGACCACTGAGACATCACGACCGATCCGCTCAGCAACCCGAGGCAGTGACCACGCCTGATCCAACCCCCCGGGCGATCGCAGCCCGATCGGTCATCGTCAACATCCGCCGCAACACAGCCTCCCACTTTTGACCAGCACTGTTGCCACGACCCTATGACACTGCCGCTGAGTCAGCCGCGGAGAGCAGTTCCCAGCTTCAAGCGTCCGCCCATGTGAAGTATGCCCCGCTGGTAAACTCTCCCAGCCACCAAAGTAAGGATTACGATCAGAATCACGCAAATCAAGCTGGAGAAAGCCATTTCCCTGTAGGAGATGGCGCCGTATGTGAATCGCACTGGCGCCGCGAATGGAGCGGAGAAGGGGATGTATGTCAGCACTTGAGCTGTTATTCCGTTTGGTGAGTTAGATACTAAGAACATGGTTGCATAGAAAGGAATAAAGAGAAGCATCATTAGTGGTCCAGTGATGTAACCCGTGTCTTCCTGCCGGGAAACTAAAGCTGCACCGCCCGCCCAGAGCACTGAATATAGCATGAATCCGAGAACCATCCAGAGCAAGGACCATAACAATGGTGCATCGATGGAGATATCCAATAGTTCATTTAGACGTGTTGCCTTCAAGCCTCCTATGATTGCCGTTACGACGAGCGAGACATGGGCGAATCCTACCGCCCCGATCCCTATTATTTTGCCCGCAAGCAGTTGCTCGGGTTTAATTGCCGCTAAGAGGATTTCCACGATTCTGCTGGTCTTTTCCTCAACGACTCCAGTGGCTAAAGCTGAACCTGTTGACACTATCAGATATAGCGTTAGGCCCATCAGAGTCATTGACACCGAAAACTTACTCGGGTTCCAAGATGTCTCAGCTGCTGAGTGATCTACTTTAAGAGGCGACGCTGCGATCTTGTTCCTGATTTCTTTTGGGTCTCCTCCGAGGTCTTTAATGGCAGCGTCGATGACGAGTTGGGTAATGGTGTTCCGAGCGGTTTCGATGATGAAGGGCGGAGTCTCCGGTCCCGTGTAGAGTATGTAGGAATCTTCTTGGTAATCTAAGCCGGCTACGGCTTCTCCGTCAGCAATGAGCCTTTTGATGTTATCTTTGCTGGGGGCTAAACTGAGTTCAAGCGGTTTTGTTGGGGTCTTCTCTTCAGACTTAGCTTTGATGAGGGCTGCGGTATTTGAGGCCTGTGGAGTAACCGCGAATTTCTCGGGCTCTATGCGGTCTGAATTGCCGATTAAGTAGGCGGCGGCTGACAATGCCACGATGATCAAAATTATGACGATAGACACGGAGAGCACGCTTGTTTTGGTGAATAAACGAGTGCGAATTTCTCGACCGGCTACCAAGGATATGGTCTTAAAAGGGCTCATGGTTCCTCCCTTGCCCTCCGGTTCTCATTGTCCAGATCTGAGGAGACATGCTCTCGATATATGTCCGCCAAGCTGGGTATCACTGGCCTAAATTCTCGAACGGGGCCTGTCCTCAGTGCGGTATGCAGCAAATCCTGTTCGTCGAAGTTAGCTTTCGAGAATTCAATGACAGCTTGAGTATTGTCTCTGTAAATGAGGGAAGTCCCTTGAAGTTGGGACACCCATTGATCCGCTTTGCTGATGACACCTGGGTCAGCGGTAATGGCGTAACGTGATTTGGCGCTACTTCGGAGTTCGTTAATCGCTCCCGCTGCGACCAAGGTCCCTTGGGACAATATCCCGACACTGTCGCTTACCCGCTCGACAAGTTCAAGTTGGTGCGATGAGAACATCACGGAGTGGCCGGTGTCAGTATATTCTCGGAGGACCTCGACCATTGCATCAACAGCTATGGGATCTAGTCCGGAGAAGGGCTCGTCGAGTATCAGGAGAGCGGGCTGGTGAATCAGGGCTGCGGCAAGTTGTACACGCTGTTGATTCCCCAAGCTCAATGCTTGCAATTCATCATTAGTGCGTGGAGTTAATCCGAGGCGATCTAGCCATTTGTTTACAGTGTGCTTTGCCTCCTTCGTGGAAAATGTGTGCAGGCGAGCGAGATATATTAGCTGTTCCCCAACTTTCATGCGTGGATACAGTCCACGCTCTTCTGGCATGTATCCGATTTTTCGCCGTTCCTGGATCCCTATGAATTTCCCGTTCCAAGTGACCGTTCCTGAATCGGGGGCGAGGACTCCTAATATTATTCGCATGGTTGTCGTCTTGCCTGCGCCATTTGAACCTACAAAACCAAATATTTCTCCTTCGCGTAAGGAGAAAGTGAGACAATTGAGGGCGCGGGTGCTCTTAAACGTTTTGGTGAGCCTGTTGACAACGACCGTCATTGGTTCCCCCTGTCCTTGGCTGCAGGGGGGGGCGTGGTGCGTGGCCTTCGGCCAATGCGAATCGCGACAAAACTGACCCATAGCAAAAGAACTGTGCAGGCCAAGAATATAGCGGTGCCGCGAGGTAAGAAGCCTAGGATTTTGTCGTTCTTGTCAGCATAAATCGACAGGATGAGTAGGTAACCGGCGAGTGTGGCGGTGAACCAAGCAACGATGTAGAGACGGATGCCAGTAGGGCAGCTTCCTGGCCTTGGGGCAAACCTCTCTGCGCAAGTGCGAGGGGTGCCGAAAGCTACCCAAGGGGAAGTTCCACTGTTCGCGGAACGGGAAGCTACGATGCGAACAGCCTCTTCGACTTCCTTTTCGTTCATCCCTCTCAGGCGAAGACGTCGTGCCAGTTCTGTCGTGTATTTCTGGATCTTATCTGGCGTCTGGATCATTATGGTCCGCCTCTCTGACGGGGCTCAGTGCCAACAAGCGAGGGCTGTCCCCTCCACTGTGGACATAGTTGGGTTAGATGTTTGAGTCTTGATTCTGTGAGTTGTTCGTTGTACTTACTTGCTGCACCCTGCCCTCCGGCATGACAAATCCTCTGGACTATGCCCTTGTTCTCTAGCTCACGCAGTTCGAGATAGAGTATTCTGTCAACAGTCATATCCAAACTATAGCGCCCACTCCCTCGCGTGATCCTGTATCTGCTAAGTGGGCGCGAACCTGTGGTCCTCGACGCTGTTGCGCAGAGGGGGCTGTGTTGCCGCTTGTGCGGCCACTGCGGCGTGGCCATAGATCCATTAAACCACATACTGTGCAGATTGTCAACTTTGGGTGTTGAGAGGTCGTTTCTAAACGGGCTCTTCACAGAAGTGAGTGGATCAGGGGTCTGAACCCGCCCGCGTCGAGTAGGCATCTGGCGACGTAGTTGACGATGCTGCCTCGGGCGGTGCCGCGGAGGTGTTCGAGCAGTCCGTTGATCGCTTCGGTGGGGCCGTTCGAGGTGCCTGGGTGGTCGAAGAACGCGAGGATGTCATCGCGGCGCCGTTTCATCGTCTGCCCGAGCGAGCGGAGCTCGTCGAGGCCGGCGGGAACCCCGGCCTTGATGGCGTCGATCACCCGGGTCATGATCTTCTTCCCTTCCGCCGGATGGTCGGCTTGGTAGGCGTCGATCACGTCTTGGTAGATGCTCCAGGTGACCTCGAACGCGACATGCCGCTGGTCGGCGAACACCTTCGCGAGCCGGTGCTGCTGTTTCTCGGTGAGCAGCCCGGCCCGGGTTCGGGCGACGCGTCGGATGCCGTAGAGCGGGTCACCGGAGCGGCCCCGATGCCCCAGCGTCTCCTGCTGGACGCGCTGCCGGCAGCGGTCGAGCTTGTCCCCGACCAGGGCCACCACATGGAAAGGATCCATGACCGTGACCACGGTGTCGATCGCTTCGACGGCGGCGGTCTTGTAGCCGGTGAAGCCGTCCATCGCGACGATCTCCACCCGGTCCCTAAACGCCCTCGTCTGGGCTTCGAGCCAGGTCTTGAACGCCTGCTTCGAGCGGCCCTCGACCACGGCCAGCAGGCGTGAGGGACCGGTTCTGGTCCTTGTCGGGGTCAGGTCGATGATGACGGTGACGTACTTGTCGCCGTGACGGGTATGCCGCCACACGTGCTCATCGACGCCGACCGTGGTGACACCATCAAGCCGGTCTGGGGTGTCGATGAGCAGCTCGGTACCAGCGGCTAGGATCGCATCCGAGGTGGTGTTCCACGCGACGCCAAGGTTGGCCGCGACCCGGGCGATCGACATCCGGTCGACCACGATCGACTTGACCGCCAACATGATCGCGTCACGCGACAGCTTCCCCTTCGACGGCGCCGCCGCCGTGATGCTGTGACGCCAGATCCGTCGACACGGCCAGCACCGGTACCGCGGAACCACCACCTCCAGGATCGTCGGCTTCCACCCCAACGGCACATGCGCCAACCTGCGCAACACCGCATCGTGCCGGACCCCCGGTCCGGCGCAGCCCGGACACGGCGATGGCGGTGTGGTGGGGCGGCAGCGCAGCACGGTGTGATCGGGTTCGACGCGCTGGGCGGTCACGGACAGCCCGAGACGGTCCAGCCGGCAGAACGTATCGAGGCAGGGTGGGGTAGCGTTTCGCACAAGGGCCCTTGGGTTTTCAGATGTGGCTTAGACACCTTCATCCTGCCAACCCGAGGGCCCCCACTACCAGCCCGACCCTCCGGAGCGCCACCGAGCGGGTCGCTCAGATGCCACAGCCGCCCTCGGCTCCACTGCCTTCTGTGAAGAGCC
>NZ_RQYT01000077.1 GCF_003932785.1 Arachnia propionica | reverse complement strand
GCACGAGCCTTCACCGCGGGATCAATCTTCTTCGGCATGATGCCAACCTTCCCACCCCAGAAAGGACCGGCACGAAACCTGGGGCGCTTCATGTCGGCCCCAGCCCGGTGGACCGCGGGAAGAACGGATCGAAGTACCACTTGTTGACCGACTCCCGTGGCATCCCGTTGGCAGTGATCCTCTCAGCCGACAACACCCATGACTCCAAACAGTTCGAGCCGCTGCTGGACCAGGCACCGGCGATCAAGACACCCGGGCCGGGCAGGCGACGTCGGCGCCCCGAGAAACTACTTGCTGACAAGGGATATGACTACACGCGGTGTCGTCGTCACCTCCGCCGGCTCGGCATCAAGTCTCGTATCGCGCGCAGGGGTGTGGACAGTTCCCAACGTCTGGGCCGTCACCGATGGGTCGTTGAACGCAGCATCGCCTGGCTGGTGACCTTCCGACGTCTTGACCGTCGTTGGGACCGTACCGCCACGACCACCAACGCTCTACTCACCCTCGCCGCGGCCTACACCGCGATGCGATTCCTCATCCAAACACGCCAACAGTTATGAAACGACCTCTAAGTCAGGGAAGCGTGCATTCCCACGCCGGGTGACTGTACCGGTCGTAGGAGTAGGGTTCGAGGGGTCGGAGGGCGAGCAGGGCTTCAACGCTCCCTGCCCGCCGTGTCCGTGCCTCGACATCATTACTTCTGGTCCACTAGTACACCACGACCTTGTCCCCGACCCTGACCTGGTCGAAGAGCCACGCGATGCCTTCCTTGTCCCGGATGTTGATACAACCGTGGGACCCGCCCTCCCAGCCGCGGGCAGCGAAGTCGGCGGAGTAGTGGACGGCTTCACCGCCGTTGTAGAACATGGCGTAGGGCATCTTTGTGTGGTAGATCGTCGACACGTGATTCCGTGACTTCCAGGACACGCGGAAGGCGCCGTTGTCGCTGGGGTCCTTGGCGGTACCGAAACGGGCATCGAGCGTCAGGACCACCTGGCCGTCGATCATCCAGCGGAGTTTGCGGTCAGCCTTGGAGGCACACATCACACGTCCCGTGAGGCAGCGTGAATCCACACTGACTCCCGGGTTGGCGGGGGGCGGCGTGGGGGCAGGGTTCTCGCTGGTTTCGAGGTTGTAGCGGATGAGGTTGCCGTTGGTGTTGACGGCCCAGATGAAGGCCTGGTTGTTGATGCGTGCGGTGGTGAAGCGGGTGATGTTGTGCCAGCCCGTGCCGACTTCTCGGTGGTCGAAGTCGTAGCCGGAGGAGCTGGAGGCGAGGTAGCGCAGGCGGTTGTCTGCGTCGATGGTGAGGTAGTCGTGGCGGCCGTTGGTGTCCCAGTCGGTGGTGCCGGTGAGGGCGCGGAATCCGTGCCAATCGGAGGCGGTGCGGATGGGGGAGGAGAAGTTGAGACGTCCGTCGGTGGCGTAGACGAGGGCGAGTCCGTCGTGTTGGTGTCCGATGATGGCTGGTTTGCCCTTGGGGCCTTTCTGGATGCCTGCGATGGTGGTGAAGCGGTTCCATCCGGTGCCGATGGTGCGGCTGCCGAGGAGGTTGCCGCGGTTGTCGCCGGGGTAGAACTTGAGTTCTCCGGTGGTGGATCGTCCGACGAGATCGATGGTGCCGTTGCCGTCCCAGTCGGCGCTGAGGATGTCGGTGGTGTGGTTCCAGCCGGTGCCGAGGCGGGTTCGGTTGGCGAAGCTGCTGGAGTCCAAGGAGCGGTATAGGTAGAGGTCGCCGGTGGTGGTGATCAGGAGGAGGTCGGTGTTGCCGTCTCCGGTGAGGTCGCCTGGGAACATGGTCTGTGAGGTGGACCAGCCGGAGCCGATTTGTTGGCCGCTGTGGATGGAGACGCTGCGGTCGACGTGGGTCCTGGGCGCCTTCAACACCGGCTTGGATCGTCGATCTGGTTCCGCCTGGGCAGCAGGATCTGCATCCTGCTCCTGCGGAGTTCCTTCGTTTGGACGTGGGGTGTTGAGCCTGTCTGAATTGGAGGGGGAAGCCGTGGCCTCAGTGGACGCTTCCAGGTCGCCCGGGTCAGGAAGAGCGCCTCCCACAGGGGGCTCCTCGACGACGGGGGTCGAGGAGTCTGTGGGGACAGGGGGTTCCGGGGACGCCTCGTCCGCCCACGATGGCAGAGCAGGGACAAGGGTGATGGTTAGTGCAGCAGTGAGAGAGGCAGCTAATGTCTGCAGACGTGAGCGCAACATCAGGATCCTTACAGCAGAGTACCGTGTCGGACATTCTCCCGGATGGCCGAAAGTGTGTCCACTCCTGACAGACGGTCCGCGGCCCCAAAAGGTTGGCAAGCTGACGAAACCCGTCGACTCCTCGGCGGTCCCTCAGTCGGTGCCGAAGTCCATGGCGGAACGCAGCGCCGCCTCCTCGACCTCCTCGGTCGTCTCGCCCGAGCCGAGGGCCGCGATCGTCGCCGCGCCACCCTGCTCGATCTCCCCGATGAGGTCCACGTGCCCGGCCAGGAGGGTCCCCTGCGAGGCGTAGAGCTCCAGCTTCTCGCGGGAGTCGGCGATGTCGAGGTTGCGCATGGTCAGCTGGCCGATGCGGTCGGTGGGGCCGAAGGCCGCGTCCTGGACGCGCTCCATCGACAGCTTCTCCGGCTGGTAGCTGAGGTTCGGGCCACGGGTGTCGAGGATGGTGTAGTCGTCACCGCGTCGCAGCCGGAGATCCACCTCGCCCGTCACGGCCGAGGCGACCCACCGCTGGATGGACTCCCGCAGCATCAGCGACTGCGGGTCGAGCCAGCGACCCTCGTACAGCAGCCGCCCGAGTCGCAGCCCCTCGGAACGGTAGTTGGCGAGGGTGTCCTCGTTGTGGATGGCCGACAGCAGCCGCTCGTAGGCGATCCACAGCAGCGCCATCCCCGGGGCCTCGTAGATGCCGCGGGACTTCGCCTCGATGATCCGGTTCTCGATCTGGTCGCTCATCCCCAGCCCGTGTCGACCGCCGATCGCGTTGGCCTCCAGCACCAGGTCGACGGGGGAGCCGAAGCGACGGCCGTTGATGCTGACCGGCTGCCCCTGCTCGAAGCCGATGGAGACGTCCTCGGTGTCGATGTCGACGTTCCGGTCCCAGTACTTCACGCCCATGATCGGCTCGACGGTCTCCAGGGACACGTTGAGCTCCTCCAGGGTCTTGGCCTCATGGGTGGCGCCCCAGATGTTCGCGTCGGTGGAGTAGGCCTTCTCCTTCGAGTCGCGGTAGGGCAGGCCCCGCTCGGACAGCCACGTGCTCATCTCGGCGCGGCCACCCAGCAGCGAGACGAAGTTCTCGTCGAGCCACGGCTTGTAGATGCGCAGGCTCGGGTTCGCGAGGAGCCCGTAACGGTAAAACCGCTCGATGTCGTTGCCTTTGTAGGTGGAGCCATCGCCCCAGATGAAGACGTCGTCGGCGGCCATGGCCCGCACGAGGAGGGTGCCGGTGACCGCGCGCCCGATCGGGGTGGTGTTGAAGTAGGCCTTCCCCGCCGAGCGGATGTGGAAGGCGCCGCACGCCAACGCGGACAGCCCCTCGGCGACGAGCGCCCCCTTGCAGTCGACGAGGCGGGACACCTCGGCGCCGTAGACCTCGGCGCGTCCGGGCACCGACGCGATGTCCGGTTCGTCGTACTGCCCGATGTCGGCAGTGTAGGTGCAGGGGATCGCACCCATCTCACGCATCCAGGCGACGGCGACGGAGGTGTCGAGTCCACCGGAGAAGGCGATGCCGACGCGCTCGCCGACGGGAAGGGAAGTCAGTACCTTGGCCACAGCAGCACTTTAGTGGACAGCCCCTCGTCAGGGGACATCGCCTGTTGAAGGTCCGAGGTGCCTCACGTAGGAATGAGCGCGAAGGGTGGGTTGGTGCCTCACGTAGTGTGAGCGTGAGGCTTGCGGTCATTTTGGGGTTC
>NZ_RQYT01000076.1 GCF_003932785.1 Arachnia propionica | reverse complement strand
CCCAAGGGGTTCTCCGAGGCTGCGGACATCGCCGACCTGGCAGCGGTGGCGGCAGGGCACTTCGCCCCCATCCAGGATTGGCTCCGCACCCCCGGCGACGGCTGGCCCCAGGACCCCCTCGCCTCAGCGCCCGAGATCCTCACCGACGTACAGACCACCCTCCACCTCCCCCAGGACTCCGCCCGCTACTGGCTCCAACTCCTCACCCTCCACAACCCCACCGACAAGAACATCCACCACTGGAACAACTGGACCAGAACCCGCCGCGTCGAAGCCGCCACACCCCTCATCGAAAAAGGGCTGCTGGTGGAGGCCAAACGCCCCCGAGCCGGACGCACCCTCTTCCTCCCCGGCGCCTGGATTGAAGCCCGAAGCCCACACCTCCCCCTGGAGACCTGGAAGGCCCCCCTCTACCACCTCGAGAACACCCCCAAGGTGAAACCACCCTTCGAGATCGTCCTCCCACTCATTCCCCTCCCCCAACTGTTCACCGACGCCTGGCGGCGCCACCGCGACGGCGACACCCCCCGCCACGACCACCCGGGAGACGAACGCTCATGAACGCCGAGGCACTGTCGCGATGCATCACGCTCGCCGTCGAACGCATCGAGGGCGGCGCACCTCCGCCTGCGAAGCTCGCAGCCGACGTCAAACGCCTGGCCAGGGCAGCCGGGGTGGACTTCCTGGAGGCCGCCCAACCCCTGGTGGCCAGCGCGCTCCACGCCGCCGTCATCAAGCAGGCACCGCAGGCGTTCTGGAACGGGTTCCGCGCCCCCATCGTGGCCTGGGCGAGGACATCCCGGGAAGCACGCGACGCCCTGTTCGCGTTGACCCCCGACATCCCCACCACCCGCTGGCTGCCGCTCCTGGAGGCAACCGGGGTCGCCGACGAGATGCGTGCCGGGGAAAGGGATGTGTTGGACTGGATTCGACGGTTCATCCACAAGGAGTCCGACAGGTGGCGGCAGCACTTTCCCGCCGAGCTGTCCGCCTTCATCCGTGCCCTGCCCAGCCAGCACGGCCAGACCCTGAGGCTGGACGTGGCAAGGGACGACGTGGAGATGGAGCTGGTGGATGCCGTCCTCTCGTTGGGGCTTGACGTCGCCTTCACCGGAGACTGCGATCCGTTCGGCTGGCTCTCGTGGCAGTTCTGGTTGGAGGACGAGCGTCGCGGAGACCTCGTGCACGTCGCCGCCAGTGAACATGCCACCCACGCCGCGGCCGGTCTCGACCGCATCACTCTCGGCACCCACCTCGACGCCCTGCTCGCCCACCCCGGGAGCACGCAGCTGCTGCATCGCTGGGCGGTGCCACGCGTGGACCACGGCTGCACGGCCGCCGACTTCCTGGCCGAGGTGGATCGCCTGCGCCCCCTGTGCCTGCCCGCCTACCGCGACGAGTTCCGAGATGAGCTGGCCGGGCTCGCCAGCGTCGCCGATCCCGCGGAGCTCACCGCCCAGGCCCTGAGGGACGGGTTGCTGACCGAACTCACCTGGCCCGCCCTGGAGGAGGCGGCACGGCAGCTCGACGAGGCCCATCCGGACAAGGTGACCATCCATGAATCCTGGCCCTGGTTCGGGGTCGCTTCCGGGAACCGGATCATCTGGGTGACCGCTGACACCTCCGAGGCCCCCGTCACCGTGACCCCACCGGTTCACAGCCACCACGACAACTGGCAGTGGTTCCGGGTCGGGGGCGACACCCTGTGCCTGAGCTGGAGCCCAGAACAGGGAGCCCACATGACGTGGGCGAGCTCCCCCAACACGCACCACAGCCTGCCCCACCTGCTGGGCGGGGATCCCCGCAAGAACATCTCCTTCGAGACTGCATCGGGTCGGCTGCCCGGTCCCGGACTCATCCGCCCCAGCGACTCCCGCCTGAGACCTCGTCATCGCGAACTGGTGCTGCAGGAAGGCGACGCCCTCTGGTGCGCCGAGTACTCGCAGGCCATGCGGACCTTGGACCCCCGGACGGGGAAACTCGGCCCCGAGTCCGTGCCGCCGCGCCTGGCCTCGCTCATCGACGACGACCTGCGCGAGGGGTTCACGTTCCACAGGGTGTCAGTCGAGCACTGGATGAGTGTCGTTCCCGGAACCGAGGAGTCCCTGCTCGGCGCCAAGGACGGCCAGCACGGCTGGGTCACCCTGCGCCGGGACCCGGTCCTCCGGTGTCGCAGCATCGACGGCACCATCTGGGAGCACGAGGCGACGGTGTGGGACCACTGGATCGCACCCTCGTCCCGGATCCGTCGTCCCGGAGGGGGCCATTGGCTCGTCACCGTCACGGGGCACCTCACCCGGGAGTCCTGCCGACGGCTGCTCCCGGCATCCTCCAGACACGGGGTCGACCATCTCCTGCACAGGCTCCCGGTGGCGGGCTGGCATTTCCTCCGGCCACGGGACGAAGCCGTGAGCGCGCGAATGCGCGCCATGACCGCCCCAGACGTCCAGCCCCTCCTCGACAGCCTCCCGGCCTGGACCCCCGAGGAACCTCGGCAGCTCCCTGCGACGGTGGTGCGGGCAGCACAACGGCTGCTCGCGACCTCGGACCCGGCCCTTACGGTCGCGGTCGGCTGGGCGGCGTTGCGCACGAACCGAGCCGTCCAACGCCTGAGACAGCTCATCGAGGACATCCCACCCGCCGAGACCGAGGGCGAGGCGACATGGACCCCCTCCCTCGATGCGGTGCCATGGGCGCGGGAGGGGCCGTGGGACCAGGTGCTGACCCGGGTCACCGCCGATGAGCTCCGGGAACGACTCGCCAGCAGTTCCGGCTCACCCCTGCGGATGGCCACACTCGCGACGCTTCCCCTGCTGGCCCCCGAACTCCACCTGGTGGGGGCGGCGCGTCCCCTGGCCTCCCGGGCGACGATCCAGGCCGCGGCCGCAGCTGCTGCCGTGATCCGGGACAGTGGACTCGTCGGCCCGGACACGGTGCTGTTCACCGTCCCCAGCCCGCTGATCCGGCTCAGCGAACCGGGATCGGTCACGACCACCCCCACCGGCCCCGCAATCAACATCGGCATCTGCCGGGACGATGACGGCACGAGGCTCCAGCTGTTCCTGTCCCCCGGCGGCGGGGTCCCCACCGAGATCCAGGGCAAACCCGCCACCGTGTGGCGGCGATCCAGCGGGATCGACCTCGCCGACCTCGCGGCCGCCTTCGACGTCGTGCTGTCCAGGGGCGGGCCGCCGTGGGATCCCGCAGCGGCCGAACGGTTCGCGCTCGGCTCGGGATGGTCGCGCCCCGCCGCCAAGGTGTTCCTCGCCGGGTCCCCCCTCAACAAGGAGGAGAAACTGGACTGGCTGCCCCGGGACCTCCGGCGTCTCCTCGGCCTCACCGTCGCCGAGGCCGCAGCCGCGCGTGAGTTCCTGACCGGCCTCGATCCGGCCCTGCTCGCGTCGCTGTACTCCGCAGGAGCAGCGGACCCGATGAGGGTGGTTCGTCACGGACTGGACGTCGACGCGATGCTGACCCGCTGGCAGCAGCTGTCGCAGGGGCTGGTCATGCTTCCCGGCGACGTGCTCCTGGCCTGTCGTCGTGAGCTCGGCCCCTGGCAGACGGACAACCTCAAGCTGCTGCCACGTCGTTGCGCCGATCTGCTCCACCTGCCCCACTGGTTGTGGCTGGCGTCCTCCCTGAAGCTGGATGACCCGCTGCGTCCATGGCTGGCGGAACGTCTCGACGACCTGACTCAGGCCAGCCGGGCAGCGCCGCTGCGGACCTCCCTCATCGGACGGGAACGCGGCCCTGTCCGGGCCTGTCTCGGACTGCCAAGTGTGAGGGACAGCATCCCCGGCGCGGAGCTCCGCACCGGACCGTGGACGGTGACCCGCACCGACGACGGCTACGACGTGCTCTGGTTCGACCCTGCCGAAACAGCCGACTGGCGGCACGAGCACGACCGCGCCCTGGCCGTCTCCCGAGCCGACGACACCGACGACCTCCAGCACATCGCCAACCTCACCGCCGTCGTCTCCGGCCGGTTCCATCCAGGAGTGGCTCCGCACCCCCGGCGACGGCTGGCCCCAGGACCCCCTCGCCTCCACACCCGACCTCGTCACCGACGTACAACAGACCCTCGACCTCCCAGAGGACTCAGCCCGCTACTGGCTCCAACTCCTCACCCTCCACAACCCCACCGACAAGAACATCCACCACTGGAACAACTGGAAGAAAACCCAGCGTCTCAAGGCCGCCGAGCCACTGATCGAGAAGGGACTGGTCATCGAGGCCAAACGCCCCCGAGCCGGACGCACCCTCTTCCTCCCCGGCGACTGGATGCAGGCCCGCAGCCCACACCTCCCACTCGAAACCTGGAAAGCCTGCTTGTACCACCTCGAGGACACAACGAAGGTGAAACCACCCTTCGAGTTCGTCCTCCCACTCACTCCCCTCCCCCAGCTGTTCACCGACGCCTGGCGGCGCCACCGCGACGGCATGGCGGTGCTGCCGGGGGCGGGCAGTGTTGTTCTTCGGTGAGTCGGTCAGACGATCTGCAGGCCGAGAAGTCGAGCCGATGACTTCAGCCCTTCGTCGAAGGTGGCGATCCGGGCTGAGGTCTGCTCGGCTGTCAGCAGTACGCAACAGTCAGGCATCTTCGACCCGGTGGTGGCGCGAAGGCGCGCCAGTCGGGTGGCAGCGTCATCCGGCAGAGGGGTCGTGGTGATGTCCAGAGCCCGAAGGTCGGCCAGCATCGTCTGATCCCGGTTCTCGCGCGCAGCCCTGACCAGCACTTCCGCCAAGTTGATCGGGCCGATGGTCATCGGTTCAGAAGCGTGGGTCGTGAACAGCTCCTCGGCTGCGGCGTGGTGTGCGTCACGGGCATCGAACAGTGCGATGAGAACCCCCGAGTCGAGGGCGATCACTCGGGCCATTCCGAGCGTAGATCTTCGAGATGACCCGGCTCGTAGAGGCCGGTGTAGGAACCACTGATCCGTCGTACGGCCGCCAGTCGGTTGTTCTGACGCTCGACGACACTCGGGTCGATGCTCTTGTGCCCTTCCGCGATCAGGCGACGCAGCAGCCGAGCAGGTTTGTCCCGGTCGACCGGCCATCGCAATGCAGCAGCGCGCAGTGCTTCAGAGACTTCGGGTGTCTCGGTCACGGGGTGGCGACGCTTGGTGGTCGGCATGCCTCAAGTGTAACACCGGCGAGAAGTGTCACACCTCGGTGGTGTGGTGGTCAGTGAACCGGTCGAGGTGACTCCGCCAGCCACACTGTGGACGCCATCGCGGATGTCTTGAACCTGCGCGAATCATGACAGACTGGTGGTTCATTCTGGGCGGTACCGACCGCTGTCTCGTCTGATGGCTGCAGGAGTTCCGCCCTTTGAGAGGGATATGTCCATGCCTGTCATCATCCGTCCGGCTGTCCCTGATGACCTGCTCAGGATCATCGAGGTGGAGCGGGCCGCGGACGCCATGTTCACCACCGTCGGGTTGTCCGTGGTCGTGGATGCACCCCAGACCACGGCTGAGGATCATGCCCCAGCCCAGGAGGCTGGGCGACTCCTGGTCGCCTGTGCGGAGGAGCACGGCGTGGTTGGCTTCATCCGTGTCGATCTGGTCGATGGGCAGGCCCACCTGGAGCAGGTGAGCGTGCATCCTGCCGCAGCAGGTCACGGCATCGGTGCCCAGCTCATGGCGGCGGCTGAGGAATGGGCCGTGGATCGCGGGCTCACACGGGTGACCCTGTGCACCTATCGCGATGTCCCATGGAATGCTCCGTACTATCAGCGGCTCGGCTGGGAGGTGCTACCCGACGATGCACTGGGTCCTGAACTCAGCGCGTTACGCCGTCATGAACGTGAACTGGGACTGGAGGCCCAACCGCGGCAGGCGATGGTGAAGGACCTGACGATGAGCAAGGGGACTTTCAGTCAGTGGACACCGTCAGCCGAGGCGGTGGGGTGGCTGCAACCTCGCAACTGGGGGCACCACCTACCCACGCGGGACGAGTGTGCCAAGATCGTGAGGGCCTTGGCCGGGCACCGTTGGGACCACATGTATCTGGCTCCCATGGCGGGCACCCTGCTTCTTCATCCGGAACTGTTCCTGGCCGGGGCCTGCCGGCCCTTCGCTTCCGCCGAGGTCATCCGGGGAGCTGCCGCCGCCTTCGGCGTGGTGCTTGACAGCGGCCTGCACCGGCCCGGAAGCGTTTTCTTCCGCACCGCTCCCCGAACAGAACTCCACTGGGGTCTCGAGGGCGGGGAGTTGGTGGAGACTCCGACCGGCCCCGCCGTTGCCCTCAACAGCGGCTACCGGGGTGATGAAGGGTGGGAGTGGCTCTTCCTCTCCCCGGGCGGCGGAATCCCCGCCGAGGTGAAGGGGGTGCCGATCCAGCTGGTTGATCGCTCGAGCGGGATCGACCTTGATGCCCACCGCGCTGCCTTCGAGGTTCTCCTCCATGACGGCGGACCGGGCTGGGATCCCACCGCGCCGGAACGTTTCGTCGCGGCCACCGGCTGGCCACTGCCCGCTGCGAAGATCCTCCTGGCGGGGATGCCCGGCCTCGACTCGTGCTACCACAACTGGATGCCGAAACAGATCCGGGAGTTCCTGGGACTCAAGGTCTGCGAGGCCGCAACGGCCAGGGAGTTCCTACGGGACCTTGACGACGGGCTGCTGGTGAAGCTGGTGCAGGCCGGGGTCAGCGACCCGCTGCGGACGGTCCGCCACGGCCTCGACGTCGATGCCATGGTGCAGTGCTGGAGCAGCAACGTCGACGACACCATCGCCCTGCCCGAGGACATCCTCGTCGAGGCTGACCGGAGCCTGCCCTATGGGGGACGCCGAGCGGCCAACCGACTCACCAGGGACGGGACAAGCCTCGATGAGCTGAGAAGCTGGCTGTGGTTGGCCAGCAATCTGCCCCTCGACAACCAGCTACGCCCCTGGCTCGCCGACCGGCTGGACACCATGACCGCCACCAGCGGCCGCGCCACATATTCCCAGAACGTGTGGACCACCTCCGGCAACCGCAACAAACTCCGAACCATTTTCGGTCTGCCCGGCTTCACTCAGGTCCCGGTCGGCACCGTCGCCCACATCGGACCTTGGCACATCACCCACTGCGACCAGCATGATGAGGTCGTCTTCAAGCCATTCGACGTGACCGACTGGGCCATGGAACTCGAACGCACCAACGCGCTGGACGGAGTTCTCTCCCTGGATCCGGGCGCTCTCTTTCTGGCGCCAACGGTCCTTGGACAGTTCGCCCCCATCCAGGAGTGGCTCCGCACCCCCGGCGACGGCTGGCCCCAGGACCCCCTCGCCTCCACACCCGACCTCGTCACCGACGTACAACAGAC
>NZ_RQYT01000075.1 GCF_003932785.1 Arachnia propionica | reverse complement strand
ATCTTGCCTTCCACACGGGCAAGCTTCGCGCTCAAACTAGCTGAGGCACCGACCCCACCCACGCGCTCAAACTAGCTGAGGCACGTCGAGGTCTACGTGGGTGCGACACTAGGATGGTTTCGTAGGCAGTGCTCGTCTCGGAAGTGGCGCAAGGGCGAGAAGCTATACTTCCCGGGGCGTCAGGAGACCGTCAGCAACACGGGGAGGTAGGCATGGACCTCATCGAGGCCTTGGCCCGGCATGCAGAGGCGACGCCTCACCGGGTCGTTCATGCATGGCGTGGGCAGCAGCTCACCTTCGGTGACCTTGCGAGACGTTCCGATGACCTGGCGTTACGCCTCGTAGCGGAGGAGGTTGAGGCGGGACGCCCCATCGTGGTGTACGGCCACAAGCAACCGGAGATGCTCGTGGGTTTCCTTGGATGTGTGAAGGCTGGGCATCCCTACATCCCGGTGGACAGTTCAACTCCTGGGGCCCGAGTCCAGGCAATCATCGAGGCTTCCCGAGCCTCCCACCTGGTGGCTGTCGAAGCGGCTGAGGTGAAGAGCGTGAAGATCCTCCCGGTAGACGGTCCCTCCCCGAGTGGCCAAGGGAAACCCCAACCCGTGGCGAAGGACGACCCCTTCTATGTCATCTACACCTCGGGTAGCACCGGAACCCCGAAGGGGGTGCAGATCAGTCGCCGTAGCATCAGCAATTTCGTGGGGTGGCCGCTGGGGCTGCTCCCCCCGATGCCCGCTGACGGTCATGTCTTCCTCAACCAAGCGCCCTTCTCCTTCGACCTTTCGGTCTATGAGTTGTCCATGGGTCTTGCTTCCGGGGGGCGGATCCACAGCGTGGATCGCGACCACATCGCTCGGCTTCCTGAGCTGTTCGACGACTTGGCTGGCTCCGGAGTGACAGTGTGGATCTCCACACCGTCGTTCGCGGACCTCTGTCTGGCGTCGGCCGCGTTCTCCAAGGATCTCCTCCCCGAGTTGCGCACCTTCCTGTTCTGCGGTGAGACGTTGAGCCGTGAGACGGTCGAGGAGCTCAACCGACGATTTCCGCAAGCCAAGGTGTTCAACACCTACGGGCCGACGGAGTCCACGGTGGCTGTCACCGCCGTCGAATGTGACCGGGAAGTGCTGGCCCGGCATGAGGTACTCCCCGTCGGAGTTGCCCGCGAGGGAACCGTCATCCATATCCTTGATCCTGAGGGAAACCCGGTGCCTGAGGGCGAGATGGGTGAGATCGTCATTGTTGGGGACACCGTGAGCCTCGGCTATCTTGGTGAGCCGGAACTGACTGCCCAGAAGTTCACGGTCATCGATGGTCAGCCTGCTTATCGCACCGGCGACGCCGGGCGCATGGACGGCGGCATGCTGCACTTCGGTGGTCGGCTGGACTTCCAGGTGAAGCTCCACGGGTATCGCATCGAGATCGAAGACATCGAAGCCAATCTGCGTCGACTCCCGGGTGTGCTGCACGCTGCGGTGCTGCCCGTCTCGAAGAACGACGGACCAATCTCCCACTTGCACACCTTCATTCAGGTGGCGGAACTGCCGGCAAGCCCACTTCGACACACACTTGGACTTCGAACCTCGTTGAAGGAGTACCTGCCGGACTACATGATCCCCAAGACCTTCTCCTACCTTGAGGCGATGCCTCTCACGGCCAACGGCAAGGTGGATCGTGCCGTGTTGAGGGATCAACTGTGATCACAGCATTTGGGGAGGCCGCGTTCTTCCTGGTTCTGGCGGTGGTGGCGCTCCCGGCGGTGGTCTTGGGGCTGATGGGGCGGCGCATCAAACTCTACGGATTGGTCGCGACGCTGGTCATGTGTGGCCTTCTCGTGGCAGACAACAAGCGACAGTTGGTCCTTCTCGCCGCCTTCCTGGTGGGTGAGATGATCCTCATGAAAGCTCACCTCTGGTTCATTCGAAAGCACGGTAACAAGCACGTCTGGGAGCGTCGTCTTGCGGTGGGGCTGTCCCTGCTTCCGTTGGTGCTGGTCAAGCTCTCGGGGATCATGGAGTTCCCCAGCCTTGCCTTCATCGGTGCCTCCTACCTGACCTTCCGTGCGGTGCAGGTCATCCTGGAGATCTCTGACAAGCTCATCAAGGAGATGAGCCTTCTGGATCACCTGTACTTTCTGGCGTTCTTCCCAACTCTCAGCTCGGGGCCGATTGATCGTTCCCGGCGATTCCTGCAGGATGCCGAGCGACGTTACCAGCCCGGCGAGTACGCAGGTCTGGTGGGGCGCGGACTCACCTGTCTCGTGGGTGGAGCCTTTTACAAGTTCGCGGTCGCGGGTCTCATCGCCCCCCGCCTCGCGGAGCTGGGGACCGGGAGGCTTGAAACCGTCATCTACATGTACCTCTACGGGGCCGACCTCTTCTTCGACTTCGCCGGGTACTCCCTGATGGCCGTGGGCGCCTCCTACCTCTTCGGCATCAGGACTCCGCACAACTTCCGGATGCCATTCGTGTCGGAGTCCATCAAGGAGTTCTGGAATCGTTGGCACATCACGCTGTCGTTCTGGCTGCGGGACTACGTGTACACGCGGTTGCTCATGGCGATGCTTCGACGCAAGATCTTCAAGGACAAGGTTCGCGCCGCCCACGTCGCGGTCATGGTGAACATGACCCTCATGGGTGTGTGGCACGGTAGTCAGTGGTACTACATTGCCTACGGTGCGTACCATGGGGTTCTCCTGGTGCTGAACGATGTGTGGGAACGTCGCAGCCGCTTCCACAACAGGCATCAGGGGAAGGTCTGGTACCGGCTGCTCGGGATCCTCGTGACCTTCCACCTCGTCCTGTTCGGCTTCCTGCTGTTCTCCGGCCGACTTGCCAACTGATAGGAGATGTTCATGAGTGACATCAAGGCCAAGGTTTCCTCGCTGCTGGTCGGTGTGTGTGGCACCGAGGAGATCCTTGCTGAGCCCGATCTCGACCTGTTCGAGGCAGGCCTGATGGATTCGATGGGTTTCGTGGAACTGTTGTACGGGTTGGAGACCGAGTTGGACGTGGTCATCTCGCCGACGGAAGTGGATCGTGATGACGTGTCGACGTTGAACAAGATCGTCGCTCTGGTGAGCGAGAGGTCATGAGCCAGGGCCTCCGATGTCGACTGCTCGGGGCGTTGCTGGGCTCGGCCCTGTTCCTCGGATTCCTTGCAAGCCCCGGCCTGCGTATCGGTGCAGGGTTGATCGCGGCGGGAACCAACCCTCCACAGTCGAGTCGGTGGCTGTTCTACAACCTGCGTGGGAACCCGGCGGGTGCTCCGGTCGGTCTTCCCCTTGCGGTGTCGAATGCACCTTCGGGTAACCAGAGTCTCCTCGTGCTTGGTTCGTCGGAACTGGGGGCCGACGTCACCCAGAATCCCGGAAGTTTCCTGCCCGAGCATGCGTCGGACTTCGACTTGTTCCTTTCCGGGAGGGGATACACGCAGTCGCTCTTCCAGGCCATCAATCTCTCCGCCACGGCCTCGGGCTCGAAACTGGACAAGGTGGTGCTGGTGCTCTCGCCCCAGTGGTTCACCCCAGAGGGCAGCCTCCCAGAGGCCTTCCAGACTGTGTTCTCGGCGGAGGGTTACTTCCGGATGCTGAATGACCCGAAGCTTCCGCCGGACCTGAAGGAACGCATTCGTAATCGTGCTGACACCTTGCGAGGGGTGTCCACAGGGGGAAACGTGTTGCAGAACAACGCTGCAACCCTCTGGGTGGAAGGGCGTGCTGAGACTGCGAAGTTGGGGGTGGAGGCCGGGCCGTGGCGGCTTCCTTATGGCAGCGGCGGTGACGCGAAGCCTGTGAAGGACGTCGACTGGGACACGCTCATCGAGGAAGCCCGGGCTGAGGGCCAGGAGTTGGCCACCAACGAGTACCACATTCGTGACGACTACTACCGGGACTACCTTGGGCCTGCGGTCGAGGAGACCAAGGGGAAGATGGCTCAGACTGACTACGCCCAGGAATCTCCGGAGTATCACGATCTGGAGCTCTTCCTGGAAGTCGCTCGTTCGCATGGCATCGAGGTGATGCTGGTCAACGTCCCGATGCACGGGAAGTGGTATGACTTGGCTGAATACCCGGCAGATCGTCGTGCCCAGTACTATCAGCGCATTCGTGACTTGGCGGCGAAGTGGGACGTGCAACTGGCAGACTTGTCGGAGTACGAGTATGAACCTCATTTCTTCGTCGACACTCAACACTTGGGGTGGGTAGGATGGGTACGTGTCATCAGGGCCTGTGTTGATTTCGCGCGCGCTTGACTGGCTGCAGGACTATGGTCAGCAGCCGGTTGTCAATCCACTTCGCGTGAAGGACGGGGTGCTTCCCTCGGTTGAGGACCCCGGTCCGAAGCTGGGGACGTGGGCTTGGACGCTCCTGATCGTGGCCGAGCTGATCGCCATCTTCGTTGTGTCAACCTTCTTCGCTGCTCAAGGAGCAGGTTTCATCTACGAGGAGTTCTAGTGTCGCGTGTCGTGAAGCGCCTGAGGTTTTGCGCCGCTCCTATGCGGGTTCTTTCTCTTGGACAGTAGCAGCATAGTGGATGGTTTCGTGGTGGGCGGGGGT
>NZ_RQYT01000074.1 GCF_003932785.1 Arachnia propionica | reverse complement strand
TACCGCCGCCGATGATCCTGAATTCCCGAACCGCCGAACTGGGTGGTGTCGCGACGACCCCCGTCGCAGACACCACCCCCCTGGTGGCCCGCAGCTACACCCACCCCACGATGGACGACCGCACCGTCGTCCGACTGGTCCGCGAACCCCTCACCGACGCCGAGGACATCGCCCTGGCGGTCCTCGGCCTTGCCCCGGACGCCTCGCGTCCGGTCGGGCACATCCGTGTCCGAGCCATCGGCTTCCCCGCCTGGCCGATCCTGAACGATCCCGCCAACGCCCGGCATGCCGTCAACCTGGTGGGCGACCTCCACCGCGCAGAGCGCCTCGCCCGCTCCAAGCCGAAGGCCGCGAGAACGATGCTGGACGACCTCGCCACCCGGCTCGCCTCCTCCGCCCCGCACTTCCTCCCCACCTTCCTGGAGGAGGCGGCCCGCATCTTCCTGGCCCAGGAGAACCGCCAGTACGCCGGCGCCTACTTCACGAAGGCCCGCACGGTGGAGCGCGTCCACAACGTCCCCGTCGACGAGGAGCGGCACCGTCACGCCCTCCTGGAGTTCGCCCTCGCCGGGGTGCTCAGCGCCAAGGAACTCACCATCGAGGCCAAGGCCCTTCTAGACCGCTGTGAACCTGCTGCCGCGCTGGAACAGTTCATCCAACTCATCATCGGTCGCACCAACGGTGGCGTTCCCCCGCACTCCAGCCTCCAGAAGGACATCCAGCGCCTGGTGAAGGCGGCAGGGGCCCAGCAGTCGGAGGTCGACGAACGTCTGCTGACCGCCCTGCTGCGCTCCCCGTCGCTCGGTACGGCTCCACAGAGTTTCTGGGAGTCCTACTCGCAGCCCCTCGCCACGATGGCCCGGAACTCCGGCGAGGTGAGACAGGCGCTGTTCACCCTCACCCCGGGCACGGTGACGATGAGGACCTGGCTCGACCTGCTCGAGGCAGGAGGGGTCATCGAGGAGATGCGTTCCGACACCCTGGACGTCACCGACTGGCTGAGGCGGTTCGTTCTCCGCGAGTCCCAACGTTCCTCCGTCCTCCCAGCGGACCTGTCCCAGTTCATCCGTTCCCTCCCACGCCTGGGCGGACGAACCATCAGCTTCCGCTGCCCTCCCGTTCGTGTCACTGCCGAACTGGTCGATGCCCTGCTCTCGCGGGGCTGCCGGGTGGAGTTCATCGAATCGAGCAACCCTGACCGGCAACGCCTACGCCTCGGTGGCTGGCTGTGGGATGACCGCCGCTCTGACCTCACGCATCTGGCAGCCAGCGAGCACGCCAGCAAGGCTGCGGCCGCACTGGACGAGGTGGACCTCGATGGGCTTCTCGACGTGCTGGTGGCCCACGAGGGCAGCCGCCAACTCCTGCATCGCTGGGCCACCACCACCCTCACCGAGGACTCCACCGCACCCGAGTTCTTCAAGGAGTTCGACCGTCTGAGGGACCTCCACATCCCTGCCGCCCGCGCCGAGTTGGCGGAGGAACTGGAGCGGTTCGAGTCCTTTGCCGACCCCGCGGAACTCACCGCCAAGGCCATCCGCGACGGCCTGCTCACCGAACTCACCTGGCCCGCCCTCGAGGCAGCAGCCGCCGAACTCGGGTACGACGAGGCCGACCCCGACGAGGTGTCCGTCCAGGAGTCCTGGCCCTGGTTCGGCGTGACCCGGAAGAACCGCATCATCTGGGTCAAGGGCGAGCAGCGCGGCGCGGATGTCACCATCGACGTCCCCGACGGCAGACGCTTCTCCGAATGGGTCTGGTTCCGGGTGGGCGAGGACACCGCCTGCCTCAGCCGAACCAAGTCGTGGACGAACCCCCTCACCTGGGCCAGCGATCCCGCCACCCACCACAAGCAACCGGACTGGGGGGCGTTTCGCTCCTCCGCCGCGGTCTCGGTGGAGGTCGAGGGCGGCCGGTTGATCGGCCCGGCCCTGCTCCGCCCCTCGGCGAAGGTGTTCCCGACGTTCAACCGCCTCCGCACCGTGGCGACGGAGGGCACCGCCCACTGGAGTCACGATGGTTGGTTGAAGGTCCAGGCCCTGGATCCGATCACCGGCAAGCTCGGCCGAGCCTCGCTCCCCCCGGGTCTGGCCGAGCTCGTCGAGTCGGATCTCCGTGACGGATTCGCCATGGACCCCGAGCACCTCCAGTGGTTCCCGGCGACCCCCGACACCCTCGACTCACCCCTGGGTGTCGCCGATGGCCAGCACGGCTGGGTGCTCCTGAATCGCGAAGGCGAGTTCCGCGCCCACGGGATCGACGGTTTCTCGTGGCGGAGCGGCCAGGATCCCGACCGCGACGTCGACGACCTCGAGGGCCGTCTGGCCCGTCCCGGGGGCGGCCACTGGCTGGTCACCGAGGGCGGCAACCTCCATGCGGAGAACCTCGCCCCTCTCCTGCGAGCCCGCAATGCACAGGGCGGGAGCCACCTATTGCACAGGCTGCCACTCGCGGGCTGGCACCACCTCCGCGTCCGCGACGAGGCCGTCAGCGCCCGCATGCGCACCATCCAGGCGGTGGATGTGGTCGACCTCATCGCGGCCCTGCCGGAGTGGACCCATGAGGAGCCCGAATCCCTCCCAGCAACGGCGATCGAGGCGGCCAAGCAGCTGCTCGGCACCACCGACCCCGCATTGACCACGACCGTCGGCTGGCTGGCGCTGACCATCAACCGGAGGGTCCAGCAACTGCGGCAACTCACGGAGGGCAGCACAACAGACACCTCCCGGACCTTCGGGCAATGGACGCCGTCAAACAAGGCAGTGAGGTGGTTGAGCCCTCCCAACTCGTGGGATGTCCATGTACTCACCCGGGACGAGTGCGCCATGATCGTCCGCGCCCTGGCCGGGAAACGGTGGGAGCAGCGGAGCTTTGGCTCCACGGCGCGCTCCCTCCTCCTCCATCCGGAGCTGTTCCTCGCGGGGGCCTGCACTCCCCTCGCCTCGACGGAGCTGATCCAAGGGACCGCTGCGGCGTTCGGGGCGGTCCTGGACAGCGGGCTGCACCGCCCCGAGACCGTGATCTTCCGCACCATTCAGCCCCGGGGAATACGCAACACAGACCTCAAGTACGGGGACCGAGTGGACACCCCAACTGGCCCCGCTGTCGTTCTCGACTCCAACTGGGATCACGACAAGTTGTTCTTCTATCTGCTGTCCCCGGGTGGCGGAATCCCCGCCGAGGTGGCAGGAAGGCCCACCGAACTGGTCGACCGCTCCAGCGGGATCGACCTCGACGTCCACCGCGCCGCCTTCGAGGCGCTACTGAAGGGCGGCGGACCCGAATGGGACCCCACCGCACCGGAACGCTTCGCCGAGGCCACCGGATGGTCGCTGCCCGCGGCAAAGATTCTCCTGGCGGGAATATCGAACCTCGACTGGTGGGAGGACAACTGGCTGCCCAAGGAGATCCGGGAACTCCTCGGCCTCAAGGCCGCCGAGGCCACCACCGCACGGAAGTTCCTCCAAGGGCTCACCCACGGGCTGCTGATGAAGCTGGTCCGGGCCGGGGTGGCCGACCCGATGCGGACGGTCCGGCACGGCCTCGACGTCGACGCGATGATCGCGTGCTGGAAGAGCAACGCCGGCAACATCGTCACCCTCCCCGGGGACGTCCTCGCCGACGCCGAACCGGCGGTGCGCTACCCCGGCAGCAACCGAGGAGTCGACCACGTGACCACGGACGAGGCGAGCCTCGATGACCTGCCCGGCTGGTTGTGGCTGGCCGCCCGGCTTCCCCTGAACGACCCGCTGCGCCCATGGCTCGCCGACCGACTGGAACCCATGCTCACCACCAGCCGCAACCGACAGATCGAGGGAAACATGTACTCGGACACCAAGGACAGGATCCGCGCCATCCTCGGCCTACCAACCTTCGCCGCCACCGCACAGGGGACGATCCAGCAGGTCGGCCCGTGGACCCTCACCCGGGGCGAGCACGACGACCAGCTGACCTTCGACCCCGCCAAGGTCGAGGACTGGGAACTCGAACTCCAGCGCGCCCGAACCATGCGTACCGTCAGTTCCTACTGGAGCCGCCGCATCGCCAACCTGGCCGCCGTGGCGGCAGGGCATTTCGCCGTCTTCCAGGAATGGCTGCGCACCCCAGGCGACGGCTGGGCACCGGACCCCCTGACCTCCGCACCCCAGATCGTCGCCGAGGTGCAGACCACCCTGGACCTGCCGGAGGATTCGGCCCGCTACTGGCTCCAACTGCTGGCCCTGCCCAACCCAACGGACAGGAACATCGGGACCTGGAACGGCTGGAAGAAGACCCACCGGGTCAAGGCAGCCGCACCGCTGGTCGAGAAGGGACTCATCATCGAGGCGAAACGCGCCCGAGCGGGACGCTCCTACTTCCTCCCCGGCGGCTGGCTGGAGGCCACGACCCCACACCTGCCGCTGGAGGCCTGGAAGGCTCCCTTCTACGACCTCGAGGACATCCCCAAGCTGGAACAGCACCACGACATCGTCGTGCCACGGGTCCCCCTCCCCCAGCTCTTCGCCGACGCCTGGCATCGCCACCAGGACGGCGACGCCCCCGGCTACACCGAGCTCAGGACCGAGAGGTACCGCCGCCGATGATCCTGAATTCCCGAACCGCCGAACTGGGTG
>NZ_RQYT01000073.1 GCF_003932785.1 Arachnia propionica | reverse complement strand
CACAAAAACATTCGTCCCCCCAAACAACGTTTGGGGGGACGAATAAATAAGTCCGGCAGCGTCCTAGTCTCCCACAGGCTCCCGCCTGCAGTACCATCGGCGCTGAGAGGCTTAACTTCCGGGTTCGGGATGGGACCGGGTGTTTCCCTCTCGCCATGGCCACCGAAACAACTTCAGGGGCGACAACAACATGAACTTGTCAACCACAGGCCCCACACCAAGGGGGGTGGCACAAGAAAAAATTTTACAGTGGACGCGTAGCATCTTTGTAGAGACAAGCCCTCGGCCTATTAGTATCGGTCAGCTCCACACATTACTGCGCTTCCACATCCGACCTATCAACCCTGTGGTCTACAGGGGGCCTTACCAGATTCACTCTGTGGGAGCCCTCATCTTGAAGCGTGCTTCCCGCTTAGATGCTTTCAGCGGTTATCACTTCCCAACGTAGCCAACCAGCCGTGCTCCTGGCGGAACAACTGGCACACCAGAGGTTGGTCCGTCCCGGTCCTCTCGTACTAAGGACAGCCCTTCTCAAGACTCCTACGCGCGCAGCGGATAGGGACCGAACTGTCTCACGACGTTCTAAACCCAGCTCGCGTGCCGCTTTAATGGGCGAACAGCCCAACCCTTGGGACCGACTCCAGCCCCAGGATGCGACGAGCCGACATCGAGGTGCCAAACCATGCCGTCGCTATGGACGCTCGGGCAAGATCAGCCTGTTATCCCCGGGGTACCTTTTATCCGTTGAGTCCTGGCGCTTCCATCCGCCACCAGAAGATCACTAGTCCCGACTTTCGTCCCTGCTCGAGATGTCTCTCTCGCAGTCAAGCTCCCTTGTGCACTTACACTCAAAACCTGATTGCCAACCAGGCTGAGGGAACCTTTGGGCGCCTCCGTTACCTTTTGGGAGGCGACCGCCCCAGTCAAACTACCCATCAGGCACTGTCCCTGAACCGGATAACGGTCCTAGGTTAGATAACCAGAGTGACCAGAGTGGTATTTCAACGATGACTCCACAAGAACTGGCGTCCCTGCTTCACAGTCTCCCACCTATCCTACACAAGTCACACCGATCACCAATACCAAACTATAGTAAAGGTCCCGGGGTCTTTCCGTCCTGCTGCGCGTAACGAGCATCTTTACTCGTAATGCAATTTCGCCGAGTTCGTGGTGGAGACAGCGCCCAAATCGTTACTCCATTCGTGCAGGTCGGAACTTACCCGACAAGGAATTTCGCTACCTTAGGATGGTTATAGTTACCACCGCCGTTTACTGGGGCTTAAGTTCACCGCTTCACGAAACCGCTAACAGTTCCCCTTAACCTTCCAGCACCGGGCAGGAGTCAGTCCGTATACATCGTCTTACGACTTGGCACGGACCTGTGTTTTTAGTAAACAGTCGCTTGGGCCTGGTCTCTGCGACCCTCAACGCTCTCGAAGCACGTTCTAACACGTCTCAGGTCCCCCTTATCCCGAAGTTACGGGGGTATTTTGCCGAGTTCCTTCACCACGATTATCTCGATCGCCTTGGTATTCTCTACCTATCCACCTGTGTCGGTTTCGGGTACGGGCGGCTCACAACTCGCTCACGAAGCTTTTCTAGGCAGCATAGGATCACTCAATCAACACAAAAAAGTGCTGACCCATCATGTCTCAGGCACCCAGGACGCGGATTTACCTACGCCCCACCCTACACACTTAGCCTCAGACAACCACCGCTGAGGATGAGCTACCTTCCTGCGTCCCTCCGCAGCTTGCCTACTACACACTCGGGTCACAGACTCAACCACCATCACCCCGAAAGGATCCGGCAATCTCGCATGCTTAGCATCGTGCGCCTCGACACGGGCGTTGCTTCGCCGGTACGGGAATATCAACCCGTTGTCCATCGACTACGCCTGTCGGCCTCGCCTTAGGTCCCGACTTACCCAGGGCAGATTAGCTTGACCCTGGAACCCTTGGATATTCGGCGGACGGGTTTCTCACCCGTCATTCGCTACTCATGCCTGCATTCTCACTCGTGTGCACTCCACGACTGGGTCACCCCGCCACTTCAACACGCACACGACGCTCCCCTACCCATCCACACGGCCTTACGACCACACATGCGAATGCCACAGCTTCGGCGGATAACTTGAGCCCCGCTAAATTGTCGGCGCAGAATCACTTGACCAGTGAGCTATTACGCACTCTTTCAAGGATGGCTGCTTCCAAGCCAACCTCCTGGTTGTCAACGCAACTCCACATCCTTTTCCACTTAGTTACCGCTTAGGGGCCTTAGCTGATGATCTGGGCTGTTTCCCTCTCGACTATGAAGCTTATCCCCCACAGTCTCACTGCCACGCTCTCACTTACCGGCATTCGGAGTTTGGCTGATTTCGGTAAGCTTGTGGGCCCCCTAGACCATCCAGTGCTCTACCTCCGGCAAGAAACACGCAACGCTGCACCTAAATGCATTTCGGGGAGAACCAGCTATCACGGGGTTTGATTGGCCTTTCACCCCTATCCACAGCTCATCTCCTCGGTTTTCAACCCAAGTGAGTTCGGGCCTCCACGAAGTCTTACCTTCGCTTCACCCTGGCCATGGATAGATCACCCCGCTTCGGGTCTAGAGCACGCGACTGGACCGCCCTATTAGGACTCGCTTTCGCTACGGCTACCCCACACGGGTTAACCTCGCCACGTACCACTAACTCGCAGGCTCATTCTTCAAAAGGCACGCCGTCACCCCACCCAAAGGCAAGGCTCCGACGGATTGTATGCGATCGGTTTCAGGTACTATTTCACTCCCCTCCCGGGGTACTTTTCACCATTCCCTCACGGTACTGATCCGCTATCGGTCACCAAGGAGTATTTAGGCTTAGCAGATGGTCCTGCCAGATTCACACGAAATTTCAGGGGTTCCGTGCTACTTGGGGACACTGACAACAAGTGGCTTCATACGCCTACGGGAGTTTCACCCTCTACGCTACGTCATTCCAAACGCTTCAACTTCATCCACCATTGATCACTTGCCGACCCGTCAACAGCCAGGTCACGCAGGCCCCACAACACCCCTACCGCAACGCCTGTCAGCTCTCACACGGCAAAGGTTTGGCCTCCTCCGCTTTCGCTCGCCACTACTCACGGAATCACTATTGTTTTCTCTTCCTACGGGTACTGAGATGTTTCACTTCCCCGCGTTCCCTCCAACTGCCCTATACATTCAAGCAGAGGTCGCCGGACATGACTCCGGTCACTTCGAGGTTTCCCCATTCGGACATCCCAGGATCACAGCTCGTTTACCAACTCCCCTGGGCTTATCGCAGGTTACAACGTCCTTCATCGGCTCTTGGTGCCAAGGCATCCACCGATCGCACTTAGTAGCTTGTCAAAATCTACAAAGATGCTCGCGTCCACTGTAAAATTCTCAAAAACCACACACACCCACACCCACCACCACAACAACCATGGCAGGCATCAGGCATGCCCCAGAGAGACGCCACACACAGGCAGCCGACCCCTCAGGACCCAACAACGTGCAACACACACCCCAACCACACCCAAACCCCATCCTCCACACCCACCAAAGCAGGCAGTACTAACAGAACCCAGACACAACCAGGACATGCTCAGCCAATGTTCCACAAACCAGAACCATCCCAGCCCCCGAACACACGCCGGAGAAACCAGGAAAACTCGAACAACCCCACAGGGTCATCCACAAATGGCTCCTTAGAAAGGAGGTGATCCAGCCGCACCTTCCGGTACGGCTACCTTGTTACGACTTAGTCCTAATTACCGGTCCCACCTTCGACGGCTCCCTCCACAAGGGTTAGGCCACCGGCTTCGGGTGTTACCGACTTTCATGACTTGACGGGCGGTGTGTACAAGCCCCGGGAACGTATTCACCGCAGCGTTGCTGATCTGCGATTACTAGCGACTCCGACTTCATGGGGTCGAGTTGCAGACCCCAATCCGAACTGAGACCGGCTTTTTGAGATTCGCTCACCCTCACAGGCTCGCAACTCTTTGTACCGGCCATTGTAGCATGCGTGAAGCCCTGGACATAAGGGGCATGATGACTTGACGTCATCCCCACCTTCCTCCGAGTTGACCCCGGCGGTCTCCAATGAGTCCCCGGCATAACCCGCTGGCAACATTGGACGAGGGTTGCGCTCGTTGCGGGACTTAACCCAACATCTCACGACACGAGCTGACGACAGCCATGCACCACCTGTGAACCGACCAAAAAAGGGGCACCCATCTCTGAATGTTTCCGGTCCATGTCAAACCCAGGTAAGGTTCTTCGCGTTGCATCGAATTAATCCGCATGCTCCGCCGCTTGTGCGGGGCCCCGTCAATTCCTTTGAGTTTTAGCCTTGCGGCCGTACTCCCCAGGCGGGGTACTTAATGCGTTAGCTGCGGCACGGAGAACGTGGAATGTCCCCCACACCTAGTACCCACCGTTTACGGCGTGGACTACCAGGGTATCTAAGCCTGTTCGCTCCCCACGCTTTCGCTTCTCAGCGTCAGGAAAGGTCCAGAGAACCGCCTTCGCCACCGGTGTTCCTCCTGATATCTGCGCATTCCACCGCTCCACCAGGAATTCCGTTCTCCCCTACCTCCCTCAAGTCAGCCCGTATCGAAAGCAAGCTCAGAGTTAAGCCCTGAGTTTTCACTCCCGACGCGACAAACCGCCTACAAGCTCTTTACGCCCAATAAATCCGGACAACGCTCGCACCCTACGTATCACCGCGGCTGCTGGCACGTAGTTAGCCGGTGCTTCTTCTGTCGGTACCGTCACTCACGCTTCGTCCCGACTGAAAGCGGTTTACAACCCGAAGGCCGTCATCCCGCACGCGGCGTTGCTGCATCAGGCTTCCGCCCATTGTGCAATATTCCCCACTGCTGCCTCCCGTAGGAGTTTGGGCCGTATCTCAGTCCCAATGTGGCCGGTCGCCCTCTCAGGCCGGCTACCCGTCGAAGCCTTGGTGAGCCACTACCTCACCAACAAGCTGATAGGCCGCGAGCCCATCCCCAACCGCCAGAGCTTTCCAACCAGACCCATGCAGGCCCGATTCATATCCAGTATTAGCAACCGTTTCCAGTCGTTATCCCAGAGTTAGGGGCAGGTTACTCACGTGTTACTCACCCGTTCGCCACTCGTGTACCCCGAAGGGCCTTACCGTTCGACTTGCATGTGTTAAGCACGCCGCCAGCGTTCGTCCTGAGCCAGGATCAAACTCTCCGTTGAAAAATATCAGCACACCAACACCCCTCACAGAGCATCAGCACAGCTGTCAACACAGAATCCAACCACTGACACGAACCAAAACTGGTCCATCATCAATAATCAAAGGAATCCACCAGAACAACCACAAAACATGGAAGCCCTGGAAGAGGCAACACCCCACAAAAGGGTGCTACACAAAAAATTGGCATTGACTTAAAGCACGCTGTTGAGTTCTCAAGTTTCGGACACCCACCCCGCAGGGGAGCGACTC
>NZ_RQYT01000072.1 GCF_003932785.1 Arachnia propionica | reverse complement strand
TTGATGCTGGTGGTGGCTTCCTTGACCTGGAGGAAACGGTTCCGCTTGGGTGTGATCCTGCCCGCCAGGATGTCCTCCGCCTTACGGATCTGCTCATCGATGCCCCTGACAGCGCGGCGGGCCCGGCTGCTGCGGTACTGGTAGTAGATCATCTCCGGACTCTGGGATGTCTTGGGGCCGCGGGCCCAGCGTTGTTCAAGGACCAGGTGATCCTCAGGCTCCTGCCCGGGATGTTCAGCAAGCCAGCGTTGGATCACCACAGGAACCTGCGGGATCTTCTGGCCGACGATGTGACGCAGCCCAGCGGCTGCCAGGGCCTCGTGTTGCCGTCGACGAGAATCTCCCTCCGTCGTGGGCCTCAGGTCTACGTGAATCCGGCTATGATGCACGTAGCGTCGCCGAAATGGACCTTCGTGGTACACCTGACGCCCAGCTCAACCAGCTGGCAAATCAACTATACGCAAGAGTCGGTACTAGCGATTTTGGCCACGATCTTGCTGGAGGCTTCGGCTCCAACGCCGTCGTCATCGACTTTCGAATAAGGTCACTGAGTTCAGTTCTCCGCATCCTAGAAGGGGGTTAGATGGAGAAAGAAAACGCGATCCATCAACGCTGGATGGCGAAGAAGAACCGCGCCAGTGATGACGCTGCACACTCGGATTGTTGGGCGTGGGAGCAGTGTGGCGGTTGCCATTTCTGGATTCCGCTGGCGGGCTCTTTGGGAGCGGATTGGGGGGTGTGCGCGAATCCCGCTTCACACTTCGACCAGCAAGCAATGTATGAGCACGATGGTTGCGAGGCATTCACCGAGGACCCTCAAGGGTGGCGCACTCCAGAAAGATTCTCGATCCCGGAGGAGGACTGAAGCGCCCCAGGTTTCGTGCCGGTCCTTTCTGGGGTGGAAGGTTGGCATCATGCTGAAGAAGATTGATCCTGCGGTGAAGGCTCGTGCGCTGCGGTTGGTGAAGGAGCATCGGGGCCAGTACTCGTCGTTGACGGTGGTGTGCCAGGTGGTGGCCCGGCAGAAACGGATCGGGGCTGAGACGTGGCGTCGGTGGGTGCAGCAGGCTGAGATCGATGAGGGGTCCAGGGAGGGGGCACCAGCCAGGAGCTGGAGCAGATCCGCAAGCTGAAGGTCGAGAACGCCCGGTTGCGTGAGGGCGTGGCGATCCTGAGGGTGGCCACGGTTTTCTTCGCGGGGGAGTTCGACGCCCGCATCGTTGATCGTCGCGTTCGTTGACGAGATGCGTCAGCAGGGGTTCACGGTCGAATCCGTGTGTCGGGTCCTGCGGGAGCAGGGCTGTCAGATCGCTGCGCGAACCTACCGGGCCTGGAGGACCAGGCCTGTCTCGGCCAGGGTACTTCAGACCGATCACGAACCGCCGTTCTGCTTCCGTAAGGCCGCGTATGAAACGTTTCAGTCGAAGCAAACCGGCGATTCATGCTCACCTGCAGTGCCTCGTGCCTCCGCCCGCGCACCCTCTAAGCTGCTGCCGTGAGCCAGTTCGAGTCGCTCGGCCTGCCCCTGGTGTACGCGGGCAAGGTCCGGGAAATGTACGCCCTGCCCGACGGTGACGTCCTCATGGTCGCCACGGATGCGATCTCCGCTTTCGACCACATCCTGCCCACCCCCATCCCGGACAAGGGGGCCGTGCTCACCCAGCTGTCCCTGTGGTGGTTCGAGCAACTCGCCGACCTCGTCCCCAACCACGTCGTCTCGGCCGAGGTGCCGGAGTCCGTGGCTGGGCGGGCCATCGTCGTCGAGCAGCTCGCCATGGTTCCGGTGGAGTGCGTGGCGCGGGGCTACCTGACCGGGTCCGGCTGGGCCGAGTACCAGCGGTCGGGGACGGTGTGCGGGATCCCGCTGCCCGCGGGACTCCGCGACGGCGACCGCCTGCCGGAGCCGATCTTCACCCCCGCCATCAAGGCAGCCGTCGGGGAGCACGACGAGAACGTCGACCACGCCACCGTCGCGCGGCTGCACGGCGAGGACCTGGCCGCCCAGCTGCGTGACGTGACGCTGGCCGTCTACTCGCGGGCCGAGCGGATCGCCGCCGAGCGGGGCATCATCCTGGCCGACACGAAGTTCGAGTTCGGGCACCGTGCCGACGGCACCCTCGTGCTGGCCGACGAGGTGCTGACCCCGGATTCGTCACGGTTCTGGGACGCCGAGCTGTGGGCGCCGGGGGAGTCCCTGCCGAGCTTCGACAAGCAGTTCGTCCGCGACTGGCTGGCCCACGACTCGGGCTGGGACCGGGTCTCGCCGCCGCCGCAGCTGCCCACCGACATCGTCGAGGCGACCCGCGCCCGTTACGTCGAGGCCTTCCAACGCCTCACCGGGAAACCGTTCCCCGGCTGACCGGCTCCTTGGCGACGAACACCCACGCCTCCTCGCCCGAGGCCAGCTTCACCCACACCTTCTCGAACAGCGGGTGGTTGACCTCCTCGATGGCCGCCAGCTCCGATTCGCCGATCTCGTAGCGCATGCCCGCGATGAGGTCGTCCTCATTCCCGGGGACGGCCGCCGGTTGCCGGTCCACCCCCAGCGTCCCGACCGAGGGATCCGGGACGTCGATGAGGGTCAGCCGGTACCCGGGCAGGGAGTCGAGGTGGCCGCTCAGCCGACGTCCGTAGACCTCCTTGTGGACGTGGTCCTGGGTGAACACGCCGTAGGAGAACACCTGGGTGGTGAACGAGCGGGTGAGGGCTCGGCCGGGGACCTCGATGTGGGAGCACATGAGGTCGATGGCCGACGGCAGGTCGACGGCGTGCTGGGACTCGGTGATCGCTCCCGTCGCGACGGCGGTGGCGAGCTGCTGCGGGGAGAGCCCCTCCACCACCACATCGATGTCACGACGCGCGAGGGTGCGGACCGCCTCGCGCAGCGCCTCCGCACCCGAGGCATCCATCACATGCATCCGGTGGGCGCGGATGATGACCCCCTGTGCATCGGGGGCCGAGCACACGGTGTCGATGAAGCGGCGGGCGTCGGCGTAGAACAGCGCCCCGTCGATCCGGTAGACCGCCACCGTGTCGTGGAGCTCGTGGCTGGGGAAGTCCACCAGTCCCGTCGGGGTGTGGACCGGCAGGTGCTCCCGCCGCACCGAGGAGGTCGCCGCCATGTGCCTGAGGCTCATGATGGCGGCCATCGCGACGCCGAGGAGTACCGCCACGATGAGGTCGAGCACGATCGTCGTCGCCGCGGTGGCGAGGAAGGTGAACCGATCCGCGCGGGTGGTGCGCCAGATCCGACCGGCGATGCGGAAGTTCATCATCCGCGACGCCGTGAGGATGAGCACGCCCGCCAACGCCGACAACGGCACCTCGGCCACCACTGGCCCCAGCGCCACGATCACCACCACGAGGACCAGGGCGTGGGTGATCGCGGACACGCGGGTCCTGCCGCCGCTGCGGACGTTGACGGCGGTGCGGGCGATCGCCCCCGTTGCGGGCAGGCCGCCGAACAGGCCGGAGCCGATGTTCGCGATGCCCTGCCCCAGCAGTTCCCGGTCCGCGTTGGTGCGGGGCGCATCCGTGACCAGCCCGTCGGCCACCCGGGCGCTGAGCAGCGACTCCAGGGCGGCGAGGGCCGCGATCGCCAGGGCTGGGGCCGCCAGCTGCATGAGCAAGGACAGGGACATCGCCGGGAGGGCCGGGGCGGGCAGGCCGCTGGGCAGCTGACCGATGGTCGCCACCGGGAGGCGGGCCGCGAAGGCCACGGCCGTCGCGACGATGATGGCGAGCAGCGACGCGGGCAGCCGCGGCCACAGCCGTTGCACGATGAGCTGGACCGCGATCACCAGTGCGACGATGCCGAGCGGGGCGACCGCCCTGGACCAGTCGGTGTGGGTGATGGCCTGCCATGTGGACAACAGCGTCGATTCCGACTCGCCCTTGACGGTGTCGAGGGCCAGCGGCACCTGCTGCACCGCCACGATCACCCCGATCCCGAAGGTGAAGCCCTCGACCACCGGCCACGGGATGAGATCGACCACCCGTCCCAGCCCCGTGATCGCCATGACGACGAGCATCACCCCCGCCATGATCGCCAGCAGTGGCACCGTCAGCAGGCCGTACTGGGCGATGACCGGCAGCAGCACCACCGTCATCGCTCCCGTCGGTCCGGAGACCTGCAGGTGGGAGCCCCCGAAGACCGCCGCGAGGATGCCGGCGACGATGGCCGTCACCAGGCCGGCGGCTGCCCCGGCACCGGAGGCGACACCGAAGCCGAGAGCCAGGGGTAGTGCGACGATGCCCACGGTCAGCCCGGCGATGAGTTCCCTGGGCCATCGACTCCTCAGGCCCCGGTAGTCCTCCGAGGTGGGGACGAGACGTCGCCAAGGGGTCAGGGGAACAGACATTCGGGCGATCCGCACGGCCGGGATTGTACGTGAGTCGCCTCGCGCGAGCCTCCCGGAAACCCGCGGTCCGCCCGATAGGCTGGGCCCATGCCACGTGTCGTAGTCAACGTCATGCCGAAGCCGGAGATCCTCGACCCCCAGGGCAAGGCCGTCACGGGGGCCCTGAAGCGTCTCGGCTTCGAGGGCATGACGGTGCGCCAGGGGAAGCGCTTCGAGATCGAGGTGGAGGGCGAGGTGACCCCCGAGGTGCTCCAGCAGGTCACCTCCGCTGCCGAGAAGCTGCTGGCGAACACGGTCATCGAGACCTTCGAGGTGGTGGAGGGCTGATGACCCGCATCGGTGTCGTCACGTTCCCGGGGTCGCTCGACGACCACGACGCACTGCGCGCCGCGCGGCTCAGCGGCGCCGAGGCCGTCCCGCTGTGGCACGGTTCCGACTCCATCGACGGCGTGGACGCCATCATCCTGCCCGGTGGTTTCTCCTACGGCGACTACCTGCGCTGCGGGGCCATCGCCCGGTTCAGCCCGATCATGGACACCGTCATCGACGCGGCCGCCAAGGGCATGCCGGTGCTCGGGATCTGCAACGGCTTCCAGCTGCTGTGCGAGGCGCACCTGCTGGAGGGGGCCATGATCCGCAACGTCGACCAGCACTTCATCTGCCGTGACCAGCGGCTCCGGGTGGAGACCGTCGACACGACCTGGACCTGTGCCTTCAGCAAGGGTCAGGAGATCGTCATCGCCCTGAAGAACGGGGAGGGCAACTACCAGGCCGCGCCGGAGACGCTGAGGAAACTCGAGGACAACGACCAGGTGGTGTTCCGCTACCTCGACAACCCGAACGGTTCGGCGAACGACATCGCCGGCATCACCAACGAGCGGGGCAACGTCGTCGGGCTGATGCCGCATCCGGAGCACAACGTCGAGGCCCTCACCGGGGCGTCGCTGGACGGGACGCTGTTCTTCCAGTCCGCCATCCAGTTCCTGGCCCAGACGGTCTGACCCGGTGACGCGCCGCCAGGGCATCCGGGAACTCTACGAGACCTTCGCGCGGGAGACGGCCCCGACCTCCCCGCTGTGGGAGCGGGTGTGCCTGTGGGTGACCCGGAGCCCCAGGATCTGCACGGTGCTGGAGCGGCTTCCCGAGGACAAGCAGCAGCCCAACCTCTTCCTCGCGGCGCTGAAGTACCTCGGGCTGCACGGCACATTCGACGATGGGGACGACTGGTACTTCGAGGCCGTCGTCGAGGACCGGTGGGAGGAGATCCGGCAGCTCATCCTGACCCGATGCACCCAGACCAATGAGGCGGGGCGGTGCACGGTGCTCGCGCCGATCCTGGCGAGCCTGCCGCAGCCCGTCCATCTGGTGGAACTCGGCGCCTCCGCAGGCTTGACCCTCCAGCCCGACCGGTACCACTACGACCTCGGCGACGGTGTGGTACCCGGCAGCCGCGCCGACGAGGGCGCGCCCGTGCTGGCCACCACGATGACCGGTCTGGCCCCGGCCTCCCCGGAACGCCTGGTCATCGGGGAGCGCCTCGGGGTCGATGCCCGTCCTGTCCACCTCGGCAAGGATGACCTCGCCTGGCTGCGGGCCCTGGTGTGGCCGGGGGAGGAGGACCGCGAGGAGCAGCTGGTGCTGGCCGCTGGGGTGCAGCGGCAGCACCCGGCGCGGATCCTGCAGGGTGTGCTGCCGGAGGCCTTCGTCTGGCTGGATCGCGAGATCCGGGCGTGGGCGGAGCTGCCGGGAAGCGTCGTGGTGATGCACTCGGCCTTCGCGATGTACCTGGATCGCGCCCAGCGGATGGAGTTGACGCGACACCTCGCCGATCTCGGGGTCCATCACCTCAGCTTCGAGGGACCCCGCATCATGCCCGGGATCTCCGCGCCCCGGCCGTCGCGTCCGCACTTCGTGGCGGCCCTCGACGGGCGGGCGCTCGCCGTCGCCTCACCTCACGGTCGGTGGGTGGACTGGCTCTGACAGGGCGCTGACCGGAGTGGCCGGG
>NZ_RQYT01000071.1 GCF_003932785.1 Arachnia propionica | reverse complement strand
CACTACCAGCCCGACCCTCCGGAGCGCCACCGAGCGGGTCGCTCAGATGCCACAGCCGCCCTCGGCTCCACTGCCTTCTGTGAAGAGCCACTTTGGGGTAGATCTAGGGGTAATCGCTTTGATTCGGCGAATTCTGGGGATCAAGCCGTGGTAGGCATGGCTGCTAGCGCGAATCATTCTCTGAGGCCCCGCATCAGTTTTCCCCACTTGAAGAGGTAGATGACGAAGATGATCGCGCAGGCGACGGCGTTCATTCCTGCGATGCTGTTCTTGGTCACTGAGGCGACCCAGAAGAGGCCGAAGGAGAGCGTGAGCAAGGCGACGGCAATACCTGTGCTGGCAAGCCACACAAGCTTTTTTCCGTGTCTGAAACGGAATCCTGCCATTTGGTCCAGTTTTTTTGCGCTGATTTCAGTGGGGACTCCTTTTGAGAGTGTTGTTGTCAGCCAGTTGATTGATTCGTCGAGTGTAGGGGCTTTCCAATTGTGTTTCCGTCCTTCAAGGCAGGCTTGCCACTCTGCTGCGTTGGCAAAGTAGGCGGCTCCCGGCAGTGCAAGCCGAGGTTCCCACAGCCCGCCCAGGTCCATGATCCAGATTCGGCCGATGTGGGTGTCGGCTACAAAATCGCACGCATCGCTCTTCCCGGACGGCAAGGCAGTGACCTTGATTCCTCCTCGTGCAAGTTCCTCGATGAAATCGGCGAGTTGCTCAGGTAGCTTGGGTTTCACTTCTTCGGAGTAATCCATGTGAGTTTCCTATCCACCGGGGGCGATCAGGCCGGAGTCGTTCTGCGTCCAGCCCGGCGTGATGGGGCCGTTCAGCTTTGGGCGCTGTGGCTGGATATGGGGAGCAGCTGACTGCGGTACAGCAGCGACACCTGACTCGTTGATGACCCGCCCGGTCGGGAGGTCGGTAACAGGGGATGGAGTTGGGCTGGCCCGAAGTCTCCGCGCGATGGCTCTGTAAGCAATCCGGTAGAACGGGTGACTGCAACACCAAAGGTCGTGGCCGCAGCCTCGGCAATGTCTTCCAGGTGAGGTGCTTGGTGCAGTGTTTTTCCTGTGCTCCTTGCGTTCTTGGTCTGTGACGGGTCGCAGATCCGGCGGCCCTTGGGTGTGAGGGGTTATTGTTGACATGGTTGTCAGGGTTGCCGGTGAAGGCTGTGCTGGTGAGGGGGCCAGGGGGAGAGGTCGGTTCGCGTGCCTTGCGCATACTATCCCTCTTTCTTCCTGCTTGTGTAGCCAAGTTTTTTTCGTCGCCGATGAACTCTCCACAGTGAGCCGACCACGGACAGGACCCCGACTGCGACAGTGCCGATGGCGGCCCCTGCCAAAGGAAAATCTGCAGCGATGACCCACCAACTGAACAGTGGAAGCCCGATCGCTAAGGCAAGATAGAAGAGGGCCATTTCAATTCTGGTTGGCTTCCGTAGGGTTTTTCTGCGCTCAGCAACGCGGTCAAGGGCATCGACATCGATTTGCGGCGGATCGTCGTCTTTCAGGAGTTTTCTCAGCCAGAACACTGACGCCGCCTCTTCGATGCTGTACCCTGTCCGGATCGGGCCGTAAAGACACTCCGCCCAGTCTGCGTAGGTTGCGAAGTATTTTGCCTCGGGAAGGGCGAGCGACAAAATCCATTCAGAACCATTGTACTCAGCCGAGATGCGCCCGATGTGGGTCCATGCTGCGTAGCGTGGCCACAGGTCAACTCCTTCGCGCCATTCCAGCTCGATGAAAGGTGTTCCTTGGTCGCGCAGCTCCTTCTGAAATCTGCGCAACCAAAAACCAGCCCTCAACAACTTGACTTCTTTTGCTGGCATCATTCTTCTTTGATGGTGTCGACCGCTTCCCGGCAGGGAAGCCTCTCCGCACTCTTGGCGGCTTCAAACACCTTCGAGTCATGGGGTGTAAGCCCCGGGGGCAGGTTTGTCATGGAGAATCGCAAGGCTCCCCTCCCTCCTTCTTCTGGGTGTAGCCAAGTTTTTTCCGGCGGCGCCGGATGCGCCACGAAGACGCTACCCATGTGAGTATTCCGGCGGCCAACGTGCCCACGGCGCCCGCAGAAATGGGCGATTTTACGGCGAATGCAGTCCAAGTAAAAGTGGGGAAGCCGATGATGATGGTCGCCCATAGGAGTATGACCTGCTTCTTGGTTGGCCCAGGTTTGGTGAGTCGTTTCTCTACAATGCGATCCAGTGCTTCGACGTCGATGTCGGGAGTCTCGTCTGCTCTGAGCAGCTTCTCCAGCCAAATTGCAGATCCCGTCTCTGACGTGTCATGCCCTCCCCAGAACGTGCCGTACATGCATTCAGTCCAATCGGCGTAAGTAGCGAAGTGGCGGGCATCCGGCAGTGCCAAGGACAGGGTCCAATCCCTGCCGTTGTACTGTGCCAGTATTCGTCCGATACGACTCCAGGCCACATGGCGAGGCCACAGATCAACGCCTTCGCGCCATTCCAGCTCGACGAAAGGAGTCCCCTGCTGGTCCAGCTCGAGCTGCAGTTTGCGTAGCCAGAAGCCTGCTCGCTTTAGCCGTTTACTGTTAGGCTTCATAATTGCTCCTACCGTAAGCTGTTGAGTTGGCTCCTAATCTGCTGCGGGTCGGGTCAGATGAGGTGCTTTCAAGGCCTTTCTTCTCTAAACTAGGAATCTTCGGTCGTGTGAATAAAGGCGCGAAGCTCATGGGAGGTCCTCAAGTGGGCCTTCGAATAGGGCTCGTCGAGGTTGGGGTTCAGGGAGAACTCGGCGCGGAATTGATGCAACAGGAGCCTCGATTCCGCTGCTGCGACGCGGTTTGAATACCGGCTCAATCGCGGCTCTTCGTGGCAGAGCTTGGCTGGGGCCGCTTGGCCTCACTGTTCCAGGCACAACATCCGAGGTTCCTCGAGCTGGAGTAGTGGAGGGAAGCCCTTCAGGGATGCTGCCTGCTCCGCCATCATTTCGCGCCCCGTGGATGCCTTTTCCTATGCCAGTCAAGGCGGCATTTGATGCCCCACCGATAATTCCACCCCATAAGGCACTGTTCATGACGCTTTCCCAATATTCGTCGCCTGTTAGGCCCTGTTTAGAGGCGACATAGGCTCCCTCTATTGCTCCGCTCCCCGCTCCAAGGCCAGCGCCCAGTCCTGCTTGTCCCCAGACGCTTCTGGCGGCACTGGCGGCCAGGCCACCCGCCTTCGATAGAGCGGTTGTGATTCCGCCTCCGAGGGCTCCAAATGCAGCATTGATTCCAACTTGGATCATGTCGGGGGGTTGTCCTGGCTTTTGGAAGCCTTGTGTTGCGATGTTCATGCCGCCGCTGAAGAGTACGCCGCCGATGATCTGTGCGCCGGGTATGGGGGTGAATGTGATGATGGCGCCTGCGATGGTGATTCCTGCTCCGATCACCGCGGTGCCGTTGCGTTCCCAGAAGCTCCCGGTGTGGTGGCGATGGGTGTATTCGGCGAGTTCTTCGTCGGTGACTGGGCGGAGACCGAGGGGGTCTTGGGCGTGGAGGGGGTTGTTGTTGGTGTAGTGGTAGGGGTTGCCGGTGAAGGCGGTTCCGGTGATGGGGGGGAGGGGGTCTGGGGTGAGGAAGCTGCGGGTGTTTGGTTGGTAGACGCGGTGGGTGAGCCATTCGAGGTCTGCGATTTGGAGGCCGCCGTCGGGTGTGATGGCGATGCCGTCGATGCTGATGGTGGTGGCGTCGGGGGTGTCCCAGGGGTTGCTGCTGGTGGCGCGTCCGGTTCGCCAGCCGGTGGGCAGCCAGTGGTGGCCGATGGCGGTGCCCGCCCAGGTGGTGGTGATCGCCTGGTCGTTGATCTGGATCGGCTGGCCGGTGGTGTTCCAGTACAGGGTGGTGTCGTTGACGCGGGCCAGTTCACCCAAGGCGTTGACGTGGAGGCTGGTGGCTCCGTGGGGGCCGGTGATGTGGGTGAGCCAGCCGAGTGCGGACCATGTGTAGTCGATCCGGCCCGAGGGCCCATCTTCGGTGATGCGTTTGCCGTCGGCGTTGTAGGAGTAGCGGGTGATGTCCTGGCCGTGGTGGTGTTCGAGGAGTTGTCCGGCGGCGTCGTGGATGTAGCGGATGACCTGGTCGTTGTTGTGTTCCTCGACGAGTCGTCCGGCCTGGTCGTAGGTCCAGGTACACACCCTGCCGTGGGGGTCCCGGGTCTCGACGAGTTGCCCGGCCGCGTCGTGGCGGTAGCCGGTGGTCTCCCCGTCGCGGCTGATCGCAGTGATCCGGCCATCGTCGTCGCGGGTGATGAGGGTCTCGACGCTGCCGTCGGGTCCTTCGATGTGGTGGCTGCTCACCTGCCCGTTGGTGTACTCCCAGGTCTGGGTGGAGCCCGGGCTGCGGGATTCGACGAGCCGACCCGCCGGATCAAAGACTTGGTCCACGGGCCCGGCGGGAGTGGTGATCCGGGTGCACTGACCCACTGGGTTGTAGTGATACCGGGTGATGTCGCCGTTGGGGGCGGTGATGCGGATACAGCGGCCGAGCAAGTCATGCTCCCACCGAGTGACAGCGTCATTGCGGGTCTGCTCGACCAGCCTGCCGGAGGTGTCCCAGCGGAGTCGGTGCGTCACCGGGGCATCCGGGTCCGTGACATCCTCGACGGTGAGCAGGTTCGCGGCATGGTCACGACGATGCGTCGCGACCACGAGCCCGTTCACGACGACCTCGTGGACCTGTCCGGCTCCGTCATGACGCCACTCGAGGCGCTCACCGGAAGCCCGCTCGTGGCCGGTGAGTCGTCCTGCCGGGTCGTAGGTGTGGTGCTTGGTCCGGCCGAGGGGATCGGTTTCGGCGGTGTTGAGGTCGAGGTGGTTGAACTCCCGCCTCGTGGTGTTGCCCAGTGGGTCGGTGATGGTGGTGGCGCGGCCACCTTGGTCGTAGCTGTAACGCGTGACCCGGCCCAGCGCATCAACAGCCTCGATGAGCTGTCCCGCCGGGTCGTAGTGGAAGTGCCGGGTCCCCAGGAACCGACTCCACGTCTTGACGACTCTCCCGCACGGGTCGTAGCGCCAGGTGGAGCGGCCATGACTGGGATGCCGGACCTCGACCACACGACCACAGGGATCGTAGCTGTAACGGGTCTCCCCACCCGCGGGGTCGATCTCGACGACGAGGCGGTTGTCGGCATCCGTGACAAAGACCGTGGTGTGGCCCAACGCGTCGGTGACCGAGGCCAGCCGACCGGTCACCTTGTCGTAGCCATACGACGTGGCGGACCCGTCGGGGCGGCGGATCTGCAGGACCCTCCCGGCCGGATCCCTGCGAAGGGTCGTGACCCCACCATCAGGGTCGATGTGTTCGACCGGGCGACCACAACCGTCATACCTGGTCCGATACACCCCGCCAGCAGCCGTGGTGGTTGAGATCACCCGACCGATCCGATCCGTCACCTGAGTGGTGGTGGGGGGATGGGGGATGTCCGGATGCTGCCAAATCTCGGTGCGGTCCTTGGAGTACCCGGTGGTCCAGCTCCGTCCCGTCGGATCGACCTGGGAGACCACCTGCCCCATGACGTCATGGGTGTATTCCCACCGGGCCCCTTCGGGATCGGTGACTGCGACCAGTCGTGACAACGCGTCATGGGTGTATTCCCAGCGTCGGCCATCCGGCAACACCGTCGCAGCCAGAAGACCCAGATCATCATGGAACGACTGGGTGGTTCGATCCAGGGGGTCGGTGACAGTAGCGACCTCACCTGCGGTGTCGTGGGTGATCTCGGTACGCGCCCCGAGTGGGTCGTTGGTGGCGGTCAACCGTCCGGCCGGGGTGTGTTCGAATCCCCACCTCGCCCCATCAGGGTCGATCCGCGCCACCAACCGGTCATCGTTCCACTCGTACCGGGTGGTGTTGCCGCTGGGGGTGATCGACGCGATGATCTTGCCTGTTTCGTCGCGTTCCAGGCGGCTGGTGTTCCCGGCCCCGTCAGCCATCGCGATGATGTCACCATACTGGTCGTAACGGATGTGGAACTCCACCCCCGTCGGATCGACCATCTGTACCAGTTGGCCCTGTTCCCAGGCCAGCCGGGTCACAGCCCCAGTGCCGTCGATGATCTGTGATGGATACCTGGAACCGGTGTCGTAGTCGTAGGTGGTGACACTCGGGTCACCGTCATCGGTGAACACCCGCACTTGGAGGAGTCGGTCCTGCTCGTCCCACAGGTTCTCGATCCTGGCCCCCGAGGGCGTCACCCGCGCCACCAGACGCGACCGGTCGTCGTACTGGCTGGCGGTGACCCCACCATCACGTTCCGTCCCCAGCAGGATGTTGCCGAACTGGTCACGTGCGAAACTGGTGGCCTCACCATCGGCATCCACGATCCTGGTCAGACGTCCCCGCGCGTCGTGTATCCACGTGTTCGACCGTGAACCATCCTCATCAGCAACCACCGTGACGTGGCCGGGAAGATAGGTGAACCGGGACACCCGGCCATGCTGACTGATCTGCTCAACCACCCGCCCCCGAGGATCGTAGGAGTTGGTCACCTCGACCACCCCATCCGCATCGATCACCCGGGCCAGGAGCCCCGCCTCATCCCACACATACCGCCTCACCCCACCCGAGGAGTCGGCCACAGCCACCAACCTACCCACATCATCATAGGAATAGTCGATCCGACGCCCATCCGAGGCCAAGACCGCGACGACCCGTGCAGCCCCACCCTCGTCCCAGACCACATCGACCCAACGACCCCGCTCATGGGCCATCCGCTCCAACCGACCCTCCGACCACGTCAACATGACCTGGAAACCCTCACCGGCCGCGAACCCCGTCAAACGACCAGCAGTGTCGAAACGCCACCACCCCCCGGTGTGGTCACAGATCTCCCACCCGTCCTCGACAGGTGAGAGCCAGAACGCCTCCGTCGTTGCGCGATCCCACCCCTTACCAAGCCGTGGGAACACGATCTCCCGGCCATCGAACAGCCGCCACCTCGCCTCGGAATCCCCCACCACGAGACCAGCCTCGGTCCACGACGACCACCCCGGCCCGAACGCCCCCACCGCAGGGTTGACCGAGTTGTACATCCGCCCCCACACCAGAGCAGAACAACCCCCCTCAAACCCCAAATCCACCTCCGGCTCCAAAAAATTACCCGTCGCCGTATTCACTGGATCATTCGCATACCCCGTCGTCGGAGGAGCACCAAACATCTGTGGCGGATCAATCTCCAAATCCTTCCGCTCGGCATTCACTCCCGCTGTTTCCAGCG
>NZ_RQYT01000008.1 GCF_003932785.1 Arachnia propionica | reverse complement strand
CGAGGATCGGCACGGTGGCCCCTTGGCAAGGCGGACGACGAAGAGCGCACTGGATCGTGCGTTCGAGGAGGACAACACGGCCGGGGGGTCACCGGGGCGACCGCAGTAGATGCACCTATCCGCGCGCCCTCTTAGAGGGCCCAACGGCGAGGGCCCCGGTTTCCCGGGGCCCTGTCAGCGGTGACGGTGGGATTTGAACCCACGGTGGCTTGCACCACACTCGCTTTCGAGGCGAGCTCTTTCGGCCGCTCAGACACGTCACCGCCGACAAGGGTAACGCGGGGCTCCCGGGGGCACCAAATCAGCCCTCATCAGCGGCCCTGAAGGTTCCCTGCCTGTCGGCCAGCGCGGTCGCGAGGCCCTCGATGAGTTCCAGCTGGTGCAGCCGCGCGCGCCAGGCCGTCGGGATGCCGCCGACCCCGTGGAAGGCACCGGACAGCGCCCCGTGGATGGCCCCGACGGTGTCCGCGTCGTCGCCGAGGTTGACGGCGAGCCGCACCCCGGAGACGAAGTCGTCCGTCGCGTCAAAGGCCCACAACGCCGCCTCCAGGCTGTCCAGGACGTAGCCGCTGGAGGAGATCTCCTCCCGGTCGCGGTCACGGAAACCGCCCGCCAGGATCTCCGCCAGCCTCGACGTCGTCACGTCGTCGGCGCGACGGGCGGCCAGCTCGTAGAGTTCCGGCTTCGACGCCCCCGCCACCGCCGCTGCCAGCAGCTCCCCGAACACCGAACAGGCCTCGACGCAGGCCTTGGCGGGATGGGTGGTGCGGGAGTGCTCGCCGCTCAGCCGGGCGGCCCGGTCCGGCTCCCGCCAGAAGGCCAGGGCGACCGGGGCGATGCGCATCAACGACCCGTTCCCGGCCGAGCGCTCCCCGTCGTACTCCCGGAACGGCCTCCCCGTCGCCTCGAAGTCGATGAGGGCGGCCGCCGTCTGGTTGCCGATGTCGAAGCAGTGCCCCGTGCTGCTGAGATAGCCCTCCCGGTACCAGCGACGGAACCGGTCGAGCTGGTCGACGGGGTCGAACCCGCCGGTCTCCACGAGGCTCGTCGCCACACACAGCGCCATCGAGGTGTCGTCGGTCCACTGCCCCGGGGCGAGGTGGAACACTCCCCCGCCGACGATGTCCGTCACCTCCGGACAGGAATCGCGGGGCTGGAACTCGACGGTGGTGCCGAGGGCGTCCCCCACGGCCAGTCCGAGCAGGCTCCCCATGATCCGGTCGGCCACCACGGCGGCCCCGGATCCCCGCCCTGAGAACAGATCGTTGTTCATGAACCCACCTTAGAGGGTGCGCGGATAGGCGAATCCGCTATCCGTGCACCCTCTCCCGGAGGTTTGACACCATCGGCGGCGGCTGGTGCCATGGGTGCATGACTGGCCGTTCCCGTGTCCGCGCCGCCGACGTCGCCGCCGCGGCGGGGGTCTCCCAGACGGCGGTCTCGTTCGTCCTCAACGGCCGCGACGCGGGCAACATCTCGCCCGTGACCCGGCAGCGGGTGCTCCAGGCGGCCGAGGAACTCGGCTACCGACCCAACCACGTCGCCCGGAGTCTCAGGCAGCGCAGCACCTCCTCCATCGGGCTGGTCACGGACGGCGTCGCGTCATCCCCCTTCGGTGGTCGCCTCCTTGCCGCCGCCACCGAGACCGCCGACGCCGCCGACCACGTGCTGCTCGTGATGGACCTCGACCACCGAACCGGCCGCGTCGACGACGCCATCGCCGACCTCGAGCACCGCCAGGTCGACGCCGTCATCTACGCAACCATGGGGTTCACCCAGCTGGGTGAGGCCCCCGCCTCGCGGATCCCGCTCGTGCTGGCGAACTGCACCTCCCCCGACCCCGGCACCAGCTCCGTCAGCCCCGACGACGCGGGGGGAGCAGTCGCCGCGCTGGAGCACCTGGCGGGTCTCGGGCACCGCGAGATCGTCATGCTGGGCGGCCACCACGATCCGACCCTGCCGGAGGCCGAGGCGGGCAACGTCTCCGGCCCGATCCGCTGGGAGGCGTTCCGGCAGGCCGCGGCGGAACGGGACATCGCGGCACGCCTCCACACGCGGGGCTGGGAGATCAACGACGGCCACGCCGCGGCCCTCGACGTGCTGGACGTGCCCGCCGGCGAGCGTCCGACGGCACTGTTCGCGGTCTGCGACCGGGTCGCCACGGGGGCGCTGCTGGCCGCGGCGAAACTCGGTCTGGACGTCCCCGGCGACCTCTCCGTCATCGGCTTCGATGACCAGGAGACGCTGGCCGAGCGTCTGGTCCCGGCGCTCACCACCGTCGCCCTCCCCCACGCGGCGATGGGTGAGGCGGCGGTGCGGCTGGCCCTCGACACCTCGACCCCCGCGGAGCAGCTGGTGCTGCCGTGCCCGCTGGTGATCCGGAACTCGACGGCACCGCCGCGCCCCGAACGCTGAGTCACGGCACCGTCGGCACCACCTTCCTGACCTCCACCGCCCCCTCGTCCTCGACGGTGAGGGTCCACGGCTCGTCGTGACGCCAGGTCGCCGGGACCCCGCCGGGTCGGTACAGCTCCAGGACCGCGCCGTCGACCCACAGCTGCGCCCCGCGCGCGACCGCCACCTCGCCGAGCTCCGGGTGCGTCAGCCGCACGCCGTCCCCGACGACCTTCACCAGCCAGCGACGATCCGCCAGCAGCGTCTCCCCCGTCGCCACGGGCTCGATGTCTCCGGTCAGGGCCGCGGCCGCGACCGGATCGACGTGGCTGACCACCACCCCGTCGACCAGCCCGAGGCGACGCGGCAGCGTGAGACATCCGGCGTGGTCCCTGACCGCGGGGTCCTGGCCCTCCTGCCGGATCCAGCCCATGAGCAGCGGCTCACCGTCGGCGAGGGTGACCTGGGGGGCGTAGAAGTCGGCGCCGTCGTCGAGGAGGTGGGTGGACTCGGCGACGAAGCGCAGCCCCTCCCCGTCGGGCACGAGGTCGCCGACGGCCGCGACGACCTCGCCGAGCACTCCCCGGTCGTGAAGGGAGACCACCAGCACCCACCGACCAGCCAGGGGGAACAGCTGCGGGCACTCCCAGACATCCGCCGCCCCCGCGCCGTGACGGATCGCGTCCTCCCCCGCGAGCACCCCGAGATGACGCCACACCAGCTCATCGGTGCGGTCGAAGAGCAGCACCGCAGGCGACCCGTCGCGCATCCCCGCGCCCAGCACCGCCAGCCTGCGACCCTCGTGCTCGAACACGAACGGGTCCCGCATGATGGCCACCCCGTCGTCCCACGGGGTCTCCCCGACGACGACGGGCGGCCCCCACTGACTCAGGTCGGGGCTGCCCCAGCGCAGGCACACCGTCGACTGGCCGGACGCCTCCGCGACCCCTGAGTAGACGACGGCGGGGCGGTCGTGGCCGGGGACATGCACCCCCGACCAGCAGCCGAACGCATCCGGGCCGCCGGGGGTCGGGGAAAAGGCGACCGGGTGGAGCCGCCAATGGGCGAGGTCGTCGCTGCTGGCGTGTCCCCACGCGATCGCCGCGTGGGCGGGGGCGGCCGGGTTGTGCTGGAAGAACACGTGCCACACCCCGTCGACGCGGGTCATGCCGTTGGGGTCGTTGAGCCAGCCGCGGGCGGGTCGCAGGTGGTAGGAGGTGGTGGGCGCGGTCATGGCGCTCCTTTCAGCGGTGCGAGCCCGCGGTCAGGCCCTCGCGCAGCGTCCGCTGCCCGAAGACGAAGACGAGGAAGGCGGGGATCATCGAGATGACCACGCCGGCGAGAACCGTGGCCACGGACCCGGTCCCCATGTTGCCCTGCAGCGACACCAGACCCAGCGGGAGGGTGAAGTTCTGCTCGCTGATGGTGAGGATGAGCGGGCGGAAGAACTCGTTCCAGTGGTAGTTGAACGCGAGGATCCCGACGATGGCCATGCCGGGCACCGCCAGCGGCGCGTAGATCGACGCGAAGGTCCGCCACGGGCTGGCCCCGTCGATCTGGGACGCCTCGCCGAGTTCAGCGGGCAGCCCCAGGAAGTACTGCCTCATGAGGAAGGTGCCGAAGGCGGTGGGGATGGCGGGCAGGATGAGGGCGAGCAGGGTGTCGGCCAGGTTCATGCCACGGATGAGCATGAACACGGGAACGATCGTGACCTGCATGGGCACCATCATCGTCGCGAGGATGAGAGCGAACAGCAGGTTCTTCGAGCGGAACTCGAAGCGGGCGAACACGTACCCGGCCATGGCGGCGGACACCATCTGACCCACCGCGATGAGCGCCGTGACGAGCACGGAGTTGAGGATGAGCAGCCACATGTCCACCTCCTCGAACACCGCCTGGTAGGACGACAGATCGAGGCTCGACGGCACGAAGGAGCCGTCCGGGGACAGCGACTCCGCGGGTGGGCGCATGGAGGACAGCACCGTCCAGATGACGGGCGCGAGGGTGAGGAGGCTGGCCAGGGCCAGCACGACGTAGGTGGCGATCTTCTTCATCTCGGACTCCTCAGCCGTAGAACACGAAGCGACGGGACAGACGGAACTGCAGCGCCGTGACCAGCATGATGAGGATGGTCAGGACGATGCCGATGGCCGAGGCCTTGCCGAACTCGAGCTGCTTGAACGCCGACTCGTAGATCACCATGACGGCGGTTCGGGTGGAGTCACCGGGGCCGCCCCGGGTGAGGACATAGGGCTGGTCGAAGATCTGCAGGGCCGAGATGATCGCCATGACGGAGGCGACCAGCGTGGTGGGGCTGACCAGGGGAAAGGTGATCCGCCAGAACTGCTTCCAGCTCGTCGCGCCGTCGACCTGCGCCGCCTCGTAGACCTCCTTGGGGATCGAGGCGAGTCCGCCGAGGAACAGCAGGAACGAGAACCCGAAGTTCTGCCAGACGTAGACGAGCACCACGACGACCATGGCCCCCTGCGGCGAGGTCAGCCAGGGAACGTTGCCGATCCCCACCTGGTTGAGCAGGTGGTTGACGAGGCCGAAGTTCTCGTTGAACAGGTAGCTCATGATGATCGACACCGAGGCCGCCGACAGGATGAGGGGGAAGAACAGCACGGAGCGGAAGAACGACTTCAGCACGTTGGGCATCCGTGTGTTGACCAGCACCGCAAGTCCCAGCGCGATGGCGAGCTGCAGCGTCACCGCGACCACGACGAAGCCGATGGTGTTGAGGAAGGAGACGCGGATCGTCGGGTCACCGGCGATGGCGACGAAGTTGTCGAGACCCGCGAACTGGGGGTCGGTGATGATGTCCCACTTGAAGAAGGCGAGGACGATCGAGGCCAGGATGGGCAGGAAGGTGAACAGCCCGAGGCCGATGATCGTGGGGGCGAGGAACAGCCAGATGAGGAGTTTGCGTTGCATGTCACGCCTCCAGGGCACGGGTCAGGTCCTCGTCGAGCCGCGAGAGCGCCCCGGGGAGCGCGGCGGCGGAGCCGGTGACGGCCCCGAGGACGTTCTTGATGAGGGCGGTTTCGACGGCGGCCTGCTGCGGCGGAGCCGGGATGGGGGCGCAGGGGTGCTTCTCGAGGGTGTCGTAGAACACCTTCCAGTGCTTCGGCCCCTTCTCGGCGTACAGCTCGTCGTTGCACATGGAGCGTCGGGTGGGGGTGGTGTTGGGGTCGGGGAAGGCCAGTTCCATACCCTCGCGTGAGGTGCAGAACTTCACCCACTCCCAGGCCTGATCCTGGCGGGTTGAGGTCTTGAGGATGGCGTACCCGGCGGCGCCGAACTGGTGCCGTTGGCTGCGCCAGCGGGGGAAGAAACCGACGTCGTAGTCGTCGGGGGCGAGGCCGGCCTCGCTCAGTCCCTGCACCCAGAAGCCGCCGGCCGGGGTCATGCCGATGGCCCCGCCGGAGAACTGGCCGACGAGCTCGTTGCCGCCACCCTGGGCGGGGCTGGTGCCGAGCCCCTCCTCGACGAGGGCGCGGACGAAGTCGAAGGACTCGGCGACGCGGGGGTCGGAGGCGTTGGAGCCCTGCCACAGGTAGCCGCCGGAGAGCTTGCCCTTCTGGTCGGGGTAGAACCGGTCCCAGAGCCAGTCGCCTCCCGGCACCCGCTCCTCGGTGAGGAAGCTGGTGTCGTTGATGTAGAGCCAGGGCACGATCCCGCCCCACAGACGGTTGGTCCAGTAGAACGGGACGAAGGCCTGGTCGGAGGCCTGGCGCATGGCCCGGGCGATGGCGAGGAAGTCCTCGTGGGTCCAGTCGTCGGCGGGGTGGTCGATGCCGGCCCGCTGCATCGCGGCGGTGTTGAAGTAGATGTTGGCCGCGTTGAAGTCGATGGGCATCTGGTAGAGGGAGCCCTTGTACATGAACGCCTCGATGAGGCTCGGGTGGACGTCCTCGAAGTAGTCCTGCACCTCGGCCGCGTCGCGTTGGATGAACGGGTCGAGGGGGGCTGCGAGTCGCTCCGCGAAGAGTTGGGCGCCCTCGGTGGCGACGACGCAGACGTCCGGCGGGGTGCCTGCGGCGACCATGGTGAGGATCTTCGCGAAGAAGTCGGCCCAGTCGGCTCCTTGGATGGCCTGGAGCCGGACCGGGATGTCGGGATGGTGGACGTTGAACGCCCTGACCAGCGACTGGCGGGCCTCGGCGTCCTGGTTGGTTCCCAGAATGGCGATGGACAGGGCGTCGTCGTGCCGCCCGGGGATGTCCGCGCCGGTGAGTCGTGGCCACTGGCTGCCGAGCAGGGCGAGGGTGCCCAGCCCTGCGGCGCCGGCCAGCACCCCCCGTCGAGTGATTCGAGTCATCGTTGACCTCCGGCCTAATTCGATTTAGGTCCTTCAAGTGTGCGCCCTCGCCCCGGATTCGTCAAGGGGTCGGCGGCCACGCCGGTCACGAGCTGCAGGCTCCCCACGACTCCCTGTATCGGTGAACCCCGTCCACGGGAACCTCCCGGTCCCGGACGGATCGTGACGAGGAACTCGCCCACCCGAGGATCCTCGTACCTATACTCACAGAAAGGCTCCACCTCACAGGTCAACGACGACGACGGGAGACACCATGCCTGACATCAAGCTGCACATCCTGCCCACCGGTGTGATGGAGTGCGACCTCACCTGGCTGCTCCTCCAGGCCGGGAACACCATCCGGCCGCGGCAGGACAAGGACAAGCCGACCCCGTGGGGTGAGGCCCCCACCCACGCCGTCCTCATCGAACATCCCGACGGGGTGCTGCTGTGGGACTGCGGCGTCCCCCGCGACTGGGAGACCCGCTGGGCGCCGACCGGATTCCAGGACTACTTCCCCGTCATCGATGACCCCGAGGGCCCGGGCTACCTCGACGGGGCGCTGCGCAGCGTCGGCTTCAGCCCCGAGGACGTCGACCTGCTGGTGCTGTCCCACCTCCACTTCGACCACGCCGCCAACGCGAAGGACTTCGACAACGGCCGCACCCGGATCCTCGCCAACGACAAGGAGATCGAGGGCGCCATGGCCATCGAGGGGGTCTTCAAGGGCGCCCACCTCGTCAGCGACTACAAGGGCCTCGACATCGAGGCCGTCTCCGGCGACGTCGAGATCCTGCCCGGCGTCTCCGTCATCGAGACCCCCGGCCACACATGGGGCACGATGAGCCTCAAGGTCGACCTGCCGGAGTCCGGCACCTTCATCTTCACCTCCGACGCCGTCTACCTCGGCAACGCCTGGGGGCCGCCCGCCGTCGGGGCCGCGATCGTGTGGAACAACCTCGCCTGGCTGGAGTCCGTCGAGAAGCTGCGCCGGATCGCCGAGAAGACGGATGCGACGGTGATCTTCGGCCACGACGCGGAGCAGTACCGTCAGCTGAGGCTCGCGCCGGAGGGGTGCTACTCCTGATGATCAGCTACGACGTGATGTGCACCAGCAGGCACCGCACAGAGGTGCGCCTGGCGTCGATGTTCGACGACAACCCGCCCTGCCCCACGTGCGGCGGGGCGACGAGCCGGGTCCCGGCCGCCGCCAGGCTCGGCAACCGTGCCGACGCGGGGTCGTCGCGGGAGGAGATGCCGAACACGTGGCACGGCATCGGCCGGGGCGACAAGGACACGATCCGCCACTGGCACCAGCGGATGACGGCGCGGGAGCGGCTGGAGGAGAAGTACCCGGAGCTGGCTGGGGATCGGCGGCCGGTGCTGGCCCACGAGGGGGTCTTCCACGACCGCCCCCTGCGCGCGGGCGACGACCTCGCCCCCGCCGTCGCCGCCGCGACCTTCGAGAGGACACCCACCACGACCAAGGAGAAGACATGCTGACCAGGGGTGCTGTGCTGGAGGAGATCGGCCGTTCGCGTCCCTACGCGACGTCGCGGCCCATCTCGATCAGCGAGGTGGAGCTCGCGGAGCCGGGCCCCACGGAGGTGCTGGTGCGGATCGAGGCGGCCGGGATCTGCCACTCGGACCTGTCGGTGGTCGACGGGAACCGGGTTCGTCCGGTGCCGATGCTGCTCGGCCACGAGTCGGCCGGCCGGGTGGTGGCCGTCGGGTCCGAGGTGACGGATCTGCGCATCGGGCAGCGGCTCGTCATGACCTTCCTGCCCCGCTGCGGGGAGTGCGACGGCTGCCTGACCGACGGTCGGCTGCCCTGCGCCCCCGGGAGCGTCGCGAACAACGAGGGCACCCTCATGTCGGGCGCGCGACCCATCACCCGCGACGGCGAGACGGTCCACACGCATCTCGGGGTGTCCGGGTTCGCCGGGCACGCCATCGTGGACCGTCGCAGCGTCGTCCCCGTCGACGACGACGTGCCGCCGGAGATCGCGGCGGTGCTGGGCTGTGCCGTCCTGACCGGCGGCGGGGCCGTCCTCAACGCCGCCGCCCCGCAGCCGGGCGAGTCGATCATGATCCTGGGGCTGGGCGGGGTCGGGATGGCGGCACTCATCACGGCCGTGGGTCGGGGGGTGGAGCGGATCATCGCCGTCGACACCCTCGAGGCGAAACTGGAGCAGGCCCGGGAGATCGGCGCCCACGAGACCTTCACGCCGCAGCAGGTGGTGGAGCAGGGGATCAGGGCGGACAAGGTGGTCGAGTGCGCCGGAAACGCCCGCGCCTTCGAGACGGCGTTCACGGCCACCCGCTCCGGCGGCACGACCGTCACGATCGGGCTGCCCGCCCCGTCGGCCCGGGCGGAGCTGTCGCCGCTGCTCATCACCGCGGAGGCCCGCACCATCGTCGGCTCGTACCTCGGGTCCGCGGTACCATCACGGGACATCCCGGCATACGTCGAGATGTGGCGGGCCGGGCAGCTTCCCGTGGAGAAACTCATCTCCCATCGCATCCGGCTCGACCAGATCAACGAGGCCATGGACGAGCTGGCCGAGGGCCGGGCCGTCCGACAGATCATCCTCATGGATGAGGAGGAGTGACGATGACAGAGTTCCTGTCCCGCATCCCGACCCAGCATCACATCGGCGGGCGCTGGGTGGGTGACCCGACGCTGGAGGTGACCGACCCGGCCACGGGTGAGGTCCTGGCCACGGTGGCCGACGCGGATGTCCAGACGGCGGTGTCGGCTCTCGACGCCGCTGTGGCGGCCGCCGAGTCCTGGGCCGCCACCAGACCACGGGAGCGCGGCGAGATCCTGCGTCGCGCCTTCGAGGGGATCATCGCCCGTCAGGAGGAGTTCGCCCGGCTGATGACCCTGGAGATGGGCAAGCCGCTGGCGGAGGCCCGCGGCGAGGTGGCCTACGGGGCGGAGTTCTTCCGCTGGTTCTCGGAGGAGGCGGTGCGGCTCCACGGACGTTACGGCCAGGCCCCGCTCAGCGGGCAGCGGATCGTGACGGAGCCGAAGCCGGTGGGGCCGGTGTTCGCCATCACCCCGTGGAACTTCCCGCTCGCGATGGGGACCCGCAAGATCGGCCCGGCCCTGGCGGCGGGCTGCACCGTCGTCGTCAAGCCGGCCTCGGCCACGCCGTTGACCACCCTGCTGCTCATGGAGGTCCTCGTCGAGGCGGGGCTGCCGGACGGGGTGGTCAACGTGTTCACCTCGTCGAACTCCCGCGACACCTCGGCCGCGCTCATCGGGGACCGGAGGCTGCGCAAGCTCACCTTCACCGGGTCGACACCGGTCGGGAAGGGGCTGCTGCGACTGGCCGCCGACAACGTGCTTCGCTGCTCGATGGAGCTCGGCGGGAACGCCCCGTTCATCGTGCTGGAGGGTGCCGACGTGGACCTCGCGGTGCAGGGGGCGCTGGTGGCGAAGATGCGCAACAACGGCGAGGCGTGCACGGCCGCGAACCGCTTCTTCCTGCACGAGAGCCTCGCCGGGGAGTTCCTCGACAAGCTGGGCCGGGCGCTCGACGACTGGCCGGTCGGCCCCGGCATCGCCGATGGCACGAAGCTCGGGGCGCTCATCTCGAAGCAGGCGGTGGCGGAGATCATCGAGCTCGTCGACGACGCCGTCGCCCAGGGTGCGACGCTGGTGCGGGGCGGTCGCGCGCCGGAGGGCCCGGGCGCCTTCCTGGAGCCGACGATCCTCACCGGCGTGCCCATCACGTCGCGGATCGCGCACGAGGAGATCTTCGGCCCCGTCGTCGCGGCGCAGACCTTCTCGGAGGTCGACGACGTGGTGGCGAGGGCGAATGCCACGGACTTCGGGCTGATGTCCTACGTGTTCGGCGCGGAGGGCGAGGCGCTGCGGGTCGCGGGCCGGCTGGAGTACGGCATGGCGGGGATCAACACGGGCCTGGCCTCGGATGCGGCGGCCCCGTTCGGCGGGGTCAAGCACTCGGGCCTGGGGCGTGAGGGCTCCTTCGAGGGCATCGCGGAGTACGTCGAGACCCGCTACTACGCCCTGCCCGGCTGACCCCCGTCGCCCCTCCCCAGGGTCCGGGTCAGGGGGTCTCGCGACGAGCGTCGAAGAACTCCCTCAGGAGCGCGGCGCACTCGTCGGCCAGCACGCCCGAGGTGACGCGGGGGCGGTGGTTGAGGCGCGGGTCGCGCACCACGTCGAACAGCGACGCCACCGCCCCGGCCTTCTCGTCGAAGGCACCGAAGACGACGTGCCCGATGCGGGACGCGACGACGGCCCCCGCGCACATCGTGCAGGGTTCGAGGGTGACGACGAGGGTGCAGTCCTCCAGCCGCCACTCGCCCCGCACCAGGGCGGCGCGGCGGATGGCGACGACCTCGGCGTGGGCCGTCGGGTCGCCGGTGAGTTCCCGCTCGTTGCCGCCGACGGCGAGGATGCTGCCGTCGGGCGCCAGCACCACCGCCCCGATGGGGACGTCGCCGTGTTCCGACGCGGCCCTCGCCACGGCCAGGGCCTCCCGCATGGCGGGCTCGAATCGTCGCCCCACGAGGGACCGATCAGGAGTCGAAGGCGAGTGCGGCGCGCTCGAACTCCGGCCCGATCTTGAGCTTGCGCGCGATCTGGGTGAGCAGCTCGTCGGAGTCCTCGTCGTAGTTGGTGGTGATGGCCTCAAGCTCGAAGCCGCTGAGCCCGTTCGCGGCGAACATGTCGAGGTCGCCGAGCGGGGCGGGGTCCTCGTCGTCGTCGGGCATGTCCTCGCCGAGGTAGTCGACGACGTCGCGGGCGATCGGCCAGTCCTGGGCGGCGGTGACGTCGCTGAGGAGCACCTCGACGATGCGGCCGCGGACCCGGCAGATGACGAAGAACTCGCCGGCGATGGAGACGAAGCCGATGGCGCCGTTGTCGCCGGGGAGGCGACTGAGCTGGCGGATCAGCTCGTCGAGGTCGTTCGCGAGGTCGAAGTCCATGGGTACGGCAATGGCCTTGCCGTCCTCGCGGTAGGCGGCGACGACGAGGTCGACGTCGTCCTCCCCGGCGTCCTCGAGGTCGAAGTCGTCGTCGTAGTCGTCCTCCGAGTCGTCGTCGACGTCGAGGTCGCGGTCATCCTTCAGGTCGAAGGGCTCGGCGTCTTCGTCAAAGGCGTCCACGGCGGTCTCCTCACTGGCGGTCAGTAGGCTCCATCCTCTCAGAAGAACGCCCGCGACACAGCCCCCGGGTCATGTTCGGTGGACACACTGGACGATGGTTCGTGCCCCGGGGCCCGCCCCGGCTCCGGATCGTGCAAGATGGAGTCGTGGAACTTCGCGTCATCTCTCATCCCCTGATCGACCACAAGCTCACCGTGCTCCGCAATCGACACACGGAGCAGCCCACGTTCCGTCGTCTGGTGGAGGAGCTCGTGACCCTCCTCGCCTACGAGGCGACCCGCGGGGTCCGCGTCACCGAGTCCAGCATCGAGACCCCGGTGGCACCCACCGTCGGCACCAAGTTGGCCGCCCCGGCGCCGCTGGTGGTACCGATCCTCCGGGCGGGACTCGGGATGCTCGACGGCATGCTGCGGCTCGTCCCGACGGCGGAGGTCGGCTTCCTCGGCATGATCCGCGACGAGGAGACCCTGCAGCCCACCACCTACGCGGAGCGGCTGCCGCAGGACCTGTCGGGACGCCAGTGCTACGTGCTGGATCCGATGCTCGCGACGGGCGGGTCGCTGGGTGGCGCGGTGAAGTTCCTCGTCGACCGCGGTGCGAACGACATCACCTGCATCTGTCTGCTGGCGGCCCCGGAGGGCATCGAACGCATCCAGGAGCTGCTGTCGGACCTCGACGTCCCCTGCACCCTGGTGGTCGCGGCGGTCGACGAACGCCTCAACGACAAGGGCTTCATCGTCCCGGGCCTGGGCGACGCGGGCGACCGCCTCTACGGCCTGGCCGACTGACCGCCGCCTGCTCCGGGCCCCGCCCCGTCGCGACCCACCGTCGCCACGCACACCGTCGCCACGCCTCCACAGCGAGCACGAACCGCCGCCCTGCTTCGTCGAGACCGCGTTTGAAACGTTCCAAGCGAAGCGGGACGGCGATTCGTGACCGGGGCGGGTAACTGACTCGGGGACGGGCGCAGGCCGGGCAGAGCAGCCGGGCTCAGCGGTGGGAGCGGAGGCCTCGGCGGTCGATGGCCTTGCTGACGGCCCCGATCGCCGGGGCGCCGAGGCACCAGAGGATCACCGGGAGCTGTGGGGCGACGAAGGCCAGCGGGATCGACGCGAGGAACACCAGGGCGACCCCGCCCTGGTTGATGACCTCGCGTCGGTGGCTCCGGTGGTCGACGGCCCTGACGAACAGGCCCGCCACCCACGCCTGCACCTGGGCCACCGCCTGGGCCGCGAAGATCGCGCCGAGGCAGGCGCTGTAGAGGGCCGTCGCCAGCGGCGACGGGTTCTCGGCGAAGACCGACGTCGGGAACGGGACGAGGCACACGAGGAACAACAGCGCGAAGTTCCAGCGGATGAGGCCGGCGTTGTAGCCCTTGAGGAGCCGGAACCTCCGGAAGTGCGTCAACCAGGCGCCGACGATCACGAAGAAGCTGATGCAGAAGGCGATCAGGCGGGGCCGCAACTCGACCAGGGCCGCCCCGAGGTCCTCACCCGCCCCCTCCGGAAGCCGGATGTCCAGCACAAGGAGGGTCAGCGCGATGGCGAACACCGCGTCGGAGAAGAACACGATGCGTTCGGTGTTCCTCCCCTCATCGGTCAGGAGGACCCGACGACCACCCCACGTCTCGACCCGGACGGGATCGTCCAGGAAGTGATCGGACGGCTGGGTGTCACGCCGGGCCCTCGACTCGTCGCTCACCGCAGGGCGTCACCCTTGGCCGGGGATGCACTCCAGCGCCGCCTCCCCAAGGGCCTTCTGGTCGGCCTCGGACAGATCCTCGCTGTTCGAGGGGTCGACCGTGGCCTTCTTGGCGAGTTCGATGAGCTTCTTCAGCCCCTCGGGGCTCAGCTTGTCGTAGGACTTGTCGGCGATGCAGTCCGCCAGCTTGTTGAACTGGTCCTTCTGTTCGCCGGTCATCTGGCCGACCTGTGGGGCGCTCTTGAGAGCGTTGCGGAACTCGTCCTTGCTGGGCTTGCCCCCTGCGCAGGCGGAGGCGCCAAGGGCGACGGCGAGCGCCATGGCGACGGCGGCAGTCCTGGTGATGAAACGGTTCATGGGATCTCCTACGTCTCTACGTTCACGTTGTTCCCTGCCCACCCTACGTGACCGGAGGCTCACGTCTCACAACGGGAAGATCGAAGAAATTTCAACGAAAATCCCGCCCTGACCCCAGTTTGCGAGTTAAGGTGTCGCCATGATCCTGAACCTGCCCCTGCACCCTCTGTTCGTCCACCTGCCGGTGGTCCTCATCCCGCTGGCGACGCTCGGCGTCACCGCCCTCATGCTGCTGCGCAACCGCTCCCGGCAGCTCGCCATCGCCACCCTCGGGGTGACGACGGTGGCGGCCCTGTCCACCATCGCCTCCCTGATCTCCGGCAACGCGCTGGCCGAACTCAAGGGCTTCAACCCCGAAACCCATGGGCGATGGGGCCTGTTCCTCATGATTGCAGCCATCGCCTTCCTCCTCGCCGCCGGGCCGTGGCTGTGGCGGATCTCCCGCGAGGGAGACGCCCCCTCCCCCACCACCCGCCCCCTCGGCATGGCCGCCTCGCTGCTCGGCCTCGTCGCGACGGTGTTCACCTTCCTCGCCGGGCACTCCGGCGCCACCCTCGCCTGGTCCGACGTCGCCGCCGCCCCGACCACCACGACCTCCCCCGCCGCCGCCCCGTCGACCTCCGCGAGCCCGGAGGCCTCGACGAGCCCCAGCACCGAGGCGGGGAAGTACACCGCGGAGGAGGTCGCCAAGCACAACACCGAATCCGACTGCTGGGCCATCGTCGACGGCAACGCCTACGACCTCACCGAGTGGATCGGTTCCCACCCGGGCGGCCCCGGAGCCATCACCAAGATGTGCGGCACGGATGCCACCCAGGCCTTCCAGGGCAAGCACGGCGGCGCGGAGGGCCCGACCAAGGCCCTCGAAAGGTTCCTGCTCGGCCCGGTGAGCTGACCTCAGCCGTTCGGATGGCAGAGCTGGCCATTCCCGCTCTGGGCGCCTAACTTAACAACTGTTAGGCTTGGGTTGCGGAGTGTTCCGTGAGCCTGCAGGTGCGACAAGGAGGTCCAGACATGCTCGTTCCACCCATCCCCCTCACCCGACGGAGCGTGCTCGGCCTCGCCGCCAGCAGCCTCGGCGCGGCGGCCCTCGCCGCGTGCGGCAACAACTCCCCCACCGGCGGCGGCGACGGCGCCACTGCGACGGCCACCTGGCCCACGCATGTGACGCCGCCCGTCGTCGCCGGCGGCCGCGCCTCCTCCCTACCGGGCGTGCCCACCATGTACACCGCTCCGCTCAAGGAGTTCACCAGGGCCGTCCCCTCCCCGCCCGGCGACGGCAGCGAGGTCACCACCTTCCAGATCCTCTGGGGCACCCCGCCCCAGGATGACGCCAGCAACCTGTGGCTCCAGGAGCTCAACCAGCGCCTCGGCGTCACCTACAGGGCCAACCTCGCCCCCGGAGCCAGCTACAACGACAAGTTCGCCACCCTGCTGGCCTCCGGCAACCTGCCCGACCTCATGTTCGTCCAGGACACCTCCCCGCAGGGGCTCCAGGCGGCCGAGGACGGGGCCCTGCTCGACCTCAGCGACCTCCTCGCCGGGGACAAGGTCCTCGAATGGCCCCACCTCGCCCACATCCGCACCGAGACCTGGCAGCGCTCCAGCAAGCACGGCCGCATCCTCGGCATCCCCAACGAGGACCCGGTCCTCACCCGCTTCCCCGCCATCCGCTCCGACGCCCTCGAGGCGATCGGCGCCACCGACGTCGGCACCACCATCGACGACTTCCTCGACCGCTTCGTCGAGATGGGCAAACTCGGCACCCTCCAGGGCAAGGAGTTCTACCCGATGCTCGACCTCGGGCCCCTCACCGAGGTGGCCGAGTGGATGTTCGGGATCGGCCCCGAATGGCAGCTCGACGACGCCGGGAAGCTCCGCCACAAGTACCAGCACCCGCGCTACCCGGAGGTCGTCGAGTACCTGCGTCGGTTCTGGGACGGCGGCGCCGTGTTCCCGGACCCCACCGCCAGCAACAAGTCCCAGAAGCTCGAGAACGGGCAGGTCGGGTACAACCGCGACTCCTACAACGCGTTCTTCCTGGACTCCCAGATCCGCAAACTCCGCGCCAGCACCCCCGGCGCCGACCTCACCTTCTTCGTGCCGCCCGCCGCCCCCGACGCCACCCTCACCGTCGTGCGGACCGACGGCTACTGGGGCATCGTCGCCATCAGCTCCCGCGTCACCGACCCCGCCCGCCAGAAGCTGCTGCTCAGCATCCTCAACTGGTTCCGGTCGCCGTTCGGCTCCGAGGAGTACCAGTTCATCAACGACGGCATCGAGGGCGTCCACTTCACCCGCGCGGCCGACGGCTCCATCACGAAGACCCAGGACGAGGCCGCCCACAGCGACCACGCCGCCCTCAGCTGGCTCGGCGTCTCGCCCGTCAACAACAACTACCTCATCCCGCCGGACCTCGCCGACAAGGCCGACAACTTCTTCACCACCGTCGAGACCCTCGCGAAGGACCCCGTCAGCAGCCCCGTCCTCGGGCTCGTCTCCGAGAAGGCCAGCCGCTCCGCCGGGACCCGCGGCTCCGTCCGCGACGACTACGTCACCGGCATGCTGTACGGGCGTCGTCCCGTCACCGACTACCAGTCCTTCCTCGACGACTGGCTGCGCGCCGGCGGTCAGGAGGCCCTCGACGACTACCAGCAGAGGTACGACGCGCGCGAGAGCGCCGCCCCGTCGTCGCCCAGCCCCACCAAGTAGCCGATGGCCACCAGGTCCCGCCTGCAGCGCGCGGCCAAGGTGAGGACGATGTACGTCTTCATCATCCCCGGGCTGTTGTTCTTCACGGTGTTCGCCTACCTGCCGATGCTGGGCAACATCGTCGCCTTCCAGGACTACCGCCCCTTCAAGGGCATCGCCGGGTCGAGGTTCGTCGGCTTCGACAACTTCGCCCGGATCTTCACCGACCCGGAGCTGTTCCAGGCCCTCACCAACACCCTGGTCATCGCGCTGCTGCTCCTGCTGTTCGCCTTTCCCGCCCCGATCCTGCTGGCGCTGCTCATCAACTCGCTGATGTCGCCGAGGCTGAAACGGTTCATCCAGTCGGTGGTGTACCTTCCCCACTTCCTGTCCTGGGTGATCGTCATCTCCATCTGGCAGAAGATCTTCGGCGGGTCGGGCGCCCTCGCCCACGTCCTCGCCGACCTCGGGGTCCACGGGTTCAACCTCATGAGCGACCCCGACACCTTCAAGTTCCTCGTGGTGGCGCAGTCCATCTGGAAGAGCGTGGGCTGGGGCACCATCATCTACTTCGCCGCGATCTCCGGGATCCCGCAGGAGCTCTACGAGGCGGCCGCCGTCGACGGCGCGGGCAGCTGGAAACGGACCTGGCACGTCACCCTGCCCGGCATCATGCCGATCGTCAGCCTGCTGCTCATCCTCGAGATCGGCGGCATCCTCAACGTCGGCTTCGAGCAGCTGCTGCTCCAGCAACCCGCCGTCGGGAAGGACGCCGCCCAAGTGCTCGACACCTTCGTCTACTTCCGGGGCATCCTCGGCGGCGACTGGGGCCTGTCCACCGCCGCAGGCCTGCTCAAGGGCATCGTCGCGACGGTGCTGATCATCGCGGCGAACCGGTTCGCCAAGCGCGTCGGCGGATCGGGGGTGTTCTGATGGCCCGGGCCAGCGCACACCGGCCGTTGTGGATGGGGCGGCCGAACCGCTTCGTCAGCATCCTCAAGGCGATCATCCTGACCCTGCTCGTCATCGCGATGATCTACCCGTTCCTCCACGTCATCGTGTGGTCCTTCGGATCGGCCGAGGCCGCGACCTCCGGGGACCCGTGGCCGAAGAGCTTCAGCCTCGACACCTACGCGGCGTTGCTGCGTGGCGGCGTCGTCCGGAACTCCCTGCTCGTGACGGCACTCATCACCGTCGTCGGCACCGTGTGCTCGATGCTGTTCACCACCACCCTCGCCTACGGGCTCAGCCGGACCCGGGAGGTGCCCTACAGCAAGGGGGCACTCATCTACGTCCTCGCGACGATGCTGTTCAGCGCCGGCATGATCCCCAACTACCTGCTCGTCAAGCAGCTGGGGATGCTGGACAGCTGGTCGTCGCTCATCGTCCCGGGCCTCATCGATGCCTTCAACATGGTGGTGATCCGCAACTTCTTCATGGAACTGCCGCAGGAGTTGACGGAATCCGCCCGCATCGACGGGGCCTCAGAGTGGCAGATCTTCTGGCGGATCGTGCTGCCGCTGTCGAAGCCGATCCTGGCGGTCATCTCGCTGTTCTACGCGGTCCGCTACTGGAACACGTTCTTCAACGCGCTGCTGTACATCAGCACCCCGTCGAAGTGGCCGATCCAGGTGGTCCTCAACCAGTACGTCGTTCAGGGACAGACCCTCAACACCGTCCAGCCGCCGGGGGTGCCGCCACCGCCGGGCATGGTGGTGCAGTTCGCTGTCATCGTGCTGGCCACGCTGCCGGTGCTGGTGGTCTACCCGTTCGTGCAGAAGTTCTTCACCAAGGGGATGTTGACCGGTGCAATCAAGGGGTGAGGTCCGCGACGCGGCCGCGCAGATCGGCGACGACCAGGTCGATGACCCGTGCCACGGCGGGGGCCATGGCCACCTCGTCGTCGAGCAGCCACTGGATCTGCATGCCGTCCATGACCGCGATGACGGCCTCCGCTGCCTCAAGGGACTCGGCGACGAGCACCCCGTCGGGCACCTCGGCGGCGCGCCTGAGGGCGCGGTCGACGATCTGTCGCAGCCCGTCGTAGCGGCTCCGGAACCAGTCCTGGGCGGGATGCTCATCGGCCACGGACTCCCCCGCCAGCACGGTGTAGAGCTGGGTGATGCCCCGCCGTTCGGCGTTGAGCCGGACCGTGCGGACCATGTGGGCGAGGTAGTCGGCACCATGGGGGAACGTCGAGTAGTGGTCCCGATCCACCTCGTCGCGGTCCCGAGCCTCCAGGACGGCGGTGAGGAGTTCCTCCTTGGTGCCGAAGTGGTGGAGCACCCCGGCGGGGGTCATGTTGAGCCGCGCGGCGATGTCACGCAACGAGACCCCGTTGTAGCCGCCGCGCGCGAAGGCCTCGGTGGCCGCGGCCACCACCTCCTCGCGTCGCGTGGGACGCCCACCATGTCGCACGGAGGACACACTAGTACCCGAAAGGTGGAGCGATGGAGCCGGTGCGTTGTCGTGACGGAGAGTTGACGGTGGGCGGCGACCCCGTCCAGCTGCGCGGGGTGGGCATCGGCAACTGGCTGCTGCCGGAGGGCTACATGTGGCGGTTCACCGCGGGCGCGACGTCACCGCGTCGCATCGAACGCCTCATCCGCGACCTCATCGGTGAGGAGGACGCCGCTGCCTTCTGGCGCACCTTCCGGGCGACCTTCTTCACCCGCGACGACGTGGCCGCCATCGCCGCGCTGGGTTTCGACCACATCCGGCTGCCGTTGAACTCGCGGCTGTTCATCACCCACGACGGGGAGGACGTCGCGGAGGGCCACGACCTGGTGGATCGCTGTCTCGAGTGGTGTCGGGAGCACGGACTGCGGGTGCTCCTCGACCTCCACGGCGCGCCGGGCGGGCAGACGGGGGCCAACATCGACGACTCCGTCGCGGACCAGCCGGAGTTGTTCACCGACGGTCGCGCCCGGGAGTTGTGCATCGAACTGTGGCGGCGGCTGGCGCGTCGCCACCGGGACCATCCGGCCCTGCTCGGCTACGACCTGCTGAACGAGCCCCTCCCGGAGGCCCACCGGGAGCTGTGGCCGCAGCTGGTGCCGCTGTACCGCGACCTCACCGCCGCGATCCGGGCCGAGGACCCCCACCATCTGCTCATGTACGAGGGGGCGCACTGGGCGACGGAGTTCTCCATGTTCACCGAGCCGCTCGACGACAACGCCTGCCTGCAGTTCCACCACTACTGGTCCCCGGTCGAGGCGGAACGGTTCGAGGGGGTCCGCCGCCGGGCCGCGTCGCTGGGGATGGCCACCTACATGGGTGAGTCCGGGGAGAACTCACCGCAGTGGCTGCATTCGATGTTCCACAGCTGCGAGGACCTGGGTATCTCGTGGAACTTCTGGTGCTGGAAGAAGCTCGGCACCACGACCTCCCCCCTGAGCGCCCCCGTCCCCGAAGGCTGGGCCGAACTGACGGCCCGGGCGGAGGGTCGGGGCGAGGGCCCGGACCAGGACCGCGCCACCACACTTCTGGCAGAGTTCCTCCACAACATCCGTGTGGAACACTGCGAGACCCAGACCCCCGTCATCCAAGCCCTGCCGATCCGAGGAGCCCTGCCATGATCCACCGTGACCCCACCGCCGCCGTCGAGGACCGCGTCGCCCACCTGCTCTCCCTGATGACGGTGGAGGAGAAGGCAGCGCAGATGATGCAGCTGCCCGCTTGGAGCGACCCACGCGCCGTCATCGAGCGTCACCCCGTCGGTTCGCTGCTGCACACCGATCCGGCGACGATCGACGACGCCATCGACGCGGCGGCCCGGACCCGGCTGGGCATCCCGCTGCTCATCGCCGACGACGCCATCCACGGCCACGGTTTCTGGCCGGGCGCGACGGTGTTCGGGACACCGTTGTCGATGGCGTGTTCCTTCGACCCCGACGCCGTTGAGCGGGCGGCCCGGGTGACGGCACGGGAGACGTCAGCGACGGGGGTGACGTGGACCTTCTCGCCGCTGGCCTGCATCGCCAGGGAGCTGCGCTGGGGGCGGGTGAACGAGACCTTCGGGGAGGACCCGCACCTCATCGGTGAGTTGGCGGCGGCGATGGTGCGCGGCTACCGGGGCGACGGGGACACGGACCCGACGCGGATCCTGTCGTGTGCGAAGCACTTCGCGGGTTACTCGGAGACGCAGGGAGGGCTGGACGCCTCGGAGGCGGATCTGACACCCCGCAAACTGCGTTCCTGGTTCCTGCCGCCGTTCGAACGGCTGGTTCGGGAGGGTGCGGACACCTTCATGCTCGGCTACCAGGCGATCGACGGGGTACCGATCACCCTCAACACATGGCTGCTCGACGGGGTGCTGAAACAGGAGTGGGGTTTCGCGGGATTGCTCGTCACCGACTGGGACAACGTCGGTCATCTGGTGCGCGTCCAGCAGGTGGCTGCCGATTTCGCGGAGGCGGCGGCCCTGGCGGTACGGGCGGGGAACGACCTCATCATGGCCACGCCCGAGTTCCACGACGGCGCCCTGGCGGCCATCGAGCGAGGGCTGCTGGCACCGTCGGACCTCGATGATGCGGTGAGGCGGATCCTGACGGTGAAGTTCCGGATGGGGCTGTTCGAGAACCCACGTCGCCCCGATGTGGAGCGGCAGCGGGTGGAGATCGGCTGCCGGGAGCACCGTGAGATCAACATGGAGTTGGCGGCGAAGAGTCTGGTCCTGCTGCGCAACGACGGGGTGCTGCCGCTGCGCGGTGAGGGGGTGAGGGTGGCGGTGATCGGCCCGCAGGCCGATGACATGGCCGCCTGCCTGGGTGACTGGGCCGGGACCTCCGGGCAGTGCCCGTGGATGGATGATCCGGCCCTCACTCCGGCGACGACGCTGCTGGCCGGGCTACGGGCGGCGGCACCCTCGGACTGGGTGATCGGGTACGCGCGCGGCTGCGGTATCGACGAGTTGGCGCCGGACCCGGCGGGTGAGTTCTTCGCCGACGGTCAGCCGCGTCCGAAGATCTGCCACCCGGCGCCGCTGGATGAGGCGGAGCTGGCGGAGGCCGTCGCCCTGGCGGCCAGTAGCGACGTGGCCGTCGTGGCGGTCGGGGACACGATCAACCTGACCGGGGAGGGGCGCTCGACGGCGTCCCTGGAGCTGTTCGGGCCGCAGCGGCAGCTGCTGGAGGCGATCCGCGCGACGGGAACACCGATGGTGGTGGTGCTGCTCAATGGCAAGCCGCTGGTGCTGCCGGAGTCGGTGCAGGAGGCCGCGGCGATCGTCGAGGCGTTCAACCCGGGGGCGGCCGGGGGTGACGCCCTGGCGGCGGTGCTACTCGGGCGGGTGGAGCCGTCGGGCCGGTTGCCGGTGTCGTTCCCGCGTCATGCCGGGCAGCTGCCGGTGTTCCACAACCGGGTGCGGGGCTGGCACGGGGACCGCTACGCCGATCTGACGTACCGGCCGCTGTTCGCCTTCGGCGAGGGCCTGACGTACACGACGTTCGAGTACTCGGGGCTGCGGGTGACGGAGGTCGGGGACGAGGTGGCGTTCAGCGTCGACCTGACGAACACCGGGGAACGTCACGGCACGGAGGTGGTGCAGGTCTACGTCCACGACGTGGTGACGTCGGTGACATGGGCGGAGCAGGAGCTGAAGGCGTTCCGTCGGGTGCCCCTGGCCCCGGGCGAGACGACGACGGTGGAGTTCCGGCTGCCGACGAGCGAGCTGAGCCTGGTCCTGGCGGACGGCACCCGTGTGGTGGAGCCGGGCGAGTTCGAACTGCGGGTCGGGCACAGCAGCCGCCCGGAGGACCAACAGCGGACCCGCTTCCACCTCCCTGACCCCCGCGTTATGTCATTTTAGGGAGTTATCGGTCCGTTTCCCCCAACAATGCATAACTCTCAGTAGTAGTAGGGGAAGTTGGACCAGTCGGGGGGCCGACGCTCGAGGAACGAGTCGCGGCCCTCGACCGCCTCGTCCGTCATGTAGGCCAGCCGGGTCGCCTCGCCGAGCAGGACCTGCTGACCGACCAGGCCGTCGTCGATGAGGTTGAACGAGTACTTGAGCATCCGCTGCGCGGTCGGCGACTTGCCGCAGATCTTCCGCGCCCACTCCAGGCCGACGTCCTCCAGCTCGGCGTGCGGCACCACCTCGTTGACCATCCCCATCCGGTGGGCGTCGTCGGCGTCGTGGACGTCGCCGAGGAAGAAGATCTGGCGTGCGAACTTCTGCCCCACCTGGCGGGCCAGGTAGGCCGACCCGAAGCCCCCGTCGAAGGAGCCGACGTCGGCGTCGGTCTGCTTGAAACGGGCGTGCTCGGCGGAGGCCAGGCTGAGATCGGCGACCACGTGGAGGGAGTGGCCGCCACCGGCGGCCCAGCCGTTGACGAGCGCGATGACCACCTTCGGCATGAACCGGATGAGCCGCTGGGCCTCCAGGATGTGGAGCCGGGCGAGTTTGGCCTTGTCGACCGCCTCGGCGGTCTCACCATCGGCGTACTGGTATCCGGCGCGACCACGGATCCGCTGATCCCCGCCGGAGCAGAACGCCCAGCCGCCGTCCTTCGGCGACGGCCCGTTGCCGGTGAGCAGCACGCAGCCGATGTCGGAGGCGGTGCGGGCATGGTCGAGGGCGGCGATGAGTTCGTCGACGGTGTGGGGCCGGAAGGCGTTGCGCACCTCGGGCCGGTTGAAGGCGATCCTCACCGCCGCGACGTCCTTCGCACGGTGGTAGGTGATGTCGGTGAAGTCGAAGCCGAGGTCATCCCACAGCTCGGGCCGGAACGGGTTGCTCATGGGGTCAGCCTACGGGCCGTCGCGGCAACTGCCGAGCCATGCGCGTGGATGGCCCCCTCGACGCGACGGGGAATCTCGCCTCGTCCATACGGCCGACACGTGCCCCCCTTCTCCACTCCCCGGATCGCTTCCCTGCGTGTTCTTCTCTTGTTTAACTGGAGCCTGCCCCAACGAGAGGACGTGTTCATGCACCTGCTGGGATCGACCTTCTGCTGCGAGGTTCCGGACGAGTGGCGGGAGATCAAACAACCCGGCTACGTCATCGCCGCCGCGCCGTCGTCGTCGCTGGGTTTCACCCCCAACGTCGTGCTGCGGGAATCCATCGTCGAGGGGCGCCCCGACGCCCTGGCCGCCATCAGCCAGGCCAACCTCCGTTCCGTGGCCGAGATCCCCGGCACCGTCGTCGTGCACGTCGAGGCGGTGGAGCGCCACGGGGAGGAACACCGTCGGATCTGGATGCTCACCCCCGTCGCCCCCGAGGAAATCCACGGCAACATCCTGTGCCTGCTCATCGTCCAGGACCTCGTCGTCACCGACGGCGCGATCGCGGAACTGACCCTCACCCTCCCCCTCATCGAGTGGACCCCCGGCGATCACCACCAGGCCATCCTCGACACCCTGCGGGCCTTGCCTCCAGCCGAGCGCAACGCCCCGGCCACCACGTCCACCATCCCCGAGGTGACCCTCGACGAGTGGGCCACGGCCCGCGACGGCGCCCCGCGCGAGGACCTCTCCGTGCTGACCCCGCCCAATCTGATGCTCCAGGCCGAGCCCCTCGTGCTCAGCGACGCCACCGCCACCACCTTCTTCGCCCACGCCGAGCAGCGGGTGTTCACCCCGGTCACCGGACAGGTGAGGGACGAACTGGCTGCCGCCGGCCTCGTCGAGCAGGACGGGTCACCCACAGGGGCAGGTTTCTGGTACATCGATCACCTGCTGAGCGGGACGGGCTGGAACATCACCGTCGCCACCCCGACTCCTCACGTGTTCCGGTTCTGGGTGACCGACGCGACCACCATCTTCACCGCCCCGCATCCGGACGAGGACGGGGCGACCCTGCTGGCCTACTGCCCCTCCAACGACCTCTTCCGCATCCTCCTGGGCTGGGTCACCGCCACCCCCGCGTGGCCCATGGACGTGCACCTGGAACTGAGCGGCCAGCAACTCCAGGACAAGCTGGAGCGCGACACGCTGACCTTCACCGGGAGCGACGATGCCGCCGAGTTCGCGAAGCACCCCTGGACCCTGCTGTCGCTGAGGAACAGCGCCGACGAGACCTTCCTGAACTGGATCCACACGTCGTCGCGGGGCCAGGCCGCGGCATGGTTCGAGCCGACGCTGCGCAACGCCAACGACCTGATCACCGTCCGACAGCACATCGACGCACCCTTGTGGCTGCAACTGATGTCCACGATCGCCGAGAACCAGTGAGGCAGAACCCATGACCCACCACAAGGTGAATGCCCCGGCGTGTCTCGAGATCTTCAGGAAAGCGGATCAGGGGAAGGAGGACGCCACGAGGTCCCACAGCTCGGTCTCGGAGGAGATCGACGCCCTCGGCTCGGCATGCACCGGGAAGAGCGCCACGTTGGCGTCTTCGTTGAATGCCGTTTACAACCGGGTTCTGACTGCGGCGATGACGGGCGCCGAGCAGCAGGTCACCAACGCCATCGAGGGTGGCCGCACTGCTGTGGCAGCGATCCAGCGGGCTGATGCCGACATGGCCGCCACGACCGAGAGCGCGGAGCGCGAGGCCAACAGCGTCGATGAAGTCCGGATCACGGACGGGAAGCGGGTATGAAGGTCGACATCAGTGGGCTCGAGAACTGGCCGGACCCGGAGAGCATCTTCAACTCCGCCTCCAGCCTCATGGCCCGGGGCGCGGAGTTCCGCAAGGACATCGAGGGTTCCCACAGCAGTTGGAAGGGGCTTTCCGCCGGGGAGAACTACATCACCCCTCACAGCGACCTGCTGTACTCGGCGCTTGATCCCGCCTTGGACACGGCCCAGCACGTCTTGGACGGCTGCGTCAGTGTCAAGACGGCCATGACGCTCTTCTCCGACGCGATCAGCACCCTGAAGACGGAACGCGACTCCTTGAAGTCCAAGGCCGAGACCTACAACGCCAAGGAACAGCCGACGGACGCCGTCGAGCTCATGGAGTACGACCAGGAAGGTGTGCGGCTCCAGGTGGAGGTGAACGATCTGGTCAGCAGGTACGAGTCCGCGATCAACGACTGCGCCAACCAACTGTCCGCGATCGGGGACGACGGGCTGCCGGAAGAAGGGTCCCCTGCGTGGCAGGGGCCGACCGGGGACATCCTCATCTCGGCCATCGCAGCGACCGCCGAGAGCTACAAGTTCAACATCGAGGAGGTCGTCAAGCGCTTCTACGTCCGCATCTTCGGTGTGGAGTTCGACTTCAAGTACAGCACCACGCAAACCCGAACCAACTTCTGGGACTGGAAGTCCTGGAAACGGCAGCCCCACCAGAGTGGCAGCTACCTGCAACGATTCTCGGCAGCGCTGCGCGAAACCTTCCTCGGGCCGCCGAAGGGGAGCTGGGGACCCACCACGGTCGTCAAACCCCACGGCATGCAACCGGCCAAGTGGTACAACCCGTTCTCCTGGTTCGGCACAGGGACGGAAACCAGCTCACGCACCTACACCGGGGTCACCGCAATCGGCCGAGCAGCTGGCCGGGGCCTGTTCGTCGCGGGCGTCGCGTTCAACTATTTCAGCGAACACGAGAAAATGGACAAACGGTTCCGCGAGCAACACCCCGAACTCACCGCAGCAGAACGACAAGGCCGGGTCATCGAGGCCGCCGCCGTGAGAACCGGGTCACAAGTCCTCACCGCAGCCGCGGCGGGGGCAGCTGTCGGTTCCGCCCTCCCCGTCGCCGGGAACGCCATCGGCCTGGTGGTCGGGATCGGAGTCGGCCTGGCAATGTCCTGGGACCCGGACGGTGATGGCAAGAGCCTCGGGGACAATGCTGCCGACCTCGGAGAATCCGCTTGGAACTGGCTGAAGGGAGTGTTCGGCGGATGATCACTGGCGCTGTTCTTTTGGAGGGGCTCACCGGCGAAATCATCGGACTCGTCATCGCACTCACCCTCATCGGCTTGCTCGCTCTGAGGGCGGGGTGGCTCGCCTACACCGAACCCACCCCACACTTCGTCACCACCTACACAGGCTGGACCTGCCCACCCCTGGCCATGTTCTACGGCGGCATCGGCATGCTGATCATGGGGCTGATAGCAGTCATTACGAAGACGAAAGGATTGGAAACTGCCATACCCCAAGTCATCCTGGGAATCATCGGAATCACGTGGGCGTTCTGCGGAATCACCTTCCTTCTCGGCTTCTTCTTCTGGTTCCCCCCCTTCCTCCTCCCACCCTGGTACCACCGAGCCCGCCGCGCAGGCATCGACCGCCACGACCCCCACGCCATGGGCGCCTTCAAAGCACTCCCCACCGACGAACAGAAAGCCGCCGTCCACAACGGAAGGCGGCGATGACCCACCACGACAACCCAAAGTCGTTGTTCACTTCTCCGCTGGTCGAGCCGGACCGCGAGCGTCAGCGAGCCGTCCGTGTCGAGACCCTTGGCGCACGGTGCTGAAACTCGAGTCAAGCGGGAATACCACAGAGGTCTCGACACGGGCCCTCCGCAAGCCCCGGCCCCGGCTCGACCAGCAGGAAGAGAGCGACGACGAAAGGGGTCAGCGACGCGCGAGTTCCAGGTACTCCGGGTGACGTTGCATCCAACCCTTGACGAAGGGGCACAGCGGCTGAACTCGGCGCGCCTCGGGATTCGCGGCGACGTCGTCGAGAGCACCCCGGATCAGGGCCGAACCCAGCCCACGACCCTCGAAGCTCGGATCGATCTCGGTGTGGGTGAAGGTGATGCGACCCTCGCTCAGGATGTAGTCAACGAAACCGACCAGTTCGTCGCCGAGGCGCACCTCGTAGCGGCTCGCCTCAGCATTGTGGGTGACACTCGGTTCCTCGGACGCGCTCGGCTGTTCGAAACGTTCGATCCGCAGCGCCCCGGTGGGGCACCGGCCCACGACCTCGACGAGCAGTTTCGCCTTCTCCTCGGTGTCGGCGACGGGCGCGTTGATCCACGGGCGGGCGTTGACGTTGAAGACCTCGGGCATGCCGCGCACGCACTCCCCGGCATGACCGCACACCTCGCGGTCGAAGGACACATCCACCAGGTCACCGGTGTAGGTTTTACGAGCCATTCCAGCACGGTAAAGCAGATAGTTTCACAATCAACAATCAGGTGAGCGCAGCCTTGCCGAACCGGGCCCCGGGAAGAGCTACCTTCTCGATGTGTCACCTGGTCAAAGGCGCGCCTCCGGAAGTGGAATCAGGATCGCGACGCCGGATCCAGGGTGTCGCTCCTGAGCACGATCCCAACTGAACGCGCCCCGCCTCCTCATCACAGCCACGGGCGGTCGATGACACGACGGCCACGGTCCGGGAAGTTCGTGATGATCGCGTCGACCCCCAGGGCGAGCAGGCGTTTGAACTCGGCCTCGTCGTCGACGGTCCACGTCGTCGTCCTCACCCCTGCCTCATGGCACAGCCACATGTAGTTGGGCTGCCGCAGCGCGTAGTAGTGCGGATGCAGGCAGCCCGCCCCGAACTGGTTGGCATAGTTCCAGGGGTCGTAGAGGCCATCGCTGTAGAGCAGACCGAGATGTTCCTTAGGGACGATGCCCCTCAGGTTCGCCAGCGAGAAGTGGTTGAACGACGAGTAGATGACCCGCTCCTGCAGTCCGGCTTCCTCCACCAGGGCGACGACCTCGCACTCCATGCCCGGGTAGAACTCGACGCTGTTCTTCAGCTCGATGTTGATGGTGAGCCCGGTCGGCGCCAGCAGTTCAAGGACCTCCCGCAGGGTCGGGATCTGCACGTGCCGGGTCCCGACGAAACCGTTGCTGAAGTTGCACCGTCGCAGCTGCTCCAGGGTGAGGTCCACCACCTTGCCGACCCCGTTGGAGGTGCGGTTGACCGTCTCGTCGTGGATGACGACGAGATGCCCGTCGGCGGAGCGTTGCACGTCGAACTCGACGCCGTCCGCCCCCATGTCAATGGCCTGCTGGAACGCAGGAATGGTGTTCTCCGGCGCGTAGGCCGATGCCCCCCGGTGGGCCCAGATCGCTGTCATGATCCTCCTCTCGACCCCATCCTATGCCGCAACAACCGTTGCCAGCAGCCCTTGTCACTCGTTGAAACGCCGTGTCGGGGACTGTCCGCCGACCCGGTCAGAGCCGATCCATCACGGTCGGTTCGTTGTCCTCCGGGTCGAAGGCCGTCCCGGGGATGTCGAAGTCGGCGTAGGTGCTCTCACACGCGTGGCACGGCCCGATGGGCTCCCCCTCCTCGCTCTGGAGGGCGATGCGGAGGCCGCTGAGGTCCTCGACGGAGTCGTCCTCCAGCACCTGCGCCAGGGCGTTGATGGCGGCGTGAGAATGATGTGGCACGTCTCCGAACGGGCCGCCGCCGCGCACCGCGTTGTCGAGCCACGCCTCGTACCAGGCGGAGAAGCTCGGCGCGACCTGCCGTAGCTCACCGTCGCTGCCGCGCGAGTCCAGCCACACCGTGCCGTCCTCCAGCTTGAGGCCCCAGTCGTCGCCGCAGCCCGCCGTCGCGAGCTGCACCCAACCGTCCTCCCCCGGTTGCAGGTCCAGTCCGTAGCCCGGACCGGCCCCCGATGCAGCGATCTGATCGACGAACCACGCGAGGTCGCGGGGCAACGTCACGCCGTCGATCCGCCCAGGGTCACCGAGCCGCATTCCGTGGGCGCGGCCGCCGTGCCAGCCAGCCTCGGAGTGGGGGTTGTGCAGCTGGCCGCGCAGCAGGTCGAGGGTGGCCTGGAGGCTCTGCCGGGTCAGCGCGGGCGGGGCCTCGACGGGGGTGAGCAGCGCCCATTCGCGGAGCATGACGTAGCCATCGTCGATGGAGCCGAGCCCTTCGAGAAGGCGGGTGCTCGCGTCCCAGTCGCTGGCGCCGAACTTCACCTCCGCCAAGGGGCTGGGGCCGATCCCGGCGAAGCAGCCGAGCGGCAGCACGTCGACGCTGCGAGAGTGCGGGATGGTGCCACTGGCCAGGACCCGCCTGGTCAGCGCGCTGGGGCCGCCGAGCCGCTCCCGCCACTCAGCGACCGCCTCCGCCCCGAGGTTGATGGCCCGGTCGAGATGGGAGACGGTCACCCGGTAGCGACGCCCACCCACCGTCGTCTCGAACTGCTCGACGTCAGGGCCCTCGGTGGTGATGAGGTCGGGGCGATCGATGCCGGTGAGCAGGACGGGTCCGAAGGCGCACGCCCAGTTGCAGCCTGCCGTGACGATGGCGGCGAGGGGATGATCGCCGTAGCCACTGGCGGTCACCAGCGCACCCGGCGCCCCCAATCGCCCGCCCTCGATGACCAACCTGATGAAGGCCGCGAACGGGGCCTCGTCCCTGAGCTCCAGGATCTCACAGGTGATGCTGGGCAGCCCCTCCCCCAGCTCGACGGTGTACTCATCGTCATCTGTCACGACCCTGGCGCCGGGGAAGTGGTTGGCGATGGTCTCGGCGAGGAGCTTCTCGCCTGCGATCTGTTCGGTCTCGGTCATGGCGTTCATCCCAGCAGACCGCCCCGACACGGCACCAGTCGGGGACCAGAAGGGTGACACAACGACAACAGCCCAGCTCGGGGCTGGGCTGTTTGCGGCGCGCGCTCGGAGGGACTCGAACCCCCAACCTTCTGATCCGTAGTCAGATGCTCTATCCATTAAGCTACGAGCGCTTGGGCGAGAAGTAACTCTACGGGAGGGGCCGGGAGTTGGCAAACCCACGGTCGAGGAAGTCAGCGACCCGACGGATGTAGCCCGGCCGGTCCTGGAAGTAGCCGCCGCAGTGGTCCGTCTCGAAGGTCACGAGCTCCGCCCCACCGGGCCCCGCCGCCTCGACCAGCTGGAGGGAGTGGGAGTACGGAATGATGCGGTCGGCCCGGCCGTGGAGGATGAGGATCGGGCGAGGCGGGATGGTGTGGATGACGTCGATGGGACGCACCTCGTCGTAGGAGTAGCCGTATCCGATGCGGTTGATGAGGTTCGCCAGCGGCAGCAGTGGCGTCGCGGGGAAGCGGTGGAGTGCGAGGTTGGAGCGGACGACGTCGCTCATCGTCGCGAACGGCGAGTCGAGCACGAGCACCTCGATCCGCGGGTCGCGGGCGGCGACGCAGATGGTGGTGGCCGAACCCATGGAGAAGGCGACGACGGCGATCCGTTTGGTGGGGCGTTCCCGGGCGGCCCAGTCGAGCGCGGCCTGGAGGTCACGTTGTTCGTGGTGGGCCAGGGACTGTGGGCCGTCGCCGGAGTCGCCGTTGCCGCGGAAGTCGAAGAGCAGGACCTCGTGACCCTCCCGCCACAGACCGGGTCCGATGCCGAGCATGTCGGCCTTGGAGCCGCGGAATCCGTGGCAGACGATGACGATGTGGTCACTGTCATCCCGGGGCAGGAGCCACCCGGCGATCGGCACCCCGTCGGAGGTGGTGAAGCTGATGTCCCGGGCCTCGGCCCCCACCTCGAAGGGCGAGAAGGCATACGGCAGGTCAGGGCGTCGGCGGGCGTGGAGGGTCCAGCCGACGGCACCAGCGACGGCGGTCGCACCGACGGCTGCCCCAAGGCTGAGCCACGAAGCGGCTTTGACAAGGAGGTTCATGCCTTCTCCTCCAGTTCGAGGGCCATGCGGATCAGGAGCAGTTGTTGCAGGTCGTGGCTTCGGTCGGTGTCGAGGTTCGCCGCCTCCACCAGGTCGTCGAGGTTCTCGCCGTCGCCGCGTGCGAAGAACAGCCGGTACAGCTCGGTGCAGGTCTCCGCGTGCGGGCGGAAGTCGTGGGCCCGCAGCTCCAGCAGTGTCACGAGGAGGTGGACGGCGTGGTCGCGGTTCCCGTCGGGTTCGGCGCGGACGGTGTCGAGGAGTTCGGCGAAGGTAACCCCGGCCTCGTCGAGGCCGTCATGGGCGTGGTGGACGGTGCCGGTGCTCTCCGAGTCGCACTCCCAAGTGGGGTTGAGCAGGGCCTTCAGGAACCAGGGGCGCCCCGCGGCGCCGCTCAGGGCGAAGCCGCGGAGGATCCCGGAGTTGCAGTCGGAGGAGGCGGTGGTGCTGCCGAGTTCGTACAGTTCGGCGAGGATCTGGGCCTGGCGGTCGGGGTCGGTCAGCTTGGCGACGAGGACCGGGGTGGCCTCGTCGAAGAGGTTGTGACCGTGGCAGGCCCGGATGGCGTCGACGATCTGCTGCTGGTACTCGGCGCAGTCGAAGTGCAACAGACCGTGGGCGGCGGCATGGTTGAGCGACCAGCGCGCTCCGCCCGCGGGGGTGAACACCTCGCGGGCGAGGACGGCCTTGACTGGTTCGTGGCGCATCTCGGCGAGGGCCGCGAGCACGTCGTCGACGGGGCCGCTGAGGAGATCGTCGGGCTCGTCCGGGGCGTGCAGGCCGCTGGCGACGAGGTGGGCCATGAGTTGTTCGGCCTCGGCCGGGTCGCCGTGGGCGACGACGATGGGCAGCAGGTCGGCAGTGGCGTGCGTCGGGTCGGCGAGGAAGGCGGCGAGGGCAGCGCGGGCGTCGTCGTGGTCGCCGTGCCGCACGAGATGATCCACCAGCACCGAACGCTCGCAATGGTCAGGGGTGACCAGGAGGCGGTGCAGGAGGTTCACGTGGGCTCCTCGGACGGGGTCAGACGGGCCGGATCACCGCCGACGATACCCGTCCTCAGGTCAGGTCTGCGCTCTCGACCTCCGGGGCGGAATGGTCGCGCTCGGTCACCGCGAACCGGGAGAGGAGGCCGACGGCGACCAGGACGGAGCCGACCACGGGCAGGAGTTCACCGACCACGTGGGAGACGATGAAGGGGATGTCGACGTACTCGGTGCGTGGGCCGCCCACCTGGGCCCCCACCGAGACGGCGACGGAGAGGCCGACCATGGTCACCCCCATGCTGACGAGGATCCGGCGGGCGCTCGCGTGGACGGGACGCACCCACGCGGCGACGAGGTCGCTGAGGAGGATGGCGATCCCGACCCCTCCGACGGTGGTGGCCAGGAGCACGAGGACACCGAGCGTGCCCTGGAGGATCTCTGCGAGAGGTGTGCCGCCGATGAACCACTGGGCGTACTTGAGGACGCCGGCAAGGATGATTGAGACGACGGTGATCCACAACAGCCGCGTGGCATTCGTCAGACGATCAGGCATGGTGACGACCCCCTTTCACCCGAACCGTCGTGCTCACCCGGCCGGGACATCATTGTTCGGGAAGTGATACCGCCTTCCACCCGCTGAAACCGGAAGAGCAACCGCCCAAGAGGGCGCGCGGATAGGAGGAATCGTGACGAGGATCCACACGGCGGCCTCCGGGCAAGGCGGACGACGAAGAGTGTTATTCACGACCTTCTTCTCCGCTGCTCACACCGGAGCGCGCGCGCCAGCGCGCCGTCCGTGTCGAGACCCCTGACACACGGTGCAGGAACTCGAGTTGAGCGGGAATCCCACGGGGTCTCGACACGGGACCTCCGCAGGCTCCGGCCCCGGCTCGACCAGCGGTGGAGAGGACGGCGCTGAAACCGAAAAGCAACCACCTCGGCTCCGCAAATAACACCCAGGGGGAGGGATCAGAGGGAGGTGTTCGTTGTGCCGGTCAAGCCGTCTCACCTTGACCGACACAAAACCCTCGGGTCAAATCCCGGAGTTCGGCAGCCCTGGCCGTGGCCTACCCGGTTCAGGAGCCACGGGCCGCGACGGGACGGGGACGCTTGACGGCTCCGGGGTCGTCGGCTGGGGTGGTGTCGGTACCGGCGCGCTGGTCGGTGACGGCAATACTGGTGGAGCTGTGGTGGGAGAGCCCGTGGGCGCTGGACCAACCGTCGGGCCTGGAGTCAGCGTGGGTGGTTCGGTCACCGTCGGGGCGACCGTCACGCTTGGTGACGGCACGGTTGGTGACGGGCTCGGATCCGCCGTCGGCAAGGACGAGGCACTCTCCGACGGGAAGACTGTGGGCTCGCCCGTCATGCTCGGCTCCACTGTCGGTGATGGCGCGGGGCTTGGTGACGCTGTGACCGACGGTGACGGACTTGGCGAAGGCGTCGGTGTTGGAGTCTTCGTCGGCGTTGGTGACGAGCTAGGGCTCGGTGACGGCGAGGGTGAGGGCGAAGGCGTGGGAACTGGACCGTCACCGACTCCGGGCTTGTCCTCGGTTGGCCATCCCGGAGTCGAATCGCACCTGTCCCCGATGCCGTCCTCGTCATAGTCGGTCTGGCCGTGGTTGGCCACATCCGGGCAGTTGTCACGGGCGTAGGGGGTGGAGTCGCCGTCGTTGGTGATCATCGCCTTGGTGATACCGGTCGCGGTGGCTCCGGTGTCGGTGGTGATCTTGACGGTGATGTCCCCGATGAATTCCTTGGCCCAGGCGTAGTTCAAGAACGGCGACCGGGTGGCCTTGTCGTATCTGCCGTCCCCGTCGAGGTCCCAGTCGTACCGCACGATCCTGCCCTGTGTCGTCCAGGAGGATCGGGCATCCAGGATCAACGGGTCCCCGATGGCTTGAGCGTACGGGCCTTGGATCCACACCTCCATCTCCGGGCGCGCCTCAGCATCCGGGTCCGTATCCGAGGTCGTCTCATTCGGTGAGGTATTGAGCTTCTTCGTCCCCGTGGGCAACCCGATCTTGTTGATCAGTGCCAACCCCATCTGCCGATGGCCGATCTTGTTCGGGTGGTACCACTCCATCTTCTCGGAGAAGCGATTGGACTCAGTTTTTCCTGAGGGGGTCAAGTAGCCGTCTGTCTCGAAGAATTCGTTCACCCAGCGGTAGTCGTTCTTCGCCCAGGGGCTTGGGTCGGGTTCATGCCCTTTGAAGTTTTCCTGGATGGTGTCAACGTAGTAGGCCCTCGGAACCTTGACTCCGATCGAGGCCATGCGCGCTCGATAGGCATTCCAGTCCCTGACTGCGGCCTGCTGCACCAAGGCCAACTCCTTGGCGCCCTTGAGTATCTCGGCGCCCGCAGGGTACTCATCGTAATCCAAGCAACCTGTTTGGGCCAAGGCATAGCAGGTGTTGAAAATGTAGTCTCCAGCGTTTGGTAGAACCAGATTCGGGTATCCCAGCAGCACCATCTGCTTGAGATCGCGGCCAGGACCTTTTAAGCTTCGCGCGATAGCACTGAACACCTCACCAGTACGCCGACGCAATCCCTCAGGCCCCGGGTCCTTGACGAAATCCCGAAAGCTGTCAACGCTTTCCCTGCAACCCCTTGCATCTCTCAGACCCATCGCAAAACACTCCGTGATCACTGTTCCGAACCCACCATCATTCCCACCGATAGTGAACATCACAATGTCAGAGTTTGGCGGCAGCTCATCAACCTGCTTATCGAGCACGTCTTCGATGACGTGTCCAGAGTGGGCGAGGACCGTCAAAGGAGCATGAACTCCCTCACGCTCTACCCAATCACGGTAGTGGTTTGCCCAGTTGTTCCGACTCCGATACGCTCCAGGGTCAGCAGTATCGTAATCACCCGCGCCATTCCCGGCTGAGTAGGAATCACCCAGCAGCGCCATACGCACCACTCGTGTCGGCGGCTCCTCAGCGCGAGCACTCGGCGACACCACACCAAGGCACGATAAAGCCATGACGAGCGAGACACCAAGGAATGCTCCCTTAAACATGGATCACCTTTCCTCAGGAGTAGAATAGAGATATCCGAAACTGGAAGTCTGGATGCTGTTGCAAGCACCGATCTGAATCGACAGATGCGATCAAGGTCCCCCCATGCTCACCATACTGCTTCTTCGCAACAGCTTTTTGAGAAGTTCTAAGCTCAGGATTCTCGACCCAGCCATGTTTTTCAGCAGAGTCCATGACAGCATCAAACGCTCGACTCACTGAAATATCCAGCTTGTAGCAATACGTGATACTCGGCGGGGAAGGCTTCGGACTGTCGTTGACCGTCTCCACCGTGCCCAGCAATTCCAACCCTTCCCACATCACTGAGGCCATCGGATCAGTCTTCAACGCCCGCATGCCTCGATCCCACTCCGAGGCGCAGCCAGCCACCAGCAGACACACCCAAACCACCAAGGTCACCGCCGACCTCCAGCAGCGCATCATCGCCACCTCCACCTCACGGATCACGCCAACCTACGCACAACCCCGACGCCACGTACACGAGAAGGAACAAGTTCCCTGTCAGCCAGATGGTCAAGCAACTGCCCTGCTCACCCTCTTGGTCACGGCACCACCATGGTTGTGCATGACGGCACGCTGACGCTCGCAGTCCGGCTCGACCATCGGAGAAGAAGGGGCGTCCACAGCCGCGGGTTCACAGGAATGCCGGGGCGGGACCAAACGCCCACCCCGCCCCCGACACGCAACGAACCCCCGGTGTTGCCACCGAGGGTTCGAGTAAGCGTCGTCTGGCGGAGGCCCTAATAACCTACTCGAGATATTCCTACCTCCTGCCGCAGCTCCGCCAAGCCCTCCGACAGCTCCACGAGGCGCCGCAACAGCAACGAGACCACACCCCGCCCCGCCGCAACCTGTCCCTCATCGACACTCTCGGCCCAGCCACCGTCAGACGCATGGTCGCAGACTGCACTGCAGGCATGTCCCAGGCAGCCGTTGCCCGCAAATACGGCGTGGCACCCAGCTCGGTCTGGAGGTATGTGAACGCAGCCAAGGGAGCCCAGGTTAGTGTGGCTTCAGCACTGGCAACCTGCTGAGCCATCGTTAACTCACTTCTGCTAACAGCCCCCGGTGCGTCAGCCACACGTCCGACACCACCGCCCACACAGATTCACTGCATTCCCTTTGAATCCTGCAAAGCAGGAGTACAGTGGCAGATCATCCCAACCTACGTCGGGCACCCGCCTGACGGGCTGCCCACACCACTGGGAAGTCACCGATGGCTGGGAGGTGGACCCAAGGATCGATTGACATGGCCAGTCTGCAGGAGACGCCCCACATGGCCGGATGTGCTGCTGACGAGATGATTGAATTTTCAACCAATCTGTGGGATAATGATACCCACGATGGAACAACGAGGTTCACGATCAACATCAGAGTCCAATAGTACACAAGAAGCGGTATGTCTAGACTATCCATGGCAGAAGGAAGATGAAGTGGTTAAGAAACAATCAGCACAGCAGACCCAAGAGATCCAAGAAAATCGTCGCCCAGGAGAACTTCGCCTGCCAGATGAGTCATTTTTCCCTCCAGCTTGGACCGTCGAGAAAGCCGGCCGCGAATTTTACAGAGGAAAGACTCTGGAAGAAATTCTAGCCCACGGTAGATCATTCCTGAGGCGCTAGCCTTTTTAAGACTCGTCGACGGATCATGAACAGTAGTGAGTACAACCGGGAGGTCCGCGAGAGCGAGTCTGCGACCAAGGCTGCCGTTCTTTTGGCCTATCCAATTTGGGTTGTGCGCAAGAACATCCTACATGATTACTCTGGACAGTCACGTTCGGAGCACGTAGTCAAGACAACTATCGACTTTGACTGGGAGTTAGCGTGCAACTTACTTCAGACCGGGGACAACGACCAAGATAATTTGCCGCCAGAACACATAATTATACCCATCTCAATGCCTTCAAAGTCGTACGTCATTAGCATGGATGCAACGGAAGGGGGAGTTCCCACCCATGTTGCAAGCAAACGGGTCAGTAATCTTATTGGAGAGTACATCCTTGATTTCGTTCTCGGTTCCGTTCTCGATGAACTAGAACGCGAATATAGTTCAATCCCGGAGTGCATATGGCGGATTAACCGAAAGATCGTTGCCACAAGTTCCGCTGAAGTAGAGAAAGCAGAGTTTAGACACGACTTGCTCGCGTGGCTACATGGCTGGGCTGAGCCTTCGAAGCATATCCAAGTCTGCCAAGTTGGGGACTGTCCTGGAATGACCCTCTGGAGGGAACTTCTACTGCAACCCAAATGGCGAGATGTGTGCGAAACTTTTGCAATAAGATACGTGCGCGCTTTAGTGGTGACAGCCCCGAGGGGGCCAATAGCAATTGCAAAGACGTCTGAGGTTCATGAGGAAAAACTGGGCAGCATCACAGAGTCCCTTCCTTTAGGGGCCCTAGATATCCAGGCGCTCTCTCTGCGTCGCCTACTAGAGATAAAGTATCCAGCGGACATAAATATGCTTAAGTGTCGCCCACCGGAACAGTCATATTTTGAAGCAATTGAAGAGGACAAAGAAGATGCCACGAATCTATCTGTCGATCAAGGCGGTAGCTGGGCATATCTAAAGCTCCACAAGGAGGATCGAGGCTCTCAGACCGAGATACGTCGCGCACGAGTCAATATTGTATCGCGGCGCTCGACATTGATATTTCCCGGCCTCATCTTGGCCATATTGGCTTGCTCGGCGCAACTCTATTTCTTAGCACGCTACACTAGCGGCCACTTTAATCTTCAAAAAGTCGTAGATAACCCTTTGGCCGTTGCCGTAACCGTGCTAGTTCCCGTCTTAACACTGGCTTACGTCTCTACCAGCAGGCATGTCTTGCTTGTTTACCATATCAAAGTGTATCATAGTTGGCTTGTTTTTAGCCTGCTTGCTCAACTTTTTCTTGCAGGACTTGCCTCGCTACTACCAGACAGGAGGGCGGCGATATTCCTACTCTTACTAGGGCTCAGCGTTGCTTTTTTAACCTGCCTGGTTTTTGTCGACGCCATGCGGCAAGGTTCTAGCAAACGATTTGTCAGTGCAAGAGAAAAGTTCTTGGAGGCATTGGCCCAGCTTGGTCTACTACGCTGGTGCCTCAGCCACTTAGTGTGGTTTGCATTTTCCCTACTTGCCGTTGCCGCCCTCCGAAGAACCAGTTCGATTCAGACAAACGTGCAGCCACCGACACTTTTGGACGTCCTTTATATATTCATGCCCCTGGCAATACCACACACCTATCTCTTAGCTCGCTTCCTCTCTAGAACAGCGCGCCGCATTATGGGCTACCTCATCACCATGTTTTATCTTTTGCTGTCTGCCGGGGTAGCCTCCACCCTAGGAGACAGTACGGCCATTAGCATGGTCTTCATTTTGCCCCCACTGTTCTCTTCGATTGTGTTAGCCTGGATTAGCCTCTGGGCATACGCTCATGCTGCTGAATTACGACCGACCCACAGCTCTTCGGCTAACGACAATCCATAACATGCCACCCGTCAGATGCGAGTTCCGCCATATCCTCGTCCGTAATCGTGTACCTATATTTGGTTCGCACGACTACATGAACTTCAGGCTGGCGCTCAGTATCAGCCGGGACTGCGCCATGTTCGATGCTATCGATTGCAAAGTAGAGGCCGAAACGCTTCGATGCAGCCAAACCAAAGGAGCCGGGGAAGAAGCTATGTCCAACAGTCGGGTTTATGCCGAACCTCATTTCACGCATGAGCGTTACTACCAAGTTATCAGCAGTGTCGTGGATTTGAAACCGTAGCGTAGCAACAACTGACATGAAATCATTCTACCGGTAATCCTTCTCCTCCTCAACGGATTAAAGCAAACCCGCATCAGGATCTCGGGGTAGCCCCGTGACACCCAACCCACGCACCAGCGCCCCGGCATCAACTTCCAGGCCATCAGCGATCTTGATGATGTTGTGCAGCGACAGGTTGCGCTGTCCGCGCTCGACCTGGCCGATGTAGGTCCAGTGCAGCTCGCAGCGCTCCGCCAGGGCTTCCTGGCTGAGGCCACGTTCCTGCCTCGTCTGCCGAACGCGCTCTCCGAACGCCCGGGTCGCGGGCGACAAGGGCGGTTTCGGAACGGGACTTGGCACGATAACCATCCCAGTTCGCCGAAGACCTTAAATCCAGAGACGATAAGTCCCATGACGATGTATCCTGTTAGCACCGTTGACGGAAGGAGGTCATGATGGGCGGCGAGTGAGCATCAAACGGCACCGACCCCATCCCTGGCGTCGGTGAACAGCGCCCGCTACGCCACCTTGGCTGAGCGGGCGCTTCCGTGTGCTCGCCCGTCTCCCGCATTTCGCGGAGAGAGACTCCTCACCTCACGCGTCTGGCCTGACCCGCCCAGCTCCTCATCCTCCAGAATCCATACGAACGCTACCCCGGCTCGCGGCAGCACCCAGCCGTCATAGCTCATGGTGTACTTCTTGACACCAGCCACATCGGGAGCTTCACTCACGCGAGCCCGTCGAGTGCTCGAGATGAAGTCCACCAGCTTCATCTTGGAGACTCCAGCATCCTGGTAGTGCAGCTCCAGCTCAAACCCCTTCGTCGGACGGTCGATGTCGAAGTGGACCACATGACCATCGCGCCGCAACCGCGACCGGTAGGTAAAGGACATGACCACCGCTTGCTCAGCCTCCACAGCTGCCTGACCCACATCGACGGTATACATCTGGCCAAACTCATCCGCCGTCCGAGTAATCTCCACTGGTTCTCCATCCACCATGAACTCGATGAGCGCGAAGTTCTCAGGGTCCGTTACATCCAGTCCTGTGCCCGCAGGCTTGAACCACACACTCGTCTCACCCCGCTCGGCAGTCAGCTGGTCGTAGCGCTGGCGGTCGGAGACCACGGCGAACTTGCGGAAGCGGTGCTTCGGCACCACCGTGTACTCCCAGCGAACCAGTAAGTCAAAGAAAGGGTTAGGGGTTACACCCCTAACCCTAGGTATACCTAGGGTCGCGTCGACTCGTGCATCCAACCAGCGCTCCTCGGCGGAGATGGCTTGGTGCTTGATGTCCGCATACACCTCACGACCGAAGGCTGCATCACCGAACCGCATTCCCAGACTGTTCACCGCCAGCTCGTCCAGCAGCTGCGGCGTCGAGATACGCCTCAGGTCATCGGTATCGAAGCGGAAGCCCTCGATGACCGCCTCACGCATGGCGGGCGCTTGCTCGCGGATGATCTGTCGAAAATGCTCCAGCGTCGCCTCTTCCTGATCCTTGCGGAAGGAGTACTCGAACAGCGTGCCCAGCACCCCGGCTCCGAAGAGCGCACCACCAATCTCCCCGAACGGAATAGCCCGTACCCAAGCCCACGACCCCAGTTCAACGCTGCCCAACCAGCCACCCAGCATGATGACCAAGATGCCCGCCAAGGTCAGAGCCACCGCCAGGAGGGCCGCTTTGGTTTTGCGGAGGCGATGAGGGAGGGGTTGGGGTTTATGGCGAGGCATGACTACGTTTAATTATACTACAACACGCGTGCACCCACCAAGATCTTGAACCCCTAAAGCGCATTTAAAAATACCGAAACTCCCGTTTAGCCGCATTCTGATCGCCACCCCGAATGAAAGTGCCCCATAAAACCCAGATCTACCAATACCCAACTTGACATATCCATCCGCAAATGAACCTGCACCGCTGTCTGACAAAACCTCTGACAACGATTGCGATCATTTCGAAAAAATCATGAGCTATTGGAGGGGGAGACCAAAACATAGTCACGGTTAGGGCCTTGGAAATTGATCTCTCTCAACAGCCCCCGTGCTGGCGAAATATCGCCTCGCCGACAGCATGGCGGTGGGGTCTGCCGTGACTCGTGTCCAAGAATGAGAATTCCGAATATGATTTGACCTCAAGCCGATGTAATATTTCGACCAGCTCTCCTGCCCTAAAGTACGACCTAACGTGCCTTGACGTTGGGCTTGCATGACCAGTTTCCAAGGACTCCCGCTCTGAGTTCCCTGGATCACCCTCCAAAAAGACAGAAGTCAACAAGTATCCTCCTCGACTCAAGGCACCGGACAAGAAGGAGGAGATTCCCGGAAAGGCCCTGCGGTCGATGTGTGAAAGCGTGGTCATGGCAAGGATCGTATCGAAGGTACACTCTCTGAGTGAGCTAAACGCTTTCTCAGCCACATCCGCGATAGCCAGTAATCGCCAAGAATACCCAAACAGCCGAGCATTGTGCACCAGCTGTTGCAGTCCAGAATCTGACGGCTCAACAGCGACTGCCTGGCAACGAGGGAACCTAATCATTATGTAATGCAGGTTCCTTCCTGATCCCGCGCCAATATCCAAAAGGGACAAGGGGGATGGCGTGTAGCAGGTGAGGTACCCGTCGAGCAGCCCGCTAATTCCCGGAAAATAGGACTGTTTTTCAAATTCGGGAAAATTATCTTTCAAGTGGCCAGCATTGTTTGACATTAATTCCATGGCTGGGGCGACGGAGTCATGCAATGAAGATATCGATAGAGACGCGTCCAGCAGCTCAGTAGCAACGCTTAAGGCCATAGCTCTCCGAAGCCAGAAAGTGTCAGTATGGAGTTCGGGGTCAAAAGTATAATTCAAACCAATTTCATGACTGGGCTGGAATGCACGAGCAGCTAGCAACTCAGTGCTACCGTCTAGAGCAATCACATGTCCACGTACCCGACGCAAAGTTCTCCTGACCGTAGGAGAAAGAAGGAACAAGGCGCCTAAATCAGCTACTTGAGTTCCGGAACTAATCCCTTCTCTGAAAACCGCTTCGGCCCTGCGCACCATCGCTGAAATGCCATCCAAAGAAACTCCGTGCGAAATTACTTCAGAAGAACTAAGCATCTGATCAAAGTCGAAAACCGGGACGCCAGCAGAGGCTAAAGAGCAGCCCAACATACTTTTTCCTGCACCTGAAGCACCGACAATCCATACTTTCTCTGGAGCATCGACATTCGTGACATGCGTGCCGTCATCTGTATACGGTCTCCAAGGACCGTTCCACGCACGTAATCGCTCTCTCCAGCTCTGAACTAAATCTGTCTCTGTGCACACTGAATTGACGAGCTCAGTGTCAAAAGGCGGCAGGAGAAGTTCACAACGAAAAGTGAGAAGAGTCTTGAGTTGCGAGGCGCATATTTTGATGCCTTTGGCTGCAAGTCCGGCTAAAGCGCCGTCTCCTGAAAGGGCTAGCCGAAGAAGGTTCACCCTATCAGAGATATGTTCAGAAAAGTCGCCAAGTAAGGGGGGTCTATACCCCTCGTCATGTGCTGCGATAAGAAGAGCTGCCTCAGAAAGCTCGGAGTCAATCTTCTTTGGTGCCGTGAAAAGCGAGCAAGGACCGGGCATACTGAATTCCTCCTTCGTTGCGAGAGATCGTCAGATACTCCTGAAAGAGCTTTACAACTTGGAAGTGCGCCGTTGGTCCATGCGCGATGAGCTTGTTGGTCAGACCTGCGTTGATGGCGTTGAGTGCATAAACCCCACCATCGACCGCACCCATGCCGTAGTAAATCTGCGTGATTCCAGCATTGACACAGGCTCCGATGCACATCAAGCACGGCTCAAGAGTCGAATAGAGCACAGCGTTAGAAGCCAGACTCCAGATTCGATGTCCAAGACATTCGATCATCGAGTTCTCTCCATGGCACGCGGGGCCCCCGCGAGCAACACGGGTTTCTCCAATAGCGACCACTTGCCCGTCAACGGCAAGTATACAGCCAATGGGGTTTTCACCATTCTGCATCGCGCTGCGAGCCGCACCTAACGCGCGCTCCATTAGCCTAGCATCATATTCATCCATTATTCTCCTCCTTTATTTCGAAAGCGCTGAACAATACTTTTAATGAAATCCCAGCAGGCGGAAGCCGCTATCCCGAATAATACCGTAGAAGCAACAGAGCGCGCAAGAGGTGTCTCTAGCGGCGTAAGTACTTGTGCCGCTACGTTTGGGGCAAGGATAACTAGGCTACTTGCGGCGGCCCCAGTCGTCAATAAACCAATTTTCGCGGCTTTGACTCTCAAAGCCGCCAGAATCTGTATGGTTCGGTAACTAGCTTTCCGTTCACTAAGCACGGTTGACTGAGTAATCAACCAATCAGCGGTCGGCCATGTGGTTATCATTTCAGAATGTTCTTCGTCTTGGAGTTCCCAGTAACCTCGAACGTCATCAATAGTAGACATGAGGAATTGAACGCACTTGGAATGGCCGTAATCGGCAAACCTATGGCTTATGGTCAAAGCAATCAACATATCGCAAGCCGTGTTATTGTTGACTACAGTCTCGGCAGCGTCTCTCCGGGAAGTTATGGATACCTTTTGCGTTCGTATCGTGCGGCGTGCTTGTCGTCGCAGATACCTAAATCCTCTTTTTATGGCGCTGTGGCCGGGAGGGAGAAGATCTGCATCTATCAGCGTCACAAGGGCTCGTGCTGTGTCAGATGCATTAACGGGACCCTTGAGAGACTTATTGGAGCGCCATCCCCCTGTGGCAGGATCTTGGCACTCCAGTATGTAATCCCTTACTTCATCTTGCATTTTCGGGCTCAAATTGCCTGTCTGATTGACTGCCAGCAACGCCGAACACGTGGCAAATAATGAGTCAGGTTGATCTCGCCCATCTTGGGAATATGGCCATGCCCCCTCCGAGGGACGATACACCTCCAAAAGCCATTTTATCCCGTCATTAATCGCCCCCCGTACTCTCCGGCGCACATCTTGCGGAATAACTCGATTCTTTACCATAATCAGAGAACGCACGGCGTCAGCTGTGGCCAGCACGGAGGCGGGGTACGCCAAGATTAGTGGCCAAGAGCCACACTTAACCCTATCGTGATACTGTTTGTTTAGGAGAAAATCGACTAGATTTCGAACTTTCTCATAGTCGTACCCATTGCCTAAGGCAGCAGCAATAGTCGCCGCGGTAGTCCAGCAGCCGCTTCTATCACCCGGCTTTCCAGCGGGTATACCTCCATCTTCATTTTGCTGCCTCAGAAGCCACTCCACTACTCTTGAGATTACAGGACTCTTCTGGCTCCCATGAAGAGGGCTCAAACCTATCGCAATAGTCATCGCAAGCCACTGCTCTCCCTGTTGGCCATTCGGGATGATATGAGAGGTATCATCTTGCCTTCAAAGAACTTTTACAAAATGTGCCCATTTGCCTCTCCCGTCTTCATGGTTAGGTATAGGTTGCTACTTTGTTCGACGCAGTTCGCTGGGGAAGAAGTGTAGCATGATCTGCTTCTTGGTGTAGTTTCGACGCGGCGGCCGGGTCGCTGATCAAACCGGCTTGCACATCTTGCAAAAGATGCCATTCAGCTCTTGACGCATGCTCCGTCGCCATGCTAAAGGACTTGCACTTCCACCATCACCATCGTCCTGTGGACCATCACTTCCGCGACGACACCTTCGGGCAGGGACGCCTCGTTGCGCCACGTCACCGTACGCGCCGGTGCACTGCGCCCCTGCACAGCCACCGTCACGACCTTGTCCGTGAGGCGGCGACGCTCCTTGTCTACTACCAGATTCCTCAGGTCGGGCAGGGCCACCCGCCAGCGTGTGTTGCGGTAGCTGCCATCCTCCGCCTGCCGAGTATGACTGCTGGTCAGCTCCATGCTGGCTTCGTCAGCTTGCTCTTCATCTCGCCACAGCCACACGGTCACGCTGGGCGGGGCAGAGTCAAGGTTTGCGAAGTCCATCTGGTCCATCAGTAGGCAGTGCCCGTGGTCGGGTGTCCCGGTGAGGGTCAAGGTGAGCAGTTCTCGTCCCAGTCGACCCCGTACGGTGGCCATGGCTACCAAGTCTTCCGCGATGCTTCGTAACCCCCGATCCGACCAGCGGCGGATGGTGCGTTGGTCCTGGTAGTCGAAGTGTTCCGCCGTCATCGTGAGCCGGTCCAGGACCGTCTCCGCATCACTCGAGATACTCAGCGCTGCTGCTGCCTCGAACCTCGTGCCGCGTTCGTAGCGTCGCAGTTCTCGCTGGAACGCCATGAACGCCTCCACCAAGTCACCCTCACCGCACAACTGCACCAGCACCGGGTAGCCGCTGAACTTCGCCATTGTCAGCTGTCCGTGTAACCCACGCAGCCCCACCAGTGCCGTATGGGCCTCATCTACCCGCGCGGGGTCGACTGTCGGCACATACGGCTCGCTCGCCACGAATCCCGGCTCCTCCATGCCTCGCAGTCTGCCACCACCCCCCTTGGCCAGGAACTGTCACTTTTCTGTCACGACCAGCCATGCGCTCCTCCGCTGGACTGGTGTCACGAAGCCCGACCAGCGGCTTCCGTCCACCACTCGAAGCGTTAGGAGCCCCTCTCATGTCCCTCCTCCCCACCTCCTCCTCCCACACTGGCCTGTCGGTGTTCGGTGAGTCCGGTTCGTCCTTGCCCCGGGCCGTCGCTCGGCCGGTTCAGCGTGAGCTGGACTGGCTGCAGGGCCGCAGTGAGGTTGCTGCCGCTCGGGACAGTGCCCGAGCTGGCCTCACCAACGCGGCCATGCACAACGTCGGCACCCTGGTCATGACCGGGCAGAGTCTGTCCCAGGTCGCGCCGGAGAGTGCGCCCTACCTGGAGGCGCTGCTGGGTGCCTAGGCCACGGGTGCGGCTCAGGCCATCGCGAGGTTCCAGTGACCATGCTCAGCATCATCGCTGCGGTCTTGACGCTGTGTTTCCTGGCAGGAATCGCTCTGCTGGGGTGGGGGCTGGTCGAGGTCTACCGGGACCATACCCGCGCCCTCCAGCGCTACCAGCAGCGTGAACAACTCCGCATCCACCACGACGCCCAGCTCCTGGCCCGGCAGCTGCAGGCTCAGGCCTACCGTGTCCAGGCAGACATGCTGCGCACCGCCATGCAACACATGGACCAAGAGCGCCGTCCCCGCCAGGACTGGGGAGGGCGTCATGGCTGAGACCCCGTCCTCGCTGCTGGACAAGTTGCTTGGCTGGTGTTTCACCATCCTGCTGGCCGCCCTCGCTTTGAAGATCGCGGTGGAGCTCATCTGCAGCATCTGGCCCTGGCTCCTCACCGGGCTGGCCATCACGGGGGTGGTGGCCTTGGCGGGGTGGGCGTGGGGGAGGTGGCGCTGAGCCGCCCTCCAGCCCGCCGTGAAACCAGGCCCGACGCACCCGTGTCCCGTCTGTTCCATCCGGTGTTGTGAAATACACCAAACCCATTGACCGTTCAATTAATTGAACGCATACTCAGGGCAGTTCCTCGCCCGTGGCTGGTCCGCGAGACCCAAGGCGGCATCGTGCCGAGCCGGACCAGCCCCCTGCTGCGAGTGAAGCCATGAGATTCAAGTAAGCCCGTGAAAGGAGGCTGTATTCGTCATGCCCAGAAACAACACTTCTCGTCGTCAACCTCAGGCTGCCAAGCCGCGCTCTCGCTGCAGGTCCGGTGGCTCCGGTGAGGCGTCCCCGGGGCGCCCGCGCCGGGTTCATCAGGTGCGGGTGCGCTCCACGCTGCGCCGTGAACCGGATGTGCGCCGTATCGCTAGGGCGGTCATCGAGCTGGCCCTGGCCGAGGCCGAACGTGACGCCGGTCTGTCCCACGACGCCTCGCCGCACAGCACTGTTCATGCAGCGGAGCAGAGGGAGGTGTCGTCATGACGCTGGTGCCCGTGAAGACGGCTCCGCTGCCTGCTCGTTCGGTCAGTGGGCTGGTGTGGCGTCAGCTGGTGCTGCCGGTCCCGGTGGATGAGGCGCGGATGCGCTCGGTGGTGGCGGCCCTGGCCGCCCTGCCGGGCAGTCCGCATCTGGCCTTCGAGGTCCTGGCCCGTGCTGGTCGGGTGTGGTGGCGTCTCGGGGTGGAGCCGTGGGCGCTGCGTTCGGTCCAGGCGCTGCTGCTGGCCCATCTGCCGGGGGTGCGGCTGGTTGACCCGGGTATCCATGTGGTGCGGACGGGGCAGCAGCTGGCGGTACCCCGTGAGGCCTTCCTGGCCACCGACACCCCAGCCACGGCCCCGGCTGCGACGGTGGCGGCTGTCCGCTTCAGCCACACCATGCTGCATCCGCTGCGCACCGACCGCACTGAAGCCGTCACCCGGAGTCTGCTGGCGGTGCTGGCCGCGACCGGGAAGGGTGAGACGGTACGGCTGCAGGTGGTGTGTGGCCGCAGGCTGCCACCCCGCCGTTACCCCACCGGTGAGGGCATGAAGACCCCGTCACGGCAGGTCACGGCCAGCCTGGAGGAGCCGGGCTTCCATGTGGCGGTACGTATCGGGGCATCCGCGGCCAGTCCTTCCCGGGCGCACTGGCTGGTCTCCCAGACCGCCGCCAGCCTGAAGGGCCTGGAACTGCCACCGGTCCGGCTGCGGCTGTGGCGCTCCACCCCCGGCGCCCTGGCATCCGCACGCTCCCCCTGGCTACTACCACTCCACCTGCGCGCCTCTGAACTGCCCGGACTGCTGGCCTGGCCCGTCGCCGAGGGACTGCCCGGCGTCGCCAGCCCCCACCCGGCAGTGCTGGCACCCTCGGAGGCCATCCACACCGCGACGGCACCAGGACGGCGGATCATCGGGGAATCAGTGAGCGACCCCGGCACCCTGGTCGGACTCTCGGGCGAGGATTCGTTGCGGCACCTGCACCTCATCGGGCCGACCGGGGTCGGCAAATCCACTCTCATGGCCCACCTGGCCCTGGCCGACATCCACGCCGGGCACGCCGTGGTGGTCATCGACCCCAAGGGCGACCTGGTGGCAGACATCGCCGCCCGTATCCCCGAACCCGTGCTGGATGAGACCGTCGTCCTCTCCGGCAAGGACCCCCAACCAGTGGGAATCAATCCACTGGCAGGCAGCCGGGATCCAGACCTGGCCGCCGACCTGCTCCTCGGGGTGCTCCACTCCCTCTACGCCGACTCCTGGGGACCACGCACCCACGACATCCTCCACGCCAGCCTGCTCACCCTCGCCCGACGCGGCGACGCCAGCCTGGTCATGGTGCCACTGCTACTGACCAACCCCGGCTTCCGCCGCTCCATCACCGGGCAACAGGCCAAGCGCGACCCACTGGGGCTCGGCGCCTTCTGGGCCTGGTACGAAGCCCTGTCCGACGGCGAACGCCAACAGGCCATCTCCCCACTACTGAACAAGCTGCGCCCCATCCTGCTGCGCCCCCAACTGCGCGCCATCTTCGGACAACGCCGACCCCGCTTCTCCTTCACCGACCTGTTCACCCACACACCAGGACAAGGAGGCGGAAAACCGCCACGGGTGGTGCTGGTCAACCTCGCCAAGGGAGCCCTGGGGGCCGAAGCCGCCCAACTGCTTGGTTCCGTGGTGGTGTCCCTGGTCTGGCAAGCCGCCCTCGGACGGGCCGCCCTCCAAGCCTTCGGCCGCCGCCCGGTCATGCTGCACATCGACGAGGTCCAGGACTACCTCCGCCTGCCCGGTGACCTCGGCGACGCCCTGGCACAGGCCCGCGGACTCGGCATGGGCCTGACCCTGGCCCACCAACACCTCGCCCAACTCCCACCCGCACTCAAGGCCGGCATCCTGGCCAACGCCCGCTCCCGCGTCGCCTTCACCCTCACCGGAGACGACGCGGGTGTCCTGGCCAAACGCTCCAACGGCCTCCTCACCCCCGCCGACTACCAGCAGCTGCCCGCCTTCCACGCCTACGCCCACCTCCTGGCCGGGGGCGACCTCCAACCACCCGCACTGGTCCACACCACACCCCTCACCCCGGCGCTGCGTCACCCGAACGAGGCAGCCCTGATATCCCGCCGCAGCTACGGACAAGCCCTCACTGACATCGAAGCCGACCTGACCGCCCTCATCCCCAGCCCATACAGCACCAGCGAGGCCAGAGGGGCCGGGGTCATCGGGCGAGTACACCGCACCCCCACCAACCCCGACCAGGAAGGAGCCGCCTCATGATGACCCAGCCACCCCGCCACACCAGCCCTCCCGGGCTACCGGCCGCTGTTCCACCCGGCTCAACCACCACCACGGCAAACCACCAAGCCACCGACCAGTCTGGGCAATCTCGGGGGACGAATACTCCTCGTTCCTCGTCGCCCCCGGCCCGGCAACCACCCGGCAGGGTCGGTGTCCGGACGCGTCGTCGCCTGGCTGCTGCCTTGTCCGACCGGGACCACCAGGTTCTGTCCCAGCTCTGGCAGCACCGCTACCTCACCACCGCCCAGCTCCAAGCCTTCTGCTTCACCGACCACGCCAGCCCCGCATCCGCCGCACGCACCACCCGACGCGTCCTGGCCAGACTGGCACGAGACCACCTCATTCGCGCACTCCAGCGGCGTATCGGGGGAGTCAGAGCAGGCTCCGAAGCAAAGGTCTGGCAACTCGCCCCCGCCGGAGCCCGCATCCTCCTGCCCGACACCGGCCACACCTGGCGCACCCACGAACCATCCGAACGCTTCCTCAGCCACACCCTCGCCACCGCCGACTGCCACCTCACACTCCGTGAAGGACAACAACGAGGCATCACCGTGGCAGTCCAGACCGAACCCACCAGCTGGCGCCACTACACCGGCCTGGGCGGCGAAACCCGACTCATCCGGCCCGACCTCGCCGCCCACCTCACCGGCACCGACCACCACGGCACCTGGGACGACTACTGGTTCATCGAGATCGACATGGGCACCGAATCCCTCCCCAGCCTCCTGGCCAAATGCCGCACCTACACCGACTACTACACCAGCGGCCTCGAACAAGCCCAGCACGGCAGCTTCCCCCGCGTCCTCTGGCTCATGCACGGCCCCCGCGCCGAACACCGCTCAGCAGAACTCACCCGACGCATCCACCGCACCACCCGCCTCGAACCACGCCTGTTCACCACCGCCACCCCCGACCAACTCGACCAGGTGCTGTGGGGCGAGGCGACAGACACCAACCAGCCCGACCAGGGCAGAAAGGACCACCCATGACCCCAACCCTCACCGCCGCACCTCAGCCGCGCGGCACCATCCTCGTCGGTGACGCGCTCAGCCGCCTCCAAGAACTTGAGACGGGCAGTATCGACTGCATCATCACCAGCCCGCCGTACTTCCGGCTCCGCGACTACCAGCACCAAGGCCAACTGGGCCTTGAGGACGCCGTCCAGGACTGGGTGAGTGGCCTCCTCGCCGTCACCGACGAAATGGCCCGTGTCCTGGTTCCTACCGGCACCCTGTGGCTCAACCTCGGGGACAGCTACAGCACCCACCAGCGCGAAGGCGCCCCGAAGAAGAGTCTGCTGTTGGGTCCTGAACGTCTGGCCCTGGCACTCATCCAGCGAGGCTGGACCCTGCGCAACAAGATCGTCTGGGCCAAGACCAACGCCATCCCCTCATCCGTCACCGACCGCTTGTCCTGCACCCACGAGGTCATCTACCTGCTGACCCGCAGCTCCCGCTATTACTTCGCCCTCGACGCCATCCGCCAACCCCCAAAGACCCGCTGCACCACACCAGACGGACGCCCCAGCCCGCCACCACGGCAACCCCGCGCCCACCGACCCCACCATCGCCCACCCAGCCGTCACCGCCGAGGAATGCCCCCGCACTGGCGCGGCCCCAACACCGACGGCGACCAAGGCCTGGCCACCATGAAACGCCAAAAGACCATCTGCCACCCCCTCGGCAAGAACCCCGGCGACGTCTGGCACCTGGCCGCCTCCAACTACCGCGGCGCCCACTTCGCCACCTACCCGACCCACCTCGTCGACCGCATGCTGCTGGCAGGCTGTCCCGAACGACGCTGCCGCACCTGCCGCGCCCCCTACACCCGCCCCATCCGCCGCCTCGGCACCGAAGCCCTCCGCCTGGCACTGACCCCCAGCTGCCACTGCGCCCCAGATGGCCAAGCCAGCGAACCAGGCATCGTCCTCGACCCCTTCATCGGCTCCGGCACCACCGCCATCGTCGCCGAGAAACACCACCGCGACTGGCTCGGCATCGAACTCAACCCCGACTTCGCCCAACTCGCCTGGCAGCGCATCCAGGGCGCCCGAACCAAACGCCAAACAACCCCCACAGACAACCCAACCGCCCACCATCAGGGCAGAAAGGACCACCCATGACCCACCAGCCACACCCCCACGACGCCAACCCCCGAGCCCCCAGCCCTCCCGACCACCAGCAGGCCATCGCCGAAGGCATCCAGCGCCACGGCCCCGCCTTCGCCGCCTGGGCCGACCTCGTCGACGAGACCACCCCACCAGGCACCCTCGACCACCACCTCCTCACCCAATTCGAGGACCACTACCTCGGCAGCTACATGACAACTCAACAGTGGGCCCAAGAAGAAGCCGAAGCCCTCGGCCTCGACGACACACTCGGCCACACCCTCCCCGAAGCCCTCAGGTGGTACGTCACCATCGACTACGACACCCTCGCCCGAGACCTCGAACTCAGCGGGGACATCACCGCCGTGCCGAACCCCGAAGGAGGAGTCTGGGTGTTCCGCAGCCTGTAGCCCCTCCCACGTGGCCCTCCTCGGCCGCCAGGAGCCGCTCCCTTGAACCCACCAGGGTTCAGCGGCTCCTCCACCCCGAGGAGGTGGCCTGCCAGGACACGCACCACGCACCCCCGGCAGGACAAATCCAGAGAGGAAGTGTCATGAAGACGCTGGCCATCCGCCTCGATGACGACCTGCACGCCAGGCTCACCATCGTGGCCAAGCTCGCCGAAGTCTCGCTGACCGACGCCATCCGTCAGGCCATCGAGTCCCACGTCCAGACCATGTCGGCCCAGCCCGACATCCAGGCCAAGGCAGACACCCTGCGCCAGGACATCGAACGGGAAGCCCGCGAACAGCAAGGAGCCATCTCCCAACTGTTCGGAACCACCCCGCCCACCAAACCCACCACCCGCAAGCAGCAGACCTAGCCGCACACGGGAGGTGAACCGGTCCGGACCGACACACCCCACCCACCAGGCGAGATGAGGTCGAGCAACGACACAGCTGCTCCCTCATCTCGCCGAAGAAACCCGTAGTCGACGACGCACCTACAGAGGAGACTCACCAATTGCGCATGCAGCTTGCAAACATGGTGTACGATGCGTCGTATCCGATACCAGTCGCAGCACTTGGAAAGTCCAGGTGCTCAGGGAAGGGCCAGGTCGGGAAAATGAACAAAATTCACCATCATAAAAAGAGTCGCCTCGCATCAGCGGTTGTCAGTGACCCTAAAATGGATGTGATGCGCCTCGAATTTCTTGCAAAGACAGAGAGATTTCTATATAATCTTAAGCGTACGATGCGTTCACTCTCTCCCCGCAGCAACAAAGAATTCCCCTCCTCCACCCAGCAGGAGGCAGAGGTTATAGAAGCCGAAATCATAAATGATGATTTGGATAGCTCGTCCCTTCCAGAGGAAACTCGGGCTTACATTAACCGAAAAAGGCGGGAGGTTCTTGAAGAGCTAACTGGAAAGGACTACGCCGAAATGTTTGCGAATGCCGTAGCAAGGAACCTGGCAGAGAAAGCTCTAGCTACCTCCCGACTCGACCCTCGCGACGAAGACCAACATCTTCGATGAATGACATAGAGACTACACTCCTTCGCTCCGAGAAGCGTTTTCTTCGAGGGCATAATGTGCGACGAGTACTAGAGACCTTGACGAAAGCCGACAGCCTTACTATTTACTGCGGCGCAGGCGTTAGCATTAATAGAACTGGACTTACTTGGCCCAAACTAATAAAGCGTTTAGCGGACTACTTCTATGCACAGCATGAACGCGGAAGACTAACGCCACCCGACCCAGAAGAGGTTGAGGTGCTCTTAAATGCCCTGGGGCCAGAAGGTACAGCTACAATAATGCATGGATTGCACGTTGATACCGCAGGCAAAGGGTGGCCAGACTTCCAGCAGAAAATTGGCGCGAGGTTAGCACAAGATCTCTACAGTGGGAACTCATGGGAGGAAGGTCGCCTAGCCCGGAGTATCACCAACTTAGCCCGAGGACTAGCACACCAGGGCAAGAAAGTGTCTATTATCACTACCAACTACGACTATTTCTTAGAAGAGCGCTGGATATTAGATAGAGAGTCACTGCCAGATACAACCCCAAATCTAAAAGTCTACGTTCTTAATAAGGATGGGACATATCAGCTTCTAAAAAACCGACCAGGAGAAGAAACCGCCCCCGGCAGTGCAGGCGTTTCAGTAGACCTCACCTACCTCCATGGGAGAGTATCCCCCTCAGACTCACTTGGCAACTCAGCTCTCGTTATTTCCGAGCACGATTACGCTAAATACAGGTCATCCATCGAATCACGTCTCCAGGAGAGGTTTAACGACGATGAGTCGCTACTTATAGTCGGATCAAGCCTAAGCGACGGACCCCTCGTTCATTCCCTAATTCGAACCGCGACAGAAAAAGCGAGCTCCCAAAGAGTCTGCGTAATGCCCATCGAATCCTATCAATTCTCCAACAACTACGATATTGAGCACCAACGCTACATTAACCACCTTGAGGCTCGCGCTCGCTCTCTTGGCCTCTCCCTTCAGCTTGCTGATTTCAAGTGCCAAGTAGCTCAGCTTGTCGAAGAGGTTACCCTCAGTCTCGTCGCTCAAGCAAGAGGAACTAAGTACAAACCCATTCGGTACGGAAATCGACTGGTAAACTGGTGGGAAGAATGGAGCAAGTCGAGCCTCGCCCAAGACCACCAGAAGCTGCAAAGAAAGCTGTCCGAGCTTTTGGAGGCAACTCTTGATCTTGTAGATAAGCAGGGCGAAAGACATGACTCTGGCGAACATTTCAAGCTAGAATTATGGGTAAGAAGAAACCCGGTTTTGAATCGAGAGCTTGTGCTATGGGCGACTAGCCAAGCAGTTCTAACAGATCGCGAATTCCTTAACTCGCAAGAAATTGAGAGGTCTTCAAAGATATCTTCAGTGGTAGCACTGACTGAAGGGCGCGCGATCCATAAGGACACCTCAGAGATACGCGGCGAGACACCCGGAGGAATTGTTCGCAGATGGAATAGCTACTTCTCCGTCCCAGTCTACATTAGATCGGCTTACAACTCTCGACTCCCAGTGGGAGTTCTGACTATCGCAAGTAGTGCCCCTGCCAACAAATCAATCTTGCCTCCCAGAGATGAAAAGAAGGCAGATCTAATGCTGCACGCGATGATTGGCACTGCGCGAGACTGGCTCAAAACTCCTAGCTCCCTCCGGGAGTGACATTGTCCGTCTAACCCGAGGATATATGGGTCACTATTCACGTGTCGGACCTTGAAGCCTCAAAACTCTCTGCCGAGGCGTTTTGCATCGAAGATGCGTCGTCGTAAACACCTCCCTCATACGGACGCTGCACCCCCCATAGATCGTTTAAAATCCTCAAATCCATTCATATCTCCAAACGAAGAGTATTGCTCTCGCCACAAAAAACAGCCCCGACCCTCAATCCCCTAAGCAGGGCTCCGCCCGACCTCCCGCACCATCACGCTTCTTCTCCGAGCCCGTTTCTCAGCCGATCGAAATCGCTGAGGTAGCTCTGGTCCTGCACGATGCGGAACTTCTCAAATTCGCTCAGTGCGTGGTCGTCAGCCTGGGACTTGGAGACACTGCCAGCATTGTCGAGTATCTGTCGGTCATCGAGATTCAAGAAGGCGTCCAGCCGCTTCTCCCAGTCTTCCATGGTCATGGGGATCCGGCGGCGAGCCCGGGATTCCGCCAAGTCCAGGAAGGCGTTGACCAAGCGACCGAGGTCTTCCAGCTCCTCTCGGGTGAGGTAATTTTTTCCGATCGTGACATCGCTACGGAGGATCTTGCCATCAGGGCTGCCAGCCCATGACGTCAACCCCATGTGTGGTTGAGCAGCGTCGGCTCGCGACTGGATGAGCTCGGCTGCGGTCTGGCCGTGGACGGCGTAGTGCAGCTTGTTCTGCACCGTGGCGAAGAAGCGCTTGGTGGTCGGAGCATCCTTGTTGTAGTCCACACTGGTGGCGTAGATATCAGTGATCTTCTGGTAGAAGCGACGCTCGGACAGACGGATCTCACGAATCTCCTCCAGGAGTCGCTCGAAGTAGTCTTCACCGAGAAAAGTTCCGTTCTCCATCCGCTGACGGTCGATGACGTAGCCCCGGATGGCGAAATCACGCAGCACCTGGGTAGCCCACTGGCGAAACTGGGTGGCGCGCACCGAGTTGACCCGGTAACCCACCGAGATGATGGCATCGAGGTTGTAGTGGGCCACTCGGCGTTTGACTTGCCGTGACCCTTCTTGGCGAACCTGTAAGAAATCCTTACAGGTTGCCATCTCTTCAAGCTCACCATCGTCATAGATGTTGCGAAGATGTAGCGTTATGTTCTCCCGAGAGGTGCCGAACAGCTCAGCCATCAATTTTTGGCTCAGCCAGATGGTTCCCTCTTCGTACCGAGCTTCGATACTGGATCCACCCTCTTGGCTGGTGAAGATCAAAAACTCAGCTGTGGAGTTGCGGATCAGTTTGCCCGAGAGTCGAGGAAGATTGCTATCCTGCATAAGGATATTGTATCGCATAGGTGCGGCCATAGCTAGATGACTGCGCGAGGGCTGCAGGACTGATCGCTCGACCAAGCCCCACTACCCCTATAAACCGTTGTAATATCCACCAAACCCGTTCACAATTCTAAACGCGGAGCGTACAATAGAAATATGAACGAACCACGCCACATTTCCACGCCCATTTCTCAGGGTACCCTCCCGCATTCCGGGACCGCGCGGGGGATTCCGCCCCGGGCCAGACCCCAACCCAAACTCGGGCGCTTGCTGCGGGAAGCCCGCGAGGCCGCAGGCCTGAGCGTCCGTCAGGCGGCCGCCGAATCCGGCATCTCACTGGGCGCCATCTCCCTCCTCGAACAGGGCAAGACACCCAGCACTCGCATCGACCGCCTGCTGGCCCTGACCGAGACCTACGGGGTCGAGCCCTTGGAAATCATCGAGGCTGCTGGCTACAACCTCACCCCTACACTGCCCACCTTCACGCCATATCTGCGCACCAAGTACCGACAGCTGCCACCCGAGGCCCACGACGAGATCACGGCCGCATTTCAACGCATCGCTGGCAAATACGGCATCGACGAACACACCACCGGCCCCACCCCGGGCGAGGACGAAGACCCCGCACACCCCGGACCAACCGGGCGCATCAGATAAACCACAACTGCTTCACACGAAAGGAGGCTCCATGACCACATCAAGCACACCAAGCATTCTCAGGAGCCTCCGCCAGCTCACACCCCGCCGCGCCTGCAGCTTCACCGAGGCCCTGAACCTGGCCGAACGCCAGGCCGCCAAACTCTGCACCCTCCTCGCCGCCAGCCACCCTAGCTACCAGCTCACCGGGATCACCGAAGACCACTTGGCCCAGCTGCCACGCATCCGCGTCGTCCACGAACCGCTCCCGGTCTCCGGCATGAGCCACTGGAACGGTAAGGAGTGGATCATCTGCCTGAATGCAGGCGACCCCGAGGTACGGCAGCGCTTCACCATGCTGCACGAGTTCAAGCACATCATCGACCACGGCCAGACCCACTGGCTGTACACCGAACACCAGCCTGCGACCACCAGGCGTTACTGGAGCCGCTCCCCGCAGCCGACCGCCCACGAGCAGGCAGAACGGGCCGCCGACTACTTCGCAGGCTGCGCCCTCGTCCCGCGCACCGCCCTGAAACAGGCCTGGGCCGCCGGACTCCAAACCACCACCGCCCTGGCCGACCACTTCGCCGTGTCCGAAGCCGCCATCCGCGTCCGCATCGACCAGACCGGCATCGCCCGTCCCCTCGACCCCGAACCCCTACCAGCCCGCTGCGCCCGCCCCATCCACACCCCACGCTGGCAGCCGCAGCGCTTCACCATCCAACAACCGCACTACGGGAGGAGATAAAGCATGACTGAGACCACCCCACAACGCGCCGTGCTGTACCTGCGAGTCTCTGACCCATCGCAGGTTCGCACCGACTACGACCCCGAGGGCTTGTCCATCCCGACCCAGCGGAAAATCTGCAAGGCCAAGGCCAAGCAACTGGGCATTCAGGTCGTCGGGGAGTACGTCGAACTCGGCCGCAGCGGCACCAACACTACGAACCGTCCTGAGTTCCGCAAGATGATGACCCGCATCCGCCAGCAGAAGGACGTCGAGTACGTCATCGTCTACAAGCTCTCCCGCCTGAACCGCAACCGCTTCGACGACGCCGTGACCATGATGGAGCTCCGCACCGCCCGCGTGGCGCTCATCTCCGCCACCGAGAACATCGACGAGACCCCCGAGGGCCAGCTCGTCCACGGCATGCTCGCCACCGTCAATGAATACCGCTCCGCCGCCGACGGAGCTGATATCCGCATCAAGCTGCGCCGCAAGATCGAACAGGGCGGCACCAGCGGCGTCGCCCCACTGGGGTATCTGAACATCACTGACTACGTCGAGGGACGCCGCGTGAACACCATCGGCGTCGACCCCGAGCGTGGTCCCCTCATCCGTAAGGCGTTCGAGCTATACGCCACTGGCGACTACTCCATCGAGCAGCTCCAGATCACCATGGCCGACCTCGGCTTGAAATCCCGACCGACCCGCCGCTACCCGACGCCGAGGCCCATCTCCATCGCCGCGCTGCACCGCTTGCTCGCCAACCCCTACTACACCGGCATCGTCACCTTCAAAGGTGAACAGTTCAAGGGCCGCCACCAGCCCCTGGTCAGCCAGGAACTCTTCGACCGCGTCCAGGACGTCCGAGCCCTGCGCTCCAACAACACCCGCGACCGCATCCACCACCACTACCTCAAAACCGGCATCCTCTTCTGCGACCGCTGCCGAGCCCAAGGACGCACCAGCCGCTTCGTCTACACCCAGGCCAAGGGCAAAGGCGGCACCTACGCCTACTACCTCTGCCGTGGCCGCCAAGAAGGCCACTGCGACATGCCCTACCTGCCCGTGGCGCTGGTCGAAGAAGCCGTCGAACGCCATGTGACCGGCATCAGCCTCCAACCAGAATGGGCCGAACGCACCCAACAGCAACTCACCGCAGCCCTCGACCACCACCACGCCACCATCCGCGAGATGAACCGCGCCGTCACCGAACAACTACGCACCCTGGCCGCCCAGGAAGAACGCGTCATCGACCTCCTCGCCGACGGCGACATCCCCCGCGACGCCGCCAAACAGCGCCTCCGCACAATCGAGAACACCCGAACCCGACTCGAGGACGAGAAACGCGACACCGACCAGCGCCTGGCCATCGGGCATGACGTGCTGACCACCTGCCTCGACCTCATGACCGACATCGGCGCCCTCTACACCCACGTCCCCGACGCCGTCCGCGGCCTGCTCTGCCATGCCCTCTTCGAAGCCATCCACCTCGACGACACCACCACCAAAACCACCACCGTCACCACCTCCACCCTCAAAGAACCCTTTGCCACCCTCCACGACGCCCTCACAGGCACCGGAACCCCACCAGACGACCATGAGACCGTCCACGACGCCCCGAACGCCCCACAGGCCCTCACAACGCGAACGGGGACACCCGCAGGCGCCCCCGACACGCAACGAACCCCCGGTGTTGCCACCGAGGGTTCGAGTAAGCGTCGTCTGGCGGAGGTGGCGGGATTTGAACCCGCGATGGGATTGAGTCCCAAACCCGCTTAGCAGGCGGGCGCCATAGACCGTACTAGGCGACACCTCCACGACCGGACAAGGGTAACCGAGGCGCGACGGGGGCGGCAACCCTGATCGGCTCCGGCCGTTCCCCACCCCGTCGCTCACAGCCGCTGAATGCTTGACCGCTTGGCCCTTCGGAGGGCAAGTACACTGGCAGGAACCTTGACGTGATGAAGGGAGGTGCCGTCTTGTCCGACGGGAAGTACTCCGGGTTCTACCGGGAGGGTTCTCCTCGTCGTGGCCCGGAACCCCCTCCGACCGAGAACGAGACGACACTCGAGCAGCCGCGCAGGAGCGCCGCCCCACGCTACGAGTACATCTCACCCGCGCCCCGACACGGTGCCCCCCTCGACCCGCTCCCCCGGCACCTCTCCGACGAGGGCATCGACGCCGGGCGCGACGACGCCCCCTTCCGACCCGACGACCGATTCTTCCGTCCCGAGACGCACGACGACGCGCCCACACCCGAGCCGCCCTCTCCCGCCGCCAACAGCAAGGATGCGGGCATCGAACCCACCCGCTCCTCCCTCAAACGCAGCCTCCTCCTCACCACCGCCAGCGCGCTCCTGCCCGGCGTGGGGCTGGTCGGGACGAAACCCCGCTGGGCCAGACTCCTCGGCGTCCTCGCCCCCGTCACCTTCCTGGCGTGCCTCGGCGTCGTCGGCTACACCGCGCTCACCGATCTCGGGCGACTCGCCGGACTCGCCGTCAACCCCGACTCCCTCGCCATCATCACCGCCCTGCTCATCGCCCTCGCGATCTCCTGGGTGCTGCTGGTCACCGCGACCCACCTGCTGACCCGCCCCCCGGGACTCCGGTTGGGGCGACGCGCCCTCGGCGCCGGCCTCGTCGCAACCCTGACCTTCTGCATCGGCGCACCCCTCGCCGTCGGTGCCCGCTACGCCCTGTCCAGCCGCGACCTCGTCAACTCCGTGTTCAAGGAGGCCAACGAGGTCGTCTCGACGAGCCGACCCACCATCGTCGCCGGCTCCAATGTCTGGGAGGGCATGCCGCGCCTCAACATCATGCTGCTCGGCGCGGACAGCACCGAGACACGGAAGAAGGACAACAACGGCGTCTACGTGCCCCGCACCGACACCATCATGGTGGCCTCCATCGACACCGCCACCGGTGCCACGACGCTGGTCCAGATCCCACGCAACGTCCAGTTCACGCCCTTCCCGAAGGGGTCCAAGCTCGCCAAGGTCTTCCCGAAGGGCTTCACCAACCCCAACGACAACCCCGCCGAGTGGTACATCAACGCCATCTGGGAACGCACCGTCAACGGCGACCACCCCGAGATGACCAAGGCCGTCAGCCCCGCCACCTACCCCGGGGCCGAGGCCCTCAAGCTCGGGGTCGAGGGCATCACTGGCCTCAAGATCCACTACTTCGCCCTCATCAACATCGACGGGCTGCAGCAACTCATCGACGCCATGGGCGGCGTCACCGTCAACATCAACAGGAAGATCCCCATCGGCGGCAACAAGGATGCCGGCGTCAGGCCCCACGGCTACCTGGAGCCCGGCCCGAACCGCCACCTCGACGGCTACCACGCCATGTGGTACGCCCGCAGCCGCTACGGGGTGGACGACTACGACCGCATGGCCCGTCAGTCCTGCCTCGTGGGCGCGGTCATCCGCCAGGCGAACCCGCAGACGATGCTCACCTCCTACGAGGCCATCGCCAAGGCCTCCAAGGACATGGTGATGACCGACATCCCGCAGGACGCCCTCCAGCCGATCGTCGAGCTCGCCCTCAAGGTCAAGGACGCTGACGTCACCCGGCTCCAGTTCGTCGACGGGTCGTACGGCTACGTGTACGGGAACCCCGACTTCAAGGAGATGCGACGCTCCGTCGCGGAGGCCATCGGCGCCACCGGCACCGCAACCGAGTCGGCCGCACCCACCACGACCGCCGAGCCCACGTCGTCGGCCCCCGTCCCCGAGGTGACGCCGACCGAGGAGGCGAAGCCCCAGAAGCCGGAGGAGTCCACCCAGGAGGCCAAGCCGAACAAGTCGGAGGCCCCGAAGGCCACGGAGTCGGAGGCACCGCCCGCAGAGGTCATCTCCGACGCCTGCGCCTACCACCCCGAGGAATGACGGCGGCGAGAGTGGGATTCGAACCCACGGAGGTTTCCCTCGGCCGCTTTCAAGGCGGCTGCACTAGTCCACTATGCGATCTCGCCACACGGACATGCGCCCGCGCGCACCCATCATAGGGGATGGAGCGCGCGCGAGCGGGGAGCGGTCACTCGGCCCAGGTGGTCCGTCCCGTGACGTCGGGGATCTCGTGCCACTGCCCGTCGGCCGCAGAACGCACCGCGGCCTCGTCGATCTCCGCAGCCGCCCAGCAGTCCGCAGCCGATGGGGCCAGCTGCTCGCCGGTCACGACGGAGCGGATGAACAGCGACGCCTCCACGGCCTTCATGTCATCGAAGCCCATCGACGTCCCCGCACCCGGCTGGAAGGTCGAGAATCCCGGGAAGTCCGGCCCCGCCATGACCCTGGTGTAGCCCTGGAACTCCTGGTCCACGCCGATGCAGATCTCCAGGTCATTGAGGTGCTCGAAGTTCCAGCGCAGCGACCCGTTCGTGCCGTACACCTCGAGCACGTACTCAGCGCGCGGCCCGACGGCGATCCGGCTGGCCTCCAACGTGGCGAAGGCGCCACCCTCCAACTTCGCGATCATCGCGACGAGGTCCTCATTCTCGACGGCCCCCATCTCGTCGGAGACCTCCCAGCCGGTGTGACCCACCCCGATCTTCGTGGGAATGGGGCGCTCCGTGATGCACTGTGAGGTGGTGGCCGTGACGGCCGTCACCCGTCCCGCGACGTACTGGACGAGATCGGCCCCATGGCTGAGCAGGTCACCGAGGACTCCGTGTCCACACTTGGCGATGCTGTGCCGCCAGGTGAGCGGCCCCGTCGGCGAGCTGGCGTAATCGGCGATGAGCCAGCAGCGCACGTTGGTGATCCGCCCGAGCCTGCCGTCGCGGATGAGCCGCCGGGCCCGCTGGATGGCCGGGGTGTGGCGGTAGTTGAAGCCGACGGCGGTCACCAGGCCGGCCCGATCCGCCGCCTCGGCGATCTCCCGCGACTCAGCCGCGCTGACCCCCATCGGCTTCTCGATCCAGAACGGCTTGCCCGCCTCGATGGCCGCCATCGCCATCTCGTGGTGGAGGAAGTTCGGGGAGCAGATGCTCACGACGTCGACGTCCGGGTCGCGGAGCAGCTCACGGTAGTCGCGGTAGGCCCGTTCGAAACCGAGCGCGTTCACCGCCTCCTCGCACACCGCCTCCTGGGTGTCAGCGGCGGCGACGAGACACACGTCCGCCCCGAGGTCCTGGAACCGCTCCGCGAGGGCCCGATAGCTCCGGGCGTGGAGCCTTCCCATCCAGCCGAGGCTGATGACCCCCACACCGATGATCCTGCGTTCCACGTTGACCTCCACTCTGCCGCACCCACGATGGCGCGTTCTTGTCTGCACATTACAGGATTCACTCGCGCCTGATCACGCCGGATTTTGAACACGATTCGCAGCATCATCGGGACTTCAAGAACCAATTGACAGCACAATTTCAGCAGTCCTACGCTGAAGCTGCCCGATGAAGCGCACCCTTGGAGGCCCCGCGATGGACAAGTCCCGCAACCCCGACCCCCGCTACAACAAGCTCACCCTCGGCGTGTGCCCCGACCAGTGGGGTGTCTGGTTCCCCGAGGACCCGCTGCAGATCCCCTGGGAGCAGGCTCTCGACCAGATGGCCGAGGCTGGGTTCTCCGTCATGGAGACCGGCCCCTTCGGTTACTTCCCCACCGACCCGAAGCGACTCGCCGACGAGATGGGGGCGCGCGGCTTCCGGGTCGTCGCGGGCACCGCCTGGGGCATCCTCCACAAGGCCGAGGCCTGGGCCGACACGGAGGACCTGTTCCGCCGCGTCGGCGAGACCCACGCCGCCGTGGGCGCGGAGTACGTCGTCCACCTGCCGCCGATGTTCCGCGACGAGCACACCGGCGAGTACACCGACGTGCGCCACCTCGACGGGGACGCCTGGCAGCTCTACATCACCAACGCGAACCGGCTCGGCCGGATGATGAAGGAGGACTACGGACTCAAGCTCGTCCTCCACCCCCACGGCGACTCCCACATCGAGACCCGGGAGGACATCGACCGGATCTTCCGGGCAACCGACCCCGAGTACGTCGGTTTCTGCCTCGACACCGGCCACATCGTCTACGGCATGGCCGACAACATCGAACTCATCAAGGACTACCCGGAACGCATCGAGTACGTCCACATCAAGGCGATGGACCCGAAGATCGTGAAACAGGCCCACGACGAGGACTGGCCGTTCGTCAAGGCGGTCAAGGCGGGCTGCTCGGTGCCACCCCCGGAGGGCGAGCCAGACATGCCGAGCCTTGTCGAGGCGCTGGCCGACCTCGACAAGGAGCTCTACGTCATCTGCGAGCAGGACATGTACGGCTGTGACCCGTCCTACCCGCTGCCCAATGCCATCAAGGTCCGCGAATACCTGGCCTCCATCGGACTCGGCGTGAAGTGAGGTGTGACATGACGCTGCGCATCGGAATGATCGGCCCCGGCGGCATGGGGCAGGCCCACATCCACCGCATCCACTCGGTCATCGCGGGCGGCCGCGTCGTCGCCGTCGCCGACCTCAACGCCGACAACGCCGCCAAGGTGGCGGAGCTGATCGACGGTCGCGCCTTCACCAGCTCGGCCGAGCTCATCGCCTCACCCGAGGTCGACGCGGTGATGATCTGCAGCTACGGCCCCGCCCACGAGGTGGATGTCATCGCCGCGATCGAGGCGGGCAAGTACGTGTTCTGCGAGAAGCCCCTCGCGCCGACGGCCGACGCGTGCGTGCGGATCATGGAGGCCGAGCAGCGAGCTGGGAAACGCCTCGTCACCGTCGGTTTCATGCGCCGCTTCGACCCCTCCTACCAGGAGATGAAGCAGCTGCTCGACGCGGGCGAGATCGGCGAGGCCCTCATGGTCCACAACGCGCACCGCAACCCGACAGTGCCGGAGATGTACACGTGGGACATGGCCATCAACGACACCGCCATCCACGAGATCGACACCATGCGGTGGCTGCTCGGCGAGGAGTTCACCCGGGTCCGTGTCGACAAGCCGAAGCGCACCAGCCATCGGTTCCCGCACCTGCAGGACCCGCTCGTGCTCATCCTGGAGACCACCTCCGGGGTGCGGGTCGACGACGAGGTGTTCGTCAACTGCCAGTACGGCTACGACATCCAGTGCGAGCTGGTCGGCGAGACCGGTGTGGTGCGGCTCGGTGACCAGGAGCTGGTGCAGCGCGCCGACCTGAAGGGGCGCCGTAACCGTCTCACCATGGACCACAACCAGCGTTTCGGGACGGCCTTCGTGCGCGAGGTGCAGGAGTGGATCACCGCCGTCTCGGAGGACCGTCACACCGGCTCGTCCAGCTGGGACGGCTACGCGGCCGCCGTCGTGTGCGACGCGGGGGTGCAGGCCCTCGAGGTCGACGGCTGGGTGCCCGTCGAGATGCTGCCGAAACCCGAGTTCTACGCCTGAGGAGGAGTTGAGATGGTCAAGATCCTGCTGGACCCGTCGATGTACCACCCGCACCTGAGCGTCGCGGAGGAGTGCTTCAAGGCGGCCGAACTGGGCTACGAGTACATCGAGCTGTCGCCGCGCGCCGACTTCCACGAGTGGCACCACTACCCGAAGGTCGACGACCACGAGATCGCGAAGGTCAAGAAGGCCATGAGCGAGTCGGGGGTGAAGATCTGGACCTTCAACCCGGTGTTCAACTGGTCCTCCCCCGACGAGCAGGAGCGGCAGGCCCAGGTCCGCAACTTCCGTCGGCTGCTGGAGATCGCGGAGGAGCTGGAGGTACCCCTCATCGCGACGGAGTTCTCCGGCGACCCGAACGAGCCGCTGAAGTCGGAACACCAGTTCTACCGCTCCATCGAGGAACTCATCCCCGACTTCGAGAAACGCGGCATCGAGTGCACCATTGAGGCGCACCCGTACGACTTCGTCGAGACCAACGAACGCGCGGTGCAGATCGTGCGCGGGGTGAACAAGCCGTGGCTCAACTACGAGTTCTGCCTGCCCCACATGTTCCATCTCTCTGAGGGACGCGGCGACCCGCGGGCGATGATGGAGTACGCGGGGCCCCGCCTGAGGCACGTCCACATCGCTGACGTGTGGAACCACTTGGCGAACGTCGGGAACCGCTACATCATCAACCCGCCGGGGGTCGACGCCCGCATCCATCAGCACAACGAGATCGGCAACGGCGAGGTGCCGTGGGACGAGGTGTTCGGCTACCTGAGGGAGATCAACTACGACGGGCCCGTCTCGGTGTGCGTCTTCGGTTGGGAGGAGGAGGCCGACGCGATCCACGTCCGGATGCGGGAGCGGATCGAGCGGGAACTGACGAACCGACAGGGGGCGACGGCGTAACAAACCAGCCATTTGTATTGACATATATGGCCCCGGTGCGGGAGGATCGACCCGTTGCAAGGCCGGTACCCTGACCGGAACGCCACACAAGGAAGTGAGAAGCACATGAAACGCGCACCCAAGATCGCGGCGCTGCTTGCCGCTGCCGCCCTCGGGCTCTCCGCCTGCGGAAGCACCGGCGACACCCAGCCGTCGAACAACGGGGCACAGGGGGGCGGCGGCGATGCCAAGTTCCCCACCAGCGGGGAGACCGTCAAGTACGAGCCCGGCGACGTGGTCAAGCCCAAGGACGGCAAGAAGCTGAAGATCGGCGCATCGTTCCCGGTGCTCGACCAGTTCCTCAAGACCGTCGCGGACTCCATCGAGGAGCGTGGCCGCGAGGCCGGCATCGAGGTGACCATCAACTCCGCCGAGGAGAAGGTCGAGGTTCAGCTCAACCAGATCGAGAACTTCCTGGCCAGTGGCGTGGACGCGCTCATCGTGCTCCCCCAGGACACCGCCACCACCCAGCAGATCACCGAGAAGGCGCAGGCGGCAGGAGTTCCGCTCATCTACGTGAACCGCCGCCCCGACAACCTCCCGGCCGGTGTGCCCTACGTGGGCTCCGACTCCCTCTACGCGGGCCAGATCCAGATGGAGGCCCTCGCGAAGCTCGCGGGCGAGAAGGGCAACGTCTTCATCCTCCAGGGTGATCCCACTCAAGAGGCCGCCCAGATGCGCACCAAGGGCTGCGCGGACACCGTCGCGAAGTACCCGGAGATGAAGCTGGTCACCACCCAGGCCGGCCTGTGGCAGCGCGACAAGGGCCTGGCCATCACCGAGACCTGGCTGCAGTCCGGCGACGAGGTCAACGTCATCTGCTCCAACAACGACGAGATGGCCCTCGGCGCCATCCAGGCCCTGGAGAACGCGGGCAAGCTGGATGACGTCATCGTCGGTGGCGTGGACGCCACCGCCGACGCCATCGCCGCCATGGATGCGGGCAAGCTGGAGGTGACCGTCTTCCAGGATGCGAAGGGTCAGGGACAGGCCGGCGTCGACACCGCCATCCAGATGATCAACGGTGAGACGGTTCCCGCCGTCGTGGACGTCCCCTACGTCCTGGTCACCCCGGAGGACACGGCCAAGTACAAGTGAGTGAGAACGGGGGTCGGGCAGTGGCCCGACCCCCGTTTTCCCAGTGAGGTGAACCATGCAGGAGACCATCCTGAGGATGCAGGGCATCCGCAAGACCTTCCCGGGCGTCGTCGCCCTGGACAACGTGAACCTTGATGTGCGCAGCGGCACCGTGCACTCCCTCATGGGGGAGAACGGGGCGGGCAAGTCGACCCTCATGAAATGCCTCATCGGGATGTACACCCCCGATGAGGGCACGGTCGAACTGGCCGGGGACGTCGTCAACTTCAAGAACACCAAGGACGGACTGGAGCACGGGATCTCGATGATCCACCAGGAGCTGTCCCCGGTTCCCGAGATGATGGTGGCCGAGAACATCTGGTTGGGCCGCGAGCAGCGCGGCCGCTTCGGGCTGCTCAGCCCCAAGGCCATCATCGACAAGACCCAGGAGCTCTTCGACGAGTGGGAGATCGACATCAACCCACGCGCCCGGATGAAGAACCTGACGGTCGCGAAGCAGCAGATGGTGGAGATCGCCAAGGCCATCAGCTATGACGCCAAGATCATCATCATGGACGAGCCCACCTCGGCCATCCCCGAGCGCGAGGTCGCGCACCTGCACAAGATGATCAAGCGGCTCACCGACTTCGGTGTGGCCATCATCTACATCACGCACAAGATGGATGAGGTCTTCCGCATCTCGGATGACATCACCATCTTCCGCGACGGCCAGCACGTCGGCTCGTACGCGGCGAAGGAACTGAACCGGGACAAGCTCATCCAGCTCATGGTGGGTCGGGAGCTGACCGACCTGTTCCCGAAGCTGGAGGCCGAGATCGGCGAGGTCGTCCTCAGTGTGCGCAATCTCAACCGCGGTTCCATGGTGAAGGACGTGAGTTTCGACCTGCGTCGCGGCGAGATCCTCGGCATCGCGGGGCTCATGGGCGCCGGACGCACCGAGGTGCTGGAGACCATCTTCGGGATGGAGAAGGCCGACTCCGGCGAGGTCTGGCTCGACGGCCAGAAGCTCACCATCAAACAGCCGTCGGATGCCATCAAGGCCGGAATGGCCCTGCTGACCGAGGACCGCAAGCTCAACGGGATCATGGGCGTACTGAGCGTGGCCGACAACATCACAGTCGCCGCCCTACCCCACTACAGCCCCGGCGGCGTCCTCAACGTCGGCAAGATGAAACATGACGCGGAGGATCAACGCGAGAAGCTGCGCATCAAGACCCCGACGCTGCGCCAGCTCATCCAGAACCTCTCAGGCGGCAACCAGCAGAAGGCACTCATCTCGCGCTGGATGCTCACCCTGCCCGAGGTGCTCATGATCGACGAACCCACCCGGGGCATCGACGTCGGCGCGAAGTCCGAGATCCACCGCCTGATGTCCATGCTGGCCCAGGAGGGCAAGGCCATCATCATGGTCTCGTCCGAGCTCCCCGAGGTCCTCGGGATGAGCGACCGCATCATCGTCATGCACGAGGGGCGCATCTCCGGTGAGCTCTCCCGCGAGGAGGCGAACCAGGAATCCGTCATGCACCTGGCCACCGGTGGCGACGGCGCCCCAGAGTCCGAAGGAAACACCAATGTCTGATACTGCTTCCGTCTCGCGCACCAAGTTCGATGTGGGCGAGTTCATCCGCACCTACTCCATCCTGTTCATCCTGATCGGGTTCGTCATCCTCTTCACGATCCTGACCGAGGGACGCTTCTTCGCCACCCAGAACCTGATGAACCTGGTGGTCCAGGTGGCCCCCATCGGCATCATCTCCCTCGGCATGATGGCCGCCATCATCACCAAGGGCATCGACCTGTCCGTCGGCTCCACCGTCGCGTTCGTCTCCGTGATCGTGGCGGCCTTCGCCCAGCGGCCCGGTGCCGGGACCCTCATCCCAGGGCTCCCCGCCATGCCGATCTTCGTGTCCCTGCTCATGGGTCTCCTGGCCGGGGCTCTCGTCGGTGGCACCGTCGGCAGCCTCATCGCGATCTTCAAGATCCCGCCGTTCATCGCCACCCTGGGCATGATGACCGCGGCCCGCGGTTTCGCGAACATCATCACCAACGGGCGTCCGGTCAGCAACCTGGCCCCCGGGTTCACGGCCATCGGTCAGGGCGTCACGCCCATCATCATCCTGGTCCTGTTGGCCGTGGCGATGTGGTTCGTCTACAACCGCACGCGGTTCGGGCGTCACATCTACGCCATCGGTGGCAACGAGATGGCCGCCAAGGTCTCCGGCATCTCGGTGGCGAAGAACCACTTCAAGATCTACACGATGATCGGTCTGCTGGCCGCCGTCGCCGCCATCGTCCTCACGGCACGCAACACCACCGGAAACCCGAGCTTCGGTGTCATGCTGGAGCTCGACGTCATCACCGCCACCGTCATCGGCGGCACCTCCTTCAACGGCGGCGTCGGCACGGTGTGGGGCGTCATGGTCGGTACCCTCATCATCGGCGTCATCAACGTGGGCCTCACCATGCTGGGTGTCTCCCCGTTCTGGCAGATGGTGGTCAAGGGCGCGATCATCATCCTCGCCATCATCATCGACGAGCGGAAAAACCGCCGACGCTGATCCTCAATCACAACCATGGGGCCCGGAGCAATCCGGGCCCCATGGCTTTTCATGGGCGTGGGGTGGAGGCTGAGGTTGCCTCCCACAACCGTCGATACGTGGCGCTCAAGGCAAGCAGATCGCCGTGGGTGCCGCTGGCCTCGACGGTGTGGTCGTTGAGCACCACGATCCGGTCCGCCCCTTGGATGGTGTTGAGCCGATGCGCAACCACCATCACCGTCCGTCCTTGCACCAGGCTTTCCAGGGCTCGCTGGATCTTCACCTCGGTTCGCGGATCCACGGCCGCGACGGCCTCATCGAGCAGGAGCACGGGAGCGTCCTTCACGAGGGCACGGGCGATCGCGAGTCGCTGACGTTGCCCACCGGACAGGTTGAGCCCACCCTCGCTCAAAGGCTCGTCGAGCCCCCTGGGTAGCCGCTCGACGAAGCCCCACGCCTGAGCTGCCTCCAGGGCAGCCAGCAGTCGCTCCTCCTCGACCTGCGCCCCGAGCGTGAGGTTTTCCCGCACCGTGGCGGGGAAGAGGTACACGTCCTGATGGACGGTGGTCACCAATCCGGCCAGGGCGTCCTCTCCCAGGTGACGCACGTCTGCTCCTCCGATGAGGACCTCGCCCTCCGTCGTGTCCCAGAAACGGGCCACCAAGTTGTTCACCGTCGTCTTCCCGGCACCGGAGGGCCCCACGAGCGCGGTGACCCGCCCCGGCGCGGCCTCGAAGGAGACGTCTGTGAGCACCGGGCGTCTCCCGTCGTAGGAGAAGCCGACCGAACGGAACTCCACGGCGCTGCCCGTTGCCGTTGCAACCGGGTTCTCGGGCATGGGATCGACGTCCCAGACCTCCGCGACCCGCTCCACGATGTGTTCCTGAAGGTGGCGGTAGTTGGCCAAGTCCATGAGTTCCTGGTAAGGCCGGTAGATGCTCAGGGCGATGACGAGCAGCAGCAGGGCCACGTCCTGCGGCAGGCTCTGCCCGACGGTGCGGAGGCATACGAACAGCACGAGCATCGCGAAACCCAACTCCAGGATGACGGAGGCCAGGGAACTGACGGGGCTGGTGCGGACGGCCATCGCCACACTGGCCCGCCGCAGTTCCTCAACCGTGGCCCGGTACCGGCCGATCTGCGGCGCATCCGGGTTCGCGCGCAACACCGCCGTCCCACGCACCAGCTCCAGCAGATCGGTCGTGGCCTGCGACCGGATCCGGGTGACCTCACCCATCACCCCCCGCTGCACCCGGTTGGCCAGGAACAACAGGAGGAAGAAGACCGGCAACCCGAGCAACGCGGCAACCGCCAGCTGCCAGTCGAGCAGGAACAGCACCACCGTCGCCACCAGGGGCTGGATCACCCCGACGATGAGTCGTGCGGGAAGGTTCGTGAAGTCGATCAGGGGTAGGTCGGAGGTGACCAGGGTGGCGGTGCGGCCGACGTCGAAACGGACGTAGCGCCCCATCGGGATGCGCCGCAGATGCGCCAGCACTCCGCGTCTCAGTGCCGCGATGGCGGCATTGGCAGTGGGCCACCAGGTGCTGGCCAGGCCAACCCCTGCCACCCAGCGGGCCAGGTACAGGGCCAGCAGGATCAGGCCGTACCGCCACCACGAGCTCGAATCGGGGCCATCACCGAGCACCTCGAGGAGCGCGAGGAGCAGGACGACGATCGGCGCGCTCGTGAGCATGCCGTCCAGGAGGATCCACCAGATGCCCCGCCGCCACAGGTCGCCCCTGCGCTCCCCCAGCATCGACAACCACTGTCGGATGGGACCCATGCGGGTCAAACCCGCCACGCGGGGAGCGGTCCCCGGGCGGCTCCTTGACTCGCTTCCCTGCCCGCGTCGCGGCGATGGAGGTGCGGCGGGGTGGGCGGCGGAGGCCTCACGGGCCTCGAGACGCCACCCCTGGGTGTGCTGGTAGGCCTCCCACAGTTCTGCATAGTCGGGGCAGCTGGTGAGCAGGTCCGCGTGCCGACCGAGGGCCAGCACCCGTCCCTCGTCGATGTAGGCGACACGGTCGTGGTCAACGATGGAACCGAGCCTGTGCGCGATGGTGACGACCGTCGCACTGCGTCGGAGCTCGGCGACGGCTTCACCGACGGCACGCTCACTCTCCGGGTCGAGGAAGGCGGTGGCCTCATCGAGCAGAACGACTCCGGCCCCCTTGAGCATGGCGCGGGCGATCGAGATCCGTTGCCGCTGCCCTCCGGAGAGGTTTCCGCCCCCTGAGGGAAGAACGGTGTCCCAGCCGTCGGCGAGGTTGGGGATGAAATCCGCGACCCTCGCACGTCGAGCGGCCTCGACCACCTCCTCGTCGGTGGCATCTGGGCGGGCCATGCGGATGTTGTTGAGCACCGTGTCAGCGAACAGGTGGTCATCCTGCTGCACATAGGCGACCCGCGTCATGAGTGTCACCGGGTCCATCTCCCTGAGATCCACCCCACCCAGCATCACCGCACCGGCGGTCGGGTCGTGGAACCGGGCCAGCAGGCCCATGAGCGTCGACTTCCCCCCTCCGGAGGGGCCGACGAGGGCGAGACTCCCTCCGGCAGGGACCGTGAGGTCGATGCCGCCGAGAACCTCCGGCCCCCCATCGCCGTAGGCGAACCGGACCCCACGACACTCGATCATGGTCCCCGTGGCAACCCGCGGTGTCGAGGGGCTGGTGAGATCGGGTTCCTTGAGGATCTGATCGATACCCCTCACACCCGCCTCGATCTGGTACTGCAGCACGGCCAGGCTGATCATCAGGTTCATCAGTGGCTGGGCGAAACCCGTACCGATGAGCAGGAAGAAGATGAGTGACGAGGAGGTGAGGGCACCGGCATGGAGGAGCCACAGACCCAGGGGGAGGAGAAAGAGCAGCGCATTCCCGACCAGCGCGGTGGAGGCCACGGCCTGCCACTTCCCTCGCGCCATCTTCGCGTCCTCCACGCGTTGGATCCCGGTGATCGCGGCATCCGTTGCGGCAAAACCGGTCCGCCCGGGCATGAAACCACGGATCTCCTTCATGCCACGCAGGAAGGAGATGACAGAAGTGTTGAGGTCGCTCTTGACCCGGGACTCCTCGGTCGCCATTCCCGAGGATCGTCTCACCCCCCACACGACGAGGGCAACGGCGAGGATGACGACGAACAGTGCGGCCAGGGCCATCGGCCAACTGATGACGAACATGACGACGATGCTGGCCAGCGGAACCGCGAGCGCCGCTGAGAGGTCGGGGATGGCATGGGAGAGCCCCAGTTCGAGTTGTTCGACATCGTCCTGGAGCACCTTGCGGAGGTGTCCAGAACTGTAGGACCGCACCCTGCCGAGGGGCATGCTGGTGATCTTCTCGGCGAGGGCCAGGCGCAGGTCGGCCAGGACACGATAGGCGGCGGCATGGGAGACGGCGTTCGCCAGTGCCTTGAGCATCACCTTGAGCACCACCGCCCCCGCCGCCCAGAACGCCAACACCACCAGGTGCCCCGAGTGCCCACTCCGTCGCACGAACAACTCGTCGGCCACGAGGAAGACGACGACATAGGGCACCAGCCCAGCCAGGGCCGCCGCAACGGCGAGGATCGAACTGAGGGCCAATCGGGCTCGTTGCACCCGCGCTGCCTCCACGACACTCCGTGCAGCTGCTCGATTCGTCGAACGAGCCATCGAGACACACCCTTCCCGTTGCTAGTAAGGCGAGGCTTGCCATAGTATCGCTAGAGCTTCGCCCCTTGTCGCCCCCTCCAGCAGGAGCCCTGATGTCGCCCTCTCCCTCAACCGAGGCAGCTCGCAGCGCCCTTCAACCCACTGCGGCAACAGGTCAGCTGATGGGGCGCACCAGACGACTCACACTCGTTGCCACCCTCTACAGCACACAGAACCTGTGTCTGGCGGCCTACAACTACACATTCCTCATCGCCGCCCAACGCGCCGGAATGTCGTTGGAGGTCCTGGGAGCGGCTGCCGGACTCGCCCTCATCATCGTCCTCAAGTTCCTGTGGGCACCCTTGGTCGATCGTTTCGGGTCCCGCCTCCTCGGCCATTACCGAGGCTGGCTGATCCTCTGCCACGTCGCGCTGACCCTCGGCGCCTTGGGCCTGGCCCTCCTGAGCCCGGCCCGCGACTTCGCCACCATTCTCACCGTCTTCGCGGTCATGTTCGTCTTCGCGGGCACTCAGGACGTCGCCGCCGATGCGACGACGACGCGACTCCTCGGGGCGACGGACCGTGGGATCGGCAATGGCGCGCAGGCCGCTGGGGCGAGTTTCGCCCAGGTGGTGGGCGGCGGCCTGCTCCTGATGATCTCGGGGACATTCGGATGGAGCGTCGCGATGGTGGTACTCGCCCTCCTCAGCGCCCTACCCTTGGCCCTGATCCTCAGTTGGCCGGAGAACCGGACCTCCGCCCACCTGGCGAAGCCCCATGTCACACCGCGGACCATCATCGCGTTCTTCCGGCGTCCGGGCGTGGCCATCTGGGCATTCGTCATCATGCCGCTGTACGTGGCTGGCGGCACCGTCTCGTACAACCTCCTGCGCCCCATGCTCACGGCAGCAGGCTGGCCCGAGGAGAGTCTGGCGGCGGTGATCGTGATCGGCGGCGGTGTCGCCGGAACCCTGAGCGGCCTGCTCGGGGGTTGGTTCATCGCTCGGCTGGGGCGCCGCCGTTCCCTGCTGTGGCTCGGTCTTGTTCAACTCGTCGGCACAGCAGCGACGATCTGGCTCAGCCTCGACCCCAGGTCCACCGTGACCGCTGTCGCCGTGACCGTGCTGTCCAACGCCGGTTTCGCCGCCGCCTCCGCGGTCACCCTGACAATCGCCATGGATCTGACCAGGCTCGAGAGCTCAGGAACCGACTTCACGACCCTCACGACCATCTCCGGCGTCATCATGGTCGTGGCCGGTGGAAGTGGCGTCGCCTTCGCGGGTTCCGCCGGATTCACCATCGTGAGCGTGGTGGCAACGGTACTGGCAGCCGCCGGCCTGGCCATCACCTACCTCATCGTCGACAAAACCCTCGCCCACACCAACCCAACCACTGCAGACGCCGTGTGAAGATCCACAGCTTCACTCCTCCGCGCTCACCCCGAGCCTCCCGTACCGGTCGCCCCGGGCGCGAATCCGGTCGAGTTCGGCGAGATCCTCCGCGCTGAGCCGGAGCTCCAGCGCCGTGAGGTTCTCCTTGAGGTGGCGGCGGCGTTTGGTGCCGGGGATCGGGACGACGTCGTCGCCGCGGGCCAGCACCCAGGCCAGTGCCACCTGACCGGGGGTGGCGTCGTGACGGGCCGAGACCTGCCGGATGACGTCCACGGTTCGGAGGTTCGCGGCGAGGTTCTCCTTGCGCCAGCGCGGCAGGATGCGGCGGTAGTCGAGGAGGGAAAGATTGGTCGTCGCCGCGGGCGACCCGGTCAGCATGCCCCGGCCGAGCGGTGAGTAGGTGACGATCCCGACCCCGAGCTCCCGGGCGACCGGCAGCACGTCGTCCTCCAGCAAGCGGGAGAACAGCGACCACTCCATCTGGACGGCTGCGACGGGGTGCACGGCGTGGGCGCGACGGAGCTGGTTCCCGGTGACCTCGCTGAGCCCGATGGCACGCACCTTGCCCGCGCGCACCCCGTCGGCCAGCGCACCGACGCTGTCCTCCAGCGGCACCTTCGGGTCGACCCGGTGCAGGTAGTACAGGTCGACCCGGTCGGTGCGCAGCCGTTTCAGTGACGCGTCGAGTCCCTTGCGGATGGACTCGGGGCGGCCGTCCAGGCCGACCGGCAGGCCGCCAAGGCTCCTGATGCCGGACTTCGTGGCGAGGACGATCTCGTCACGGAACGGCTCCAGCAAGGGGCCGATGAATGCCTCGTTACGGCCGCCGCCATACATCTGGGCGGTGTCGAACAGGGTGACGCCCGCGTCGACGGCGGCCTGCACCGTCGCTGCCGCCTCGGCCTTGTCAACGGGCCCGTAGGACATGGTCATGCCCATGCAGCCGAGCCCAATGGGGAAGGTCTCGATGCCTCCGATGCTTCGCCTCACTGCGTTATCCTCTCAATGCGAGTAATGACTCGCACCAACATACGAGCTTTTGCTCGCATCCACAAGGAGGAGCTGTGGCGACCCAACGTTCAGCCCGCGGCCTGGCCCGGATGGCCGCCATCGTCGAGGCCGCCGTCGTCGTGTTCGCCCGCGACGGAGTGGACCGGGCGACGACGAACGCCATCGCGGCCGAGGCGGGCATCTCCCCCGGCTCGCTGTACCAGTACTTCACCGACCGCACCGACATCCTGCGGGCCGTCGTCCACGACTACCTCACCCGCCTCAGCGAGGTCTACCAAGGGGTGTGGCCCACGATCAGCGCGGCCACTCCGCGTCGGGATCTGATCTCGACCCTCCTCCACCCACTGGCCGAGTTCAAGCGTGCCAACGCCACCTTCACCCTCATCTACGCACACCCGAATCTGCCGGCGTCGCTGCGCCAGGAGGTCGACGGCGTGAATCAGGCCTTCGCGGCCCGCCTCGTCACCCTCCTGGCCGAACGCAACCCCGACCTGCCAAGGGACGACCTCGAGCTTGCCGCCCGCCAGGCCAGCGCCGTCTTCCGCGGCAGCCTGCCGCTGCTCGGCACCGTCACGGGCGACGAGCACCGCGACACGCAGGAACTCTGCACGGTCATCGACGCCTATCTGGCCAGCCGGGGAATCGACTGAGCACTCACCATCCGCTTGGGAGCCCCGATCGCCCTCGGCCTCAAGCCCCGTGATGCGCCTCGAACCAAGGGCGGCGTGAACCCATCCCGGGTCCACGCCGCCGTCCCCTACAGGAGGGAAGAGGTCATCCGTCGATCGACGGCACGTCGACCCAGCTGCCCGAGGCCGCCGAGGCAGCGATGGCATCCTCGATCAGCGCGATCTGATAACCGTCAGCGAAGTTCGGACTCACCGTGCCGCCCTCCACAATCGCCTTGATGAAGTCGTGCGCCTCGATGATCTTCGTTTCCCCGTACCCGATTCCCAGGGCCGGGATCGGCCACAGGGCATCGCCGTAGGGGTGCGCCGGTCCGGTGTACACCGTGCGGAAGCCACGCCGATCCGAACCATCGCTGGCGAAGCACACCTGGAGTTCGTCGCGTCGCTCATAGTTGAAGTGGATGGAGCCCTCCGTCCCATGGATCTCGAGCGTGATGAAGTTGTTCCGGCCATACGCATTGCGAGTGGCCTCCACCGAACCGACGGCGCCGTCCGCGAACTTCAGCATCGTCATCACCTCATCGTCGACATCCACCTCAGCACGAGGTCCACCGCTGTTCTTGCTCGTCCCGAGAAGATCAGCGCCTTCGGCCTGGACCGGCCGATCCGCGATCCAGGTGTTCATGATCGCGTTGACGGAGGCAACCTCGCCCACCAGATAACGCGCCATGTCGATCACATGGGTGGCGATGTCCCCCAAGGCGCCGGAGCCTGCGATGGACTTCTGGAAGCGCCACGAAAGCGGCGAGTCGGGGTCAGCGCTCCAGTCCTGGAGGTAGGTCCCACGGAAACTGAGGATTCGGCCAATGGCCCCCTCCTCGATGTACTTCTTGGCCAACGCCACCGCCGGGGTGCGTCGATAGTTGAAGGCCACCATGTGCACGATTCCCGCGCCCTTGGCCGCTTCGTACATCGCCTTGGCCTCCTGGGAGGTCCGCGCCAAGGGTTTCTCACAGATGATGTGCTTGCCCGCCTGAGCAGCCGCGATGGCCGCCTCCGCGTGCAGATTGTTCGGAGTCGCGATGTCCACGACGTGAACGTCAGGATCCTCGACGATCTCGCGCCAGTCCGCGGTCGAGCGCTCGAACCCGAACCGCTTCGCCGCCACGGCTGCCAGATCGGCGTCGGCCTCGGCCACGATCCTGCGTACCGGAATGGCCGGCGCCGGCCAGAAGAACATCGGCATCGCGGCGTAGGCGAGCGAATGGGCCTTGCCCATGAACCCGCCGCCGATGAGTCCCACATTGATTTCCTGCATGTCTGTTACTCCTCGTCCCGATCGGTGTGTCAGTTGCACGGGATGCCGGCATCCGCCAGCACCTTCTCCAGGTAGTTCCTGCTGATGCGGGCAGCCTCTTGCGGGTCGCCGTCGTACTCGTCCAGCTCCACCATCAGCCAGCTGTCATAGCCCGCTTCGGCAATGGCCGAGACGATGTCAGGGAGATCCAGCACGCCCTCACCCAGGGGCAGGAAGTTGAAGGGTTCCGGCTGGAAATCCTTGAGATGCACGTGCTTGACCCGATCGGGGTACCTGCGGATGATCTCGGCCGGATCCCCGCCACCGGCAGCGAGGTGCGCGGTGTCCGGGCAGAAGGCGATCCGGCTTCGCTTCATGATGATCTCGAGTTCGTCCGGATTCTCGACGATGGTGCCGAGGTGTGGGTGATAGCTGGCCTCGAGGCCGTGTTCCTCAGCGATCTCGCAGACGGTGTCCAGCGAGCGTCCCAGCCGGTCATAGTCCTCGTCGGTGGTACCAGCGGCACGACGGGCGCCTCCCCCGACCACCAGCCGCTTCGCCCCGAACGTCGCGGCCAACTGCGCAGCCCGACGCACCCGGTGCAGCTCGTCCGGAAGGATGTCGGCGTAGATGAAGTTGGCGCCCGTGTACACGCTGACGAGTTCCAACCCAGAGGCTTGGAGCGCGTCGGTGAGGACGCGCGGCTCCCCTTCGAACTCGGCGACGTTCCCGTCGAACATCTCGACGCCCCGGTAGCCGACCTCTCCGATCTCCCGGACAGCTCGGAGGGTGTCCCCGTGAGCCAGGTAGAAGAGGTCCTTGACGCTGGTGACCCCGGCGGGATGACCCACCACGCCACCCCAGGTGATTGAGCAGTAGCCCAGTTTCATGTCGTTTCCTTTCCTGCTGTTCAGGCGACCATCAGTGGCCGCAGGGTCCGATGCGCAATACGCAGTCCCGTCTTGATCCTTGGTTCGGTGACCCCCCACACCGGGTCCTCGTGCTCCACGGAGAGCACGCCGTCGTATCCGTGCTCGTAAAGGGCATCCACGACACGGTTCCAGTCGACCTCGCCGAGCCCCGGAACTCGATACCGCCACCAACCCACATCCCAGGGGTCCTCACGGTCAACGGCGATGCCGGGCCAGCCGTAACGATCACGCTTCTCCGGGAAGAGTTGGATGTCCTTGGCTTGAGCGTGGGCGATCCGGTCCACGTAGGGGATCATCGCTGTCACCGGATCAATGCCCATCCACACCAGATGACTGGGATCGAAGTTGAGGTACAGCCCGAGGGAGAACATCCATTCCCACAACTCCGGCGAGTAGGCGAGGTTTCCCGGGTACCCGTCCGGGTGCCATCCCTCCATGACGCAGTTCTCGATGACAAGCTTCACCTGCCATTCCCCCGCGTGTTCGACGAGGGGTTTGAAGACCTCCTCGGCCTCTTTCAGGTTCTCCCGGACCGATTTGTTCCAGTCCCTTCCGATGAACGTGCCGACGGTGGGCACGCCCAGACGTGCAGCCGCATCCACACAGGCGAGAACATGCTGGTTGACCGCCCGTCGCTCAGCGGGATCGGGGTGGAGGTTGTTGTCGTAGTAGGCGATCGATGAGATGGTCAGTCGCCGGTCGGCCAGCAGGGTGGACACCTCTTCGGCCTGCTGGTCCCCGAAGCTCTCCGCGACGATGTGGGTGGCCGTGAATGGCCTCTGCCCCAGCGCGGGCCACGCCGCCACCTCGAGCGCCTCGAAGCCCTCGTCGGCCGCCCACGAGGCGATCTCCTCGAGGGAATGATCGGGCAGGCATGCAGTGAGGAAGCCCAGTTTCATGGGATCAGTTCCTTCCATGTTGAGTCGGCGGATGAGGCCACCACGGCCTCGGTGATTCGGGCGGCCCGAAGACCGTCCTCGAAAGTGGGCAGCCCGTCGGGATCTCCGCCCCGGAAGGCCTCGTACACGTCCGCGGTGAACGCACTGAAGGCGTCCTGGTAACCCTGCGGATGACCCGCCGGAAGCCGGGACAGCCTCCTGGCCTCCGGATGCTCGGTGAGGGGGTCCCGTGCCAGGATGTGGTTCTCCTCGCGCCTTCCGACCCACAGCCACTCGGGTGACTCCTGGTCGAAGGAGAAGGAGGCGTCCGTGCCATCGAAGGAGAACCACAGCCGGTTCTTGCGTCCCGGTGACACCTGGCTGACGACCAGCGCGCCCGAGGCACCCCCATCGGTCTCGAACATGACCACCGCCCCGTCCTCGGTCTCGGCTCGATCGTCGAACGCCTGAGCCGTGCGGGCGGAGAGGCGAAGGATCCGTTGCCCGGTGACGAACTCCATGAGGTCACACCAGTGGACACCGATGTCCCCGAACGCCCTCGACACTCCCCCGACGGCGGGGTCGACACGCCAGTTCGTGTCCTCGCTGCGGGACAGCCAGTCCTGCAGGTAGGACCCGTGAAGCATCCACAGCCGTCCGGCGTCACCCGCCGCGATCCGTGCGCGAACGTCGCGCACATGCGGATGGAACCTGTAGACGAAGGGGACCGCAGCCAGCACCCCCGCCTCACGTGCTTTCCGGGTGACCCGTTCGGCGTCCTCCACGGTGACCGCCAGCGGCTTCTCACAGATGACCGCCTTGCCGTTCGCAATGGCCAACTCCGCAAGGGCCGCATGGGTGAAGTTGGGCGTGCAGATGTGTACGACATCGACGTCGTCCGCGGCGATGAGTTCCTCAGCGGATGCCGCTGCCCTCTCCGCGCCGAGACGCCGGGCCGCTCTCTCGCCGGATTCCACAGACGCGTCTGCGATGCAGGTCAGCCTGCCTCCAGCGGCTCGAACGGCGTATGCGTGCACGCCTCCGATGAATCCGGCGCCGATAATGCCGGAACGGATGTTCTCAGTCATCATGGGTCACTTCTTCCGGGCCAGGGCGACAGCAAGGATGATGATGACGCCGCGGATCACCTGCTGCTGGCTCGAGTCGAGTCCAGCCAGGATCAGGCCGTTGTTGATGAGACCGATCAGCAGAGCACCCATCAAGGTGCCCACGATGGCTCCTGATCCACCGAAGAGGCTTGTCCCGCCGAGAATGACTGCAGCGATTGCGGACAACTCATCGCCAGCACCCCATTGGAAACGCCCGGACTGGAGCCGTCCGGCATAGAGCATTCCCGCCACAGCAGCAGCAAGACCGGAGATCAACAGGACCGAGAACTTGATCCGCTTGGTGTTGACGCCGGTGAACTCCGCTGCGGTTCGGTTTCCTCCCGTGGCCAACACCTGCCGTCCGAACCTGGTGCGGTTGAGGACGACCGCACCCACCGTCACCGCGAGGAGCATCCAGATCATCAACCCGGGGATCGGGCCGATGTCCCCACCTCCGAAGATCGTGTTGAAGGTGTCGTCAAGGATGGGCTGCGGGGCAGACGCTGTGATCCACTGGGCGATGCCGAAAGCGATACCCAGCATGCCCAGGGTCACGAGGAAGGAGGGGATTCCCAGGAGACTGACCAGGGCACCATTCGTGGCTCCCACCACAGCCCCAACCGCCAAGCCGGCGATGATCCCCGGGATCAACCCGTAGGAGGCGATGGTCATGGCACTGACCACACTCGACAGACCCGCTATGGAGCCGACGCTCAGGTCGATCTCAGCACAGGCGATGACAAAGGTCATTCCCACTGCGATGACGGATATCGTGGCAGTTTGCCGGAAGATGTTGAGGAGATTGTTCTGGGAAAGAAACCCTGAATCCCCCAAGGTTATGGCAAAGAAGAGGAACACCACGAGGAATGCCACGTAGATGATGTAACGGCGCCACTCCAGGGCGGCCAGCCCCCTTCCCAGCGTGGACATCTTGTCCACCACGGGGGCTCCAGCAGCTGAATGAGACATGGTTCAGGCTCCTAGCACAGCAAGTTGAAGGCTCTCTTCATCCAGAATGTCGGAACGATCGAGCTCCTTGACGATCCGACCGTCACGCAGGATCAGCACGCGGTCGCTGACCGCAAGAAGTTCTGGATACTCGGACGAGATGACGATGACCCCCCGCCCGGAATCCGCCAGCCGGCGGATGATGTCGATGATTTCTGATTTGGTTCCGATGTCCACACCGGCGGTGGGTTCATCCATGATGAGCACGTTGGGTTCGGTGCCCAACCACTTGGCGATCACCACTTTCTGCTGATTGCCTCCGGAGAGCGTCCGCACAGGCTGGGCAGGGTCGGCAACCTTCACCGAGAACCGAGATATGAGCTCCTCTGCGAGCCGTTTTCCTGAGGCCGGGTTCAGAAGGAGACCGTTACGCACTCGGTCGAGAAGGGGCAGGAGGATGTTCTCACGAACCGAGTGATCCAACACCAGCCCTTGCTCCCGTCTGTCCTCCGGGATGAGAGCCATGCCGGCAGCCACCGCCGCCCGAGGGGTCCGAATCTGGGCCACTTCCCCCTCGATGCGGATCTCGCCGGCCTCGGGAGGATCGACACCGAACAGACACCGCGCCAGTTCAGTACGCCCGCTACCCATCAAACCCACCAGCCCGAGGATCTCTCCACGACGCAGCCGGAAGGACACCCCATTGACCCGGGTGCCCGCATGGAGGTCGACAGCTTCCAGGAGGACGTCATCCCGTGCGATCCGCTCCCGCGCCTGGTACTCCAGGACGCCCTCGACGCGTCGCCCCACGATCCCTTCGACGATGTCCTCAGGGGTCACACGGTCCAGGGACTCCGTCAGGATTCGCCTCCCATCCCGGAGGATGGTGATCCGATCAGCGATGCGGTAGACCTCATCCATACGATGGGAGATATAGATGGTCGAGATCCCCTGCTTCTTGAGACGCTCCATCAGCCCGAAGAGCGCCTCGACCTCATGCTTGGCGAGACTGGCCGTGGGCTCATCCATGATGAGAACCCGAGCATTCTGAGCAAGAGCCTTGGCAATCTCCGTCAGCTGCCACAAGGCAGTTGGCAGGGTCTCGATGATCGCTCTCGGATCGACGTCCACCCCCATGTCCTCAAAGACTGCTGCGGCTCGCCGACACGCCTCCTTGTCGTTGATCAACCCCATCGACCCCGTGGGCTCCACGGTGAGATACATGTTCTGAGCAACGCTCAGACTCGGAACCAGACTGAACTCCTGGAAAACCATGCCGATTCCGGCTGAGCGGGCGTCGTGGATCGAATTCAGCTCGACAGGGCTCCCCTCGATCTCGATCCGACCGGCATCTCTTTGATAAACCCCTTGAAGGATTTTCATCAGCGTCGACTTGCCAGCTCCATTACCGCCGGCCAGCGCATGAACCTCACCAGGCCGGACCTCGAAGTCGACATCAACCAGAACCGGGATGCCATCAAAGGCCTTTCCGATGCCGCACATCTGCACGATCGGAGGAACATTGGCAAGGTCTGTCTCACTACTCGGACTGCATGTCATTGCATCCTGCTTTCTGGGGAGAACAAGTTGGCTGATTACGCTGAACTCACTGTTCGAAGGCACCGGCCAAGTCGCTTGGGGCATCCTTGTGGTACACCTGTTTCCAGGCATCCAACACGTTTCCGTGTTCCACGGGAAGGGCCGCCAGAGCAACATACGAGGGCAGCTCCTTGCCCAGGAGGGCTCCTGCCGCGAGGCGGGCCTCGGTGACGCCCTGGTCGTAAGGACGTTGGGCACCGAGCCCGACGACCAACTCACTCTTGGCCAGCCCGATGCCGACGTTCTTCCCGAGGTCCTGGGTCGCGATCTTGAGATCCTTGCGACCCGAGGCCCGTGCCGCTGCCATCACACCTTCGGCAGGCACATCCCAGACGGCCCAGATGCCCGCCAGATCGGGATACCTGTTCAACATGGCGTTGGCGGCGGCCTGGGCATCACCTGCGAAGTCAGGACCTGCGATGCCCTGCTCCGCCACGATTTCGACGTCGGGATAGTCTGCCTTGATCGTCGCGGTGAATCCTTCGTAACGCTGCTTGGTGACGAAGAAGTCGGCCTCGTGGTGGATCACACCGATCTTCCCCTTCCCGCCAAGAGCCTTGGCCATGAGGTGGGCGGAGACGACACCGTTTCCATAGTTGTCCGCCGACACCACCGACACATAGTCACGCCCGGCCTCAAGACCCTCGGGCGAGTTGTCCATGAAGACGAGCTTGACGCCTGCGTCGGCGGCCTTCCTGTAGGCCGACGCCGTCGCCACCGGATCCGTGGGGATGGACACGATGATGTCAGGCGACTTGCTGAGGACGGTCTCGATGTCAGAGACCTGCTTGTCAGGCTTGAAGTTCGCGTCGGTCACGGCGACGACCTCGATCCCGAGCCTCTCGAACTCGGCACGCAGGCCATCCACCTGGGCATTGGACCAGTCGTTGCCGCCGTAGTGCATGACAATGGCGGCCGTGGCCCCCAAGGACTTGACCTGGGCAATCTCGTCATCGCTGAGATCGGCCACCTCAGCCGCGGCTGGCTCCTCGCCATGCGGCCCTTTGCTGAGGACGGTGCCCTCGAGCTTCTTGAGCGCGGCATCCACCCGCGCATCGACCTCCGCGTTCGAGGTGGACGTGGTTGCTCCCTTCGTGGAGCATCCGGACACCAGTAGCGCAGCCGCTGTGATCATCGCGAGGGGACGAATGATGGGACTGATCAACCTAAGCATGTGACTCCTTTGGCTAGCTTCGGTTTATTTCTGCTCATCTTATGTACCTGAAGGACAAAAGTCAACTGTTGGTAGACTCTACGCCGTGCTACGAGAGTGAGTCGCAACGAGGGCCCTCCTGGCGAACGACCTGAAAGGTGAGCGTGATGGACCAGAAGCCCCTAGTCAGCACCGTGTCCGAGCAGACACGGACCCTGGCGGACGTACTGCACCTTGTTCGTCTGGGAAGCGCCAGGACCCGCCCGGAAATCAGTCGGCAGTCGGGACTGGCCCGCAACGTCGTGGCCGACCGGGTGGACCACCTCATCCAGGCAGGACTCCTGGCCGAAGGTGAACTTGGCGCCTCCACCGGTGGACGTGCCCCTCGGGAACTCCGTTTCAGGGCCGATGCAGGGCACATACTGGTGGCGGAGATCGGAGCCACGATGTGCGAGGTCGGCGTCGCCGACCTTTCCGGCCACCTGGTCTCCACGATGGAGGCCCCTGTCGATGTCAAGGAGGGCCCCGACCTCACCCTTGACCATGTCAGTTCACTCCTGGACGGCCTCCTGAAGAACCTGTCCGACGTCTCCGTCTGGGGCGTGGGCATCGGAATCCCAGGGCCTGTCGAGTGGGCGACTGGCAAGCCGGTGGCCCCACCGATCATGCCGGGTTGGGACGGCTTCGATGTCCGGGGCTTCTTCGAGTCCCGCTACCGATGCGCCGTGTGGGTCGACAACGACGTCAACGCCATGGCCACCGGCGAGGTCCGTGCAGGGGTGGCTCAGGGCCACCAGGACATCATCTACGTCAAGGTCGGCACAGGCATCGGCTCCGGCCTGTTCTCGAGGGGGCAGATACACAGAGGGGCACAGGGCGCGGCGGGAGACATCGGCCACCTTGCCGTGGGCACCCGGACCGACGTCGTCTGCCGATGCGGCAACACCGGCTGCCTTGAGGCCCTTGCAGGGGGCGCAGCTCTGGTCCGGGATGCCAAGGACCTCGCCCAGGATCAACGCAGCACTCACCTGCGAAGCGCACTCGAGGCTGAACGGCCTCTCGACGTGGCCCTCATCGTCGAGGCCGCACTGTTCGGCGATCCGGTCGCCATCGACATGCTGTCCCAATCCGCTCTCGTGGTCGGAGAAGCACTCGCAGGCATGGTGAGCATGTTCAACCCATCCGTGATCGTCGTCGGCGGTCGGGTGGGTCGCTCATTGGACCTGTACCTGGCAACCATTCGCAGGGCAGTGCTGGCACGCTCCCTCCCCTTGGCCACCCGCTCGCTCCTCATCATCACGTCACCGCTCGGGGACCGGGCCGGCTTGATCGGCCTGGCATTCACCGTCATCGACGAGCTGTTGTCCCCGGAGATGCTGTCCCAGTGGCTCGAGGAGGGCACCCCCACCGCCCTCAAGGACTGGACGCAGGAGGGCTGACGGGCCGCCTCACGCAACACCACGCCGGATACGCGCCTCACTCACGCTCCCCCAGGGCGGTCACGATGAATCGGCCAACCTTCACCGAGACGCCGAGCCGAGCAGCAACTCCAAGCGCGAGGTGGTCGTCACGGCCCCGACGTCGTGGAGCCGGGGCAGGACCTCCGTAACGTCATCGACGCCTACCCGACCAGCAGGGGGGGTCGACTGAACCCAGTAGTTTTGCATACGGATACCGTCGATCTAGCGGCATTTCTGCTGAGGCACACGGCAGGAGCTCACAGAGGCTCTCTCGGCCTCGACGTGTTCCTCCCACCCTCCAGGACTGGATCAATGAAGCTCGCCACGACCTTGATCTGGTCATCGAGACTCGCCTCGCAGACCGCTTCAAGTTTCATCTTGCGGCGCCAGGCCGCCCATTTCGCCTGACCAACGAAACCGTACCCTTCGAGACGTTCGGACACACGCCCCAGAGGAACGCGCCGGAACTGAGCCACAGTCGCGATGGCCACACGCAGCACAGTCGCATCGAAGCCCTGCCGACACAGGCCCACGATGTCAACGTAATCACGCCACCGGGTGCTCGTGACACCGCGCTCGAAAACAGTCACCACCTTCTCAGCGATGATCCCCTCAATCGCGTAGCCGAGCACCGTGAAGGAATCCCCCAGAAGGCGTTGGATCGCCACCACCTGAGGCGGCGGCTCAATGGGGCCCCCCGTGGAAACATCCCACACGACATTCCCGCGCCACGATCCAACCGTCACTCCCAAACGAACCCTGAATCCCGGATAGGTTGAGCCCTCGCGGATCTCACACACTTGGAAGGAGTCCACATCGAAATCCACGCCGTCTTCCGACGACACCGTGGCCACGTCGCGGACCACCTGGGCCAGATGGTCCGGGGTCACGGTGGCGTTGACGGCGTTGACATCCACGTCCTTGGTCGGGCGCCGAACGCCGTAGGCCCCAAGCAATGTCCCACCCTTGAGAACGAATCCTTCCCCATGCACGGTACGACCAAGGCGTTCAAGGAACGACTCAAGAGCGTGCCGAATGAGGTATTCCTGAGTTGGTGCAGCGCGACCCGACCTGGAGGCATCCGAGCGGGCTTTCGCCTGCAGGCGGAGGAACACCTCGTCCCCCCGTATCATGTCAATACCTCCAACGCCCGTAGAACAGGAGTTCTTGCTCGCGGCAACTGCTCAGCGATATCCATCAGAGCCGCCGGTCGGCCACCACGCCGCAACCATTCCTTGAGTGCCTCTCGCCCTGACTCGTACCCTACCTGCCCACGCAGCCGAAAGCAGTCGACGATGCACCGTTCCGGGGTATAGATACCTATCGACAGATCACTTCCCGGAATCGCCATGTCCACCCGCCCCACGGCGTAACTGTCCGCATCAAAGAGATGCCAGTCGATGGCCGCATCGGTTGCCGGGACCCGAGCACCGCGAGGGATCGCCACATCGAGGCTGTCAGGCAAGACATCACTGAGTTCGTGATGGACGAGCGCAGATGTGAGACACACTGTCGCCTGCGGACGCCGCACGACCGCCTCGACGAGTTCCCAGTCCACAGCAGCATCAGCCGGGAGATAGATTCCGCGCGCGATCCGGACATATTCACCCGCCTTGGCAGCGCGGTACAGGGCGCTGCGGGACAGGCCAGCCTCAGCAGCAGTCGATGGAGTCGTCACGGATTCCTCTCCCTCCCTCGCGAGACTTAACGTATACAGATAGTACTACCTGCTCACGTTTCGTTCCACCCTTACCTGAGATTCGAACCTCACTCACGCTCCCCCAGGGCGGTCACGATGAGTCGGGCGACCTTCACCGCCTTCGAGCTGCCCTTGCGGGATGCCAGCGCGACGACGTGCGGCAGCTCGACCCGCACCTTCGTCGGCACCTCCGGGAGGAAGCGCAGCAACGTCTCGAGGATCAGCCCGGCGCCGCTCGGCGGACGTTCCTGGGCGGCGACGCTCTCCACCAGCGCCACCAGGGCAGGCCAGGCCAGCGCCAACCCCGTCGCCTCCGCCAGTGCGACGAGCAGGGCCACCTGACGCTGATGAGAGCCCAGGCGCAGCTCGTCGACCCAACCGCACCGCCACGGCTCCGCAAGATCTTCCGGGGCAAGCCGCCCCTCGTCCCAGGCGGCACACAGGGCCCCGGCGATCCGGTCCCGGTGGGCCGGGGTCACGTGATCGACGGCGGCCACGACAGCCAGGGCCGCCACCGGCCCGCACCGGAATGCCGAGCCGAGCAGCAGTTCCAGGTGCGAGGTGGTCGTCGCGGCCCCGACGTCGGGGAGCCGGGTCAGCACCTCAGCGGCCGGGCGCGAGGGGTGGGCGGGCAGGAAGCCCATCACCGCGGCATGCTCCCCGCGCTCCCCGGGCCGGGGGCGGAACCGGCGGCTCCACGAGCTGCCGTTGCCCACCAGCTCCGCGACCCTCGGCTCCTCACCCTCGAGCTCGAAGCCCTGCACCCCCAGCACGGCCTCCCTGAATCCCAGCTGCGCGGGAGCCACCGGGTGCTGCCACACCGCCAGCACTTCCTTCAGAGGGAGGCCCGCCTCCCCCACCGAGGCCTGCGGAAGCTCGGCCCAATCGCCGGCACCGTCGATCCGGGCGAGGGCAACGAGGAGGTCGGTCGCCAGCAGTGGTCGCCCGACCTCGACGAATCGCGCCACCCGTCGCCGGAACTCCTCCCACACCACCCGGTTCCCGGCGTGGGTCGGTGTGGACAACAGACAGGGAACCTCCCCGATCGCCTCCAACGCCTCACGGGCGCGCCAGCCCACGAACTCAGTGAGCGGAGCCCGCTCCACCCACATCCGGAACTCGCCGGTTTGGACCTCGTGGCGGACGCTGGCGAGCTGGTCGGCCAGGATGCTGGGGTGGCAGCACTCCTGTCGGCAGCCCTCACCGTCGGGATCGTCGTCGAAGTTCGACGCGCCGTGGCGGTCATTCAGGATTGGCCACCGCAGCTCCTGGTCCTGCACCTGCTCGGATGCCGTCTCGAGGAGTTCCCCCAACCGGGCCCACACCGCCTCGCGTCCCTGCTCCCAGCCGATGGCGACGAGCCCGGCCAGGAGCTGCTCGTGGCGGAGCGGATCGTCCTCGCGGGGTTCGGCGAGGAGGTCCTTCAGCTCGGCCCACAGCTCCGGCTCCCCGAGCGGAACCACCGGTGCCATCCCGACGACCCCCGTCGGCTCCCGCCACAGCCCGAGCCTCGCCGTCGCGGCATGGCTCCAGCGCTCCAACAGCTTCGCCGCCCGGCTGGCCACGGTGGAGTCCGCGTCGTGGGCGGCGGCCGCAACCACCTCCAGCAGCTCGGCCGACGGCGCCCCCACCCGATCAAGCGCCTTGATCACGGCCCGCTTCGGAGGTTTCTGCGGCCGGGCCAGCACCTCGGCAGCCAGCGCGCCGAGCTGGACGTCGTCGAGGTCGAGCTGGGGCAGCTGCTCGACGACACGGGCGATGATCGCCACGTCGGCACCGGGCAGGGCGGGCAGCCACAGGTCGGGCCGCCCCCACAGCAGCGGCAGGAGCCCCAGCCCCTCCGCCCAGATGAGTGCCGTGCGCTGCGGACCACGCGCGTCCCCGCGAGCGATGACCTCGATCAGCGCCCGCAGCAGCGCCTCGTCGTCGACTGGTTCCGCGGCACGGAGCGCCGCCATGCCCTCCCGCAGCCGGGAGAGGAACCCGGAGGCGTCGGCGTCTCGCCAACCGAGCCCATCCGGCACGGCACAGGCCGCGATGAAGTGTTCCTGCCAGCGTCGGCCGGGTTTCGGGGTCACGTCGCCGAAGTGCCATTCCTGCCAGAACCCGGGATGGCTCGGCAGGGGCAGGTCGTGGGCGAGGATCAGCTCGTCGAGCAGCAGGACGTGGAACCAGTCGACGTCACGACGCGGCAGCCTCCCCTCCAGACCTCGCGCCCAGTCGGGGCCCCGGGCGGTGAACCGTTCCAGGACGAACCGCCAGTGCTCGGGGTCGTCCATGAGGTACCCGAGCAGCCCCTCACGGATGATCCTGACGACCTGGGCCGGGCTCGCCCCGAGGTCGGCGGCCAGCACCATGAGCACGGCGGGAGGCAGCTCACCGAGGAGACTCGGCAGCGCCTTACTGAGCCCCTTGGCCGCGGCCCGGCGGTCGTCGTCGGAGAGCTCGCGGAGGCCTTGGAGAACCCTCCCCACGTCGTCGCCGAGGAGGCGGAACTGCTCCGGGGTCCACGTCGCTGCGGTTGTCATCGAAACTCCGTGTGTTGCATGCTCCCTCGAAGCATAGCCAAGCAACCAAGGTTGACAATCACCGCTTAGCAACGTAAGTTGACAGCCATGGAGTCGAACGAGCTGACTGGCGCTGCGAGCGACACCGCCCACCCCGAGGAGGGACTCCGGGCCGTGGCCTCCCTGCGCCTGCTCGTCGAGTCGCTGGAGTTCCAACAGGTCGAGGCGGCCCTGCGTGCCGGGCTCAGCTGGGCCCAGATCGGCGACCTGCTCGGGGTCAGCCGCCAAGCCGTCCACAAGAAGTACAACAAGCGGATCGACCCGTCGATCACCGTCCCGAGGAGGCGACGCGCATGAAGTTCCTACGTGTCATGAAGTGGTTCCGGGAGATCAGTGTCCTGGCCGAGGATGAGCAGCGCCGGTGGCGGCACCCGGAGATCGACGTCGAGCACCTCCTGCTGGCGTTGGTCGGCATCGGCGGACCGGTCAGCCACGCCCTGGCACAGCGGGGAGTCACCCTCGACGCGGCCCGCGAGGCCTGCGAGACCACCCATCGGCAGCGCGTCGCCCGGCTCGGGGTGACGCTGCCCCCCAGCGAGACGGCGCCGAGAATTCCGGACGACCCGGGCCGCGGCGAGTTCCGCTACCGGCACGGTGTGCGTCCCATGCTGGAGCGGGCCGCGACCGCCCCGCGGCCGGACGTCGCCCTCTTCTCGGCCCTGCTGAAGGAACCCTCCGGGCGCATCTCGGAGGTGCTGTCAGCCCTCGACCTCGACCCCGAGAGCCTGAAGTTCGGCGACGCAGAACAGCCCCCACCGGAGGCCCGGTTCACCTATCGACGTTTCGTCGCGGCACCCCCGGAGCAGGTGTGGGCGTTGCTGTCGGACCCGAAGCGGTGGCTCGAATGGAACGATCTCACCCATGCCCGGGCCGAGGTCGACAGCTCCGGTACGGTCCACGCCTCCCCACGTGGAAAAGCGGACACCGGGACCGAGCACACCCTTCGCGTGACGGAGCCATCACGCTCCCTCACCTGGGAGACCGCCTTCGTACGGAACGGGAAGCGGGTCAGCCAACGCATGGGGATCGACGTCGCCCCTCAGCAGTCGGGCAGCGACGTGGTCCTGACCCTCGGGCAGGCCGAGCGGGAGGGCGGCTGGGGGCTGCGAGGCTGGCTGATGCGCCCCCTCGCCCGCCTCCTCGCTCCGCTCCTCGTCCGAGAACACCTGCGGGCCCGGGCGGACAACATCTCCCGAGCCCTGCGGCCCAGCGCCCACCCCACCGTCGGTCACGAATCGCGGGGAAAAACCCACCCTTCCACGGCTGAGGATCGCCGAGGGTGATCCAGGCGACCAGGACCCACGACCATGGGGCAGAGCGTGCTCGACGCCTCACCCAACCGCAGCATCGCCGACCCGGCGGCGGGGCTGATACTGCATCGGGAGGTCAAGCGGGCCTTCCTGCTGCCGAGAGCTGAGCCCCTCCCGAGGCTCGTCTCGCAACTCGGTTCCACCAGCGCTGACAGGAACAGCTTCACGAGGAGAACAACACCTACAGATCCGCGAACATCGTCCTGGCGATGTCCCACGAGATCTCCGCCCGGTCCTCGAACCCCTGCTCCCGGAACCACATCGCGTCACCGATGCTGCGCACCAGACACCAACGAATGACGGCAGACGACTCCAGCTCGGCAACCTCAGCGAACCGTTCCAGCCGTCGCCGCACCGCGACCCTCGTCCCGCCACCACCCCGGATCTCGCTCCAGCGGTTGCGAAGCAGCGGAACCACCTCGTACGCGGCGTCCCCCTTGAGCGGCTTCGGGTCGATGACGACCCACGTGTCGTCACCACGACCAAGGATGTTGCCGTAGTGGTAATCCCCGTGCAGCAGCCAGGACTCCGACGCCAAACCGGCCAGCTCCCCACACAGGTCGACAGCCGAGGACAGGAGCCGTTCCGGGCATGGTTGCCCGAGGCGCCGCCACTCCTTGCGGAACTCAGCGCCCCACCGGGCAGCGATGTCACCGATACCGGTGAGCTCAGGGGGCGCAGGAACACGCAGTGCACGAAGAAGCTCGGCGGCGATGTCGAGCGCCTCCTGGACCGGCACGTCCAGCAGGACTCGGCGCTCATCCAACCGCTCCAGCAACATGGCGCCGAGTTCCTCGTCAGCACGGAGCAACGCGACCGCCCCACGTCCGGCCCACGCGCGCAGGGCGACGGGTTCGAGCCGGGTCTCGTCGTCAACCCAGCTCACCTTCAACACACAGCGACGACCGTCCTCACCAACAACCGGCACGACGACGGCGCACATCCCACACCACGGCGAACCTGTCCGGCGAAGGCGCCAACGGTCGAGCAGTTCCCCGATGACCTGCGGCAAGGATTCCAACCACTCCCGGGCAGCCTCGCCCTCCCTGTCCAGGATCATGGCCGAGAAATCAGCTGGGACCTGCATCAGTGGGAACCTCACTCCGGGCGATCGACGGCACGCATCGCCATTCTGCCCGAGTGACGTGGTGGGGAAGGCGCTCAGCACTGACACCGCCCGGACCACAAGGTGTTGGAGGGTGCACGGGTAGGGGATACGGTGGCCGCGTGGCAGGCCGGATGACGAGGAGCACACTGGAGGGTGCGTTCGAGGAGGACCACGCTGCCAGGGGTCACCGGGGCGACCGCAGTGGACACGCTTGTCCGCGTGCCCTCTCAGGACCTCGACACACTCCATCCCGGCGTCAGGCGCATGGCCGCCCGGTAGCTCGCCGCCCAGAGTCGTTCCAGCGGCCCCTGGCCGAGGAACCGTCGCCAGAGGTGGGCGAAGACCAGCAGGATCAGGGCCACCAGCAGGAAGCAGGACACGATGGTTCCCGCCCCGAAGGAGGCCGGGAACCGGCCGTCGAGGTTGAGCGCCCAGTCGCTGAACAGGAACATGCACACCACGTTCTGGCCCACGTAACAGCTGAGCGCCATCCGCCCCACGTCCTCCAGGCGACGACCCGCCCAGCCCGGTTCCCGGGTCAGGTAGAACTGCCCTGCGGCAGCCGCGATCCCCAAAGCCACGAACACCGGCAGCAGGTAGCGGTGGCTCAGCTGCGGGGCGAAGGGCAGCGGGGTGACGACGGGGGCCACCGTCAGGAACAGATCGAGGGCGAACACCACGGCCCCGATCCACATGAGCCAACGCCTCATCCTGGCCCCCTCCGGGCGGAACAGGCCACGTCGGAGCAGGTACGCCCCGAGCAGGAAGGTCGCGAAGGTCATCGGAAGAATCATCAACGCCTCCATGCGGTTGTAGAGCAGATTCGTGGCCCGCTCCACCACCCCGTCCCACCAGGTGGCCGGGACGTCCCTCCCCGCATCCTCCTCGGATCCGAAGATCGCCTCGATGATGTCCCGGCGGAAGTAGTTCAGGAAGTCATAGGTCACGACGATGGCCAGATGGATGGAGGTCGCCACGACCCACACCACACGCTGGGTTCGCGGGCTGGTCAGCAGCAGGTAGGCGACGATCACGCCGGTCAGCGAGTAGGACATCAGCACGTCGAACTGGAAGACCAGCACGTAATGGAGCACCCCGTCCAGGAACAGCAACACCCCGCGCCAGATGTAGACCTGGGGCCAGCGCCTGCCGCGACTTCGCGCCGAGTCGTGCTGGATCAACAGCCCCATCCCGAACATCAAGGTGAGCAGGGCCAGGAACTTCCCATTGCTGAGCTGCCTCAGCACCGCCCGCAGCGGGTCCACCGTGACCATCTCCACGTTCTCGGCGAACAGGACGTCGTCCCCGGGCAGCGCCACCCAGACGAAGATGTTGCTGGCCAGGGTGCCGAGGATCGCGATCCCCCGGAGCACGTCCAAAACCCTGATCCGCTCCTGGGCCGTCGCTGTCGTCTGCTGCATGGGCTGGCTGTCCTTTCGTCAGGAATCCATCCCAGCAGCGACGACGCAGGCACACAGTCCTCGAGGAGCGACAAAAGCAGTTGTCAGAAACCGACCACTGTCGTCAGATGATGACAGGGCTCGGGTACCCGCACACGGCACTGGGACTCGAGCGGAGTGGAGATCCCACCAGGCCTCGAGCTGGACTGCTCGACCAACGGGGCAACTACATCAGCCCGCCCTCGTAAGCCATCACCACCAGCTGGGCGCGATCCCTGGCCCCCAGCTTGCCGAGCAGCCGCCCGACGTAGGTGCGGGCCGTCGCCTGGGTGACGTTGAGCCCCGCCGCCAGCTCGTTGTTGGACAGGCCCTGCGCGACGAGCCGGAGCGCCTCGCGCTCCCGGAGGGTCAGCCCGGCGATCCGCTCGGCCGCTGCCGGATCGCGCGGCGCCATCCGACCGAGGAGTCGTCGTGTGACCTCGGGGGCGAGCAACGCATTCCCGGCATGGACCACTCGGATGGCATGCAGGATCTCCACCGGCGGGCTGTTCTTCAGCAGGAACCCCGCCACCCCGGCCCCGAGTGCCGCCTGGACGTACTCATCCAGGTCGAACACCGTGAGCATGATGATCCGTGGCCCCTGCGGCAGGGCCTCCAGCCGGCGGGCCACCTCCAGGCCGTCCATGCCCGGCATCTGCACATCCACCAGCAGCACATCCGGCCGTTCCTCCCGCGCCAGCACCAGGGCGGCTGCACCGTCAGCGGCCTCCCCGACGACCACCATGCCGGGATCGCTGTCCACCAGCATCCGCATCGCCCCGCGCAGGGCCGCCTCATCATCCACCAGCCCGACCCGAATCCTCAGGCTCATCCCTGCCTCCTCGTCGGGATGTGGGCCACCACCTGGAACCCCGACCCAGCGTTGCCGAAGCTCACCCTCCCGCCGCACTGCTCGACGCGCTCCCGAATCCCCGTGATGCCATGCCCCGGCCGCAGCTCCGTCACACCGTCGCCATCATCGACGACCCGAATGCTGATCCCCTCCGGCACCTGCTCCAGGGCAACCAAGCAGCACCGGGCGCGGGCATGGCGCACGACATTGGTCAGGGCCTCCTGGATGAGCCGCTGCACGGTGAGGAGGACGGCGTTCGGCAGCAGTTGCTCGGCCACCTCGTCCTCGTCCTCGAGGACGACTGCCACACCCGTTGCCCTCACCCGACCCATCGCCTGCTCGAGCGCTGGCCCCAACGTGCCAGCGGCAGCGGCGCCGTCGGCATCCAGAATCTCCCGAAGCTGCCTCAATCCCTCCCGGGAATCCTGCTCGATCTCCCCGAGCAGACCCAGCAGCGCCTCCTCGGACTGACCATCCACCTGCACCGCGACCCCGGCCCGCACCCCGATGGTGCTGAGCGAGTGGGACAGCACGTCGTGGATCTCCCGCCTGATCCGCAACCGCTCCGCCAGCTCCGCCTCACGTGCGGCCTGCTCCGCCAAGGAACGTGACCTCACCCCCAGTTCCCACGAGCCAACCAGCACCAGGACCGCGAGCATGAGGTCGTCGGAGGCGAACCACAGATACACATCCCCCCAGCGCACGGTCCAGGCCGGGAAGCGGTGCGGCGCCTGGAGCATGTGGATGGTCTGTGCCACGCACAGCAGCAGCCCCGCGACGCATCCGGCGACGACCCAACGTGACATGCTGCGTTGGCCTCGACGCTCGGCCACCGCCGCGAAGCACAGGCCGAACAGCACCCCGACATCGGAGGACAGCCACAGCACCCCGGCCAGGAGGGTGGCGGTCAGGGCGACGACGAAGCACGGGATCGGGAAACGTCGCCGCAGCAGGGTGGCGACGGCGGCCGCTGCGGCGAGGAGCACCCCG
>NZ_RQYT01000070.1 GCF_003932785.1 Arachnia propionica | reverse complement strand
AGGTCACCCGCATCAACGACGACCCACCCGAAGTCGACCCCTCCCACTTCGCCGCAGGCGACACCACCACCCTCACCCCAGCACCCCCACCCGAGGACGACCGCTGGTGATCGCGCTGATCGGGCGTTGTGGACTCTCCACAAGATTTCTGACAGAGATTGAAAAACGACCCGATCCAGTGGTGTGAATCCCACGATCCGCGTTCCGGGGGTTCCCTCCGCGGCTCCGGGCTGCCAGAGTCGGACGGAACCGCTGTGAGGAGGATCCGTTGTTCCGACGCATCGCCATCGTCAACCGTGGAGAGGCGGCCATGCGCCTGATCCACGCCGTCCGTGACCTCAACGCTGAGTCCGGGGCCGAGCCGATCGCCACCATCGCCCTCCACACCGACGCCGAGCGCACCGCCATGTTCGCCCGGGAGGCCGACGAGGCGTATTCGATCGGACCCGCATCCGCCCGGCCCTACATCAACCACGACCTCCTCGCCCGCACCCTCGTCGAGGTCGGTGCCGATGCGGTGTGGGTCGGGTGGGGCTTCGTCGCGGAGGACGCCGACTTCGCCGAACGCGTCGAGCAGCTCGGTATCACCTTCATCGGCCCCAGCCCCGACGCGATGCGCCGCCTCGGCGACAAGATCGGCTCCAAGCTGCTGGCCGAGGAGGTCGGCGTGCCCGTGGCGGCATGGTCCGGTGGCGGCGTCGACACCCTCGACGATGCCCTCGCCGCAGCCGCACGCATCGGCTACCCCCTCATGCTCAAGGCCACCGCCGGCGGTGGCGGTCGCGGCATCCGTCGCGTCGACTCCGCCGAGGCACTCACCGACGCCTACCAGCGCACCCGCGACGAGGCCGAACGGGCCTTCGGCTGCGGCACCGTCTTCCTGGAGCGGCTCGTCACCGGCGCCCGCCACGTCGAGGTGCAGCTCATCGCCGACGGCACCACCGCCTGGGCCATCGGCGTGCGCGACTGCACCGTGCAGCGTCGCAACCAGAAGATCATCGAGGAATCCGCCTCCCCGCTCCTCAGCCGCGACCAGACCGACGAGCTGAGGGCGGCTGCGGAACGCCTCGCCGTGGCTGTCGGCTACCGCGGCGCCGGAACCGTCGAGTTCCTGTACCAGCCCGACGAGCAGGCCTTCGCCTTCCTCGAGGTCAACACCCGGCTCCAGGTGGAGCACCCCATCACCGAGGTGACCTGCGACTTCGACCTCGTCAAGGCACAGATCCGGGTCGCGGCCGGCGAGCCGCTGGGGGAGCGCCCCGTCGAGGCCGGCCACGCCGTCGAGGCCCGCCTCAACGCGGAGGACCCCGACCGCGACTTCGCCCCCGCCCCCGGCCGCATCGACCACCTCTCCTTCGGCTGCGGCCCCGGCGTGCGGATCGACACCGGCGTGGCGGAAGGCGACGAGATCCCCGCCGACTTCGACTCCATGATCGCCAAGATCATCGCCCACGGCCGCACCCGTGAGGAGGCCCTCGCCCGGCTGCGTCGGGCGCTGAATGACACCACCGTCGTCATCGCGGGCGGGGCGACGAACAAGTCGTTCGTGCTGGAGCTGCTCGACCGGCCCGAGGTCGTCGGCGCGCCCGGGGTGCGCTGGGCCGACACCTCGTGGATCGACCGGACCCGCGCCGACGGCGGGCTCGTCGCCGACCGGCACAGCGAGATCGCGCTCGTCGCCGCCGCCATCGAGGCCCACCGGGAGACCGAGCGGCAGCAGATCGCGCGGCTGCTGGAGACCGCCCGCGGCGGCCGACCGCAGATCGCCCACGACGCCGCCGTCACCATCGACCTGAAGCTGCGCGGCGAGGTCCACCAGCTCACCGTCTCCCGGATCGGCTGGCAGGACCATCTCGTCAGCGACGGCACCCGCCGGGTCCGCGCCCGCGTTGAACAGCTCGACCGGCTCCACTCCCGCATCACCGTCGAGGGGGAGCGGCACCGCCTCCTCGTCGCCACCCACGGCCCCATCCATCTCGTCGAGGTCGACGGCGTCGCCCACCGCATCTCCCGCGACGAAGGCGGTGTCGTCCGGGCGCCCGCCCCGGCCCTGGTCGTCGCGACCCCCGTCGCGGTCGGTGACGAGGTGGCAGCCGGTGACGTCGTCGTCGTGCTGGAGTCCATGAAGATGGAGACCGCGCTCGTCGCCCCGTTCGCCGCTCGCATCCGCGAGGTGCTGGCCAAGCCCGGCACCCAGGTGGAGGGACTCGCGCCGCTGCTGCGACTCGAACCCGTCTGCGAGACCCACGACGAGACCGTCGCCGGTGGCCTCGACCTGCCCGCTCCCCGCCACCTCGACCCGGCCGCCGCGTGGCGCGAGGCCCTCGACGACCTCACCGCCGTCGTCCTCGGCTTCGACGCCGACCCGGAGGTCCTGCCGCGGTACCTCGCCGCCAGGGAGACCCACCGCGCTGCCGGCGGCGACGTGCTCACCGGCGAATGCGACCTGCTCGCCACGTTCTCCGACATCGCGGAGCTCGGCCGGAACCGCCCCGCCGACGAGCAGGCCCGCACCGAGCTGCGCATCCACTCCGACCGGGAGCACCTCCACACGTTCCTCACCACCCTCGACGCGGAACGCGCCGGGCTGCCCGCCACCTTCGTCAACCGCCTCACCCGGGCGTTGGCGCACCACGGCATCGCCAGCCTCGACCGCACCCCGCAGCTGGAGGAGGCGGTCTTCCGGATCTTCCTGGCCCAGCAGAACAGCCGCGTCACCCTCGGCCTCATCCTCGGGGTGCTGGAGCGCTGGCTCACCGAACCCGCCCCCGACGGTGCCGCCGCCGGGACCGTCCGCCTCCAACTGGAACGCCTCAAGCAGGCCACCCAGCTGCGGCACGCCATCCTCGCCGACCTGGCCCGCTCCGTCAGGTTCCGGTGGTTCGACGAGCCGCCCGTCCAGGCCGAGCGCGCCCAGATCTGGGCCGAGATGCGCGACGAGGTGGCCCGCCTCGCCGCCGACCCCGACGCCCCCGGCTACGCCGACGGCATCGCCCGTCTCGTCGCCGTGCCGGAGAAGAATGACGTCACCCTCGCCCAGCGGCTCGCCGACGGTGAGCGCGGCCCCGAGCCGATGCTGGAGGTCCTCGCCCGGAAGCACTACGGGCCGTTCGGGCTCCAGCCGCTCGTCGAGCAGGTCGACGGGCGTTCCGTCGTCAGCGGCGAGTACACCGTCGACGGGCGACGTTCCCAGCTCATCACCACCACCGGCTCCAGCGACGAACTGGGCGCCGACGGCCCTCTCGCCGCGCTGGTCCTTGCCCGGTGCGCCGACCCGGGCGACGGCGTCGTCGTCGAGCTGTACCTCGCCCACGACGGCCCTGAACCCGACCTGCGGTCCCGGATCGGGGCGTGGTTGCCCGACGCGGTGCGCCGGGTCGTCGTCGGACTGTGTGGACCGGGAGGCAGCCTCACCTACGTGACCCTGCGACGCGGCCAGGGCCTCGTCGAGGACGAGGTGCTGCGCGACCACCACCCGATGGTGGCGCGCCGCCTCGACCTGTGGCGGCTCAGCGAGTTCGACCTCGAACGCCTGCCTGCCGCAGATGACGACGTGTTGCTCATCTCCGCCCGCGCCAGGACCAATGCGTCGGATCACCGACTCATCGCGATGGCCCAGGTGAGGCAGGAGTCCGTCATCCGCGACGGCGGCAGGCTCGTCGCCGTGCCGCACGTGGAGCGGGCCATCGAGCACTGCCTCGAGTCGATCCGACGGGCACGCAAGACCGCGAACGTCGACCTCAACCACGTCTGGGTCAATGTGTGGCCCACCCTCGAGCTGGACCCGCGCGAGGCCCGGCACCTGCAGCGTCGCATCACGCCGCTGACCGACTCCACCGGCATCGAGGAGGTCGTCGTGCACGGCACCTTCGTCGTCGACGGGGAGCCGCGCGACCTGGCGGTCCGGTTCCACCGGCTGCTGTCCGGCGAGGTCGGGGTCGAGGTGCAGGAGCCCTTCACCGAGCCGCTGCAACCCATGGACGACTACCAGGCGAAGGTGCTGCGGGCCCGCAGCCGGGGGCTGGTCTACCCGTACGAGCTGGCCGGGACCCTCGCGGGCGACGGCGGGAGCGTCGTCGAGCTGGACCTCGACGGGGACCGGCTCGTCGAGGTGAGGCGACCGGACGGCCGGAACACGGCGGGGATCATCTGCGCCCGGGTCTGCACCCCCACCGAGCTGCACCCCGAGGGGGTGACGCGGATCGTGCTGGCCGGGGACCCGACGAAGGGGCTGGGGGCGCTCGCCGAGGCGGAGTGTCGCCGGGTCATCGCGGCCCTCGACCTCGCCGAGGAGCTGGGCGTGCCCGTCGAGTGGTACGCGCTGAGCTCCGGGGCGCGCGTGTCGATGACCTCCGGCACGGAGAACATGGACTGGGTCGGCGGGGCGCTGAAACGGATCGTCGAGTTCACCCAGGCCGGTGGCGAGATCAACATGGTCATCGCGGGCATCACCGTCGGTGCGCAGCCGTACTGGGCGGCCGAGGCGACGATGCTCATGCACACCAGGGGCGTCCTCGTCATGACCCCCGACTCGGCGATGGTGCTCACCGGCAAGCAGTCCCTCGACTACTCCGGCGGCGTGTCCGCGGAGGACAACTACGGCATCGGCGGCTACGACCGCGTCATGGGGCCGAACGGTCAGGCCCAGTACTGGGCGCAGGATCTGCCGGGGGCGTTCCGGGTGCTCATGGCCCACTACGACGCCACCTACGTCGCGCCCGGTGAGGCGGGGGTGAGGCGGAGCGAGTCGGCGGACCCCGTCGACCGTGACGTGTCGTCCTCACCGCATGACCTGCCCGGATCGGAGTTCCGGACGGTGGGGGAGATCTTCTCCGCCGAACTCAACCCGGATCGGAAGAAGCCGTTCGACATCCGCAGCGTCATGCGCGCCGTCGTCGACGCGGATGGCCCGCTCATGGAGCGGTGGGCCGGCATGGCCGACGCCGAGACGGCGGTCGTCGCGGATGCGCGCCTGGGTGGGTACTCGGTGTGTCTGATCGGAATCGAGTCGAAGCCCGTGGCCAGGGCCGGTTTCCCGCCCACCGATGGGCCGGACACCTACACGGCGGGGACGCTGTTCCCGAGGTCGAGCAAGAAGGTGGCGCGGGCCATCAACGCGGCCTCGGGGAACCGGCCGCTCGTGGTGCTGGCGAACCTGTCGGGCTTCGACGGGTCGCCGGAGTCGATGCGGAACCTACAGCTGGAGTACGGCGCGGAGATCGGCCGGGCGATCGTGAACTTCGACGGACCCATCGTGTTCGTCGTCATCTCCCGCTACCACGGCGGCGCCTTCGTCGTGTTCAGCAAGCAGCTCAACCCGAACATGACGGTGCTGGCGCTGGAGGGCTCGTTCGCGTCGGTGCTGGGCGGGGCCCCGGCGGCGGCGGTCGTGTTCGCGGGTGACGTGGCGAAGCGGACGGCGTCGGATGCCCGGATCCGGGAGCTGGAGGAGACGCTGCGCGGCGCGGCGCCGGAGGAGCGGGCGGGGCTGCAGGTGCAGCTCGCGGACCTGCGGTCGACGGTGCGGGCGGAGAAGATCGGGGAGATCGCGGCGGAGTTCGACGCGGTCCACTCGATCCACCGCGCGGTGGAGGTGGGTTCGGTGGACCGGGTGATCTCGGTGGCCGAGCTGCGCCCGTCGATCATCGAGACCATCCGGAGGCACCAGAGCTAGGTCGGGGTTGCAGGGCGGCGGCGCAGCAGATCAGCTCGTGGGCTTGGCTTCCAGGCGTTGTTCACGTCCTTTTTCCGTTGGTCGAGCCGGACCGCGAGCGTCAGCGAGCCGTCCGTGTCGAGACCCCTGGCGCACGGTGCTGGGACTTGAGTTGAGCGGGAAGCCTGCGGAGGTCTCGACACGGGTCCTCCGCAGGCTTCGGACCCGGCTCGACCAGCGAACAAGCGGTGGGTGGAGCAGGGACTCGGCTGCCGGGTCGTCCGGCGCGGGGCCAATATGTCAAGGTCGCTTGACTGTCAAGGGAGCTTGACTGTAAAGTCTCCTGTACATCCGATGGAAGGAGACGATGATGGCGAACGAGGAGAAGAAGTTCCAGTGGGGCCGGTCCCGGTTCAACGGGATCCCGACGATGCGGATCGCCATCCCGGTCGGGGTGGCGCTCGCTCTCGCTTACAGCTTGCTGAGCAAGATCGGGGAGAGCCAGGGGGAGCCGCTGTGGTGGATCGGGGGGCTCCTCCTCGGGGCCTTTCTCTCCCCCTTTGGCGTCGCCTTCGTCGCGGTGCTCATCGTCGACCGCTCCACGATGGAGGGAGTGGAGCGGAACCCGGAGGCCTCCATCGAGAGCACGTGGGCCGACAAGGCGGCCTCGCAGGGGTTCTACGCCACGCTTGGTGCCTGCGGGATCGGTTCCATGGCGTCACAGTGGCTGAAGCATGAAGTCGTGTCCTATGCGCTGATCGGGGTTGCCGCGTTCATGGCGGCGAGCTTCTGCGTGGCGTACCTCGTGCAGAAGTGGCGGTCATGAGGAACCGGGTGGCCGAGCTCCGGCAGGAGCGGGGGTTGTCGCAGCAGCGGCTGGCGGAGGAGCTGGGAGTGAGTCGGCAGACGGTGATCTCCATCGAGAAGGGGCGCTTCGACCCGTCGCTGCCGCTCGCCTTCGAGATCGCCGCAGCCTTCGAGCTGAGGATCGAGGACATCTTCTTCCCGGACCAGTTCCCCCCGGACCAGGCCTGACGGCAGCGCGCTATTCTTCAGGGACGTCCGTGCCGAGGAGGTTGAATGGAGCCCGAGGAGTTCCACGATCGGATCTGGGAGATCCTGGACCCCGTCGACGAGGAGGCCTTCGAGCCGATCGCGGCCGAGGGGGCCAGTGACGAGGCGGTCCGGGACCTGGAGGAACTCGTCGGCGGGACCCTGCCGAGGTGGCTCGTCGGGCTCTGCCAGAGCACGAACGGTCTGCTCATCACGGCGAGGGAGGAGGTCTGGCCCTCGGGCAAGGCCTTCGACATCGCCCCGGCCTGGACCTTCTGGCGGGGCCTCGTGGTGCTGGGGATCGAACACGAGAGCCTCCCGGAATGGGCGACGATCGCGCAGGCCTGGCACCGTCTGCAGGAGGCCGGGGTCCAAGACGTGCTGCCCCTGCTCCGGATCGAGGGCGACGGGGAATGCGTCTGGGGCCTGCGGATCAGGGACGGCCGGGTGACGGAGGACCTCGTGGAGGTCGTCGACGACGAGGTCACCCCGATCGAGGGCACCTTCCTCGACCTCTACGAGCTGCAGATCAAGGAACTCGTCGCCAGGCAACGCGAGATGGCCGACCTGCTGGCCAAGCGGGAGCGACCCCGTCGGGCCTACTGAAGAGTCTGTTCGTGGTTTTAGCGTTGGAGGTGGTTGTGGGTTGTTCGGGATGGTTGTTTGAGGCTTGTCAGTCGTGGTGTGAGGGTGGTGTCCGGGGTGGGGCG
>NZ_RQYT01000069.1 GCF_003932785.1 Arachnia propionica | reverse complement strand
CCGAGGGTCAGACGGTGACCGTCGTGGTGAAGGCCACGGCGAAGCCGGGGTACAAGATCGATGAGACGAAGCTGCCTGAGGGTTGGTCGGTTGTCAACGGTGAGGTTGTGTTCACCTGGACCGGTCAGGCCGCGGTCTGCGCCAAGCCGACCCCGACCCCGACTCCTCCGGCCCCGAGCCCGAGCCAGCCTGCTCCGACTCCGCCGGCCCCGAGCCCGAGCCAGCCTGCCCCGACGATGCCGGCACCGAGCCAGCCCGCTCCGAGCAAGCCTGCTCCGAGCCAGCCGGCCCCGGTGAAGCCGACGCCGCCGAAGCCCGGACCGGTGAAGCCGCGTCTGCCCAAGACCGGCGCCTGATCCATCACCAACACAGGGGCGGGACCTGAGGGTCCCGCCCCTGTGGCGTACTCTCCAGCCATGGGGCACGAGGTGTGGTTCGCGTTCGCATTGACGCTGTTCGCGGGCCTGTCCACATCGATCGGCGGCGCGGTCGGGGTACTGGGCCGGGCGGAGTCCACACGCGCGCTGAGCCTCGGACTCGGCTTCTCCGCTGGCGTCATGATCTACGTCTCCCTCGTGGAGATCCTTCCGGAGGGGCAGGAGCAACTCGTCTCCGCCGCAGGTGAACGACTGGGTACCTGGTACGCGATCGCGGCCTTCTTCGCCGGAACCGCCGCCATCGCGGTGATCGACCGTATGGTTCCGGCCGCCATCAACCCGCACGAACCGGGCTCCCTGCAGGACCAACGACGACGACGCGCCCTCGTGCACACCGGCGTGCTCACCGCGATCGCGCTGGCCATCCACAACTTCCCCGAAGGCTTCGCCACCTTCATCGCGGGCCTCCAGGAACCCGGGATCGCGGTGGCGGTCGCCATCGCCATCGCCGTCCACAACATCCCGGAAGGCCTCGCGGTCGCGGTACCCATTCACCAGGCCACGGGATCCCGACGGCGTGCCTTCTGGTTGGCCACAGCTTCTGGGCTGGCGGAACCGGCGGGAGCCGTCATCGGCTACGCCCTTCTCTCCCCGTGGCTGTCGCCAGCGCTGCTGGGCGTGGTGTTCGCAGGCATCGCCGGGGTGATGGTCTTCATCTCCATCGACGAGCTGCTCCCCGCGGCGCGCGAATACGGGGAGCACCACACCTCGGTGTACGGCTTCGTCGCGGGCATGGCGGTGATGGCCATCTCCCTGGCGTTGTTCAGTACTGGCTGAGGGCCAGCCAGGCGTGGGCCAGCGCGTCGGGATCCGGCTCCCAGGTCCCGTCGAACCGCCGGGAGCCCGCGCCCGTCGACGCGCTGAGGGAAGCGAGCAGCTCGGCGGCGAACGGTGCCCCGGCGGCGTGCAACCAGGCGATGTCCTCCGGGAGCCGGGGGGAATTGAGGGCTGCCCGGCCGGCGTCAAGCACCCGCACGCACCAGCGCCACGTGACCTCCCGCACCGCGGGGGAGGTGACGAGCCAGTCGGAGGGGTCCACCTCCGCCACGGTCGGGGACACCGGCGTCGGCAACGTGCCCGCCCAGGAGCGATCCACCTCGTCCAGCCCCGGCCACCACACGTCCTGCAGCCCCTCGGGTATCAGGATGTCGCCGCCCCGGGTGCGCATCCCAAGCAGGTGCTCCCCGCGCGCCAGACAGGTGACCTCGGTCCCGACGGCGGCCCCGAACAGCTCCGTCGCCAACCCCGCACCCAAGGCCCGCGCGGCGGGCAGCAGGACCAACCGGGTCCCCGCGATCTCCAGCCCCTGCCGGTCGCCGCCCGTGATCGGGCCCTCGACCACGCGGTACCCCTCGGGCAGCGTCTCCCACGACGAGGCGGGTTCCAGTCGCGCCGCCCGCACCTGACGGCCCCCGCCGAGCCTCCCGTCGGCGCGGGCCGTGGCGTTGGAGACGAGCAGGCGATGGCGTGACAGCACCGCCGAGGAGTCACTGATCCCCGCCCAGGTCTCCCCGGCCAGGTAGTGGCCGGGCACGTCGCGCAGCGTCCCGGGACGCAGCCTCACGACCTGCCAGACGTTGCCCCACCCGTCGATGAAGCTGACCTGCGTTCCCGCGAAGCCGGACGCGGCGACGATCGGCTCGGCGTGCAGGGGTTCCAGCTTCAGACCGCCCACCTCGTGGTAGGTCTCCCGGGCCCGGCCCAGCAGTTCCCCCGCCGGACGATCCACGGGCAGGAGACTCAACTGGTGCAGGTTCACCAGGGCCGAGGCGAAGCCGAACGCGTTGGGACGATCCGTCCCGGAGAGGGAACGGACGAATCCGGTGAGGCCCCGGTCCGCGGTGACGAGCCCGTGGGTGCGCAGCCGGTGCAGATCGGCCGCCAACTCGCCCCGGTCGGCGGCGCTGAGACGTCGCGACCCGACGAGAAGGGTCCGGTGGAGATGCGCCCGCACGGTGGCGAGGGTGTCCCGCTGGGCCGTGGTGAGTGGGCCGGAATCATCGGCGGTGGCTGTGCGGAGCCGGTCCCGGGGATTGCCGGTCGGCGGGGGCGTGGCGGGGAATCCCTCGTCCTGGTCGTCGGCGTCCGCGACCGGGAGCAGCAGGGCCACCGCCGCCCGATGGGCGCAGTTGGGGGCGAGCAGGCAGTCACAGTTCAACTGATCCTCCGCCGTCGCCACCTCGACCTCGGCCAGGGTGACGGTGGCGTTGCCGAAGTCGACGACCTGCCCCAGCTCGGGCGGCGACGCGACCAGCGCGTCGGCGCGTTTCCTCACCCGCGGTGCCAGGGCGTCGACGATCCGCGCGAGCAGATCCGGGGCGATCCTCATCGACTTGCCTCCCTGACGACGGTGCCGACCCACCGGGCGAGGTCGAGCGGCGACACCGACGCCACCCGCATTCCCGCCGCCGAGGCCCGGGCGGCGATGCCGACGTTGTGGACGCCGGTGCCCGAATCGTTGAGGGCGGCGCACCCGATCATCGTCACCCCGGCACCGCGCAGCGCCTCGATCTCGCCCATCATGGGGGCCGCGGAACCGAGTTCCTCGAAGTCGCTGATGAGCACCAGCAGGGTCCGCTGCGGGATGCGGACCCGGGAACGCGCCACGTGCAGGGCCCCCGCGATGTCCGTGCCGCCGCCGACCTCGACCTCCAGCAGCAGCTTCAGCGGGTCGTCGACATGGCCCGTGAGGTCGATCACCTCGGTGGAGAAGGCCAGGAACTCGACGCTGAGGACGGGAGACTCCGCCAGGATCGCCGCCGTCAGCGCCGAGTAGATCACCGACTCCGACATCGAGCCGGAGACGTCGACCAGCACGATGAGGTGCCAGTCGACCTCCTTCGCGACCGGGGAACGGAACACCGGATGGACGGGGACCACCTGGGGGCGGCCGTCGAGCGGCACCACCTGCTTGAGATTGGCCCGGATGGTGCGTTCCAGGTCGAGACGGCCGGTGCGGCGACGCGTGGGGCGGCCCACCGCCAGCCCGGTGAGGGCCGGGCGCAGCCGGATCGCGAGTTCCTCGCTCAGCTCCCGCACCACCTTCCTCACCAGCGGCCGCAGCCGCGCGAGGCGCCCCTCGGACAACCCGCCGGCCAACGACAAGGCGGTGGCGAGGAGGTCGACGGAGGGACGCACCTGGTCGGGGGAGAGGCGTTCCAGCACGTCGCCCCTGCCGCCCGCCGCGGCGTCGGAGAAGATCTCCTGCACCTCGTCGTGGCCGAACAGCGCCTCGATCTCCTCCTGCCACTGCCTTACCCCGAGCTGGGAGGGACCGGAGCCAGCACCGCGGGCGCCTGCGTCGAGGCTGTCGGACCCGGGACGCCCGTACAACTCGTCGAGGGCCGACGCCATGCGCCTGCCCCGCTGGGACAGCCGGTCACGGTGCTCGCCGAGGACGAGCCGCCACCGCTCGGCGGGGGAGAAGGCCACATCGGCGAGCCCCAGCGCGGCGAGACGGGTCCGGGCCTCCGCGTCGTACCGGGCGGCCGCCACCGCCTCCTCCGGCGGCAGGGCCAGGGTCCGGGCCCTGCCGAGCTCCCGCCCCAGATCCTGCAGCAGTCCTGCCCGGGCCTCCGGGGTGAGCACGTCGAATCCGCCCCTCAGACTTGGCAGGACGGCGACGAAGTGCTCGTCGGGAATGGTGGCGACGCGTTCGGCCAACGCCAGGGTCGCGGCCGCGGTGTCGAAGCGGCCCCCCGCGGTGATGAGAAGGCCGCTGATGCGACGACGCAGCGCTCGGCGGGCGTCGCTCGTGTGGTGGGAGTCCAGCCAGGCGGTGATGCGCCCTGCCGCCGTCTCGTCGTCGAGGAGCAGGCCGAGGGCCGCCCCCTGCATGAGTGGGGAACCGTCGTCGGTGAGGTGGGACAGGGCCCCCGCGAGGCTCAGTTCGTGGTCGCGCCCGGCCTCGACGAAGGCGGCGAGGGCGGCGGCGTCGGCGGGGTCGTCGGACCCCGCGACGCCTGCGAGCTCCCTGACCGCGGCGGCGGTGAACTCCTCCCGCAGCGTCCCGGCCCGCTCCCGGAGGGGGGCGGGTAGCAACTGGGCGCCGGGGACGCGGGCCAGCTCGACGTCGCTCAGGGCCAGGTGCAGGTCGACGGCGGTGCGGAACGAGATTGACGCGGCATGGCCGGCGAGCACCGTGAGGGCGCGCTCCGTCGCGGGGACGGAGCCGCAGCCGGCGGAGTCGATGAGGAGCGAGCGGGCCTCGTCGGCCGTGGTGACCTGGCGGCTGAGGAGGACGGTGTCCGCGAGCTGGGCCGCGGCGAGTCCCTTCGCGGCCGCCAGCTGGATGCTCGCATCCGTGGCGGCGGTCCAGGCCGTCTCCCACCCCATCGTCGTGGTCTCCGCCCCGCGCCAGATGGTCGTGCCCTTCGGGGCGGCGAAGGAGACCCCGCCGACCAGGAGCCGGGTGAACAGGACGTGGCGGGTGAGGTCGAGGGAGCCGCGCAGCGGGGTGAGGGACCAGGAGGTGGGGCGGTCGGGGTCGACGCGGGCGGCGTACAGTTCGCCGCGCAGCGTCTCCCGTAGCGGCGAGACGGGGGTGTCGGGGGCGAGACGACCGGCCCGCTCCCCGATGAGGACCTGCTCCAGGGCGGCGGCGACGATGCGGCCACGGCCCAGCACCTCCCCCTGCGCCAGCACCGTTGTGACGGCCTCGATGAGTTCCCGGCGTGAGGGGGCGGTGAGTCCCCTGAGGGTGGCCAGATCGAGGGCGATGCGTGCGGTCTCGGCGGCCTCCCCGGGGCCCGCCGGATGGGTGGCCTGCCGCAGCGCCCGGGTGATCTCGGTGATCGCGCGGGTGGCCTCGGCGCGGATGACCTCGGGGTCCAGGCCCGAGTCGACGACGACCTGCTGCCAGCCGGGATCGCGGATGCCCGCGGGGTAGCCGGAGCGGGAGTCGAGCTGGGCGAAGGTGTAGGCCACGATGCAGCCGGTGACATCGCCCTCGGTGGGTGGCGGCTCCGGGATGGGGTCGTCCGACGGCAGGAGCGCCGCCGCGTGGAACGAGCCGATCACGGCGGCGACCCGTTGACCCTGCGAGAGCAGCGGTGCCAGCCGCAGCCGCATCCAGGCCTCCCGGGCGGCGTTGAAGGCGTCGATGCCTCCCTCGGCCTGCCGCGTCGCCCAGCCATGGGCCAGCCCCGCGACCCGCAGCTGCTCCGCGGTCGAGGCGGGGGCGGGGGCCTCGACGAGTCGATCCCAGGTCTCGCCCACATCCCCGGGCTCGGCGCGGGCCCGTCGGGTCAGGGCGGCCTGCCACCGGGGATCGCCGTTGTCCTGCGTGGGGGCGTCCTCCGGGGCGGTGGCGGCCAGGGGGAGGTCGATGCAGACGACCTCGACGCCGTGCCGCCGCGCCCAACGCAGCGCCGCCAGCTCAGGGGAGAAGTCCGCGAACGGGTAGAAGGCCAGGCCGTCGCGCCCGGAGAAGGCCAGGGCCAGCGGTGCCGTCGCCTCGGGATGGCTCAGCCAGTCCAACCAGTCGCGGGCCTCGGCGGGCAGTTCGATGGCGAGCACGTCGGGGCGGTGCTCGTCGAGCAGTCGGGGGACCGCCACCGCCATCGCGGGCGAGTGGTGGCGGATGCCGATGAGGAACGGCGAACGGCAGTCGACGAGATCGGCGACGGCCGCCCGGGGGTCGAGGACGTCCACGGGGAGGGTCACTTCGCCAGGACGTGACGCTGTTCCCACAGTTGCACCCAGGTGTGGCGGCCGTCCTGCGCCCGGCGCTTGACCACCTGGTCCCAGTAGGCACGGAGCCTGGCCCCGTCGTCGGCGTCGTCCTTGCGGACCGCGCCGAGGAGCTGCCCGGGGATGAGGCGCACCCCGTCGTGGGCGTGGGGGAAGAAGGCCCCCGCCAATGCGATGGAGCCGGAGATCGCGACGGCCTCCGCCGTGGACAGCACCGTCGACGGTTTCTCCACCGACCAACCCTCCTGAGTCCTCCCTGAGCGCAGCTCGCGGAAGGCCGTGACGAGGGTCTCCACCACCACCTCGTCGACGGTGGCGGGGGCCCCGGCGGCCTCCAGCGTCTGCCGGGTCCGTTCCGTCACGAGGGCGATCTCGGCGTCGGCGTCGGAGATGGGGTCGACGGCCTCGAAGTTGAACCGGCGTTTCAGGGCGGCGGACATCTCGGAGACGCCGCGGTCGCGCAGGTTGGCGGTGGCGATGATGCAGAAACCCGGGACGGCGTGGACGGCGTACTCGCCGAGTTCGGGGACGGCGAGGCGGCGCTCGGACAGCACCGAGACCAGGCCGTCCTGCACCTCGGGCAGGCAGCGGGTGATCTCCTCGATGCGGGCGACCCGTCCGGTCCGCATGGCGGCGAGGACGGGGGAGTCGACGAGCGCCTCCTCGCTGGGGCCCTTCGCGAGCAGCTGGGCGTAGTTCCAGCCGTAGCGCAGCTGGTCCTCGGTGGTCCCGGCCGAGCCCTGCACGGTGAGGCCGGAGGTGCCGCAGATGGCGGCGGCGAGGAGCTCCGACAGCATGGACTTGGCGGTGCCGGGTTCGCCGACGAGCAGCAGGGCCCGCTCCCCAGCCAACGTGATGACGCAGCGTTCGATGAGCGAGACGTCGCCGACGAACTTGCGGCTGACCTTCAATCGGTCGTTGCCGCAGATGAAGGACACCACCGCCGACGGGGTCATCCGCCAGCCGGGGGGTCGAGCCCCGGGCTCCTCGGCGAGCCGGGCCAGCTCGTCGGCGTGGCGCACCTCGGGCGGCGGCACCTGCTGGGTCTGTGGGGAAGTCATCGTGTGTGGTGCCTCTCGGTTGTTTGGTCGTCGTGGCCGGGGATGTGGCCCTCACGGTAGCGCCGCCAGGCGTCGGTGAACAGCTGGGGGAGGGGAATGAGTGGGAGGACGACCTCGAAGGGTGGTTTCACCTTCGTTGCGTCCTCGAGGTGGTACAAGCAGGCCTTCCAGGTCTCCATTGGTGGGTGTGGGCTGCGGGCCTGCAGCCAGGCGCCGGGGAGGAAGAGGGTGCGTCCGGCGCGGGGGCGTGTGGCCTCGATGACCAGTCCCTTCTCGATCAGTGGCTCGGCGGCCTTGAGACGCTGGGTTTTCTTCCAGCCGTTCCAGTGGTGGATGTTCTTGTCGGTGGGGTTGTGGAGGGTGAGGAGTTGGAGCCAAT
>NZ_RQYT01000068.1 GCF_003932785.1 Arachnia propionica | reverse complement strand
GGTGGGGTGAGGGGGTCCCGTAGGGGGTGGGTGGTGGCTACTCTTCCCAGTGAAAGGGGACGATGATGACCACTGCCGAGCAGGAGATGCCTTTTCCTGAGGACACGAGGGAGCAGATCTCCGATCTGTCCAGCGATCTGAGCCGTTTGGCTGGGGCGATGTCGGGGGCGACTCAGTTGGGGCAGTGGGATGGGCAGGGTGTGCCGGGTTGGGTGGGGGAGGCGGCAGATGCCTACATGGGGTCGATTCGGATGCTGCATGGCAAGCTCGGCCCGGTCGTGGACGGGATGCGTCATGCAGCTGCTCAGGCAGATATGTGGTACACGGTCCTCGGCGACGCGATTGATCGGGCCATCCCGGAGTTGCATGATCAGTGGCGGGCGGTGGAGCGGAAGCTGGAGGAGCTGAGGTACGGGATCGAGGTCACCTCCTCGGGAGAGGTCTGCAGTGCGGACAAGAAGCACAATGCCATGCTGGAGAGTTACTACCGCGAGGTCGAGATGCCTGCCATCAAGGCGAATTACGATCAGCTCATCGCCAGCTTGAACACCGCGGCCCACGACGCGGCGGCGCAGGTGAGGGTGGCGCGGGAGATGTTCCTGCCCCCGGAGGTGGGGTCCTCCCGGGATGAGATCGGCCAGGAGTTGTTCAAGGACGGCTCCATCCTGGAGGCCCAGACCAAGTGGGAGTACGGTCAGGAGCGGGCGGAGGAGATCGCTGATCGGCTCGAACAGGGTTTTGGCAATGATGAAGAGCTTCGTCTCTTCCTCGAGGAGTACGGTGAGGATCTGAAGTCGCCCTTTGTCGCCACTCCCTTGGGTTCCAGGTTCTCCCCGGAGCAGGTTGTCGACTTGGTCATGGAGGTGAACAATGCCTTGGATGACGACCTCAGCCTTCAACTCATGGAAAGTCTCGGTACCGGGATGGTGCTGGCCGCAGGCGGCGCCAACCTGGATCCTTCGAACCAGCAGGATCAAGAGTTGTTCCTGCTCGTTGATGAGGCGTTGCCGGAGTTGGGTTCTGGAGAAAATACCCTTCACAACAGGTATGCGCAGAAACTCATCGAAGCGGGACGGAAGAGCTATGCGATGCCGTGGTCTGTTCAGGCTGACAACAGCATCAGTGGTGTGGTGGTGTTCGCGCAGCTGATGGGGCAGGCGGCCTCGGTCAATCCGTCATTGGCTCTTGGGGAGGGCTTCTTCAGGGCCGAAGAAGGAGGCGCCTCCTTCATGGATGAGTTACTGCGGGCAGATGCCTTGTTGCGTCAGAGTGATCGTCGGGTTGGCATGGTTGAGGGCTGGCGTATCAATCATGGCATGGAACCTGGGGTGGGGGATCCTGTCCATGCGATGCTCACCTTGATGGATCGACCCGAGGCGCTCGACGAATCCGCCAATGAGGACCTGGTACGTTTCGACCGAGGGCGTCAGCAAGGTGTGAAGTACTTCTTGGCTTCTGATGTCGATCTCTCTGATGTGGACATCGTCGATCACGATTATGACGGTGATAAGGAGATCGGTCGCGGGGACAAGGTGGCGAACGTGGTTCAACACATCATGGGGCGCCGAACGATTGGGCATCCGGCGAACTACTCCGGGTTCATGGATGGAGGTGAGCTGTTCGGCAATCTCGTCCGTGAGGCAGCCATGCCCGAGTCGGCCGAGGGGCGAGAAGATATGACCCCCGAGGAACTGAAGGCATGGCAGGAACGCGATGGGCAAGGAGCAAGAATCGCCTCCGGGTTCCTGCGCGGCTACCAGGAGGGCCTGGAGAACTACGAATCTGAGCGAAGCGATGTTGCCGGGCAGCGGGACTTCGGGGTGGAGAACCCACACATCCGCTCCTCGGCGGGAGACATCCTCGGGCCGAGAATGAGGGGCATCGCCAACAGCTTGGATGGTTACGGTTCCAGGGCCCTGGTTGGCGACGGCGACCCCGACGGCCGGTATCTCATCTCTTTCGACACGGACATGGCGAACCGGCTGCTCGGCCCGAAGGGAGTGTTCATCGATCTCGCCTTCGACGGAGTCGAGAGTCTGGAGGATGACATGCTGACCAAAGGCGCCTCAGGGCTGCCTCAGTGGCAGCCGAGGTCAGCAGTGGACAAGCTCATCATGTGGTCCCACATCGGCTACGACCGCGACCTGCAGGACGCCCTGGAAGGACCCTTCACCCACGGCGCCGACAAGGGCCACCGGGTGCCTCACGTGTCTGGTCGCTGGGCGACTGCATTCCAAACCCTCTTCACCGCTCCCGACGGGGCATCCGCGGAAGCGCTCGAGGCCGTCAACAGAAGGAACGCGTGGTGGCAGCGAGCAGTCCACATCACCGCAGACGCTGGAGCAGGGGGCTTGGGACTGGTGACAGGCCCCGTGGGTGGTCTGGCAACGAGCCAGGTGAACCAGCACATCGTTCATCCGGTCATCGATGTCGCGCTACCTGATGACTTCCAAGTCAGCGAGGGGTATGTGCCGAAAGGTGAAGTGGTCGAGGAGTACATGAGCGGCATCCTGTTGAGGCGGGCGCTGATTGACCTCGACCTGGCTGCAGAGAGCCCTGATTTTGGGCAGTATGTAATTGATAATCCGGTTTTCGGGGACGAAGTGCTCGACGAGAATGGTGATTTCAAGTCTCCGGAAGCTTTGAATGAAGATTCCCTTTCCGCGCTCAAGACGTACGTTGTTACGGGGCTTCCGGGTTGGGAGTTCGGGGAGAGTTTCAGGGTGATGGATCTTGCGGTGTTGCAGGCAAGTCAAAAGATTAAAAGTCAGAAGATTGACTGGGGTCGGACGGAGGTTGGGCAATCATGATTTTTCGTTCTCGGTTCCTGTTGCTGGGAGTGGTGCTTGCCATTTGTCATCTCTTGGTGGGGTGTCGTCCTGCTCCGCTTGTCGAGGAGGTTGACACTGTCTGTTGGGAGTATCCGGAGCACGGGAGTTACTCTTTCGTCCTCGAGCCGGGATGGGGAAATAATACCGGGAGGGATATGGGAGAGGTGCCCTATGCGGTGACCTTTGAGGGTGGTGAGTCGTATGAGACGCCGACGCTGGCGGTCATCAACTGGGGGTACGATAGGCCATACACTCGGTGGAAGAAGGTGGGGGAGTGCTTCCCCCGTGATGAGGTGTTTGATGGATGGATTTCCCTCATCAAGCGGGACACCAGGGATCGGATCTTCGGTGAGGAGTTGCCGGAGCGGGTGATAGGGGGTGAGCGGGCCCGTGGGGTGACCTACCGGTGGGTGCGGAATGGCCTGTTCATGGAGGTGTGGCTGGTGCCGAGGCCTGATGCAATCTGGGAGATATTCCTGTTCCCGGGTGAGGGGGAGACGGTTGTCCCGGAGGAGTTGTATCGGATGTTGGACTCGTTCCGATGGGTCGCACCGCGCCGACTGCCGACGGCAGGTGAGAGTTGAGGGATGTGCTGATGCGGCGTGGTGTCTGGACCGGCTGGGTGGCGACTCTTGTGATCTGCCATGTTCTTGCGGGGTGTCGTCCTGCGCCGCTGGTCGAGGAAGTTGACACTGTCTGCTGGGAGTATCCGGAGCACGGGAGTTACTCTTTCGTTCTGGAATCAAGGTGGGAGCCGAAACCGGGCGCGGACATGGGTGAGGTGCCTTATGCGGTAACTTCTGAGGGTGGTGTGTCATATGTGACGCCAACGCTCGCGGTCGTCACTTCGGATTATCAGCGGCCATACACTCATGGGAAGAAAGTTGGCGACTGCTTTCCGCGGGATGAGGTGTTTGAAGGATGGGTTTCTGTTCTCAAGCAGGACACTCGGAATCGGATCTTCGGTGAGGAGCTGCCGGAGCGGCTGATCGGGGGCGAACGGGCCCGTGGGGTGACCTACCGAGCGGTGCGAGATGGCCTGTTCATGGAGGTTTGGCTGGTGCCGAGGCCCGATGCGATCTGGCAGATCTTTCTGTTCCCCGGTGAGGGAGAGACGGTTGTTCCGGAGGAGTTGTACCGGATGCTCGACTCGTTCCAGTGGATCGCCCCCTCGCGTTTGCCGACGGCAGGTGAGAGTTGAAGTGTCAGAAAGGTGTGAGTGATGGTTGATCTGGAGTTCTCCCGGGATGCGGCCGGAGTGAAGGCGAAGGAGTCGTGGCACGATGCTGACACGTTTGCCATCATCGGCTCGGAGTCGACGAGAATGACTCCTCGGGGCGCGTTCAGCGACTCCCCGCTGGGAGAAAAGTTGGATGGGGTGGTGACGTTACGTGAGGTGTTCACCTCGTTTCGTCTCGATGTGTCGAATGTGATCCTGGAGTTCTCCGATGCGTGTGCGGTGTTGGGGTCGGGGACTGAGTCGGCGGTGTCGAACATGGACAGCACAGAGATCCGCTCGAGCAGTGAGTTCAAGAACATCGAGTCTCGGCTCGGTGGTGAGGGCGGATGAATTGGGCCGCCGGGCCCCGGCTGACGCCTCGGCGGCCCCGTCCACGGCCGGTACCGGTCAGGCATGTCATCCGGATGGTCAGGAAGAGTAGTGGACTTGCCGTCGCCGGGGCGTGGAGCAGGTAGGTTCGACTCGATCGGTGATGGAGGTGACCGGATGAAGTCCAGGCTGACCGGGGCAGTTGTCGCAGGCCTTGCGGCCTTGGCCCTCGTCTCGTGCGGCGGATCGGGCCCGGAGCCCGCACCCACACGGACAGAGGGCGACGCCTCACCCACCGCCACGGAGGACACCCGTCCCCCCATCGAGCAGATCATCGGGATCAACCTCAAGATGCACCGGGACGTCCTGCCCGAGGGCGTCGAGCAACCAGCCAGCTGGGGAGCCGTCGCCTTCAACCCCGACGGCACCGTCACCGGCGACGAGTCCCTCCTCTACATCTCCAATCCCACGCACTGGCAGCGGGACGACGACCTGTTCAAGCTCTGCACCGAAGAGGCCTGCGAGTACTGGTCCGAGTGGTACGTGCGGAAACCGGAGCCGGTCGACGGTCAGCTGCCGACCTTCGAGCTGGTCTTCGCGGGTGCGAAGGACGAGGCCGGCAACGAGATCATTCGGGTCCTTCAGGTCATCGAGTGACCACCCTCACCTGACGAGGTACAGCGCGGACACGACGGTGAGGACGAGGATGAGTCGCTCGAACCACTCCTGCGCCAGCCTTCGGAAGATGATCCGCCCCAGCCACGTCCCGACGAGCACCACCGGAACCAGCGCCAGCAGCGGAACCACCATCCCCACGTGGAACAGCCCGAGCCCCGCGGAGAAGGGCAGCTTCGCCACGTTCACCAGGAAGAAGAACCACGCCTGGGTGCCCATGAGCCTGCCCATCTCGAACCCCGCCGCAAGGAAGTACAGCATCATGACCGGCCCACCTGCGTTCGCGGTCATCGTCGTGAACCCCCCGAGCGTGCCGTAGCCGATCCGGGTCGCCACCCCCTCACTGGTCAATGTGGTCAGCCCTCGTCGCCGCCCCCACCAGGTGAGAGCGGTCAGGGCCAGCAGGATCACCCCGATCGTGCGGCGCATCGTCACGTTGTCCACCCAGGCCAGGAACAGTGCACCCAGTACCAGCCCCGCCACCACCGTCGGGATGAGACGACGCAGGGTGGCGAAGTCGGCGTCACGACGGTAGGCGCGAATCGCCACGAGATCGCCGACGAGCAGCAGCACGAGCAGCATTGCCGTCGACTCCCTGGCGGGCAGCACTGATGCGAACAGCGCGACTGCCAGGGTGGCGAGGCCCGGCAGCGCGGTCTTGGCGATGCCGACGAGCAGGGCACCGAGGACCAGTGCCGACCAGATCGTGGGAGAGTCGATCACCTGATCACCCCGGGGGGACGAGTACGTTCATGAGTGGCCCCTCAGAAGCTGCCGGACCCCGTCGGCTGGTTCGTGAACCGGCTGTAGTGGCCCTGGAAGAGGGCGTCGATCCGGTCCAGCTGGCCGTTGCGGTGCTTGAGGATGTGGAAGTTCGCGAGGCCGCGTTCCTCGTCGGCCGGGTTCTCCTTGTACATCTCGGGGCGGTGCAACATGATGACGATGTCGGCGTCCTGCTCCAGCGAGCCCGACTCGCGCAGGTCGCTGAGCTGCGGCACGCCGTCCTTGCGCTGCTCGGTGTTGCGGGACAGCTGGGAGAGAGCGATGACCGGCACCTCGAGTTCCTTCGCCAGGAGCTTGATCTGGCGGGAGAACTCGGAGACCTCCAGCTGACGCGACTCCACCTTCTTGCCCGAGGTCATGAGCTGGATGTAGTCGATGCACACCAGTTGCAGGTTGTGGTGCTGCTTCAGACGTCGGGCCTTCGCGCGGATCTCCATCATCGTCAGGTTGGGGGAGTCGTCGATGAAGAACGGTTTCGGCATGAGCTGGACGTGCTTGTCGGTGATGCGTTGCCAGTCGGATTCGTCCATCCGGCCGCCACGGATCTTCTGCAGCGGCACGGACGCCTCCGCGCTGAGCACCTTCATGACGATCTCGGTGCGGCTCATCTCGAGGGAGAAGAAGACGGTGGCAAGGTCGTGGTGGAGGGCTGCGGACCGGCACACGTCGAGGGCGAAGGTGGATTTCCCGACGCCGGGACGGGCGGCGACGATGACCATCTGGCCCGGGTGGAGGCCGTTGGTGAGGGTGTCGAGGTCGACGAAGCCGGTGGGGACGCCGGACAGGGCGTCGCCGGAGTTCTCGATGGCCTCCATCTCGTCGAAGGTGGGTTCCATGAGTTCGCCGATGGACTTGTAGTCGTCGCCCGCCCGCTTGCTGGACACCTCGAAGAGGGTCTGCTGGGCCTCGTCGACGATCTTGTCCACCTCACCCTGACCGGCGTAGCCGAGCTGTGCGATGCGGATGGAGGCCTCGACGAGGCGTCGCAGGATGGCCTTCTCCCGCACGATGTCGGCGTAGTAGCCGGCGTTGGCGGCGATGGAGATGGAGGAGAGGAGATCGTGCAGGTAGACGGCACCGCCCACGCGTTGCAGGTCGCCTGCGCGTCCGAGCTCGGCAGCGACGGTGATGGGGTCGGCGGGTTCCCCCTTGCCGTAGAGGCTGATGATGGCCTCGAAGATGGTTTCGTGGCGGGGCTGGTAGAAGTCGCGGCCCTTGACCACCTCGACGACGTCCGAGATGGCGTCCTTGCTCATGAGCATGGCGCCGAGGACGCTGCGTTCGGCCTGCTCGTCCTGGGGTGGGGTGGGTCCGGCGGGTGCCCGTTCCTCGAACTCCTCATAGGGCTCTGACATCTACTCCTCTTCTCCGCGGAGAGGAACCAATCTAGACCCCGGCCCTGACATCGTCGGGTGGGCCTTGGGAGATTTCTGTGGAGAACCCTGTGGATGGCTGTGGGAAGTCCGGGGACGAGGGGCCGTCCCTCGTCGTCAACCTGAGGAAAAGTCCCGATTCTCCGTTATGGAAATGTTATGGAAATAAACCGTGTGGGAAACTGTGAGGAAAACTTCGGGAGGCTGTGGACAAGTTGTGGACAGCCGCTGACCGGGGGAGGCGGTCCGGTGGTCCGTGTTCACCAGCGGTCGTCTTCGGGTGGGGGTGCTGGGGTGAGTGTGGTGGTGTCGCCTGCTGCGAAGTGGGAGGGGTCGACTGTGGGTGGGTCGTCGTTGATGCGGGTGACCTGGTAGCCGATGAGGGGGCGTTTCTTGTCCTTTTCGTCGCGGCCGGGTGCTCCTCCTGGTGGGGTGTTCCACATGCCGGGGCTGGTGGGGCGAGTGGTCTGTGCGGGGGCGCCGGGGTTGGGGGATGGGTTGGTTCCGCATCGGGGTTCTCCGGGGGTGCGGCTGCTGGGTCCGCCACCGGTTGAGGGGGTGTGTGAGGGACCACCGGAGCGACGAGGCCCACCGGAGGCCGGAGAATCAGGGGCGCCTGTGAATGGGGAATCCGAAAGTTCAGCGAGAAGCCCTTCGAGGGTGCCATTCGCCTCATCGAGGATGCGCAGGGCCTCCTTCTCGCGCTCAAGGTTGCGTTTCTCGGCGATCCTCTTGTTGTGCTCGAACACGGACATGTAGACCTCGCCGAAGTCCACCATCGCCATTTCCTGCAGGCGTGTTGAGTTTCGGGGTCAGCTGGGAGAACTGCGCGTTGGCGTGGGAGATTGCCTCGCGTAGATCGGTGAGGGTTGACTGGATCTCGGCCAGGGTGGTGGTGTCCGTGGATTCGACCGAGGCCAGGGCCGCCAGTTTACGGAGGCGTTCATAGTTGGGGCTGCTGGGCATGGGTCAGGACTCCTGCCGGGGGTGAGGCGAAGCAGAGGGATTGAGGCTGATCGGCCCTCCGGGCTCGGACGGAGGATTCAGCACCGACTTGAGGGCATCGAGACCCGCCTTGGCGTTCTCATCCGTCGCCTGGAGCTCCGCCACGCAGCTCCGCAGCCCGGCAGTGAATTTGTCAAGCTTTAGAGGGTGCGCGGATAGGCGCATCTACTGCGGTCGCCCCGGTGACCCCCTGGCAGCGTTGTCCTCCTCGAACGCACAATCCAGTGCGCT
>NZ_RQYT01000067.1 GCF_003932785.1 Arachnia propionica | reverse complement strand
GATCTTGCCTTCCACACGGGCAAGCTTCGCGCTCAAACTAGCTGAGGCACCGACCCCACCCACGCGCTCAAACTAGCTGAGGCACGTCGCGCTCTTGCGCTGACGCGCAATGGTCTGTCATCCTGTTCCACGGTGCCAGGACGGCACCTGATACGAGAGGTCGGATGATGGAACGGATGCAGAGCCCACACGTGGCGCAGCCGTCGTTCCTGCGCGCTGCCATCCGCCACCTCGATTCCGCGAGAAATCGCTGAGTCCCGGGGACCCCGCCCTCTCGTCACCTTCCACCACTCACCCGCTGTCAGGCGTGAGGTGTCGGCGTACCCCTGTCATGACGATCCACGAACAGGAGTAGAATCATGTCCACCTTCCCGGTCCCCCTGACCGGCACCGAGAACACCCTCATGTGGGCCGACGAGGCCGCCATCGAGGACGCGGCGATCCGGCAGCTGCGGAACGTCGCCCACCTCCCCTGGACCCACGGGCTGCGGGTCATGCCCGACGTCCACTACGGCAAGGGCGCCACCGTCGGTTCCGTCATCGCGATGCACCAGGCGGTCGCCCCGGCAGCCGTCGGCGTCGACATCGGCTGCGGCATGACCGCCGTGCGGACCAGCCTCACCCCCGACCAGCTTCCCGAGGACCTCGCAGGCCTCAGGCACGGACTGGAACGGGGCATCCCCGTCGGCACCGGACAGCACCGCACCCACTCGCGGACCATCGACCGGCACCACGACCTGGGTCGTCGGTTCAAGGCGATGTCGAAGGACTTCGACGACCTGAAGGCCCACGGCCTCTCCCGCCGGTTCGGGTCGCTGGAGAGCAAGGCCATCGCGCAGGTCGGGACCCTCGGCGGCGGCAACCACTTCATCGAGCTGTGTTCCGGTGACGACGGGCGGGTCTGGGTGACGCTGCACTCCGGGTCCCGGGGGATCGGCAACAGGCTCGCGATGGAGCACATGGAGGTGGCGCAGTCGCTCCACCACAACAAGGGACTCGTCGACCGGGACCTCGCCGTCTTCCTCAGCCACACCCCGCAGATGGAGGCCTACCTGCACGACCTGTGGTGGGCGCAGTCGTACGCTCTTCTCAACCGGGACGTCATGCTGGCCAGCATCTGCGACGAGCTGCGGCACCGGTTCCACGGCATCACCTTCGACGAGCCCATCCGCTGCCACCACAACTACGTGGCGGTGGAGACCTACGACGACCTGGAGCTCATCGTCACCCGGAAGGGCGCCATCCGCGCCGGGAAGGACGACATGGGCGTGATCCCGGGCTCGATGGGCACCGGCTCGTACATCGTGCGGGGCCTCGGCAACGAGGCGTCGTTCCAGTCCGCCTCGCACGGGGCTGGCCGGAAGATGTCACGGAACGAGGCGAAGCGGCGGTTCACCGCCGACGATCTCGCCGCGCAGACTGCTGGCATCGAGTGTCGGAAGGACTCCGGCGTCGTCGACGAGATCCCCGGGGCGTACAAGGACATCGACGATGTCATCGCCGCCCAGTCCGATCTCGTGGCGGTCGAGGCCAGGTTGCAGACCCTGCTCTGCATCAAGGGTTGAGTCCGGACGGCGGGTGTCTCATGGCGCAGTGTGGGTGTGCATCAGGATCCCCTCGGTGTTGAAGATGCTGATCACCTGTGCGGGACGACGGCCAGCCGCGCACATGGCGTGCGGGATGCTGGTGTTGAACTCGGCGGCCTCCCCTCGAGTCAACACCAGCTCCCGGTTGTCCAGCAGCAGCCGTAGCCGCCCCGACAGCACGTACAGCCACTCGAAACCGTCATGCACGCACGGATTCAGGGCACGCTCCCCGGGAGGATAGGTGATCCGGTAGGTGGCGATGGGGGAGGATTCCCTGGTCAGGGGAACGATCACGGCGCCGTCGCGGCGGATGAGGGGCCGTCGCACCCGGGGGTCGACGGGGGCCGGGGCGATGAGGTCGTCCACCCCGACGCCGAGGATCCGAACCAGCGGGAGCAGCACATCCAGGCTCACCTGCCGCTTCCCCGATTCCAGCCGCGACAGGGTGCTGGGGGACATCTGAGCCTTGGCGGCAAGCTGTTCCAGGGTCCAACCCCGGTCGTGGCGCAGCGCCCGAAGTCGTGAACCGACGTGACGCAGTTCGTCGAGCATTCCCGACCTCCTTGCGGATACAGCAAGAAACCTTGCATTCATGACAATCTGACACTGGACTGCCGGCATGAGTCAACACACAGCAACATGGGATGTCATCGTCGCCGGGGGAGGGGCCGCCGGACTGTCCAGCGCCCTCACCCTGGGGCGCGCATGCCGCCGGGTCCTTGTCATCGACGCCGGAGAACCCCGCAACCGCTTCGCCTCACACATGCATGGTCTGCTCGGCCACGAGGGCCTCGACCCCGCCGAGCTGCTTGAACGTGGTCGCGCAGAGGTCGTGCGCCACGACGTGACCCTCATGCCCGGTGCCGTCACCGCCGTCGTGGAGGACGCAACTGGGCTGGTCGTCACTCTCTCCGACGATTCGACCCACCACTGCCGTGCGCTGATCGCCGCCAGCGGGGTCGTCGACGAGCTGCCCGACCTGCCCGGGCTGCGCGACCAGTGGGGGCGGGGGGTCCTGCACTGCCCCTACTGCCACGGCTGGGAGCTGCGCGGGAAGCGGTTGGCGGTGGTCGCGACCTCGCCGATGTCCCTCCATCAGGTGGAGCTGCTGCGCCAATGGAGCGCTGACCTCGTCCATGTCACCGGGAGCGAGCCCGACCCCCACGTCATGGAACGGTTGAGGTCCCGGGGCATCAGGGTGATCCACGCCCACCCCGCCGCGGTCCTGGCCGAGGCGGGGCAGCTGGTGGGGCTGAAGCTGGACGACGGGAGTCGCATCGAGCTGGATGCGGTGTTCATCAGTCCCATCCCGCGCCCTCGGGACGACTACCTTGAGGGGCTGGGTCTGGAACGTCGCGATTACCCGGCCGGTAGCTTCCTCCAGTTCGACCCGCTCACTGGGGCCACGAGCCATCCGCGGGTGTGGGTGGCCGGAAACGTCGCCAACCCTCCGGCCAATGTCGCCGTCTCAATCGGGGCCGGGGCCGCCGCTGGGATGGCGGCGAACCTTGCCTTGGTCGCTGAGGACTTCCGTCCCCTGGGTGAAAGGGCGTCCGGTTAGGGGGATCGGCACTGCAGCTGGCCGTCGTCAGAGGGCGCCCATCATCGACCTGAGGTCGTCGGTGAAGCCCTCGACGACGACCTCCCCATCCAGGCGGTTGAACTGCTCGGGGGTGACGGAGACGTACTGGACCTCGACGGTGCGGGAGCCGTGCACCTCGGTGCGGATGCCGTTCGGCCGGTAGCCGGCGCTGCGGGAGACGCCCATGGACGCCTCGTTCCCGATGACCGCGGCCGACTCCGCCCGCCGGGCGCCCAAGTGGTCGAAGGCGAAGTGCAGCATCAGTTGGCGCATGCGAGAGCCCCAGCCCTTCCCCTGGTGTTCCAGTGCCAGCCACGACCCCGAGCCGACGACCCGGCGCTCGGCGAACTGGGTGGCCGTGACGTCCTGGCAGCCGACCAGCACGTCGTCGACCCAGACGCCGAAACCCAGCACCCACGACGCGGGGGAGAACTCCGCCCGAAACCGCCAGTGGGCCTGGGCGGCGTTGCGACGACGTTCCGGCGCTGGGACCTCGTACCAGGGAAAGATCCACTCGACCTGCTCGTCGGGGAAGATCGGCCGAGAGACGAGGTCGAGGTACTCGGGGAAGTCCTCGTCCCGCATGAGGCGCAAGGTCATGTCATCGTGGCGGATGCGCAGGCCGAACGGCGGGAACGCCGTCGCGAGTGGGTCCATGGGTGAACTCCTGTGGAAGTTATGCATTGTTGGGGGAAACGGACCGATAACCACCTAAAATGACATAACGCGTCGATTCTGGGTGGTCGGGGTGGCGCGGATTGGGGGCGGGGTCAGACGACCAGGTGTTGGAGGCGGCGACCGTCGGCGAGCCGCGGCAGCTGATCCGCCAGCAGCGCGACCATCCGGGGCAGCATCGCCGTCGAGTTCCCGCCGATGTGCGGTGTGATGAACGCGCCATCCGCCTGCCACAAGGGGTGATCCTCAGGCAGCGGCTCCGGGGCGAACACGTCGGAGGCCATCCGCAGCCGCCCTGCGACGACCTCCGCCGTCAGCGCGTCCGTGTCGACGACGGGTCCCCGCGCGACGTTGACCACCAGCGCGTCGTCGGGGAGCAGGGCCAGCTCCTCGGCCCCGATGAGGCCCCGGGTGTCGTCCGTGAGCGGCACGATGAGCACGAGGATGTCGGCCCCGGGCAGCAGCTCCGGCAACTCGTCGACGCCGTGGATGGGGCCGTGCTCGTCGCTGCGGGCGGCCCGGCCGACCCGCGTCAGTCGCACCTCGAACGGCTCCAGGCGACGGCGGATCGCATCCCCGATGGCGCCAACCCCCACCATGAGCACCCGCGCATCCGCCAACGACCGGGTGCTGGCTGTCTGCCAGCGACGGTCGCGTGCGAACCGGGGCAGATCCCGCTGCGCCGCGATCATGAGCCCCACCGCAAGCTCCGAGGTGGAGGCGTCGTGCACGCCGTACGCGTTGGCCAGCCGGACGCCGTCAGGGACGATCTTCACCAGGTTGTCGTAGCCCGCCGACTGGGCCTGGATGAGTCGCAGCCGCGGCAGGTCCTTCAGGGATCGCCACTCAGGTGCCGCCCGGAAGTAGGGGACGACGGTGGCGACGACGTCGTCGGCCTCATCGCCCAGGACGTCGCGGACGGGGGTGTTCCAGTCCCACACCCTGAGCGAGACCCCCAGCCGATCCTCGGGGGTGTGGGCGACGAGCGCGTCGAGCAGGTCCTGGTCCGGGAGCGTCACGATCATGGCACCAGCCTAGGAGGGTACGCGGATAGTTATGGATTATTGGGGGAAACGGACCGATAACTCCCTAAAATGACATAAGGCGGGGGTTTGGGGTGGGGTGCCGGAGGGTGGGGGAGTTAAGGGGACCCCAACCGAGCGACCAAGGGCAGGCGGTGTTAACTTCAGGCCATGAGCCACACAACCGAGCACACCGGCACCCTGGCCGAGCTCGCGGTCGGCACGAGCGCCACCATCGTCGGATACGACGGCGACGACGTGGTCAGCCGTCGCCTGTTCGACCTCGGCTTCGCCCCGGGCCAGATCTGCGAGCTGGAACGCAGGGCCCCCCTCATGGATCCCCTCATGTTCAAGGTCGGCGGCACCGAGATCGTGCTGCGCCGATCCGAGGCCTCCCGAATCCTGGTGAAGTCATGACCTGCCACGACGAACCAAGACCCACCGCCGTCGGCACCGCCCAGCGTCGCTTCGTCCTCGTCGGCAGCCCCAACTGCGGCAAGACCACCCTCTTCAACGCCCTCACGGGCCTGCGCGCCAAGACCGGCAACTACCCCGGCGTCACCGTCTCCCGCTACGAGGGCCGCCACAAGCACGGCGACGTCGACGTCATGATCGAGGACCTGCCCGGCACCTACTCCCTCGACGCGATCAGCCCTGACGAGGAGGTCGTCGCGCGGACCCTCGCCGACGGTACCGCCGTCGACCAGCCCATCGACGGCCACATCGTCCTCATCGACTCGACCCAGCTGCGGCGCGGTCTCGGTCTGCTCGCCCAGGTCCAGCAGATCCCCCGCCCCACCCTCGTCGTGCTCACCTTCACCGACGAACTGGCCCGACGCGGCGGCTCCATCGACGTCGAGGCCCTCTCCCGCGCCATCGGTGCCCGCGTCGTGCCCGTCGCCGCCGGGGAGAAACGCGGCGTCGCGGCCCTGTCCCAGGCGCTGGCCGAGGTCGACCAGTGGCCCGCCCCCGTCGTGGCGCCGCCCACCGACCCGGAGGAGGTCACCGCGTGGACCACGTCGATCCTCGAGACGGCGAAGCACCGCGCCCCCGGCACCGATGAGCGCACCCAGCGCATCGACGCGGTTCTCCTCCACCCGATCTGGGGGACCCTCGTCTTCTTCGTGACGATGTTCGCGTTCTTCCAGGTGATCTTCACCGTCGCCGCCCCCATCCAGGAGGCCTTCGAGGGCTCGATGGTCTGGCTCGGCGACATCGCCAGGGAGAACATCCCCATCGACTGGCTCGCCTCCCTCGTCGCCGACGGCATCTTCGCCGGTGTCGGTGGCGTGGTGGTGTTCCTGCCGCAGATCGCCCTGCTGTTCCTCCTCATCTCCCTGCTCGAGGGGTCCGGCTACCTGTCCCGTGCCGCCTTCCTCATGGACCGCGTCATGGGCATGGCCGGGCTCGAGGGCCGCGCCTTCGTCGCGCTCCTGTCGTCGATGGCCTGCGCCATCCCCGGCATCATGGCCACCCGCACCCTCCCGTCGGCCAAGGACCGGATCGCCACCATGATGGGCGCCCCCCTCATGACGTGCTCCGCCCGCCTGCCCGTCTACGTCCTCCTCATCGGGATGCTCGTCCCCGAGGACCTCAAGTGGGGGCCCTTCGGTGCGCAGGGCGCCATCATGTTCGCGCTCTACCTGCTCGGTGCCGTCTCGGCGATGGTCGCGGCCTGGGTGTTCAAGCGGATCGTCGGCCGTGGCGGCCGGACCCTGCCCTTCTACATGGAGATGCCCTCCTACCGACTTCCCAGCGTGCGGACCGTGCTGCTCGCGGTGTGGGACGCCTGCAAGGCGTTCCTGCGGAAGGTCACCGGCATCATCATGCTCACCACCATCGCGCTGTGGGCGCTGCTCAGCTTCCCCATGCACTCGGAGGAGACGATGACCGCGGCCGGCGTCGACGTCGCCGACGAGGCCGCCGTCACCGCCTACACCCTCGACAACTCCTACGCGGCCGCCGTCGGCCGGTTCGTCTCCCCGGTCTTCGAGCCCCTCGGCTTCGACTGGCGGGTCAACGTCGGTGTGCTGTCGTCGCTGGCGGCGCGTGAGGTCGTCGTCTCGACGATGGGTCAGCTCGCCGCCGCTGAGGACCCGGAGGACCCGGGCGCGGCGCTGGAGCAGTTCACCCACTCCGACGGACCGCATGCGGGGGAGCCGGTGTTCACCCCCGGCACCATCGCGGCGCTGCTGGTGTTCTTCGTCTACGCGCTGCAGTGCGCCTCGACGCTGGGCGTGATGCGACGCGAGACGGGCACCTGGCGGTGGTCGGTCATCGCGTTCGGCTACATGAGCGTGCTGGCGTGGGGCATGGCGTTCCTGGCCAAGCTCATCGTCGGTGGGCTGTCATGAACCGGAGTCGCCCGATCCATCCCCAGGCGGTGCCGGGGGAGTCGCAGGCCGTGCGGTGGGTCGTCGCCACGGGCGACCTCCCCGTCGGCGAGGTGCGGCACGCCCCCGGCACGCTGGGACCGCTGCTGGAGTACGGGGTCATCACCCGGATGCTGCTGGAGACGGACGGGGTGTGGACGTGGCTCGCGCCCGACCACACCTGGCTGGATCACGGGCCCCGCATCCGGGAGGCGATCACCTCGGCCCTCGATCTCGACGGCTGGGACATCGAGTCGGGGTCGGCGGATCTGCTGGGGTTCATCGCCCGCGACGTCCTCGAGGTCGAGCTGGCCGCCTACATCGCCAGCCACGGTGGCCGGATCACCGTCGTCGACCACGACGACGAGTCGGTGCTGGTCGACTTCGGGGGAGCCTGCGACGGCTGCCCCGCGTCGGGGCAGACCCTCCATCAGCGCATCGAGACGGCGATCCGGGCCCGCTATCCGCGGCTCAGGACGGTGACGCGGAAGGGAGAGCCGGAGCGCGGTCTGCCGTTGCTGCCGATGCCGGGCAGGTCCTGCTGATCAGCCCCGGTCGGCGCCGATGATGCAGCCGGGTGCGCCGTGGTCGATGCCGATGACGAGCTTCAGCTCGGGGCGGGCCACGTCCCACACCCGGTGGATCGCCAGCTGCGGCGAGTCCGACTCCAGGGTGTCCGCCTCGGCAACGCCGCGGACCGCCTCGGCGACGAGGTCCGGGTAGTGGGCCCCGGTGTCCTCGAGCATCACGTCGGTCTCGACGATGACGTCGGCATCCTCGGGCTGGATGGCGGAGCACTCGAGCTCGTAGTTGAGCGGGGTGTCGGACCTGCGGTACGGCCTCTCGTCGAGGCGTCCCGCCACCCGCACGGCGAGGAGTTTCGCATCCAGATCGGTGTAGGGGGTGTCGAGCCCGGGGCAGGAGTAGGAGGAGCGCAGCTCCCCCGGGGAGGCGAACAGGTTGTGGTCGCCAACCTGCCAGTGGACGACGTGGTCGTTCTCCTCGGCCCTCCCCTGCAGGGCCGTCAGCACCCCGTCGCGATGCTCGAAGAGGGCGTCGACGGCGTCGTCGGACAGTGTCCAGCACTGCTCCTTGACCGCGTCGCGGTTGCCGTCGGCGAGGTCGTCGGCGAAGCGCTGCAGCCCTTGGAGGCTGTGTTCCCCGACGGAGGCGGGCAGTGTCACCCGTTGCCCCGAGGGCCGGGAGTCGACGGGCGGCTCCGGTTCGTCGAGGGGTGTCGTCGGCTCCGCGGGGGTCGGGGCGCCGGTCGCCTCGACATCGGGCAGTTGCTGTGTGGTCTGCGTCGGCGTGGCGGGGGTGCTCCTCCCACCCTCGGCGACCACCACAGGGGCATTGCCGGAACAGGCCCCGAGCAGCGTCAGGCTCGTCAGGGAGACCGCGACCTTCATCCATGTCCTCATGCGGAAAGGGTACGTGGCAAGCGGTTCAGCTCACACTCCCACCGTGGTTTCGCCTGTCTTGATGTGGAAACGCCTTCCTTCTTTCACTTCGCCTGCCGTGTGATGTCTCAGGAGATCGGTGACAGTTCTGCCTCAGGACATCGGTGACGTTTCTTGTGTCAGGACATCGGTGACGGAGTGGGTGT
>NZ_RQYT01000066.1 GCF_003932785.1 Arachnia propionica | reverse complement strand
CCCCGCCCACCACGAAACCATCCACTATGCTGCTACTGTCCAAGAGAAAGAACCCGCATAGGAGCGGCGCAAAACCTCAGGCGCTTCAGTGTGCTGTCGGGCCGGAACGAGGGGGGAGGCGGCGATCATGGTTTTCCTCCAGGAGTCTGTTCTGAACTCATCCCATTGAAGTTGTCGGTGGCTCCCGCGTCGAGGTGTCGAGTGGATCGGTGCCCCATGGTTAACAGCGCGGTGTGTTACTTACGGGAGTGTGTGAGGCCTTGGAGTGGCGCCTCGAAAGTGTGGCTCAATGGGCGCTTGGTAAGGGGTTTTGTTCCGTGGAGAGGGGGGTGTCATGCCGCGGAGGAGGGTGGCTCCCAGTCTAAGAGGGTGCGCGGATAGGCGAATCTACTGCGGTCGCCCCGGTGGCCCCCTGGCAGCGTTGTCCTCCTTGAACGCACGATCCAGTGCGCTCTTCGTCGTCCGCCTTGTCAAGAGGCCACCGTGACGATCCTCGTCACGATCCCCCTATCCGCGTACCCTCTAAGAGAAGGTGTGCGGAATCACCCAAGCGCTCCGGATCGCTTCCAGTGTGGAAGATCGCCAATGGTGGCGAGAGACCGTGCGTAGTGGTCCGTCCTGCCGACGAGCCTTGCCCACGGAACTGCGCGGACAGGGGGGGCTCCAGCCTTTCGCTGCTCGATGACGGAGTTCAAGGACCACATGACCTCATCCGCTGTGAACCTGACAGGATGTGATTGTTGGCGGCATGGTTGCGTTGGGCCTTCCGTCCCGGTTGGGTGGAGGGAGAACCACCGTCGCCCCCCCGACTGCGGACAGTCGGAAAGGGACGTGGCCTCTCTCATTGAGATCGGCGCGGGATGGCGCAACTCGGCGAGAGCCTCCCCGAGGACGGAAGACTACAAGGCTCAGGCGATACACCGAAGAACGCGATGGGCCGCGGGACCGGGGCTTACATCGCTGAACAAGAGGTTCAACGATGCGATGGACAGCTGACGGGAGACCAGGTGAGCGCGCGGTGAGGTGGGATCATTGCGTGGATCGTCATGGTGACGTTCGGGCAAGGTGGACAACGACGAGCGACTGGATCGTGGCAGTCGAGGAGGACAACGTTGCCAAGGCGTCACCAGGGCAACCGTAGCGGATTCGCCTGTCCCCGTACCTTCCAAGCCATGGAGTTGTCGAAGCGCCAGCTCTCGTTCCTCCTCCAGCTGGAGGAGGAACGAGAGGTCTTCGCTCGGACTAGGGGCGGAACGTGGACGTTCCCGAACGGCACTACGCCCCTCCGATCAACTGTTCGCGCCATGTGGCGGGCGTGTCGGTGCGCTTGAGGCATGAGCCCTCACCTACGAGGGACACATACCCACGGAATGATTTGGCAGAAGAGGGCCGGTTGATGCACGGTGACTGTCACGGTCGGGAGGTCCGGAGCGACCTCCGGGGCGGCCTGCGGGGCCCCGAGGGTCATGGTGAGGGCTGCGAAGAGCCTGAGGAAGGGCATGTTGGGTTCCTTTCGAGAGACGGAATGGGGCTCTGTCGCCATCCTCAAGCCCGCCCCCGGGGTGTCTCCATTAACAATTGGGCACGCGAGCCATGACTGCCCGGAGTAGAACTATCGATCCTGTCGATCCGAGTGTTTGATGATTCCATGAACACTGAGGCGATTCGCGTCCTGGCCGCAGGCCTGCGTCGTCGTCCTCGCCACCTTCGGTGGCCTCGAGTACATTGTCGCAGCCTTGAAGGCAGGAGCTTCCGGGTACCTGTTGAAGGATGCCGGGCTGCCAGCTCTGGCCGCCGGCATCCGCCAGGCGGTTCGAGGTGACATGCCCTTGTCCACCGCGGTGCGGCGGCAACTCGTCGCTTCCCTCGCCTCGACCCGGAGTCCCGTCGAGGCCGTTGACTTGGGTCTGACCGAGCGGGAACGTGAGGTTCTGGTTCATCTCACCCGAGGTATGACCAACCAGCAGATTTCTGGGCAGATGTACCTCTGTGAGCGCTCAGTGAAACAGTGTCTGAAGGACATCGGTGGCAAACTTGGTGTGACCTCCCGTACGCAGATCCTCGTCCGCGCCATACAACTCGGGATCGTGGATCCGCATGCAGTGCCGTTGGTCGACCCCCGTCGTTGAGTCCGGCGGGGAGCGCGGGGCGAGAACCTCCTTCACGGCTGGTCAGAGGTGATGGGCTGCCGCTGAGCGGGCCACCACGACAGTCATTGGCAAGGTTCGGCTTGCCTAAATCGAGTACTACGTCGTAGGTTGTCTGACAAACCGTACGCAACCTTCCAGGAGTATCGATATGCGACGTCGGGCCTTCTTGACCGCTGGAGCGCTGGGCTCCCTCGCCCTCGCTGCCTGCGGCGGCAGCTCCCAGAGCAGCCCATCCTCCTCCGCCAGCGCTGCTGGATCGTCCGCCCCTGCGGACGCCATGTCCTCCGTGCCCGCTGATGCCATGTCCTCCGCCCCGGCGGGCTCGGGCGGCAAGATCACGCTCTACTCCGGCCGCAACGAGAAGCTCGTCGGCCCCCTGATCGAGCAGATCCAGCAGGCCACCGGCGTGGAGATCGAGGTCCACTACGCCGGCACCCCCGAGATGGCCGCCAAGATCCTCACGGAGGGGGAGAGCAGCCCGGCCGATCTCTTCTTCAGCCAGGACGCCGGGGCGCTCGGGGCCCTCGGCAAGGCGGGTCTGCTCGCCGAGCTGCCCAAGGCCACCCTCGACAAGGTCGACGGGGCCTACCGTGACAGCAAGAACCTGTGGGTCGCCACCTCCGGCCGCATCCGGGTCCTCGCCGTCAACCCCGAGGTCTCCCCGAACGCCGCCGCCTACAAGGGCATCGACGAGATCCTCGTCGAGGAGAACCGCGGCAAGATCGGCTACGCGCCCACGAACGCCAGCTTCCAGTCCTTCGTGACGGGTCTCAGGGCCGCCAAGGGCGAGGCCGAGGCGGAGGCCTGGCTCACGAAGCTCAAGGAGCTCGAGCCCAAGACCTACGAGAAGAACACCGCGGTGCTCGAGGCCGTCGACTCCGGTGAGGTGGGCATCGGGCTCATCAACCACTACTACTGGTACAAGCTGAAGGAGGAGAAGGGCGACGCCGTCAAGGCCCAGCTGGTCTACCTCGACCCCGCCGATCCGGGCGCCCTCCTCAACGTCGCCGGGGTCGGACTCCTGGCCTCCTCGAAGAACGCCGAGGCTGCGCTCAAGGTCATCGACTACCTGCTCAGCACCGAGGGGCAGACCTACTTCGCCGACCAGACCGCCGAGTACCCCGTCATCCAGGGAGTGACCAGCAAGTTCGACCTCAAGCCGATCGACTCGTCGAAGCCCCACGGCATCGACCTCAACGACCTGGACTCGCTCGAGGCGACCCAGGAACTGCTGAAGAAGGTCGGGCTGATCTGAGATCGCTGCGTCGAGGGCCGGTCTGGGCGTTCGCGCTCGGACTGGCCCTCATCATGAGCGTCCCGGGCGTCTACCTCATCGTTCACGCCTGGGGCGCTGGCCTTTCCCGCATCCAGCGCGTCTACGCGTCGTCGCGAACCCTGGACCTGCTCGGTTCCTCCCTGCTCCTCGTCCTGGCGGTCGTCGTCGTGGCGGGCACCCTGGGCACGGTTTCCGCCTTCCTCGTCGAACGCACGGACATCCCGTGGCGTCGCGCCTGGCGGGTCCTGCTCACCATGCCGCTGGCGATGCCCAGCTACGTCGCGGCCTACGCCTGGGTCTCGACGGTGCGCGCCCAGGGGCTCGGCTGGGCCGTCCTCATCCTCGGGGTCGGGACCAGCCCCTATGTCTTCCTCTCCGTCTCCGCCGCGCTGCGCAGGATCAGCCAGAACACCGAGGATGTCGCCCGCTCGCTGGGGATGGGACGCGGCGAGGTGCTACGACGCGTCACCCTCCCGGCCCTGCGTCCCTCCCTCGCAGCCGGATCCCTCCTCGTCGCCCTCTACACCCTGAGCGACTTCGGTGCGGTGTCGTTGCTGCGGTTCGACTCGTTCACCCGCGCGATCTTCATGAGCTACCGGGCCTCCTTCGACCGGACCGAGGCGGCGGTGCTCAGCCTGCTGCTCATGGTCGTCACCCTGGCGATCACCGGCGGTGAGCTGCGGGCCCGCGGCCGGTTCACCCGGGCCCAGGCCATCGCGCAGCGTCCGGCCGTCCCGTGGTCGCTGGGACGTGGCCGCATCCCGGCCCTGATGCTGCTCGGCGGCGTCGTCGGGGTGGGGCTCGCCTACCCCGTCGCGGTCATCGTCGGCTGGATCCTGCGGGGACGCACCCGCGGGATCGACCTCCCGGACCTCGCCTCAGCCGCCTGGGTGACCCTGTGGCTGTGCTTCCTCGCCGCGCTCGTCATCACCCTCGTCTGTCTCCCCGCAGGGTGGCTGGCCGCCCGCCGCACCGGTCCCCTGATCGGCGCGGTGCAACAGACCCTCTACATCGCCCACGCCCTGCCCGGCCTCGTCGTCGCGCTGTCGCTGGTGTTCCTCGCCACCCGGTACCTGAGGCCGATCTACCACCAGCCGCCCCTGCTCATCCTCGCCTACCTCGTCCTCTTCGCCCCGCTCGCGGTGGGGGCGATCCGGACCGCCATCAGCCAGTCCCCGCCGGCTCTGGAGGAGGTCGCGGCGACGCTGGGCGACGGGCCGCTCCGGGTCTTCCGACGGGTGACCCTGCCCCTCGCGGCGCCCGGGGTGGTGACCGCCTTCCTGCTGGTCATGCTCACGGCCATGAAGGAACTCCCCGCCACCCTGCTGCTGCGCCCCGCCCGGACGGAGACCCTCGCCACGCGCCTGTGGATGAACACCGACGAACTGGCCTACGCCGCCGCCGCGCCCTACGGTCTCGTCCTGGTGCTGTTGGCCACCGTCCCCACCGTCGTCCTGACCGCTGTGCAACAGAAGGGGAGCCCCGCATGATGCTGCGAACCACACAGGTCTGCCACAGCTTCGGAGCCACCGAGGTGCTCACCGACGTGGACGTGGCGGTGGAGGCGGGCGAACTCGCCACCGTGCTCGGCCGTTCCGGCTGCGGGAAGACGACGCTGCTGCGGATCGTCGCCGGACTGCTCCGCCCCCGATCCGGGACCGTGCGGTTGGGCGACCGGGACATCACCGCGCTGCCGCCGGAGCGCCGCCGCATCTCCCTCGTCCCCCAGGAGGGGGCGTTGTTCCCACACCTCACCGTCGCCCAGAACGTCGGCTTCGGGCTGCGCGGTGGCGATCGTGGCAGGGTCACCGAGCTGCTGGAGCTGGTGGGGCTCGCCGAGCTGGGGAAACGGATGCCCCACGAGATCTCCGGCGGCCAGGCCCAGCGGGTCGCGCTGGCGCGGGCCCTGGCCGTCGACCCGGACCTCGTGCTCCTCGACGAGCCCTTCTCCGCCCTCGACAGCGTGGCCAGGGTCCGGCTGCGCGCGGAACTGCGACGGATGTTGCAGCAGGCCGGCACCACCGCAGTCCTCGTCACCCACGACCAGGACGAGGCGTTGTCGCTGTCGGACCAGGTCGTGCTCATGGCGGGGGGAAGGGTGATCCAGACGGGAACCCCCGACGACGTCTATCGCCGCCCCATCAACGAGGTCGCCGCCCGACTCACCGGGAGCATCCAGGGCCTTCCCGGCGAGGCGACGGGGGAGCGGGCCGCGACCCTGCTCGGTGAGGTGGTCCTCCACGCAGCCGCCCGTGGTCGAGGAACAGTGCTGCTACGCCCCGAGCAGGTGCGCCCCGACGCCGATGCGTGCGGCGAGTGGACGATCACGCGGGTGACCTTCCACGGGGACACCACCGATCTCGAACTGAGCCACGGCTCCGGGGCCTCCCTGGTCGCCAGGACCCAGCGTCCGGGATGGGAGGAGACGGATCGGGTCACCCTCTCCGTCTCCGGACCAGCCGTGTTCCAGCAGGGCTGAAGCAGACCCCTGAAGCGGGTGCGGGGCCCCGATGACGGGGCCCCGCACCTCCGGCTCAGCCTCCGGTTCTGGGGAGGCCGGGTCGGGTGATGGGTGGGGTGGGTTTACTGGGTTTCTGGGGGACACCCGGCTTACCGGGTTGTCCTGGTTGTCCTGGCTGGCCCGGGATCTGTGGTGGGGTCTTGGCCAGGGTGACGCTGATGGTGCGCCTGGTGGTGTTGCCGGCGGAGTCGGTCGCGCTCAGTTCCAGTTCGATGGTGCCGGAGGTCAGCCGGGTGTGGTCGAAGTGGAGTTCCAGGGCGCCGTCCTCGGGGTCGGTGGCCTGGTAGGTCTCGCGGATGACCTGCCGGGGGTCCTTGCCAGCTTCGATGGTGAGGGAGTCCGGTCCGGTGATCGTCGGGGCCTCGTCGAGGACGAATGTCGATGCAGCCGTGGCGGCGTGCCCCGCCTTGTCGGTGGCGACGGCGATCAGGGTGTGCCGTCCCTTGGCGAGGTCGGGGACGTCCTTGAGACGGACGATGACCTGCTTCGAGCTCGCGGGTTTCTCGCCGGGTGCCGTGCTGGGCGGGACCTCCTCACCCTGTCGGATCTCGACGTACCCGGCCTGGGGGTGCGGGACCGGCGCCACGACCTCGGCAGCGATCTGACGTCCGTCGAGCAGGACCTGGAGGCTCTCCCAGTTGTCATCCGTCACGGTGACCGTGAACTCGGTGTCGAGACCGGCTGCACCGGTCGTCGGGCCGTCGATGGCCAGCGTCGGCGCCTGGGTGTCGATCACGAGCGGGATACGCTGCTCGAACCCGTTGCTCGCCTGGTCCATGAGGCCCAGACGCATGATCTGGTTGCTCTGGATGTTCGCGACACTCGTCCTGAACGGCAACCGAGGATTCGCTCCGGGATCCCAGTGGTTCGTGAACTCCTCGAGCACGTTGCCGTTGACCGACAGCTTGTAGCCGAACTCGTTGTCCCAGACCTCGCCGGAGAGGGTGACGTCGGCGGGGGTCTTCGGCAGGTAGATGGCGCCGTCTGCGTGGAGCTTCGGATCCATCTTCAGGTCCAGGCCGGGCAGTGCCCGATCGTAGAAGAACCGCCACGACCCCTCGTATCGTGTCCCGTCCGCGCCAACCACGACGTAGCCGACCTGGGTGAGGCCGTTGACGAGGTCGATGGGGATCGACAACCTGAGGTCGTCGTCGAGGGGGACCTCCTTGCCCGCGACCTGGAAGGAGTTGGGTTTCTCGGTGAACTTGCCCTTGAGGGTCAACCGCGCCGCCACCTCGCCGGGGCCGGCATCCTGGTTGATGATTTCCAGGTTCTGGAAGGCAGGGGTGACGAAGTAGTAGGCATCGCCGAACATGTAGGTCCCGAGATGCTCGTAGTCGTCGAACTCGATTTCCGGTTCGCTCGGTATGTCCGCCCCCGAGACGAACCAGGAGTGCCGAGCCTCGTTGGTGGTGTAGGCCTTCTCCCGGAGCTGCTGGGCATGGTCGTTCACCGAGAGGAAAAGCCCAACTCCCCCGGGGTCGAAGGTGTGGGTGAACCGGCCCTCTGCATCTAGGGGGAACTCCTGCGTGTCGTGGATCAGAGCGAGGTCATCCGCCGTGGAGAGGTCGTCGGTGACGCGTCCGGAGATGGTCACGGTGCCGTCGGGGTCGAGGATGAGGCGGCCTTGGGCGTCGAGGGGGATGGAGGTGAGTTCCAGGGTTGGTGGGGTGGTGTCGTATCCGAGCCAGTGGGTGGTTCGTCCGAGTTCTTGGCCGTTGGCGGAGTAGGCGATGAATTCGTAGTCGTTGCGTCCGCCGTTGACTGGGGCCTGGATCTGGGCCTTGCCGTCCTTGATCTCGACGGGGGTGCCGTTGAAGGTTGCCTTCGTCACCTCGGGGGCGAGGAGCAGGTTGAGGGTGGCCTTCCCATCGGTGACCTCAGGCACCCGGAACGGCAGGGAGTGGTTGCCCATCCAGCGGTCCAGAAGGTGGCTGTCAAGCACCCGGACCGGCTTGGTCTGGTAGAAGTCCCGGAACTCCTCGACGTTTCCGGCGTTGTCCATGACCTTGACCTGGAGGTAGCTGTCGCTCTCGGCGACCTCGGCCGGTACGGCGATCTCGTAGGTGTTCGGGCCGGTTTCGACGGCGCGGAGGTCGGCCTTGGAGGCCGGGTCATTGACCGAGATCCCCAGCTCCCCCGGGATGTCGGAATCCGCGTCCGTGGCCAGGATGGTGTAGGTGCGGGACCCGTCGGCGCCAGTCTCGACCGTGTAGGAGACCTGCGGTGCGACGGTGTCGATGCCGACGGGCATGTCGGTGATCTGCCAGTCGAAGTCCTCCGACAGTCGGGCCTTGATCCGGAACGTGTATGCGCCGACCGGCGCGTCCGGGACCTTCTCGAGTTCCCCCGTCGCCGGGTTGTACAGGGTGCCATCCCAACCGTGGTCGGGGGAGACATCGGCAGCGGAGAACACCGCATGCGGCACCTCGGTCAGTGACAGCCGCAGCTGGTCACGCTGCTTGCCCAGGCTGCGGACGACCTCGCCGTCCTTGAGGACCTCGAACTCGACGTCCCCCGCGGAACGCAGCAGCATGTAGGCGGGGAGCAACTTGTCGATGAACCCGTCGCCGTTGGGGGACATCCAGTTCGTCCGTATCCCCATCTCCCCCAAGGGGCCGATGAGACCGGTCAGATTCTGCTGTTCGGGCCCCAGGATCTGGTACAGGAGAGGGGCGACCTCAGACGTCACGGGGTGGTCGATGATGGGTTCGGCGTTCCAGTCGCCGACGAAGCCGAGGTAGGGCACGACCAGGTCGGGTTGGGTGTCGTCGGTGGAGTCGAGGGTGGCCCAGCCCTGGGTCCAGTGTCTGGTGCTGGCCTCGGGGGTGAGGGTGTAGTCGATGGTGGTGGTGCCGCCTGCGGGGACGGTGACCTGGGTGGTGGCGGCCGTGAGGGTTTCTGCGGTGGTGCAGCTGGTGGTGTTGGCTTCCTTGGCCACCTGTTTCTCGGCGATGACGCAGGTGCTGCCGGTGGTGAAGGTGTGGTCGCGGTCGCCTCGGTTGGTGAGGGTGATGGTGAAGGTGCGGGGTCCGTCGATTTGGCG
>NZ_RQYT01000065.1 GCF_003932785.1 Arachnia propionica | reverse complement strand
GGGCGTCGGCCTCGTGGATGGCCTGGTAGGCCTCGGTGAGGGTGGCGGGGAGTGGGTTCATGACCCCATTGTAATCGAATGAGTGTTCTAGGGCAATGGGTTGGGGAGAACTTTTCTCCGGTTTGCGTTGGTCGAGGCGGTCCCCGGAACGCAGTGGCGGGGGCCGTGTCGAGACCCGGTGTGGGTTCGCTGGGATGGTTGCGGAGGTCTCGACACGGACGGCTCGCGAGGCTCGCGGTCCGGGTCGGTCAGCGGGTCAAGCGGTGGCCTTCTCCCAATGGGCGACCGGACCGTCAATGACGTCGAAGAGCGGATGGGGAAGCACGCCCTCGTTGGGTGGGAAGTGCCGGGCCAGTTCGGGGGAGCGTTCTCGGAGTTTCCTTGCCAGGTGTTCGGTTTCCAAGGAGAGTTGTCCGGTGGTGACAGTCATTCTGAGAGCTGGGTCGGTGCCCACGATCTTGGTGGCGTTGAAGGTGTAGCCGCGGGCGGTTGCCTCGGTGACCAGAGCGTCGAGATAGGTGCCGATCCCCATCACGGGATCGTTGAGTTCCTGGAAGCGGAGCAGCTGCGGATGTCGGGTGTAGCCCTTGGTCTCGCCGAGCAGCACCTTCTGGGCGAGGAGGGTCTCGCGCCAGCAGGCGATGAGAGCCTGGCGGTCGAGGTGGTGAGGGTGCAGGGACCAGATGCGCATGGTTCAAGGTGCAGGGAAGAGGTCAGGAATCCCCTGACAGTCTCCGCTGGATGTCCAGGTAAGCCTTCTCAGTCGTCTGTTCCGTCTCGTCGAAGTCGGCGATTGCTTTGCCCTCGCCTGAGCCGAGAATCGCGCAGGCATCAGAGAACTCATGGAGAGTGTGGGTGAGGTCGGAGCAGAAGTTGGTCAGGGCCGTCTGGAGGGCGTTGAAGCCGAGGCCGAGTGCCAGGGCGGCGGGTTTCTCGACGGCGGCTTCGGGATTGAGACGTCCAGCTGCGGCCCCGAGGGTGCCGAAGTCCTCGGAATCCTTCCAGTCCTTCTTGACGGAGGCGCCGACGGCGTCCCGATTGAAGTGGAGATAGTCGGTCATGGTTGTTCTCGTCCTCAGTCAGCTCTCGGTGGCGGTGGGGGAGGGTTCTGTCGTCTCCCAGTGGAAGGAGTCGAGCATCTGGTAGATCTCGGGTGGAATCGTCTCCTCCCAGTGGGCGGGTTGCATGGTGAATTGCCATACCCCGTCATGGCGGACGACGAACCAGGTCTCTTGGAGGCCATGGCGGGCCTCGGTGATGTCGACGGATGAGAAGCCGAAGGCATTCTCGCCCCCAATGAGTCGTTCGGGGAGGATGGTGATGTCCACGACTTCGCGGATGAGGAGTCTTTGGTGTTCGTGGTGGAACACGTCTTGAGGTTCGATCGGGTAGTCGGGTTCGCTTCCCTTGTTCATTCTTTCGTAGACGCTGTCCCCGCGGCGCCTTTTGATGAAGAAACCTGCGGCCTTGGCCGCTCCATCCTTGCCCTCGAGGAGGTGGGTCACGGAGAGGCCATATTCGTTGCGGTGGACGACTTCCCAGCCGTTGAGGATGGTGATGTCCCAGGGGTCGGGTTGGCGGGTGGACATGTGGATGAGGGTGGGGCTGGTGGGTGTGGCTGGGGGTGGTTCGGGCGCGGTGGGGGTGCAGGCGGTGAGGGTGAGGGTCAGGGCGATGAGTGCGGTGGTGGTTCTGGGTCGGGTCATGGTGGTTCAGCTCTGGGATGCGGTGGGGGAGGGGGCGGGGGTGGTCCAGCGGAAGGTGTCGAGCATCTGGTGGAGGGGTGGGGGGAGCTCGGTGTCGCCGTCGGCGGCCATGAGTTGGAAGGCCCAGAGGCCGTCATGGCGCACGACAATCCACTGCTCATACATTTCAGTGTCCCAACGGTTCTCCAAGCGTCCGCCGCAGCCGTGTGCCGGTTCCCCTCCGATGGTGCGTTCGGGCAGGCGGGTGAGACGGACGACGGGGTCTGGACAGAAGTGGTCGTAGGCGTGGCTGGGTTCGACCCAGTAGCCGAAGGAGCCGTTCTGTTGGAGGTGGCTGAGTGCCCGGTCGCGGGGGTATCGGATGATCTGGAGGCGGGCTCGGGTGTAGTTGATGGGTTCGCCCTCGGGGGCCTGGTAGGCGACGAGACGGTCGGTACGGCGGGTGTGTGTCTGCCATCCGGGGGCGAGGTCCAGGGTGAACCCGTCGGGGGTGTCGGAGGTCATGAGGACGGCGGTGGGGCTGTGGCTGGTGGCCGTTGGGCTGGGCGATGGTGTTGGGGTGGCAGGGGGTGTGGTGCAGCCTGCCAGCAGGATGGCTGCGAGGAGGGACAGCCAGGTCCGGGTGCGTCGCATGGCCAATCTCATTCGTCTCGTCCCAAGGGGGTCCGGTTCCTCAGTTCGGTGCGGAGGCGAGCACTTCGTTGATCCGCATCGTTGGCCAGGGCCTCCAGCTTCATGGCTGCCCGGGCATCGTCGAACTCCCAGTCGCCCAACTGCCCGTAGAGATAGTCGTGCAGGGCCTGCCGGGCGTTGATGCGCTCTTGGTCCTTCAATTTTTCCAAGGAGGTGAATTTGCCATCTTGAAAGAGTTCTTTGGGCAGTTCGAGGTCCTGAGCTGCTTTGGGCAGCGTAGGTGCCTCCGAGAAGTCGATCTTCTCCAGGGCCGCGTTCGCCAGGATGCCGGACATGTAGTGGACGGTGAGCTGCTGTTTGGAGACGAAGGCGTCCGCTGCGCTGTAGCCGGTCGGATGGGAGTTCTCGATGATGGGCTCGAGGACCATCGTCTTGACGATCTCGGCGGCAGGGCCGGTCAACGGGTTCTTTCCGGCGCCGGCGAGGGACACCGAGACATCCGCCAGTTGGTGCGCTGAGTTCTGCCAGGCCGCGTTCCTGTCGCTGACCGCCTGAATCGCTTGGGCGGAGGCCCCCTCTGGTGCTGTGAAGAGGATCTCGAAGATCGGTGCCCAGAGCTCGCTCTCCTTCTGGACCCCCGAGGACGGGTTCTGCTGCGGGCCCTTGGGCAGGTCCAGGACAGTCCGGACATCCTCGTCGTAGCCCTTGCTCGCCCAGAGGAGCAGGTTGTCCACGGTGCTGGGATTCTCGAGATCCACCCGCTTGCCCTCGGAGGGCGAGGTAAGGGAGTCCTCGTACTTGGAGGCGCCCTCGAAGGCCAGATCCAGGAAGACGCCGCCGGGCGCCAGGAGCCGCTGGGCTTCGGTGGGAGTCAAGGTGATGAGGTACCGGTTGGAGGTGGGGTCGTGGTCCTCTGCGTGTCCGTCAACGTTCCCGCTCATGCTCTTTCCGATTCCCTTGAGGCGAGGCCCCAGGATCTCGTCGGCCCAGGAACGCAGGTGGGGATTCTCACGGCCGTAGGCGCGCTGCCCATCATCGGGGCCGCCGGGCGGCTCGTATCTGTCAAGGCCATCCTGGTAGCCCAGGAGGAAGTTCTCGGCGATCTTCGCCCCGGCCTTCTCCCGCTCCCACCAGTCTTTGTCCTCATGTGGCGTCGTAGGTCGTCCGCTGCCGAGGGATTCCGGGAGGGAGGCCTCCGCCACCAGCTCCCCCATGAGCTCCCCGCCGTCGGGGAAGCCGGAGTACGAGCGCCACGTCGTGGAGGGGTAGGGCAAGCCCGAGTCATTCACGGTTCGGCCGCCCATGAGATGGCGTGTGACGTTGATCTTGGCGTCGTTGTCGTCGAGCGTGCCATCCCCGTTCGTGTCATGCAGGACAATGTCCGAGGCGAGGAAGCTTTTTGCGGTTGCCGCCCGCAGCTGATCGTTCTCGAGCAGGCGTTCGGGCGAATCCGGTCCCAAGGAATCGGGTCGATCCATGAGCATCAGGACGGAATGAACCGGATCGGTGGGTCCGTCGTCCATGCCTGGGTGAAAACCGTGTCCCCATGGCACGGTGGTCCCGCTGGGACCCTCGGCGTTCATCTGCGCGTCGTGTCGAACGATGCGTTCCAGGAAGGACCCATGCGCGCCTTGCGCCTCCAGGAGGGCCGGGCCCGCCACGAGATCGGGATTGGCCAGCGCTGCCTGCCCGAGAACCTGTGGGATGACGGTGGTGCCACGAATCGTGATCCTGGGATTCTGGGGCAGGGGGAAGTCCTCTTCAAGGGCGCGAGTGATCGCATTCGCGTAGTTCTGGTGGAGAGCGGCGACGCTTCGGGCGTCCTGGGCCAGTGCCGGGGCGACCAGGAGGAACTGCTCCTGCTCGGCCTGCCGGTCCGGCGACACGTTGACCCCGCCGGAGGCCAAGGTCATGAACGTGCCGATCTTGGCCAGGTAGGTGCGGGTCACTGTCGGGTCGGTGACGGAGTCCAAGAGGTCCATGGTCTGCTGCACGACCCGATCAGGAGGAACAAGGGTGCTGACCGCCGTCGCTGTGTAGGGGTCCTCGAGGTCGGCCCCGTACTTCGCCAGGAAGTTCAGGGCCTTCTCCTCCTTGGTGTTCCCCTCGATGCCCTCGAGACCGTTCTCGAGATGCTCGGCGATCTCGGGGGCTCGACGTCTGGCCTGCTCCCATTTCTGCTGCCCCTCCAAGAAGGAGTTGTCATCGAAGAGGTTCGCCGCGATCTCCTCCCGGGAGTGCCCGGTGTCGGGAGGAAGGAACAGGTCGCGGGCGGCGGCCACATTCCCCGCCAGGGCAAGAGCCTCCTGATCCAGCGCCTCCAGAAGCTCCTGGTACTTGCGTTTCAGGTCCTGCTGTTGTTCCGTGGCCTCGTTCTCGATCTCCTGGCCCTTGACGGCCGCGAACAGCCAGTCGATCTCACCGGCATTGATGGCGTCCTTCACGCGTTGCAGTTCCACGGCCCGCCAGTCGTTCACTGCATCCCAGCTCTCGTGCAGCTTCGGCAGTTCAACCTCGATGACCGCCTTCAACTCCTCAATCCAGCCGAGCACCTGTTCCTTGACCTGCCCCATTGCGTTGAGGACCCCGGTCAGTTTGCCGTCGAGGTGGCGGAGCGAGTCCATGTAGGCATCGGCGGACTCGCCCACCCAACCCGGAACCCCTTCGCCGTTCCACCGGCCGAGAGCGGTTCCCATCGTGGTGGCCTGCAGACGCATCAGTTCACTGTAGAGCCGACCGGCTTGCTCGCGCGTGTCCGGTGGTGGGGGCAGAGCCGCCGCGGCCGTCGTCATCGACTCCTCCTCGAGCGTCGGGTACCCGGATCAGCGTACCGGCCTTCAGCCCCGTGGCGGCAGGCGTTCGACGCTGATGTCGTCGGCCTTTCAGTCAGAGGTGCCGGTGGGTCGGGTTCGCGTGGTGGCGGGTCAGCGGATTGGCGAGGCCTGGGGTGCCCAGCCACCGGGTGGCTCCGTCCGTGGCATGGGTGATCCGCTTCGTGACGGGGTTGCGGACGATGACCTCACCGTCGGGGAAGTGCTCGATCTGCGGCGCGAGCTGCGCGCCGGTCCCTGTGTCACAGAGCCGGACGACGCCGTCGCGGGAGACCGTCACGTCGATCCCGGTCGGGTGGAACGGGGGATCCTCGACGGGGACGTCGGTCTGCGCTGCGGATGCCCCATCAGCGGTGAAGGCCCACCTCGTCGCCTGCCCGTCCTTCTCGACGGTGCCCACCAGGTGACTGCCGTCAGGGGACCAGGTGAGGGTGACCCAGCCGTCGAACTGGGTGTGCCACACCAGCGCCCCGTCATCAGCGCGCCACACCTGGAGGAGGTTCCCCCGATCCAGGGTCACGACGTGAGCCCCGTCCGGACTCCACACGGCTTTCTCCACGGACGCGCCCAGCCGGGGGCCGGGGCCATGGTCGAGATGCCAGATGCGGGGTGGGCAGAGGGGTGAGCCGACGACGAAGCGACGGCCAGCCGGAGCCCAGGCGAGGACAGGAGTGTTCCACAGGGCATCCTCTGTCTGGGCGATGAGGCCGACCTCGTCGTGGATCTCAAGTCCGATCCTCGGGGTCGCCGCGACGAAGCGGTCGGCGTGCCAGGCGATGCTGCGGGCACGGCCGAGCCCCTCACCGGGAACCGCCTCGACGGTGTCGGTGGCGCGCTCCCAGAGCAGGGCGGGGGAAGGGCCGCCGTGGAGCAGCAGCCGGCCGGAGTCGCCATGCCACGCGAGGTCGGTCCATTGGTGCCGCACTCCCGTCAGCTCGACGACGACATCGTCGCCTGCGAGGGGCCAGACCCGCGGGGCGTCGTCGTGGGAGGTCAGCGCCAGTAGCTCGCCGTCGGGGCTGATCGCCGCTGCGCACGGGGAGGGGCAGGCGATGGGGGAACGCGTCCGATGGCCGAGGAGATCGCGGACCTCGACGACGGCACCCCGTCGGCTGACCACCATCGGGCCGCGTGCGGTGTGGGCGGCGGCGAGCACGTCGGCGACGGGAAACCGCTCCATCGTGCCGTCGCCCGGGTGACACAGGACAACGGCGTCGTCGAACCACCCCAGCAGGAGCGTCCCGTCCTCGCTCCAGCCGAGATCCCGAAGCCGACCGGTGGGGCGGCTACGGGGCGGGGTCCGGGTGGTGACGTCCCAGAGGAGGACCTCGGCGTCGACGGCGGCAGCGAGCGTGCGGGCGTCAGGGTGCCAGGCCAGCGCCCTGACGGGGCCGGGTGCGGCCAGGATGCGGCGCAGTTGAAGCCCGGGGTCCCAGAGTCGGACGGTCTGATCCTCGGAGCCGGAGGCCACCCACCGGCCGTCGGGGCTCCAGGCGACGGTGCGGATGTCGCCGGAGTGCGGCGGGTAGGAGCTGGGAGGGGTGAGTCCGAGGAACTCCCCGGACCCGACCCGCCAGGACTCCACCCCGTCCGCGGTCACGGCTTGGAGGATGTCGTCGTCGCGCCACGCGAGCTCCAGCACGGCGAGGTCCGAGACGAGGCGACGCAGGTGCTCACCGGTGGTCGCGTCCCAGATGTGGATCCAGTCGGACTCGCCCCCGGTCGCGATCCGGCTGCCGTCCGGGCTCCAGGCCAGGGCCAGCACCCCCAGAAAGTGCGGCAGCTCCAACAGCGGATCCGGGGAGTCGGGGTCCCAGATCCGGCAGTGGCCATCGAGCCCCGCCGTCGCCAGGAGCGAGCCATCCGGCGACCATGCCCGGGCCGTCTTGTGCGGATGCTCGCCCTCGATCATGCGGGGATTCTTGCATGTCTGGCTAAGAGGGTGCGCGGATAGGGGGATGCGCCTATCCGCGCACCCTCTGAGTACGGTGTGCGGCATGGCACGGATGAAACCGAGTGGGAGCCTGACTGAGGGGGACCGTGACCTGCAGCGGGAGTACGTGGGCCGCGTCGCCGTCGACGGTGATCGCCAGCTGGGTGCCCGTGGGGCTGAAGGCGACGGCGCAGACCCAGTCGGGGTGAGGGACGGTGCGTAGCAGCTCGCCGGTGGTGGGGTGGAAGAATCGTAGGTTCCGGTCGTTGGAGCCGGTTACGATGCAGTCGCCGCGAGGGCTCCAGTCGACGCCGATGAACCAGGCCTCACCGTGATCCAGCGCCAGGACCTCCGCTCCGCTGCTGGAGTCACGCACCGGGGCGGTGTGACTGTGCGAGGAGGTGACGTATCGCGCGCCGTCGGGACTGAACGCCAGAGCGCCCAGTTGCCCCGAATGGCCGAGATCGGTCACTCGACCCTCACACCAAGCGGTCCCGCCCGCGATGACACGGCGGCCGTCCCGGCTCCAGGCGATCGCCGTCGCGGGGCGGGTGAGTTCGAACCAGGGGGTCGAGGTGCCGGTCGCGGCCCCCCACAGCGACACCCGCTCCCCGTGGACCACCGCCAGCCGCGTCCCGTCGGGGTGCCAGGCGAAGGCCGTGCCGTCGAGTGTGGCCACGAGGTCGGCGTCATTCCAGATCCGGATCGTGCCGTCGGGCCCGCCGGTGGCCCACAGGGTGCCGCTGCAGGCGACGGCGGTGACCTCGTCGCCTTGGAGGTGCCGCAGCGGCTGGCCCGTGGTCGCATCCCAGAGGCGGGCACCGTCGACGGCCCCCGTCGCGACGAGGCGACCTTCCGGATGCCAGCCGACGGTGAAGACGTGGGCCGGGTGCTCGAGGACGATCATGGCGGTATCGTCCCATGTCATGATCCAGGACCTTCACCCCGATGCCGGGGTGCTCCGCGGCGTCGTGGCACTCACCGTGAACGGCGCATCCGCGACGGTGCCGGTCACGCTGGACGACGAGACCGGCAGCTCACCCGCAGCCTCCGAGGCCGAGCGGCTGGTTGCCCAGTGGAACGGTTTCCTCGGCGGCGTCGACCTCGACGCCCTGCTGCGTCGGATCGCCGTGGAGGTCAACGAGTGCTGCTGGTCGCAGAGCGACTACGAACCCACCGACCAGGATCACGACGACCTGGTCGCCGACATGTGGCTGGCCGAGGTGCGGGCCCACCAGCACGATCTCGTGCTGTGGCTACGTAGCCGGAGCGCGCTGCCCGACATGCAGATCGTCGCGACCGTGGGACTGGACGGTGAGGTCGAGGACCTGGAGATCATCGAGCTGTGACGATGTCCCACATGATGGGGCCGTCCTCGGTCATCCCGAGCAGCTGGGTATCGTCGGGTGTCAGTCGTGGTGATGGGTCCGGGGCAGGGCGAAATCTGTGGCAGAGTCGTCGGAGATCAGTCTGACAGGTCTGAGACGATCTTGTTCAACTGGTTTTTCAATGGAAGAAGGTCTTTGCGGGCTGTCGCCATCAGAATCTCGAGATCAATCGACCAGTACCCGTGAACAATGCGATTGCGTAATCCGATGGGTCGTCTCCAAGGGATCTCCGGATAGATTGCTTCGAGGGAGGGCCTGAGTTTTGCGGCAGCTTCCCCAAGAACTGTGAAGTTCCATAGGAGGGCGTCCAGTCGTAATTGATCCTGTCGGAAAGTTTCCGTTGAATGATTTCCAACGATCTCCAGAATCCTGGAGATGGCGCCTTCCATCTCATGTATGTAGAGCAGCTCAGGACGTGACATGAATTGGCTCCGCTTCGGTCAGCACTTGGTGCCGAATCAGGGGGTGCAGGGCTGATCGGGATATCAGGTCCACGGCTCTCCCGCCGAACACTTCGCTGAGCTCATCCGTGAGGTCCTCGATCTCCCAACCAAGGTGCGCACCAGGTCGCAGGTCGTAGAGCAGGTCGATGTCGCTGTCAGCTGTCGCCTCACCACGGGCGACGGATCCGAAAACGGCCAGATGCATGATGCCGTAGTGGTCGCACAGCTCTGTCAACCGGCGCTCATCGATGCCCAGATCCAACATGGTTGGATACTACCCCCGTTTCCGGGGGTGGAGGGCAGAAGCACTTGTCAGCGCAGCCTATTGCGGACCTGGAGGCGATCATCGTCGTCGACGACGGCGACGCGGCTCCCGTCGGGACTCCACGCCGCATTGATGATGGAGAGATCCGTGAGTGTGGGGAGTTCGTGGCGGTCGCCGCTCCCGGTGTCCCGCAGCCAGGTCCGGTAGGGGTCGCCGGTGAAACCGAAGAGGGCCACCGTGCGGTTGTCGGGAAACCACTGCAGCGACCAGATCTCGGCCCGCTCCGGGAAACTGCGCAGGAGGTTCCCGGTGGTCGGGGACCAGATCTGTAGGCGGAGGTCGTCGTTCCCGGAGGCCAGTTCGGCGCCGTCGGGTCGCCAGGCGAGCACGGTGGCGGGGGATGCCAGCGCCGGGACGGCCAACTGCCAGGTCATGGTGTCCCAGATGCGGATCCGGTTCCTGGTGCCGGTGGCGAGCCGACGACCATCCGGGCTCCACGCCACCGCGCAGGGTGCCTCCCCGGAATGGGGGAGCCTGACGGGAGGGTCGGCGAGGACCTCGACGACGTCCTCCTCGCCCGCGACGGCCAGCACCCCGTCGGGAGACCATGCCAGGTCGATGGGAGTCGCCTCGACCGCGTACGTCACTCGCTCTCCGCCCACGACGAGCACCTCCGGGCGCTCCGTCCCGATCGCGAGCCGCGTCGAGTCAGGGTGCCAGGCGAGCGACCATGCCGTGTCCCGGTCGAAGGTCGCCACCGTGGCCACGGTGCCGCCATGCAGATCGTGCACCCTCACGACGTCGGCAGCGTCGATCACCGCGATGCGGCGGCCGTCGGGACTCCAAGCAATGCTCATGACGTCCCGGATTCTATGGGCCCGGTTCGCCCTCACCCCACCGATCGAGCTGCCTTCTCCCCGTTGGTCGAGCCGGACCGCGAGTTTGCGAGCAGTCCGTGTCGAGACCCTGGGGCACGTGCGCGGTGACCTGACCCCTGGTCCGTGCTGTGCGGGCACGGATTTTTTTGTCGGTGGGGTGCTCTAAGGTTCTCCTCATGCAGCGACGCTTGAGCCTGACCGAGGGAAGTTCTGACAAGTTCTGGTACATCGATGTGGCCGGTACCGCGGTGACCGTGCGGTACGGTCGACGCGGGTCGGCGGGGACGACGAAGACCAAGGAGTACGACACCGCGGAGAA
>NZ_RQYT01000064.1 GCF_003932785.1 Arachnia propionica | reverse complement strand
GATCTTGCCTTCCACACGGGCAAGCTTCGCGCTCAAACTAGCTGAGGCACCGACCCCACCCACGCGCTCAAACTAGCTGAGGCACGTCGACAGCATGCCTCAACCAACTGTAGGATGCGCCGATGACAGGTTGAGAGAGTCCCAACCAACTCAGTGAGGCTAGGTGATCGTCATGGTCGACGAATCCGAGAACAGTTCTCTATTCGATTTGTATGTCGAGGCTGATGCGTTGCTTGAACAAGTCCAGGTGGAAGAGTTGGACTCATTGGTGAGCGCCGGGTCATCCACGGCGAGTTCGATCAGTTCCGTCAGCACGCTGTCGTGCCCAGGCGGATGTGTCTACAGCTACACGACAGTGTCGTCCGCATCCTAGAAGGGACAATTCCATGAACCATGAGAGAGAGGCTGACCACGTGGGTGGCACGTGTCTGGTTGCCGATCTTGCAGCCGCAGAATTGCCTGATATTTCTGTGGCGGGCGTCGAAGACCTGTGGGTCGAATCCCTGCCAGACCAAGTTAGCGCCGGTTGCTGTTGGACTTCGGCTGCTTGCTTCACTTCGCTCGGAACGTTTGGAAGCTGCGCCTCAACGAGCACCTCGGCAAGTTCCGCGTCGTGCGCTTGCTGATTGTCTTGGCGTTGAAGTTTCCCTCATTGGGTTATGACGCCACTGAATGCTAAAAATCGGTTCAATAAGATTCAATTTGGGAGGTGTTTGATGTCATTCGCGGCGACGCCAAATCCGTCACTACTAGTTCCCTCTGAGGGCGAATTGTTCGAAAACATGGATCTGATGGAAGACATGGACCTGTTTGCGACGGCCCTTGTTGTTGAAGAGCTGCCTGAAGCACTCTCCGGTGGCTGCGCTGGCTCCTTCTTTTGTGGAGGGTCATTCTCCAGTGCAGGAAGCTGCGGAAGTTCCATATCCACGAGTTCGTCCTTCTCGTCTGCAACAGGCTAGCGAGGTTCTCCCCTTAGGGCTTGGGTGGCTATGAGTTTCTTGAGACAGTTTGGATTGCGCTAGTGTATGGACTGGAAAGAGGTAACGTAGATGGCGGCTGTTGACCGACCTCGCTTGCGCTCCGATGTCGAATTGATCTCAGGGTTTGATGGTGAGCCCCTTCTTCACGTCGCGTCCGATGGTCGCTACGTGAGGTTGGGGCTCACCGCGGCTCAACTGGTCCCCTACCTTGACGGAACGAGGAGCGTCCACGAGATCGCAATCGGCGCGGCTGATGGCAGGAGAAACATCAGTACGGAGGACATTGAAGTTGCTGTTCAACGGCTGGTGGCTAGCTTAGCGCGATCGGGACTGTTGGATGGCATCCCAAGGGAATCTGAAACGTCGTTTCTTTCGCGATTCTCGCGCACTCCTACCAAGAGATTTCCCCTCCTGAATGCCCATTCTACAGCCCGCGTCATCCGCCCGGCGACTGCGCTGATTGACAAAGCACGCCCATCGATGATGATGATTCTTGTTGCATGTTTAGCTGTCATTATTTTGGGAGGGATCCTGGGCGTTCTGGCTATGCCGTACACAAGTATTCAGACAGCGTGGGCCCCCTTTATCTCACTTGTTTTGTGCCTTTTGGCCACTATGATTCACGAAGTCTCCCATGCGCTCACCTCTCATGCGGCGGGCTATCCAGTGCGAAGCTTGGGATTGGCACTGTGGTACCACTTCATTCCAATTGCCTACGTTGATCGGACTGATACATATCGGATCCGTAGCCGAGTAACTCGCGTTGCAATTTCCATGGCTGGTCCGGCTTCGGACATGTTCTGGTGCGCTCTGGGGTCTATGTGTTTGATAACCGGCGTGGTGGATGCAACGAGCTTTGTGGGACAGGTGCTTAGCGGTTGTGTCTACTTCTTCCTAATCGGACTGCTCGCCAATTTGAATCCGTTGGTTCCATCGGACGGTCAACAGGCTCTGGAGGCAGCTCTGGGGTTGGTCAACGTCCGCAATAGGGCAATCGGCTACCTGTTGACCAAGCTATCCCGTCGGGACTCCGATATCACGCCCATGGTAGCTCCTCGGATTGCGCGATCTGGGTACATAATATACGGGGCCGCCTGTTGCATTTTTCTCATTGCCGTGGCAGGGATGATGATCTGGTCCTTTGCCAGCGCCGTGTCCCGTGTGGCCTCGGGGGGGTGACGCAGTGGTCGCGAACGTTGCTCCGTGCTGGGCCATCAGAACAGCCGGGCCGCCCTTAGAGGTTGTCGATGGTCGACCCTACGACCGATGTATCGAGTTGCTGAATGAATTGAACCATCACCTCGACGAGGTTCATCGGGTGGGGATTGAACTAGCTGATTGCCTGCATGGTGTCGCGAATCGGCTCACCAAGAAGTCAAATCTATATGGGCCCGTTTTGAGACTGCGCCGCGATGCCCATAACTGTCGCCCTCCATCTCCTTCGCTCGAGAGATGCCTTACTCAGATTCGGGAAGCCCTAAATCACGAAGAACGACAGTCGCTGGACCACTGGCTAATGCGCCTCGACGACTTGGCTACAGCCAGACGATCATATGAGGTGAGTGTCGAGGCTGCGGTCGAGGGAAGTCGTCTAGAGCGCCTGCAGGCCCTCATGCGACCCGAGATCATTAGGGGTATTGCGATCGCCAGCCCCACACTGTGTCTGTCGCTGCTTGAAGGTGATGCACCTACTCGTCCAGCAAAACGTCGACGTTTGGAACGCTCGCTGGCCCGCTACGTTGGCCGAATCAGTCGAAAAGTCAGCCCCTTTTCTACGTTGACCACGGTGATTACTCAATCTCCAGAGAGAACGTCAGAATCTAGACCTGACAGTGTGATCACGATAGCGCCTGCGCTGCGTCAGACGCTCCTCGAGACCCTCGCCATGCACGAACCCTGTTCGAAAGATATTGTTCTTCGGGCCCCCAAGGCCAGCATGATTTCCCCCCAGGCAGAGGCCTGTGCGCGCGTGCTCTTACCGCTTCGCAGCTGCTATGGAGACTTCTTTTACGCCGAGGACATCGCCTTCGATATTCCCCGCGATCTTGATATCTTGGCATCAGAGAAAACTCCACACTCCATTAAGGAATGGCTCCAAATCTTGGAGTATGACAGTTGGTTATTGAATGAACTAATTGCTGACGGGTTGCTTGTCCCCGAGCTCCCCCCCGGCGGACTCAAGGAAATCGTGACCAAATTGGCGAGTTGCGGGCATGCGAGTGGCGCCACCCTTGGGGCTATTCTTGACGCAGAAGCCCTTGTTGGGGACCCTCGTCCGGAAGTTCGATCTGTGGCCATTCTTCAGCTGAGAGAGCGAGCCTTGAAATTCATCGCGATGCGGGAAGGAGTTGCGCCGTCGTGGATGAGAACTGCCCCCTTGGTGCATGAGACCTGCATGACCAATGCCGAATTGGTCCCCATCATTCCGCCGGACAGTTTATATCGCGTCATGACGGATGTTGCGGACGTCATTCGGCCCACCGTTGCTCGGTCTATGTTCTACAACGCTCTCATTGAAGCCTTCCAAGCGTTATCAGGTTCAACGAATAGGCTTTCCTTGATCCAGTTTGTCACCTTGTGTTTGTCATCTCCTTCCATGACAACAATCACCGCCCAAGCAATGTGGTGCGACGTCCAGCGTGACAAGAACGCGCGGACAGACGGGGTGAATAAAATATCCCAATGTGATGGTTTTGGAACTTTGGCGCCAGCAACCTTCACGGCATTCCTGCAGCCAATCGGTGATCGGTCGGAAGCTTGGTCTCTGGCTGCATTGAACCGGGTGAACCAGGGGCCTGGGGGGCTGCTCGTACGTTGGGGGGAGCTTCCCAGCTGTGCCAAACATTTGGCGGCGCATTACGCACCGTGGCTTCAAAGCCTTCATCCGGGCGCTCGGATAGCGGCATTGACAACGGGTGACAGTTGGGCGGGGGTCCAGAGAATCCCTGACGACGTGCTTCCTCGCCTACTATGGCCCACCGGTGCTTGGAGCTCCCGTCGGCATGAAGACGACATATTGGCTTCCGATCTGGATGTGGTTCTTGATTCCGAGTCGATGACTCTCCAACTAGTTCTCCGAACGACTGGACAGCCCGTAGCCCTACCTTATGTAGGAGTGATACCGCAGCACCTTTTGCGGGGGGCGGGAAAAATACTGCATGCACTGACGGATCCGTGGGTATACGACTTTCGGGTTGGTCTTGAGGTGACGGACACTGGGCGAGAGCCACAGCAGCCCATCGAGATGATACCAAGGGAGATTGCCGGGATGGTAGTTGTTCGTCGACATTCCTGGAGGGTGTTAACCCATGCAATGCCCCTCGTGGGTGCGCGTCATAATCCGGGACCGGCTGCTTTGCTAGCCGAATACCATCGGTGGCGATCCCAACATGAAATTCCTCGTCGAGTCTATGTCAAAGCAGGCCAACAGGTGGTCGGGAGCCTGCGCCGTAATAAACCGCAATTCGTAGATCTAGCTGATCCTTCCACTCTCGACCTACTGTTGAAACTGGCAGAGGAGGTTAGTTGGGTCAGCATTGAGGAAGCTCTCCCGGATGATGACGCTTGGTGGCCAATCGAGGGACATGAGCCGCGCTGCATGGAGATCACTGCGACGATGTCTCTAGGGATGGGGAACAGGAGATGAGTACAAACCACTGGCTCTACGTTAAGGTCGGCACGCCGGGAGTTCTGGCAGCTGAGTCGTTATTGCGCCACGTTGTGGCGCCATTCATGACTGAGCGTGGATACCTGAGGGACGGTAACCAATCGAAGTGGTTCTTCCTAAGGTACTTAGATGCGACTGGCCTGCATGTGAGAATCCGAATCCGGGGGCGGTCCCAGGCTCTTCAGGAGGTGGATAGCGCATTGCGCAACGCGCTTGGACGCTGGTGCAGCCACGATGAGGACCGGATCACCTACGTCCGCCGTGCCGTGTATGTCCCCGAATGGGTCAAGTGGGGGGGAGCTGAGGGCGTCCGGGAGGCAGAACGAGTGTTTGCGGCGTCCTCTCGTTTGGCCCTGAGTTTACCGGCCAGTTGCTGGGAGCATCGGCATGGAATCGCACTGCTGCTGATGCGTCATGGAATTAGGATGCTGCCAACTGAACAGCGTGCAAGTTTTACATACAATTATGCATGGTTTTGGTCTGGTGGTCATGATCCCACAATTCCTTCAATGCGAGAGGCCGTACGCCATGGCGCACGACGAGCAGCCGTTCATCTGGCATGCCAGATGAAGTTGTGGGAATCGGCTACAGGCCAGTGGCGCAACCCCTGTGAGGCCTACTTGCAAGCACTCGAGGAGGATTTGTTGCGTTCGAAACAACCGGCACATCGCCTGTTCAACCACATGCATCTCACGTCGAACCGGCTCGGCGTCTCGCCTCGCGACGAAGCACTCTTGGCGGAGGTCCTCTTTCTTCGAGATTCTTCAGTTTCCGATTTAAAGGAGGCGGCATGACCGTAACCACAAAACCACTTGTCCGAGTTTCGGGGGCAGTCAAGTATTACGGGGAAGTACCTGCCTTGGCAGGGGTGGATCTTGAGGTGTTCCCGGGTGAAGCGGTTGGCATCTTAGGTGCCAACGGGGCCGGGAAAACGACGCTGATCGAGTCGATCATGGGCGCACGGTTTCTGGATGAGGGTGATATCGAGGTTTGCGGTCTATCGCCTGTGATGCAGCGAGAAGAATGCGTGAAGCGAATGAGTCTCCAACCGCAAGGCTCGTCTTTGTTTAGGCACTTGTCGGTGGCAGAAAGTTTGGAATTGTGGGCGGCTTTTTATCCGCAACCGCGTGCGGTGAATGAGGTCCTCACACTTGTTGGGCTCGAACAGAAACGACGGGCTCGAATCAAGACCCTCTCAGGTGGCCAGCAGCAACGGGTTCGGTTGGCTCTGGCGCTTATCGGCGACACGGAGATCGTGGCCTTCGATGAACCCACCGTCGGGCTCGATCCGCTGGCACGCGAACAGGTATGGGATGTGATCAGGCAGCGTGCTGGTCGGGGTGCAGTGGTCATGGCCACCCAGATGATGGATGAAGCTGAGGCCCTGTGCGACAGAGTGGTTATGATGGACTCTGGGCGGGTCGTGGCCGTCGGGGGTATCGGGGATTTAATGGGGCGTTATGCAGGGCAAGGTAGTGTCTCGTTCAAGGTCTCTGGAGCCGTCCATGCCGCCACTATGGAGAACCTCCCGGGCGTCCTTTGGGCATCGACAAGGCGTGTCGGGAGTTCTACGAGTGTCAGGTTGGTGACCCAGGACCTTGCTCTTACCCAGACGGCAGTTCGCGCATCTGGGTCCGTCAAGGCCGAGCGGATCAAGACTGTTGGCCCGTCACTCGGAGACGTTTTCCTTCGTTTGGTGGGCAAGGAAATCAACAATCCCACGCCGGAGGAGAATTAATGAGACAGATGCGAACTCTTTCCCAAGCCAGTTTCAGAGAGCTATTACGTGATCCCATGGCCACTGGATTGAGCATGGTCTTTCCAATGTCATTCATCGCGATGTTCTTGGTACTGCCGGATCTTCCTCAACCTGAGGGTCGGATCAGCGCCCTGGCATTCGGACTCCCGGCTGTGCTGATCTTTGCGGTATTGTCCTTGGGACTCTCGGGCACCGCTGCACCGATGGCGCAGTTGCGTAAGGACGGCGTGCTACGGAGTCTGGGCATGACTCCCGTGACACGCTCCCAGTATCTGTGGGCGCAGATCCCCGCCCGATTAGTGGTGATCGGGGTGGAGTTCCTGTTGATCTGGGTCATCGCGGCCCTATCCGGCTCCTTGGCACTGACATCCCCGGCATTGCTGACATGGGCGATGGTGCTGGCTGTGGCGACAGCATTGACTCTGGGTTTGCTTATTGGGTCGCGATCCGACAATCCAGCACTCGTCGGGGCGATGGCGGGACTGCTGGCCCCTGGGCTGCTGTTTCTTTGCGGGCTTTTCCTCCCCTATCGAATGATGCCTATCGCCGTTGAGTACGTTGGGCTATGCTTTCCCTATACTTACGTCGGTGACATGCTGCGCCACACTCTGGTGGGAGCTCAGTTGCAGTACTCAGTCATCCAAGGTTCGTTGGTGTGCATTGCATGGACAGTCGTCATGGGACTTTTGGCTTGGCGAGGCTTCAGATGGGATGTAGATGGATGAGCGTCATGACAAACAACTTCAGTGAGCAGACGGTCACTAGGTTGAATGAATTGGTGGGCCGTACAGGCCTGGTGGGTGGCACCCTCGAGCTCCCAGAGGCGGATGGTGACAGGCGAATGTCCATCTATGCGGCAAGCACGGGGAACTTGGCAGCCGTTCTGGACGGTGTGAACGCCTCCACACGTGGCGCCAGTACGTGGGGGACGATTGATGGCGCAGGTGGAGCTTTCACTTCTGAAGATGCCCGCCTTCTCAGCATCGCCGAGGGAGTGGAACGCTACGCGTCGTGTGTTTACGACGAGAGACAGTTCGTCTGGGCCACTGGCCGTGAGTTGGGAGGGGAAGCGGTTGACCTCGATGAGTTTCCTTGCATGTCGGAAGCTGAAACGAGGCGCACGCCTGTTTCTTGGGTAAAGCCAAATATGGATGTTCCCATGAGGTGGGTTAAATCTGTATGCATGCTGACCGGAGCGATTCGCTGGATACCTGCGGTTGCTGTCTACCTTCACCTTCCGTTCGCCAGTTCCGGTGAGAGGTTCACTGTACCGATCTCCACGGGCTGCGCTTTGCACACCGATCCCCAGCTGGCCATGAGAAATGCGCTTCTAGAGGTGATCGAGCGGGATGCTGTTGCGCTCACTTGGCTGCAACAGATTCGGTGGCCAAGGCTCGACGCGACACTATTGTCTGATTCGGAGGAAGTGGCGATGGCCATGCAACCGAGTTCAGCCCAGGAAATGCAGTTCTTCAACGCCACTACGGACTTGGGCGTCCCCACCGTGTATGGGGTTTCAGTGTCTCCACGACACCCAAAGGTACGGCAAGTCGTGGTCGCAGTCACTTCGTGGGATTTTGACTCCGCCGTTATAAAACTGGTTCGTGAGGCCATCTCGTGTCGCATCGCCCTTGAACACCGGCATTTGGAGCGCACTGATCCAACACAGTTCTTTGCGGTGCACGATGGTGCGCTATACATGGCATCGCCGGAGCGCAGTTCCGCGTTCCGATTCCTCATGGATGATTCACTGGGACCTCGAGGAACACCTCAACCAGTCAAAAACCTCGGGAAAGATGCCGATGGAGCTGAGGCAGTCCGCTGGCTTTTGGGCATCTTGCATGAGCATAAAATGAGCGCCTATGTGGTGAACTTGACAAGCCGTGAGGTGAATGATGCAGGATTGTTTTGCGTGCGTGTCGTTGTCCCCCAGTTGATGCCGCTATCCTTCGTTCACCTGGCCCAGTTCCGTGGGAGCCGTCGTTTGTACGAGGCGCCCGCAAACATGGGCTACATAATTCACAGGGAGGACGACCTTAATCCTTGGCCCCAACCGTTTGCTTAGCCGCTCAGAAAGGAATGACGTGCATAAACTTGTGATAGTTGCCCTCGGGGAATTCGGAGCTGCGGTCGCGGAGCGCTTAAACGGTCCGGAGACGTGGATCTGGCATGGGGAACCCTCGGGCGTTGATGTGTCGAGACTACCTCTCGCCGATTCCTATGTGTTGGTTGCTGGTCATCCTTGCGCTCAGCTTGAGGTTCACCTGTGTCAAGCGGTATTCAATTGGCGACGACGGTTCATCCCTATAGTTCATGAGCATCCCTATCTACGCAGTGGCCCGGTCACGCAGGTCGGCGCCCTTGCCTGTTCCGCCTGTTATGACCGTAGGATTCACCAACACACTGCATCAAGCGAAGTATCCGACAGGATGGCCGATGAGTATCTGCGTCGGGGCGATGACGCCCTCCCCAGAGGAATATTGCCGGTTTGGACTGATGTGGCTTCGGGTCTCGCTGCTCTTCGGCTCGCGCAAAGTCCAGAGTCTGAGCTTCGTTTGGCACGACAAATGCTGGGAGTCGATCTTGTTTCGGGGGGTGTCGTACGCACTGAGGTTATTGGGGTTGATGGTTGTCGCGTTTGTGGTCAGAACGACACTGATCCCTTGGAGCGCTCAACCCGAAATTTATCTTCCATACTGTCCATGACGATGCTAGGAGTAAGCGATGAAACCGGCCGGTGCCAACGATTTGTCAGAGAGTAGACCTGAGGGTAATGTTGCTGGGCGCATTGATGCTGTTACTATGTTGCGTGCAGCCAGGAATGATCCTGAGATGGCCATACCGCAACGGCCAGCCTTCATGCCTGGTGGAGTCCTACATGCCCTTTCTGATGGACTCATCGTGGATGGCGGCGCCTCCCGACAAGTGCTCAGCGGTAGGGCTGCCACATCCTTAGTGCCACGATTGATTGATCTACTTGATGGCACCAGGACGGTACCTGAAGTTGCTGCTCAGCTGGCTGTTCCTGCAGTCCAGGTGGAGGCTGCCATTGCCCTGATGTCGGCCTGCGGCCTGATCGTTCCCTCACTCGACACACCGGATGACGTCGCCCCTGATGTTGCGGCGGCTCTGGCAAGACACCTGGACACCACCAAACGTTGGACTTCAGCTGCGGAGGCGTATCGTGCCGCTGCGGAACAACCTGCGTACGTGGTAAACAATGGTTTACTGGCGCGGTTGCTAGCCGAGTCTTTGCGTGCATCAGGTGATCATGCTTTCTTGGTTGACGGCCCTCTTCAAGCTGAAAAGTCGGGGTACATCATCTTGGTGGGAGCAGGCGAAGATTCTCTGCGCCAAGCGGCCAGGCATGTGAATGGTTCCAACGGGGTCGTGAGACTCTGTGGACTTAGTGGGGATCGCATATGGGTGGCGCCTACGTCTAGCAGGCAAACAGTGTGCATGGAGTGTTTGATCAGCGTTCTCGACGAGGTGCAGCTCTCGGTCCCGATAGATGACAGTAGTCCTATCCTACGTCTGGCTGCCGGTTTGATCGCCTTGGAGATTTTCCATGAAAGGCTCGGCATAGGGAGACCTTTGGCATCGAATTCACTGCTTGTCCATGACTTGGGGGCAGGCCGGAGCAGCCAGTGGATGCTTCCTCGCACGCCCGGGTGCGAGGGCTGCGGGATTCCAGGAGATCGAATCAGCCCGCCATGGCCATTCATCTATGATCAAGCCGCAGTGTTTCCTCCGCGCAATCAAGTTGCAATGAAGGGGCACCAGATGCATTACCAGCCATCGAATGTGGCGTTGCAGTGGGCTAAGCGCGCTTTCATGCACTCAGATCGTCACCGCTTCTCTGCCGATCCGGACTGGAAGCACCCCACCGATGCCCGGTCGAAACTCGGAGCGTGGCTGCGATATGGGTTTGGACTTCGTGAGATCGACGACACTACTCAAGTGCGACGATTCTCCCCGACCGGCGGGAATTTGGGATCCCCAGAGGGGGTCGTGATCGTTCGTGATGTTGAGAACGTAAAGGGAGGCGCCTATTGCTACTTGCCATTTGAGGATAAGTGTGCCTACCTGGGAGAATGGGCCGATTCCGTCTTGTCAAGGGCAATTCCGGACATAGACTTCGAGGCGATTCTCGTGGTTACGGCTGCCTTGGGAAGGGTTGAGAAGAAGTATCATTCTTTGGCCTTGCGGATCTGCTTCCTGGATGCGGGAGCTGTTGTTTCTCAGCTTCGGCATGCTGCGAATGCATTTGGCTTTCATGTGAAACCGCTTGAGAAGTGGGATGATCAGGCATTGGCCAAGCAGCTGGGCGATGACGGCTCTAGGCCAGTTGCGGCGATTCTGGGAGTTCGTGGACTCAATGTTGTGTTGAAGGGACAATGATGGCAATCATCGACAGGGCGAATATCCTAGGGGAAGCGGTTGGTCGTCTCAATGGATTGGATCAAGGTTTTCTTGGCGCGAATTCAAGGGTTTCAGAAGTCAGTTGGCTCGCTGCTGTGCATTTGCCGAAGCCAAGTGACCCGCGGAGAGACTTCTGGGAAGTTCAGCAAATCCGGCGTTCTGTTCACGGCTACCATAACCGCCCGATTCCTTTGGCTGACGCGGTCGCTGTGTGTGAGGCGGCGTATGTTGCCGACTCGGAGACCGAGGTCTTACTTGTAGTTCGGAACGTGGAGGGGCTTGAGCCGGGTTTGTATGCCTATTCTAGTGAGTGGATTCGGCTCTTGGAGGCGATTCCTGTCGACTCTCCGCGTCGCGAGGAGTGGTTTCTTCAGCGAGAATTTGCTGCTGCTCCAGCTGTGATGGTTCTTGTGTCCAGTGTTGCCGCTTGTGGAGATAGTATGCATGCATATCGACAGATGATGGTCCGCGTGGGTGAACAGTGTCAAGATGCTGCTCTGGCGGCTGTTGGCGTTGGCCTAGGAGGAGTGATTTTTGCTGGCTTACTGATGGTTGGTCTCCTTGACTTGGGCATCGACGGTTTTCAGCGAACCGGGGTTGTAGGTTATGCCTTTGGATTTCCGATGAATACCTGAACGGCCCCAGTTCCCTCATCGAGGTTCTCCCACGACGCAACGGCCGTCCCGGAGGCGAGATCGTGGACGGTGATGTCCCGCTCGTCCCCTGCGGTCGCAGCCCAGCCACGATGATCCACTGCCCGGGCTGAACCGTCCTGGGTTTGGTTCCGATCTGTTGTTGAGAGGATTGGATCATGCCGAGGAAGTATCCAGAAGCGTT
>NZ_RQYT01000063.1 GCF_003932785.1 Arachnia propionica | reverse complement strand
CCTGCCGCCACCGCTGCCAGGTCGGCGATGTCCGCAGCCTCGGAGAACCCCTTGGGCATGGCCCTGGCGCGGTCCAGTTCGAGGTCCCAGTTCTCGACCAGGTTGGGGTCGAAGACGATGTCGTCGTGGTCGTCGCAGTGGGTGATGCACCAGGGACCGACATGGGCGATGGTTCCGGCAGGGGCCTGCTCGAATCCGGGCAGGCCGAGAATGGCCCGGATGCGGTTCCGGTCAGGAGAGGCGGTTCCCACCATCTGGGAGTATTCGGCGCGTTGGCTGGTGGAGATCATGTGGTCCAGCCGGTCGGCGAGCCACGGGCGAAGTGGATCCTGCAGGGGAAGCTGGGTGGCCAGCCACAGCCAATGCGTCGTCAGGGTCAGGTCTGCGTCATTTACGGTGAGCTGTCTGACACCGCTGCCCCCGCCGTAGGGGAAGCTTCGTTCTGCTTCGGTGATGATCGCCTCCGGCAGCGTGACCGAGGCAGTGTGGTGTTCCTGCCATCGGGCGATCATCGCGTCGACGTCGAGGCCTCCACGGGCGACCCGCATCGGGTCAGCGACCCCTGTGGACAGCAGATCGACCAGCACGGTGGTGCCCAGATCCTGGAGGAAGTCCTTGGCCGCTGCCGCCTCGGCGACCTTGAGCCCCAGGAACTCCCGGACCTGCTTCGGCAGCCAGTTGTGGTCCCAGGACTCCATGTTCGGCATCCCGGCCAGGAAGATCTTCGCGGCGGGCAGGGGCCAGCCGGTGGCCTCGGCGAAGCGTTCCGGGGCTGTCGGATCCCATGGCGGGGCGCCGTCCTCGAGCAGGATCATGAACGCTGCCACATGATCGTCGAGGTTGACCCCACTGGAGCGGCTGTGCGGGGCGGTGACGAATCCGTCCACCTCCGCCGGGATGGCCCCGCCGGGGGACAGACACACCGCGAAGAGCGTCAGATCCGGCCCCTCGAAGCCCAGGACGAGCCCTGGGCCGGTGGCGGTTTCCACCACGTCCCCGACATCCAGGATGTCGTCGCGGCTGGCTGGCTGGCGGAAGGTGAAGAGCACGGACTCGGGGCGATGGATGCCGCTGTCCCGGACCGCTCCCAGAGCTGCTGCAGCCCCCTCGATGAGCTCCCGCGAGGCGAATGGACGGCAGACCCCCGCCAGGAACAGCTCCGGATGCATGAGCTGGAGCTGCCCGATCCTGCCGGAATGGATCTTTGCGCTGGCCTGCCCGGCCAGGATGGCGTTCAACATGCGCAGGTCGTCGCGACCGTACACGCGCCCATCATTCACCCACGCGACGGCGTCCTTCGAGGGGGCCCAACCGCTGAAGGTTCCGTCAGCCTCGACAGTGCTTGCTGCCTGGAGTTGCCGTAGCTGTTGGACCTGGCGGTTGATGCGCAGGGCCAACCAGCCGACGGTGACGGTGAGGGCCGGGTCAGTGGTGCCGAGCAGTCGTTCCGCGGCGGCAATCACTGGTTTGGGCAATTTCTTTGGTTCCTCCGGGGACCAGTCGGGCAGGGTGGTGAGCAGATCGGCCACGTCCTCGGCCCGTATCGGTCGCATTCGGGTGCTTCCCCGGGTGTCGCGGATGGCCTTGGCAGTGAGCTCAGCGGGATCGGCGAAGGCCTCGAATTTGCTGAGTTCTTCGGCGAGCTCTGTACGTGCCCTGGGGGAGTACAGCCCTGCCAGACGCTCCAACTCCAAGGCGAAATCCGCCGCCGTGCTATCGGCTGTCAATCGTGTCCTGGCCCAACGGTGGAGAAGCTGTCGGCTGCCCTCATGAGCCAGCACGATGGAGAGGTGACTCTGAATCACATCCTCCAAGCCACGGGCGGCGGTGTCGGCGTACTCGCTGGCGGCAAGGTGGCTGAGATCAGAACGACGGTCGTCGCACACCCACTCCCACAAGCGGAAATCATACGACCAGGTCGAGGGATTGTGTATCTGAACCCGGCATTCGAGTGAGAGAGCGGCGTCGAGCAGTTCCGGCTTGACGTCGAAGTACCTGAGGGTGAGTTCCAGGGTGCGGCCCGCCTGGGAAGGCAGGGCACGGATGAACCGGGAGAGCTCCGCAGGAAAGTCATCCCTCCGGCCGCGACATTCCTTGGTGATGAAACGCTGTATCCAGTCGAGGACGTCGCGGTCCCCGGCCCGCAGCTCGTCAGCGACACCGCTTGCCTCCAGGACCGGGAGCCAGTCGGCGGTCGTGACCCCGTCGGGAGTGAGGGTGAAGAGGCGATCCCTCAGCGCGGGGTTGTGCCGCGCCAAGGAGGTGAGCGCTGTGAGGTGGCTGTGCCAGAACGCGCGGGGTGCGTTGCCGATCGAGGCGGTGGGCAGCAGGGCGTTGAGGACACGTTCGTCGATCTCCTGCTGGTTGGCCTCGGCGGCCTTGACCAGGCGTTTGATGTCCGTGGCAAGGCCCGCGTGGGGTGGTAGGCCGCCGCGCACCCGGTCGATGTTGAGTTGGATGAACCGTTCCAGGGCGTCGGTGGGGTTGAGGCGTTGCAGGAGGGACTTGGATTCGGCGGTGAGTTCCTGGGCGCTGAGCGCCCCGGCGAGCGCGAACTCCAGCAGCGCGTGGTGGTGGCGTTCCTCGTCGATGGGGATGTTATGGGTGCGTTCGGCTTCGCGGGCCCTGGTGAAGTACTGGGTGGCGTAGGTGCGGTTGTCGTGGGCCAGGAAGATGCGGGCCGCTTCCTCGAGGAAGGTGGGAAGGAAGTGTGGGGCGGAGGCGCTGAGCCCGGCGGCGAGTTCATCGAGCATCCGCTTGGCCGTGCCCGGTCTCGATCCGGCCAGGTGGTTCGCCTGCTGGAGGTCGCCGACGAGGTTGAGGGCGTGGCGGGCATTGGCGGGGTCGGTGAGGATGGGCCAGGCGGGGAAGCCGACGGCTCGGGTGCGGATGTGGCCGACCGGGGCAGAGGCGGTGTGGTGGAGGCCCAGTACCGCGAGGCTGAGGTCCTCGACCTCGGCGAGGGGTCCCCGAACGAGTCGGACGATCTGCCGGTCGCTGAGGGCCGGGTGGCGGTATGTGCGGGCCTGGGCAGGGACGGTGTCGGCGACGGGGGCCGTCGACACCCCTCCCAGATCTGCGGTGCGGATGTTGTCGATCATTGCCTGCGGTATCTCTCGGTTCTGAGTTCGACGTATCCCGGTACGTCGCCGCTCTGGTGACGCCGCCAGGCATCGGCGAACAGCTGCGCCACGGGGGTCGTCGGCGCCACCACACCCCGGCGGGGTTTCACCCTCGCGGCGTGCTCGAGGTCGAAGAAGGGGGCCTTCCACACCTCCATCGGCAGGTGTGGGCTGCTGGCCTCCAGCCAGCCGCCGGGGAGGAACAGGGACCGTCCCGCGCGAGAGCGTTTCGCCTCCACCACCAGCCCCTTGGTCAGCAGCTCCGTTCCTGCCGCCCGGCGCTGCTTCCTGGTCCACCCGTTCCACGACTCGACGTTCGCGTCGGTCGGGTCCGGCAGGGCCAGCAGCTGCAGCCAGTAGCGGGCCGCCTCCATGTCCAACCCCAGAACCGTGGCGGCCCGCGCCACCAGCTGCGGTACCGAAGTGCTCGGGTCGGTGGCATGTCCTGGGCGGGGGAGACGGAGATCGGCCAGCAGATCGTCGATGCGGATCGGGTCGGTGGCCTCCCACAGCCGCTCCAACTGGTCGGCGACGAGCCGACGGAGCGGGTGCTCACCCGGCAACACGTAGGCCAGCCACAGCAGCAACGGGATCGAGTCCTGGTCCAGGTCCTCGCCATCGCGCAGCCAATCGATCTGGAGCGAGCCACCCCACAACAGGCGATCCGCCGCTTGCCGAATCGGAGCGTCGATGAGGATGATCTCCGGGACAAGCTGTCGCCAACAGGAAATCATCGCCTCGACGTCGAGGCCTTCGGTCACCACCCGCAACGGGTCCTTGGCTCCCGCGGCGACCAGGCGTGGCAGCACCCCCACACCCAGACCATCCAGGAAGAGACGAGCAGTCGCAGCCCCGGTGTTGGTGATTCCGAGCTGAGCCAGCAGCTCGGAGGGCTTCGTGTGGTTCCACCAGGGCAGGGCCGCCAGGCTCACCGTCGCGGCGACACGTCCCCAACCAGTGGCCTCGGCCAGCTGCTCCGCGGGCTCCGGGCGCCACGATGGCGCTTTCTGGTCCAGCAGGTGGGTGAAAGCTTCGAGGACCTGCGCGACGGGCGTGCCTGTGGCCTCCAGTACAGGGGTGACCGTGAGGCCGTCGACGGCGGTGGGAATTGCGCCGCTCGGGCACCAGGCCAGCACGTCGGGATGGCGGTAGTGGTGATTCGTCCCCAACAGCACGCAGGGGCCTGTCGGGGTGTCAAGGACTGTGCCTGCCTCGTAGCGTTGCAGCGGGAGCGGGAACCGGAACAGTGCCCCTCCCGTCAGCCCCGCGTCCGCGAACGCCCCGACGAGTGCTGCCAGCCCGCCGACCTGTTTCCGCGTCAACCCGGGCGAGCAGGCGGTGGCGAGCAGCGCCTCGGGCACCACGATGGCAGCGGCTGTCGTGCCCTCGTCGAGGCTCTGCCACAGCCGGTGCGCACCCCGACTCCCGCCCAGCCTCTCAGCCAGCAGCCGGGCAGCCTTGCGCTGGTCGCGGTGTCGGATCAGGTTGTATCGGGGGAAGGCCCAGAAGGCCGGATCGGAGTTCGGTTGGTGGGAGGCGAAGCTGGGCTCTGGCGCGGTGGGCCTGACCGGTGTCTCCTCGACGGCAGGGGTTGGGGCAGGCGTGGGAGCCTGCGTCGGGTTCTCCTTCTTTCGCGGCTTCGGCTGCCCGACCCGGGGCCCGAGTTCCGCCTTCAGCTGCACGATCTGCACGGCCAGCCAGGCTACGGCGTCCACCAGAGCGGGGTCCGTGGAGCCCAGCACGGCGACGGCCTCCGCCGTGAGGTGCTCGGGAAGCCGGTGTGGCTTCGAGTTCCCTCCGGCCAGGGCCTCCTCCGCGGCCGCGATGATGGCGGCCACGTCGTCGGCCTGGCAGTCCCGCATCCGGGCGCTCACCGCCTCGTCCCTGACTCGCAGCTGGTGCCAGGCCCCGGCGGCACGCTGCCCCAGTCGGTGCAGCAGGTGAGGTTTCCCGGCCTCGCCCGGCGCAGCGGGAAGCGGGCGCCCCTCCTTGGTGCAGAGCCTTCCCTGTTCCGTGAGCAACCAGTGTCCGCCACCGGGACGACGGATCATCCCGATCATCGGCTCCCCGGCAGGGAGACTCACCGTGGTGCCGTCGACCCCCAGGTGCAGGATGCGGCCATCCGGGTGCTGCAGGGTGGCCCAGCCGTGGATGCCGTCCTTGGTGGGCAGCAGGGACGAGGATGTGGTGGGCGCGGCGGGGTGCCAGTGCAGCAGGCTCTGATCCCGGTACCGGGTGCTGAGCCACAGCCGCCACCCGTCGCGGAGCCACGGCTCGATCAGCCGGGCCAGGGCCTCCGGCAGCGAACGGCGAACCCGGCCACCCGTGACCGGGTTGACCTCCCACACCCCGTTGGGGGTGCGGTGATCCTCCACCCGCCAGTAGCGTTCCCCGTCGCTGAGGATCTGCACGGGGTTCTGGAAGTCGGCGGTGGTGTCACCGACCCGCTGGACGGCATTCTTCACCAGGCGGCCACCGTCGACGGGCAGGCTGAGAGTCGGACCTTTGACGTGGAAGAGCCAGCCCAGCTGATGCTCGGTTCCCGGGTCGTTGGACCAGGTGAGCACCCAGTGCTGCTTGGGAGTGGTCTTCTTGCATCCCGTCACCCCGTCGATGAGGGTGTAGAGCCACTGGTTGGCGTCCTGGATCTTCGTCCACGCCGACGAGCTCTCCGCCACCACCTGGTCGCCGTCGATCCACTTCACCACGCCACGGGAAGCCACACCGACGGCGGGCCACGCCTCGTGGAGGGTGACGGTGCCGGGGAACTCTGCGACGGCCCGTTCGAGGGCGGGCCAGGCGAGTTCGGTCAGCAGCCCATCACGCAACGAGCGCGCCAGCAGCTCCGCGGGTTCGAAGGCATCGGCCAGGGTGGGGGCGAGATGGGCGAACTCGGCTCGTTTCGAACGGAGAAACGCGCCGAGGCGCTGCTGCTCGGCGGTGATCTCCGCCAGCGTGGGCTCCTTGGGCAGCCGGGGCTCAGCCCACTCCAGCAGCAGCCGGGCCGTGCCGGGGCAACTGGCGAGGGCCTTCAGGCGACCCGACTTCAGGGCCTCGGGAATGCCGCCAGCGACCAGCCAGGCCAGATCGCTGGTGCACAGGGCAACCAGGTCCGCTCTCGGCTGGGCGTTGCTCCACCAGCCGAGGTCCAGGGCGTCGGTGGGATGTTTCGCCTGCTGGATGTGGACCGTCATTCCCGCCGCAAGGAGGGCGTCAACTGTTTGGGGATGGATCCGGCGCAGCGGCAGCGGGATCGTGACGTCGCGCCCTGTCAGGTTCGGCAGCTCACGAACCAGCGCACACATCGCAGCGACGTCGCTGCGGCTGGTGGCGACGTGGTCGCGGATCACGTACCGCTCCACCCAGCGGTGGGCGTCCAACTCCCCGGAACGCAGCCCGTCGGCCACCCCCGAGGCCTCCAACACCTCCAGCCACACGTTGGAGGGCAGGGCGGCGGGGACCACGGCCAGCAGCGCGTGCCTCAGCTTCCCATCCAAGGCGGTGAGTTTCGGCAGCAGCGGGGTGAGGGCGTTCCAGAAACCGGCGTCGGCCGATCCGAGGGCGGGCAGCGGGGCCAGTTCGGTGACGAGCCCCAGCACAGTCTGCTCGACGTCGCGCCCGGCGGCCCTCGCCAGACGTGTCACGTCGGTGAGCAGGCTGGGATACGGAGGGACCCCGCCCGCGGTGCGTAGCACCACCAGGTGCAGGAACTGCTCCAGCGCCTGCTCGGCCCCGACCCGCTCCACCATCGCCCGGGACTCGTTGCCCAGTTCCTTGACGCTGATCGCCCCGGCCAGGGCGAACTCCAGGAAGGCCTCGCGGTGCCGGTCCTCGTCGATGGGGAGGTTGTGGACGCGTTCCGCCTCCCTGGCCTTCCCGAAGTACTGCGTGGCGAACTTCAGCGACTCCACCCCGATGAAGATGCGGGCCGCCTCCTCGAGGAAGGTGGGGAGGAAGTGGGGTGCGGAGTTGCCCAGCGTCAGGGCCAGCTGGTCGAGCAGTTCCTTGGCCAGCTTGGGTTTCGTGCGGGCCAGTTTCGCCGCGCGGTGCAGGTCGCCGACGAGGTTGAGGGCATGGCGGGCATTGGCCGGGTCGTGGCGGATCGGCCACGCCGGGAAACCTGCGGTGCGCGGCCGGGTCGCGCCGACGGGGGTCGTGGCCGTGCGTCGGAGCCCGATGGCCGCCAACGCCATGTCCTCCGCCTCGGTGAGGTTGTCGCCGACGAGTCGCACCACCACCCGGTCCTCGAGGGCCGGGTGCTGGTAGCGCAGGGCCGAGGCGGTGACGGTCCCCGGCTGGGGCGTGACGGAGATCCCGCCGAGTTCGGCGGTGCGGGGGTCGTCGATCATCAGCGGCGGGTCCTTTCGGTTCTGAGTTCCACGTAGCCGGGGACGTCGCCGCCCTGGTGACGCTGCCAGGCGTGGCTGAACAGCTGCGGGAGGGGGATGAGGACGACCTCGCCTCCTCCTCGCGAGCCGATGATGCCCTCATGCGCCTCCCTCAGGAAGGAGTACTTCCAATCCTCCATGGGGATGAGAGGAGCCTTCGCGTCGCTCCACCCTCCGGGAAGGAAGAGGGAACGTCCCGCCCGGGCGCGTTTCGCCTCCAGCACGAGTCCTCGTTCGAGCAGCGGCGCAGCGGCCTGCTCGCGGTGGCTCTTCTTCCAGCCGTTCCAAGTGTGGATGTTCCTGTCGGTGGGGTGGGGAAGCGCCAACAGCTGCAGCCAGTAGCGGGCCGCGTCCTCGGGAAGACCCAAGGTGGTCCGTGCTTCGGCGACGATGTCGGGAACTGAGGCGAGCGGGTCCTGTGCCCATCCCTGACCGGGCGTCCGCAACCACTCCTGAAGAGGCGCGAACTGCCCCGCGGCCAGAGCAGCCACCTGGACGACGGTGTGGAGGAAGTAGTAGCTCCGCTCCATGACTGTCGCCCGGTCGAGTTCGAGTTGCCAGTTCTCGACCCGAGCAGCGTCGAAGATCACCTCGTCGTCCTTGTCCTCCCGGATGATCCGCCACGGCCCGGCCTCGACGGTGGCGCCGATCGGCAACTCGGCCAGGGCTGGCAGGCCGAGCCGTACCCGTTCGGGATCCTCGTCGGCCAACCAGCGGCTGCGCCTGCTCCGGGATCGGTACTGCCGCCGGGTGCAGCTGTCGATGAGGGCATCGAGGCGATCAGCCAGCCAAGGGCGTAGTGGGTCCTCCAACCTCACCCGGGTGATCACCCACAGCCATCTACCCAGATCGTAGGGGTGGAGGTCGTCACCCGCGAGGCCCGCGACGCTCCTCGCCCCGTCGTGGAAGCTGCGTTCGGCCGCGAGGAGGATGTCACCGGGGAAGGTGACCCTACCGCCGGTGAGGGTCCGCCACCGCTGGGCCATGGCATCCACATCGAGACCGTGACGGACCACCCGCATCGGGTCAGCGGCCCCGGCTGAGATGAGGTCGGCGAGCAGGTCAGGGTCAAGGGCCTTGAGGAAGGCCTTGGCCTCGGCCACCTCCGTCGTGCTCATGCCCAGGAGCTTCCGCATGTCGTCCGGCAGCCAGGTGCTGCTGTCCTCGTGAAGATTCGGCATGCCTGCCAGGAACACCTTGGCTCCTGGCAGGCACCAGCCGGTCGCGGCAGCGAACCGCTCCGCGGCGGAGGGGGCCCAACCGGGGCCGCCTTCCTCCAGGAGGGTCTCGAAGGCTGCGACGACGGCGTCAATCTGGTTGCTGAACCGCATCCTCAGCGTCGTGGGGCGGTCCTCCACGGCCGGGGGAACGCCACCTCCCGGGGAGAGGAAGAGGAGGCATCGGCCCCCGTCGTGCCACTCATGACCGATGATGACGGCGGGGCCGGTGTCGGTCTGGGTCACCTGTCCGCTGGCGATTCCGTTGAATCCCGCGACGGCGGGGATGCTGAAGAGCGCTGCTCCGGGTCGGAACAGCCCGCTGTCCCGGATGACCCCGACGGCTGCAGCCGCTGCCTGGATGATCTCCGGCCGTGCCAACGGGCGGCAGGCTCCTGCGAGATACAGCTCCGGGGTCATCGCGGGGGTCCAGGACACCTGGGGGATGGCGGCATCGGGGACCGGTGTCCCGGCCAGGAGGGAGCGCAGCAGGTGCACATCCGTGCGGCTCGGTGCGTTGTCCACCTGCGAGGCCCCGACCAGCCACCCGACGGTGTGATTGCTGGGGGCTTGGTCAGTGAAGGTTCCGGTGGAGTCATCGGGTCGAGTTGCCTCCCGCAGCTGCCGGATCTGGTGCAGCGCGTGGACCTCCCGGGAGATCTCCACGGCTGCCCATCCCACCGCGACGGTGAAAGCGGGATCGGTGCTGCCGAGGAGTTTCTCGGCCGCTGCGATGACCTCGCGTGGCAACCGATCCGGTCGGAACCGTGTCCATTCCGGGAGCGCAGCGATGAGGTCGGAGACCTCCTCGGCGCGGATGGTGCGCATGCGGGCGCTGACCGCCGGATCCCGGGGCCGGAGGTGGTGCCACCCGGCGAGTGGTACGTCGTGGAGCAGGTGGAGATCACCGGTGAGGTTCCGGGCAGGTTGCAGCCTGGAGCGGCTGTTCTCGGGGCACAGGGTCCGGCCGGTCACCATCCAGTGGCCGCCACCGGGGCGTACCAGCCGTGCCACCGGTGCGTCCGATCGGGTCGTCGTGTCCTGGTGGGGGCGGTGGTCATGGACGTAGCCGTCGACGCCGCGTACCCGGGTCGTGGTGCCCCGCCTCAGGACCACCCAGCCCAACTGCCCTCGGGAACTGCCGAGCGGGGAGTCCTCGCTTCCGGGATCCGGCAGCCACCAGCTGCTATCGGCGCAGAGACGGAACCCCTCCCTCAGGTCCTGTTCGATGAGGGTGGCCATCGTCGGTGGCAGCGAGGCGCGACCAAGTCGTCCGGTTCCCGGATCGACCTCGCGGATGATCCCGCGCGGCCCAACGCTCCAGAAGGAGTTTCCCTCCTGCAGCATGGTGCGCAGGGTGGAGATGGGTAGCCGTGGGTCGCCGGGTCGTAGCAGCCCATCACCCAGCAGTCGACCTTCGGCGGTCTCGAGGGAGATGCGTAGCCGGGGGAAGTCCCAGACCCGCGGATGGGGGCGATCCGTCGTCGGGTCACTGGCCCATCGGAGATGCCCCTTGTGGTTGCGATCCTCACCAATGCACAGGGTGTCGCGGCCGACCTTGAACCACAGACGTCGCTGGAGGTCAGGGGCGGTGGGGAGGACGACGTCCTCCCGCTCGTCGCCGCGAACCCAGATGATGCGGTCCCCCAAGGCGACCCCGCACCAGGGCCACGACTCGTGGATCCCCAGGCGTCGGCCCTCACCCAGTTCCGCGGCCGCCCCCTCGAGCGTCGGCCAGGTGAGCTCGGTGAGGAATCCTGCCCGGATTGCCTGTGCCGTGAGTTCGGCGGGGTCGGCGAGGGCCTCGAGGCGGTTGAACCCTTCATCGACCTCACGGCATCGCAGGGAGGTGTACAGGGGTTTCAGTCTGTTGAGTTCCTTGGCCAGATCGTCAACGGTGGAGTCGGCGGTGAGTTGGGGTTCGGCGGACAGACGCAGCAGCCGCTTGCTGCCCCAGTGCGCCAGCAGTGTTGGCAGCTGCTGCTTCAGCTGCATCGCCGCCAGTCCACGTGCCGCCGTGGGAGCCAGCGGGCTGTTGGCCAGGTGGGTGAGGTCGCTGCGGCGGCTGTCGTTCAGCCATGCCGTGAAGTCGATGTGGTCGCCCGGTCCGGATCGTCCGCTGAGCTGCACCGTGAGGCCGAGTGAGCAGGCCGCGTCGAGCAACTCCGGATGAAGGTGTCCGGTGGGGGTGCGGAGATCGATGCTTCTCCCGTCCTGGCGTGGTAGCGCCCGGATGAATCGTGACAGCTCGACGGGGAGGTCGGGGCGGTGGCGGCAGGACTCCCTCGTGATGAAACGCTGGATCCAGCCGACTGGGTGCAGGTGTGTGGTCCGCATCTCCTCGGCCACCCCGGTGTCCTCGAGGAGGCTCACCCACATGGCGGAGTCCACGCGGCCGGGGGTGAGCTGGAACAGGCGTCGGCGGACCTGGGGGGAGCGTGTCGCCAGGGCGATGAGCGGCTCCCTGAAGGACTCCCAGAATGCCTGCGGTGCTTGGCTGATGGAAGGGGTGCGCAGCAACTCCTCCAGGAGTTGCTCGCTGACCTGACGTGTATCGGCGCCGGCGGCAATGGCCAACCGTTTGAGGTCGGACGCCAGCCCGGGATAGGGAGGCAGCCCTCCCCGTGCCCGGTCGAGGTTGATGTGGAGGAACCGGGGGAGTGCCGCCGAGGGGGCGAGGCGCTGCTGCAATGACTTGGACTCGGCCGTGAACTCCTTGGCGGTCAGCAGCCCGGCAAGGGCGAATTCCCTGAAGGCGTGACGGTGGCGGTCCTCGTCGATGGGGAGGTTGTGGACACGTTCGGCCTCCCGAGCCTTGCTGAAGTACGACGCGGCGTAGCTGCGGTTCCCGTGTTCCAGGAAGATCCGGGCCGCCTCCTCGAAGAAGGTGGGCAGGAAGTGCGGGACGGAACGGTCCAGTTGTCCGGCCGAGAAGTCAACGATGCTCTTTGCGGTTCCCGGGGTGCTTGCCGCACAGCGTGCGGCCCGCCGGAGCTCCGAGAGGAGCCGCAAGGCGTGGTGGGCATTGGCGGGGTCATGGAGGATGGGCCAGGCGGGGAATCCAACGGCCTGGGCGCGGACGTGCCCCACCGGAACAGAGACTGAGGCAGCCAGCCCATGGACCGCCATGCCGATGTCCTCGGCCTCGGTGAGGGGGTCGCGGACCAGCCTGACGACGGTGCGGCCGTCCATCATGGGGTGGGTGTAGCCACGGGCCACCAGGGGGGTGGTGTCTGCGACGGGGGTCGTCGCGACACCACCCAGTTCGGCGGTTCGGGAATTCAGGATCATCGGCGGCGGTA
>NZ_RQYT01000062.1 GCF_003932785.1 Arachnia propionica | reverse complement strand
CTGTCCGGCTGTTCCGCCACCAACACCCGCCGCAGCTCCAGCGCCTCCTCCGCCAACACCAACGCCCGACCCGGATCCACATGCCCGATCAGATCCACCACCGTGTTCAGTGACGCCGTCAGGTCCCCCCTCGCACGGAGGCTGTCCGGCTGTTCCGCCACCAACACCCGAGCCAGGTCCAGCGCCTCCTCCGCCAAGCGGAGCGCCCGACCCGGATCCACATGCCCCACCAGATCCACCACCCTGTTCAGCGACACCGACAGATCCCGCCTCGCCTCCAAACTCTCAGGCTGCTGCGCCACCAACACCCGAGCCAGGTCCAGCGCCTCCTCCGCCAAGCGGAGCGCCCGACCCGGATCCACATGCCCGATCAAATCCCCCACCCGGCCCAGTGACGCCGCCAGGTCCCGCCTCGCACGGAGGCTGTCCGGCTTCCGCCACCAACACCCGCCGCAGCTCCAGCGCCTCCTCCGCCAACACCAACGCCCGACCCGGATCCACATGCCCGATCAAATCCCCCACCTTGTTCAGTGACACCGACAGATCCCGCCTCGCCTCCAAACTCTCAGGCTGCTCCGCCACCAACACCCGAGCAACCTCCAACGACTCCTCCGCCAACCGGAGCGCCCTACCCGGATCCACATGCCACACCAGATCGCGCAACACCGATGACGCCATCACCTTGGTTCGGCTCGACTCGCACGGCAACGTGTTCACAACAGCTTCAACCAGCACCACCGGCCGCGCATCCGTGACGTAGGCAGCCGCCACATGGGCGAAAAAGTTGGGAATCTCCCCGAAACGTTCAGGCCGGATAGCGAGAGGACGGGCGAGTGCATCGAGCAGTGCATCCACCTCCCACCGATTCGAAGGCGATGAGAAGTCACTCTGAACATGGTCAGCCCGGGCCATGACATACTCATCAATCCCTTCCAACAAGGCCCCGTTGCCCTGATTCAGGTGTTCGGCAACCAGCCGGTGCATCCGGCCCGTAACCCCCGGGTAGGTGCCCTCCTCGATCAGGCGGCGACCCTCCAGGATCCCGCGGATTCGGTCCCACCTGCCCTTCAGATGCGTCCTCGTCGCCTCGAACACTTCTGGCATGATTTCTCGGGCCAGATCCTCCAGCCACGGCCACGGGATCATCTCCGGCGGCATCGCTGCCGCCAAGTGCAGCACCTCGGCGCTGCCCGGGCAGGACTCCCTGAGACTCGTCAGCATGTCGTCGAGGATCACTCCCAGCAGCTTCTGCTTGTGCAGGATCGCCGCCTGCTCCCGGGTACCGGCCTTGGTCAACTCGTCGCCGGCCAAGGCACCATGCTTCCTCAGATGCTCCAGGTACTCCCGCACCGAGACGTTCTGGTTCGACAACAGATACACACCCGCCTGCTCCACCGCCAGCGTGAAACCGCCCAACAGCTCCGCCAGCTCGTGGGCCGCCTGTTCCTCGTCCGCCGACGCGAAATCCGGCAGGTCATCGGTTCGAACCGGCTGGAGGGCGCGCAGCAACCCCACCGACTCCCACACGTCCAAACCCCCGATCGGAACATGTGCCAGCTGCTGCGGCAGATCCGGCAGGTCCTGCACCCCCAACCGGGTGGTCGCCGCCACGTGGAACTCCCGACCATGCGGCAACTCGCCCAGCTGCTCCGCCCCCAGCAGCGACACCTGATCCACGTTGTCCAGGATCAACAACACGTGCTGACCATCCCGGCTACGACGACGCAGCTCCTCCCGCACACACCGACCGGCCTCCTCCGGATTGCCCTTGGCCTCCTCCGGCACCATGAAACTTGGCAGATCCGTGGCGAGACGCGCCAGCAGCGGCAGCATCTCCTTGGCACCCTCCGCAGGCAACAGCCACGTCCCCGCCGCGAAATACCCCTTCTTCTGCTGCGAGTAGTACCGCACCAGCTCCGTCTTCCCGATCCCCCCGAACCCCTCGACGGCCGTCACCACACCCACCGACGTGTTGTCCACCAGCACCTCGTCCAGCTGCGACAACTCCTCCTGCCGCCCGACGAACCGCCACGTCCCCTGACCGACGTTGCTGTCAATCCGCTCCCAGCTCTTGACCTCACGCCACCGGTCGCGCAGCTGCTCGGCCAGTCCCTTCGCCACCTCCGCGAGCTTCTCGTGGTCGACGCTCCCGGGCTCCCGCGAGAACATGCCCCTGAGATCCGTCGCCTGCATCCGGTGCACCTGCTCGTACCAGCGCTCGTGTGCCTCGTCGGGCTCCTCCAGATCCACATCCTCCAGGAACACCGGCACCAGCCCCGACGGCAGCTCATCCGAGCCCGACCTGTGCCTCCCCTCGTAGCCTTGGAACTCCCACAGACAAGGCCCGCTGGCGAAATAGTTCTCCGACGTGCAGGCCAACACCACCGGGGCCTGCCGCAGCGCGTACGACAGCTTGCTCTTCCACTCCTCCAAGGTCGTGATGTCCGAGCGATCGAAGAACACCCGGAGCTCCTGACCATCCGACGTCTCGAACTCCCGGCGAAGCGCCGCCACCAGCTCCGTCACCCAACCGCCGACATCGTCGAGACGGGCGTAGCTCACGAACACCGAGTACGGGCGCTCCTTGAGGTTCACATCAGACATCGTCGGCTTCCTTTCGTCGCTGCTACTCCACTCTGACGGACAGCCACCCCGAGGAGCTGTCACCGGCAGATACCGGGCACAGCGAGTGGGCAGGTTCCGGAGGTCTCGACACGGACAGCGCGCTACGCGCGCGGTCCGGCTCGACCAACGGAAGGGGCGGACTGCTCGCCCCGCTCACGGTCCGGCTCGACCAGCGGGGGGAGGTGGACTGCTCGCCCCATCCGCGGTCCGGCTCGACCAGCGGGGGAGGTGGACTGCTCGCCCCACCCGCGGCCCAGCACGACCAACGAGAGGAGGTGGACTGCCGTCGCCCTGGTGTCCCCCTGACCGCGCATCCTCTGAGACGACCCCGACTCTCAGGGTGTGTTCGCGCGGGACGAGCTGTCCGTCAGGAAGGGGTGACGACGCGCGCACAGCGATGAGGAGGGGGTCATGTCACGATCCTTGCCACCGGCACGGCCCGGCCGAGGTCCCGGGCTGCGGCGGGCACGGCCGCTGCCCGCCCAACCCGCGCCCACGCCGACGGCGCCCGCCGTCGCCGCCCTGGTGCTCGCGGTGCTGGGCGCGACCACCGCCCTGCTGCAGAACCACCGGTACTCGCTCCTGGCCTACGGGATCGTGCTGGTCGCGGGCTTCGCCCTGATATACACCCAACGCCACCTCGCGAACCGCGCCACCATCTCCCACCACTCCACCCGCGCCCAGCCGATGCCCCTCATCGAACGGCTCAGCATCTGGGCCCTGCTGGCCGCCTGCTGCTGCAACGGCCTGGTCATCGCCCTCCACGTCTCCCGCTTCGGATGGGGGTTCTGATGCGCCGCCTCGTCGCCCTCCTCGCCACCGCCCTCGGCCTCGTCCTCATCACGCCCGCCCCGACGGCGACCGCCGACGAGCCCGACCCCATCAGCCCCGCCACCACCCACCTCTACTCCTGCCTCCAGACCGCCCACAGCGTCAGCGTCCTGTTCGTCCTCGACAAGTCCGGCAGCCTCAGCCTCCCCGACAAGGACCCGGAGGGGCTGCGCTACGACGGCCTCACCACCGCCCTCACCGGGCTGTCCGGCATCCACCGCAGCGACGGCGAACGCATCGACGTCGAGGCCGCGATCGCCGGCTTCAGCGACAGCTACCTGCCCGCCGCCGAGGTCGCCCCATGGCAGCGCATCAACGGCGACGACCATGCCACCGTCATCGCCCAGATGGTGGAACGGGCCCGCACCCGGCTCACCCCGCAGGGCGGCACCGACTTCCAGCAGGCCCTCGAGGGCGGCCACGCCGACTTCGACCTCGCCCACCGCAGCTCCGACTGCCGGATCATGTTCTGGTTCACCGACGGCGAGTTCACCACCGCCAAGGGCAAGGACCTCGTCGACGACGGGGAGGCGGTCGCCGGACCCCTCATCGAACAGGCCCGCGCCGAGATGTGCGCGCCGACCACCGGGGTCATCGACCGGCTCCGCGCCGCCGGGGTCGTCGTGCTCGGCATCCAGCTCGGCCCCGCCGCCGCCGACCTGAAACGCATGAGCATCGGCATCCTCGACGACACCACCTGCGGCACCTGGCCCATCCCCGACGGCTGGGCGCCCGGCGGCTACCTGCAGGTCGACGACGCCGCCAACCTCAACTGGGTGTTCTCCCGGATGAACGACCTCGCCACCGGCTGCACTCCCACCCCCGGCAACCACATCGACGCGGGCATCGGCCGCATGATGGTCCGCATCCCCCGCGCCGCCGTCGTCACCCCCGTCCCCGAGACGGAGACCGTCACCCTCACCGCCCCCGACGGGCAGCCCCTCACCTTCACCGTCCCGGGCGAACACAACATCGGGGCGTACCGGGTGGAGACCTCCCACGACGCGGGGCAGCTCGGGGTCCGCGTCACCCTGCCCGCCGAGACGACCCCCGGGGCCTGGCAGGTCACCGAACCCGCCGACCAGGGCACCCCCACCTTCTGCGTCTGGTCCGACCTCACCCTCACCCCGGATCCCGACCAGCCGCCCCTCACCGCCACCGAGTCCGGCCGGATCCGGGCCGTCGCCACCCGCCCCGACGGCAGCGTCGCCGACCTCGGCGTCTACCGGGACGTGACGCTGACCGCCCGGGTCACCACCGCACACGGCGACGTCCTCGAGGCCCCGGCCCGGATCGACGGCGGCAGCGTCGTCATCGACGTCACCCCCGGAGAGCTCGACCCCCGCCTCGACGTCGCCGTCACCGCCACCCCCACCACCGGCTCCGGGCTCGTCCTCGCCCCGGTCACCGCCGCCTGGTCGGTGCCGGTGCGTTCCGACAGCTTCCCCAGCATCCTCCCCACCGACCGGCTGGATCTCGGCACCATCATCCGGACCGACACCGGCCGCGCCACCCTCACCCTCACGGGCGCGAAACTGGGCCCCTCATCGGTGTGCCTGGCGTCCGGCGGCGAGTTCACCGGCCCCGTGGCCGACGAGTCCTCCCGCCTCGACCTGCCCGAGGGCTGCATCGACCTCCAGCCGGGTGAGCAGCGCACCGTCGAGGTCAGCTTCACCCCCGGTCAGCAGGCGGTCGGCGCGGGTCGATCCTCCCTGACGGTGACCCTCACCTCGGCGGCGTCCGCGGGGCAGGAGGCGCAGGACGTCACGTTCCAGCTGCCGGTCACCTGGTACCAGACGGTGCCGGTCAACCTGGCCACCTTCACCCTGACCTTCCTCCTCCTCACCGCCGCGTCGGTGCTCCTCATGGGTGCTGCCGTGTGGCTGGCGATGTTCCTCACCACGAAGTTCACCACCAAGGGACTGCGGCACACCCAGGCGGACATCCGGATCACCCCGACCGGCTTCGACCTCATCCAGCCCTCCGACGCCGCACCCGAGCGGCCACACTCCAGCCGCCCCGGATCGCGACGCTCCACGACGCGGGACCAGTTGTTCGACGACCTCCGTCCACTCATCCCGCTCAACCCGCGCATCATCAAGGTGCCGGGCGTGACGCTGCGCGCCTACACACCCCTCTTCCCTGGCCAGTCACCCCGCTTCACGGCCTACGTGCCCGACACCCATCTCATCGAGTCGAACAGCTCCGAGGTGGGCCTCGACGGAGGACATCGCGTCCCCGTCACCCCCGGCCTGGCGATGCTCGTCCTCGTCACCGCCAGCATCGCCGACGTCGTCGCCTCCCCACCCGGTGGCCCACTGCGCGCCACCCTCCACATCATCACGACGAACACCCGCCTCACCCCGCAGGACATGAGCCGGGCCGTCCAGGGGCTGCGCTACAGCAGCTACCTCGAGAGCTGGCAGAAGACGCACCGACCCCACCACGACACCACTGACACTCCCAGCACGACCCAACGCAACCGACCCTTCACCCGTCGCCGACCCCAAGGAGAATGACCATGGCGAACATGCACCCCATCCTGTTCCTCGGCCTCGGTGGGACCGGAGGCAAGGTCCTCGGAGTGATCCAGAACACCCTCGCGCGCCGACTGCGCGGCGTGGGCGTCGACGAGATCCCCGACGGCATCCAGTTCCTCCACATCGACGTCCCCGCCCAACGGGACGCCGAGGAGGGCGGCTACGCCTTCGGCCTGTCCCCCGACGACTACCACGCCCTCACCGTCGCGAACTCCTCCTACAACACCGCCCACCGCGACTTCCACCGCGCCCTCGGCCCGGGCAGCGACGCGGCCAGGTCCTTCGAACGGTGGGCGCCTCGGCCCGGCTCCGTCAGCGACGCCAGCGGCGAGGGGGCGCACCAGATGCGCGCCTACGGCAGGGTGGTGGCGCTGGATCAGCTCCCCCAGATCAGCAGGGCCATCCACGCACGGCTCGTCACGTGCGTCCAGGGCCGCGACCAGCTCAACCCCGCCGCGACGGCCCTCGGCCAGGCGGGGCTCGGCCAGCCCATCCAGAAGCCCCTCGTCATCGTCATCGGCTCCCTCACCGGCGGCAGCGGGGCCGGTCTCGTCGGCGACGTGCTGGACGTGCTGCACTCCCTCGAAGGGGTGCTCCCCCACAGCGCCATCACCACCCTGTTCTCCCCCGACGTCCACGCCGGCAACGGCGCGGGAAGCCCCGGCCTGGCCCCCAACGCCCTCGCCGCCGTCTGCGAACTCATCGCCCAGGACTACAGCCCGGGTGTGGGCCGCACCGAGACGGGATACCAGCCCACCCGCGACGCCATCTTCAACGCCAAGAACCTGCCCAACGCACCCAGCAGCGGCACGGAGGCGTACTTCCTCGTCGGTGCCTCCTCCCAACGCGGCACCGTCTTCACCCGCCCCCAGGACGTGTACCGGGTGGTCGGCAGCATGTACGCCGACCTGGCGATGAACCCGAACCTGCTCGGCAGCTTCGTCGCCTACACCCTCACCAACTACGACAGCGCGAAGCAGCACGCCACCGACCATCTCGGTCTGACCTCCGAGAACAGCTACGACAACCCCAACCTGATGGGGCTCGGTTTCGGGCAGCTGTCCATCGGTCGTTCCTTCTTCGCGCAGTACGCGCACGAACGCCTCATGCGCCTCATGGCCGATCAACTGCTGGAGGCGCACCTCAACGTGCCCGCCACCGACCGTGGCAAGAGCAACGAGGTCCTCCTCGACCAGGCCATCCACACCCACTACGAGAAGTTCGTGCAGTCACTGCAGCTCAACGAACGCGACACCCGCAACGTGCAGAACGACGACATCCACCACCAGGTCACCATCCGCGACACCCCGGCCTACGAGAACCTGCTCCACGACTTCGGCCTGAGGCTGCAGCAGCACATCGAGCAGCACGGCCGCGGCAACCACGTCTCGACGGAGACCGCCTACGAGCAGGCCCACACCGACGCCCTCCTCGAGATGAGGGAGGCCGAACCCGGCTCCTCCTACACGCCGCTGCGGGAGCTGGCCCGCCAGCTGTTCCACGAGAACCTGGAGCAGTTCGAGCACGACCTCCAGGCCCGGCTGCTCAACCAGATCCCGGCCGCGATCGCCGCCTACGGGTTCCCCGTCGTCCTCGGCATGCTGCGGATGCTCCGCGAGCACCTCGTGGAGGCCGCCCATCAGCTGTCCTCGCAGGCCCTCGACGCGGAACGCGACGCCGCCTCCCACCTGCAGCACCTGCAGCACGGCCGCCCGGGGATGTCGCGTCGCATCCGCAAGGACAGCCAGGAGCTGAGCGACATCCTCGAGGACGCGAAGGACCCGATCATCTGGCTCGTCCACGGCGACGAGCTGCGGGCCACCAGCTCGCTGGTCGCCGACCTGCTCCAGGGCACCATCGACCCCTGGATCGCCGCGATCCAGAGCTCCCTCGACGGGCTGCGGAACCGCGTCGACAGCCCCCTGCCCGGCGGAGGCACCCTGCGCACCACCTGGCCGTCGGCCACCGAGGGGGTGCCGCACCACCTGCGCCCCAGCGCCGTCGAGTTCACCCTCGAGGATGTGGAGGAGTTCCCGCAGGAGTTCCTCCGGCAGGTGACGGCGCGGATGCCCGGCACCGACGAGGACCTCGCCACCCAGCTCGCCTCCACCGAGCAGATCCAGCAGCGGGCCCTCGACGACGCGATCCGCGACCTCATCACCGGCAAACGTGATGACCTCAACACCGGAAGGCGGATCGAGTGGACCGACCTCCCCGTCGCCCAGCAGGCCGAGAACTGGGTGTCCAAACTGCGCGACAGGGCGAAGGCCCGATCGGCGGTGATCCGACTGGCGTTCACGGCCGAGGATCTCGACGACCGGGTCGTCGACTGGCTCAACGACCCGAACTCCGGGACCCGCCAGTACCTCGACTGCACGCTGCGCGAGTACCTCAACCCACCCGCGAACTCCGTGACCGACGAGGAGATCCGACGCCGCCACGACACGATGGTCACCGAGTTCGAGAAACTCATGGCGGCAGCCGTGCCGCTCGTCCAGCTGAACGAGGCACTGTTCTCCCAGGTTCACGGGGGACGGCCGGAGACCGGCCTCATCCTCGACGCCGTCGACGTCCCCGCCCTCGACCAGGCCATCCAGAACCGGCTCGGCACCCAGCCCCTGCCGCAGCGACTCAAGGCCGTCGTCGCCCGGTTCTTCCCGAACCAACCACTCAGCACCGAGGGTACCCCGTCCCCATCGATCACCCTGCTGTCCTCGACAGCGGCGCCCTTCCACCTCCTCGTGGCGGGCAGCATTCTCGGGCCGGCGGCGAACTCCGGAGACGCCACCTCCGAACGGGGCTGGCGCAACCGACGCAGCCGCCCCCTGCCGGAGTACCTGCCCCTGGCCATTGAGACGCAGAAACGACTGCTGCAGGGGCTCTTCATCGGGCGGCTGACCGGCCAGGTGGAGATGGACCGGCGGCGCCCGGAGCTGCTCCGGGTCCGTCTCGAGGACGGACGCTGGATGGAGGTGCCGCTGCACGGGCTGCGACTCCGGCACTCCCAGTTCCCGCAGCGCGACTACCCGGGCCGGTTCCTCGAGAGCCTGATCCCCGCGCTGGTGGAGGCGCACCGACGCAGCGATCTCACACCGCTCCACCCCTACCAGCACCTGCACCGGCTCGGCGTCAGCCACACCCGCTACCCGTTCCCCATGGCCGAGTGGATCGAGCGGGGCGGGGAGTTCCCCCAGACCAACGACGTCTTCCGACTCTCCGCGGCGGACAACGTCGAGGCGCGCAGGAAGCAGGTGGAGAAGGCCCTCACCGAACTGAGGGATTCCTTCGACCACCTCGCGAGGCTGGGGGAGGACGTCTCCCCGGAGCTGCTGCCCACGCTGGAGATCATCGGGATCGCGCACGAGGCCATCGACGAACTGCTGCGGCACGCCACCGTGGTCGAGGAACGGTTCTGACCCGATGCCCCGCCGTAGCGTCTTCATCTGCGACGAACCGGACTGGGCCCGCGCCGCGGCGTGGGCGCGGGCCGGACTCGTCGGCCCCAGCCTGTGGCTGGTCGCGCCCGACGGGCCACCCGGCCCCGTCGTCGAGATGGAGGCCCGCAGCCTGCCCGACGGCGCCGTCGCCCCTCTTGGCGAGTTCCTGGCCCGCGACACGGACCTGGAACGGGTACAGCTGATCTGGTGTCCAGATCCGGAGGTTGACGACCTGACCGACCACCCCTGGAACCGGGAGGCACGCGACGCGATCCCCCGGATCCTGGGCATGCAGTTCCTCGCCGGTGCCGCGGTGTTCGCAGCACGGCCGGGATGTCCTCTGCCGAAGCTGTCACCGAACTGGGCACGCATCGTCGTCGGCCCGGAGGAGGCCATCGTCCCGGGAGGTGCGGAGGCGCCGGGACGGGACGTCGAGGAGGCCCGCCTGCACGTCGCCCTTGCCCTTGGCGGGGCGGTGGCCGGGACGCCGGGGACCACGACGCGGCCACTGCTCGATCCGTCGTGGCAGGGTGAGGAGGTCTGCGCCACGGCATTCACCAGCACCCTGCTGGGTGGCGATCACCTCGATGCGGCGGCCCGGGACCACCACGAACGGACCCTGCCATGGGCCGACGCGGCCGAGATGACCCCCACCCGGTTCCACGACGACCAGCACAGGGAGGAGCTCGTCACGGACGCAGTTCTCCACGTGCTCGACACGGGTGAACACCCCCTGCGATGGATTCCGATCCACCCGGAGGAACTCGGATTCGCCCCGGCCTCCTCCGAGGGACTGAGGGCGTTCTTCCGACGGTTCGGCAGCTTCATCGGTTTCCTGTTCCACCACAGCCGAGCGGTGCCGTGGCAGGCGAGGGTGCGCAACGCCGTCGTCGATGAGCTGCAGGGCTCGGACATGGGCGTGGAGATCGAGCGGGCGGACGACACCCCCGGCCTCATTCCCGCCCCGAACGTGTTCGAGCTGGACCGGCAGCAGGTGGAGCTCATGGAGACCCTCTGGCGCGAGGACCGGGACACGGGCGCGCACGCCCCGTCTCGTTCCTCCTGGCAGGCGGTGATCGACACGACGAACGGTCTCATCGACGGCAGCGACCTTCCCGACGGCCTGGATCGCCCCACCTATCACGACCGGGGTTGCGTGGTCCCGCCCCTGTCGGTGCTGGGCTTCGTCGTCCCTGAGGGAGGCCTGTCGCCGTCGGCACCGGAGGAACCGGGCAGGATCGCCGGGCTCGACCATGCCCCGGCGTCAGCGGCCGTCGCGGCCACCGCGGCCGCCCGCGTCGTCGCAGGGCTGCAACAGCCCGGCCCTGCCCTCATCCCCGCCTCGTCGAGGGCGTCGTCCGTCACCTCCCGGCTGGCCGCGGAGGCAGCCGGGCGCGACGCCGAGATCCGCGCCGAGCAGGAGGAGGCCTGCGGCAACCCCCAGGGTGCCTCAGGGCTCTCGTTCCTCGACGCGGTGCGCACGCAGGTCCTCGCCGACAGGATCGGGGCGGGACTGTTCGCGGATCGGTGGTTCCGTCTTGCCACCGGCCCCCTCAACGGGCTCATCCGGCTCCGATCGGCGCTGTTCGTGTTCCTCCTCGTCGGGGGTGTGCTGCTGTCGACGCTCCTGGCAGGGGTGAACCTCATGGAGCCGCAGTGGCTCATCGACCTGCTGGGACGCCTCGGGATCCAGGCGACCCCCGGCCAGGTGTGGACCGGGATCGGCGGCCTGTCGACGGTGCTCGTCGTCGGCCCCGTCGTGTGGTTCTTCTACCACTACGAGACCTACCGCACGCGGGCGATCCGGCAGGCGGAGGCGCGGGTACTGCTGCTGCGCGCGGCGAGGCACGCCAGGGATGAGCATCGCCGACTCATCAGCGCGGACCGCACCCTACAGCTCTGGACTCGGGTGCTGCGTGGGGTGTACCCGCTGCGAACGGCCGAACCGGAGGTCGCGTCTCCCTCCGCGGCACTGGAGCTCCCGAGCGCGTGGACCTGCATCGAGTTCCACGCAGCGGACGAGGAGTTGGGCTCCTGGCTACGGGAGGCCCCGGACGACTCCAGCTGGAGGCAACGAGCGACGCACCAGTTGCTGACCAGCTGGGCGGAGGAGCACGGGGAGAACGCTGCTGCGATCGTGGCAGACGCCGGATTGCCCCACGGCCTCCTGCATGAACTGGCAGCCACCGTCGAGGAACGATGGCGGCATCTGGCGGACCGGCTCGTGCGGGGCTCCGGCCAGCGGCTTCGAAACCGGATCCTCAACAGCGACGTGGAGATCGCGCCCGAAGGGACCAGGACCTGGAGGCTGGAGGCCTTCCTGGACCGGGTCGTCGATCCCCAACACCAACCGGGGCAGGAATGCGACCGCACTCGATCGGACTCCCCGGCCCAGCACCTCACGGTTCGGCTGGATCCCGATGAGGGCGGCCCCACCTCACAGGTCATCGCGTCGACGACCTGCGTCTACCAGCGCTGCCTGGAGCCGCTTCCGGAGCGGCTCCCCGAGCTCCAGCCCCTCCCGGAGGACACCGCACGGTTCTGAATCCGGATGCGTAGGTCGGGGTGAGCAGACAGCTCACGGACCTACGGAAGGAGCTCGAGATGTGGTTCTACTGGTGACCGACAGACCATGACCCGGAGCAGACAGAAGCCCTCGCGGGGCCGACAGATGTCGGCCCCGCGATTGCGTTCCCTGCCGGATTCCCACCCCCTCCCCCCGGCCTCCCCGGCACACTGATTCGCCTGCCTTGGATCGGAAACGCCTGCCTCGTTCCACTTCGCCTGCCGAACTGGACAGGCGAGCCGCCTTCAAGGCAGGCGAGCCACACCCAAGACAGGCGAAGCAGGGTCGAGGCAGGCGAAACCACCACGGTCGCGGATCGCCTTGCGCAGGGTGGACGGCACGTCAGGGCGATCTTGACGCTTCTGATGAAGCCCTCCAGATCCCGTCCCGGATGCGTAGGTCGGGCAGGCACACGCCACCCGCTACGAAAGGATTTCGAGATGTGGTTCTACTGGTGACCAGCACATCGTGCTGATGCTGCTTCAGCACCCATAGGGGCCGGCGCCTTGAGGCGCCGGCCCCTGACACTGCCCAACACACCAATCCCGACATCTCTTCCCCACAGGAATGCCTTGCACCGGACGAAGTGGCACACAAGCAGGTAAGGTCTGCTGCCAACCTGAAGGCGTTATTCACGACCTTCTTCTCCGCTGGTCGAGCCGGACCGCACGCGCCAGCGCGCCGTCCGTGTCGAGACCCCTGGCGCACGGTGCAGGAACTCGAGCTGATCGGGAATCCCGCGGAGGTCTCGACACGGGCCCTCCGCAGGCTCCGGGCCCGGCTCGACCAACGGTGAAGAAGGCGGCTCTGCCACGGAAACAAGCAGCCGCCCAGGCCCCGTGAA
>NZ_RQYT01000061.1 GCF_003932785.1 Arachnia propionica | reverse complement strand
TCGCCCTACCCGTCGCTCCAGCAGCCGCATTGAGCGCAGGCTGGCTGACCCTCTGGTTCATCCTGCGCGCCGTGACCGCCCTGAGATGGAAGCCTTGATCCGGAATGCCCGCCTCGCTTGGGGTGACAGAGCATCATGGAGGAATCCGACCGACGGTCAAGGACATCCATGACGAAGACAGCTGTCGAGGAACGCAACGATCCTCCCATCCCCCTGCGCGACGGGCTGGCAATCCTGCTCCCCCACGCCCGGCCCCATGTCGGAGTGATCCTGCTGGGGTTGGTGCTCGGCGTGCTCGGGACCGCCGTCACCCTTGCCACGCCCCTGGCGACGAAGCACGTGCTGGATTCGCTGGGCACCGATGTCTCCCTCAGCGGCCCCATCCTCATCCTGGTCACCCTGCTCGTCGTGGGGACGTTTGCCGGGCTGGCGCAGTCGTTCCTGTTGGGGCGGCTGGCCGAACACATCGTGCTCGATGCCCGCCGCTCCCTGATCCACCGGTTCCTGTCCTCGCGGATGGAACAGGTGCAGCGCTTCCGCACCGGAGAGCTGGTGACCCGCGTCACCAGCGACACCGTCCTGCTACGGGAGGCAGCAAGTTCCGCCATCGTGCAGTTCGTCAGCGGAGCGATCTCCCTCGTCGGAACCGTCGCCCTCATGGCCGTCCTCGACTGGCAGCTGTTCCTCACCACCCTGGCATCACTGATCGTCATCGGGGCGCTGTTCGCCATCCTGCTGCCACGGATCGGGCAGGCCGACAAACAGGCCCAGGACGCCATCGGGGACCTGGGTTCCGCCCTGGAGGGACGGCTCCGGGCGCTACGAACCGTGAAGTCCAGCCGACGCGAGGCCCGCGAGATCACCCGCGTCACCGAACAGGCCGAGAAGTCCGCCCGTCATTCCATCCGCTCCGTGTGGTACTCCGCACTCATCGGGGCCGTCGCCGGCGGCGGCACGCAACTGGCCCTCATCGTCGTCCTCGGACTGGGAACCTGGCGAGTCAGCACCGGCGACCTCGCCGTCTCGACGCTGGTCGCCTTCCTGCTCTATGCCCTCAACATCGTCGACCCGATCATCACTCTCGGCTCGGCCTTCACCTCCATGCAGTCCGGCCTCGCCGCGGCAGCCCGCATCCACGAGACCGCAGACCTGGTGCCCGAGGACACCACCGCCACCCCCGGCTCCTCCCCCGGCCCGGCCTCGCCGAATGCTCCGCTGCTCGCCCTGCGCAACGTCACCGCCCAGTACCTCGACACCCCGGCCCCGGCCCTGGCCGAGGTGAGCTTCGAGATTCCCAGGCGCGGCCACACCGCCCTCGTCGGCCCCTCCGGGGCGGGCAAGACGACGGTGTTCTCCCTGCTGCTGCGTCTCATCAACCCAACCGGCGGCCAACTCGACCTCGAGGGCCGCCCCTACGACACCCTGTCGATCGACGAGGTCCGCTCCCGATTCGCCTACGTCGAGCAGGAGACCCCCATCATCCCGGGCACCATCCGCGAGAACGTGCTGTTCCGGGCCGACAGCGCCACCGACGACGAGGCCTGGACCGCACTGGACGCGGTCCGCCTGGCCGACAAGGTGCGCGGGCTCCCGGAGGGACTCGACTCCGACGTCATGGAATCGACACTCTCAGGCGGCGAGAGGCAACGCCTCGCCGTGGCCCGAGCCCTCGTCCGAACCCCTGACGTCCTCCTCCTCGACGAGGCGACGGCACAGCTGGACGGGATCACCGAGGCCGCCATCCAGCAGGTGATCGAGAAGGTTTCCGCCACAGGTGCCGTCATCACCATCGCCCACCGCCTGTCCACGGTGCTGGGCGCCGACCAGATCATCGTCCTCGACCAAGGACACATCCGTGATCGCGGCACCCACCCGGAACTCCTGGCACGCGATGACCTCTACCGCGAGTTCATCACCGCCCTCAGGATTCACACCGAGACCGAGTAGTCCATCGATGAGAGCGGCCCCACCCGGGCCGTCACTGCGGCAAGCGCTGCAACTGTGCGGACGTTGGTCATAAGAGCGCTCTCAGTAGGAACGCGCCGCACATGTGCAGTGCCCTTCCCGTGGGCCGACGAACTCGCCACCGCGATTCGGGCGGGACGGTCGCACAGGGGACAGCCATCGCGTTCGACTCTGACATCCTGACCCGGGCTGCCGGACCGGGTTGCACCTGACACCGTGGCAGGTGCTTGACTGATTCCATGCTGTCCATCGGAGCATTTGCACAGATCGGTCAGGTCACCCACCGCCAGTTGCGGCACTGGGACGCCGCTGGCCTTCTGATCCCTGCCCACGTCGATGAATTCACCGGCCACCGTTTCTACGACCCATCTCAGCTCCACCAGTTGCACAGAATTGTCGCCCTACGTCGTTTGGACTTCAGCATCGACGACATCCAAGCCATGCTCGCCGAGGGAGTCTCCACGGCTTTCCTCACCGAACAGTTGCGGGCACGTCGCGCAGAGGTCGAGCGGCAACATCGAACAACACAGGCACGACTCATCGACGTCGAGAGACGCCTGCACCTGATCGAGACAGGAAAAATCATGTCCCCCATCGAGTACATCGAGAAACCCCTGCCAGCCCTGCGGCTTGCTGCACGCACCACGGTCCTGTCGGAGCGTCCCGACATGGCTGGTTTCGTCGGCCCGGCCTTCGACGCGATCGCCGCCGTCATCGGCGACATGCCTGGCGCTCTGGACGCTCCGGTCGCGATCTATGAACAGACAGAGAACGGCACACGGGTCACGGTCGGCTACATCTACCACGGCCCGCCTCGTGACGGGTTCGAGATCGTCGAGGTGCCTGCCGTGGAGACCGCCCTGTGCGCTGTCCACCTCGGGGGAATGGAACGGATCGGAACCAGCTGGCAGCAACTGCACTCAGCAATCCTTGAGCGAGGCTCTGCACCCACCGGAGCGTGTCGCGAAAGCTACATCCGGGCCTTCCCCGAGGACCAGACCGACTGGGTCACCGAATTGCAGCAACCAATCGAGCCACCCTCACACGAGGACCCAGCAGCCAGGTGCGCACCAGAACGACCGCAGTGATTCATCCTTCGCACGCCGTCCTGGTCACACCCCCTCACGCCACGGCAGCCGGGCCAGATCCCGGAGGGTCTCACTGAGGACCACGGGATTCATCGTGGCCGGGTCCCCGGACAGGGAGACCCCGGTGCGCCGGGCCGGTTCCCTCGGTGGCCTCAGCCCCATCACCCAGGCGTCGCAGTCGATCCCGAGCTCCACCATGCCATCGCCGACGGGACGGGTCAGCGCGACGATGCAGCCGCCGTCGCCCACCCGACGCTGCCAGCCGTGGGCCACGAGACCCTGCAGGGCCCCGACCGAGACCCACTCCCCCACCAGGTCCGGCATCTCCCGGTACACGCCACGCCCCACCTGCTCGACGAGGGTCGTGATCTCGTGGTCGGCGAGGACGGGCGCCCACCGATCCAGCTCCCCGGAGGGCAGCTCCAAGGGATGCGCCAACGCGATGGACGCCCCCGCCCCGAACGCCACGGGATCGTCGGAGACATCCACCGGCTGGAAGTCCTCATCCACGCGGAAGACGCGTTGCCCGTCCATCGACCACAGCAGCCGGTGCGCCACGCAGCGCATCACCGGATGGGCGAGGAAGACCTCCCGGAACCGCTCCGAGGGCCAGGATCTCCGGCTGCTCATGGCAGCCTCCATCCGGGCCGTCTGGATGCGGACCAGCCCGGTGAGCTGCTTCCTGAGTTCCCGAAACGTCGCCGTCGCCTCCGCCGCCCTGGCGGGATCGTCCTTGGCGCCCGCCCGGGGCAGCGACCGCAACGCCTTGCCATTGGCGTTGCTCAGCCGCGCGGTGAGGGAGTGATCGACGCGGACCCGGAACTGCCTCGGCCCGAAGTCGAGCAGCATCCCACCGTCGGCGTCGAGCCCCAGGTCGGGCACGGAGTCGTCCTCCAGTTCCACGACGCTGACCCCACGCGCCGTGGCGATCCCCTCCAGCGCCGCCGATGCCCGCTCGGTGAGGTCGTTCCAGCGTTCCTGCTGCGCCAGTTCCCCCAGCGCCATGAGCGCCCCCTTCGTGCCCAGTGCGGTGAGCGCGGCCAGCGCCTCATAGGCGGCGACGCGGTGCAGCCGACCCCGGAACCAGCGGATCGCCTTCGTCAGCGCTCGGGCGCTGGCATCCCCGCCCCTGGTCTGAGCCGTCACCACCCAGGCGTCACCCCGACCGCCGTGGGCGAGCCACTGCTCCAGCAGGTCGGCGAGGAAGGCCGCGAGGCTGGCCGGGGTGAACAGGTCGACGCTCCCACCGTCGGCGAGGAGCTGCACGGCGCGCGGCACCTCCGACATCGGCAGCACCCGCCCCGACGGCAGTACCAGTCGCGGCACCCGGTACGGGTTGAGCCAGGCGGGCACGGCGAACTCCTCCGACGGGGCGGGCAATGCCTCCCACTCCCCCGGCTCGGCATCCTCGCCGGGTTCCGGGGCGAGCAGGCGGTCGATGGCCGGATCGTCGTTGACCTCACGCAGGGCTCTCACCCAGTCGGGATGCCGCCACGCCAGGATCTGGAACAGGTCCGCGGTGCGCTGGCCTCGCCGGGAACCTGCTGCGAGCAGGGACTCCAGGGTGTCGACGGGCCACCGTCTGGCATTGCCGATGACGGCCTCCCGCACCCGGAAGTGGTCGAGATGACGCAGCATCGCATCCTGGCTGGCGCGACTCCCGATCCCGGCCAGCAGCCTCGTCGCGGCCTCGTTGCTGGAGCGGTCCGCCAACGCGGCCTCGATGTCGGCGAGCACCCCGTCGCCGTGCCAGAGATGGAGGCAGAACATGGCAGCCGCCCAGCCGCCAGCGGCATCCTGGAGGTCCCGGTCGAGCTCCCGGGGCCGGGCCCCGGGCGGGTAGGCGCCACTGTCCTCGAGGCGCTGGGCCACCTTCACGAACTTCGCGTGGGAAGGCACCGACGACGGACGGGCGAGGAGGTCAGCCATGCCCAGAAGGTATCAGCCTCGTTTACTTCATGGCCTCCGGGATGGGGGTGGTCCAGACGTCGTAGAGCTCTCCCAGGGTGAGGTCGAACAGTCCCTCGACCTCTGCCCGCGGCTCCTGGAGCACCTCGCCGATGCGGCGCAGGGGAACGTCGTGCTCCTCCGCCACGCTCATCATCCGCTCCACCGACGACTCCGGGAAGCTCACGAGGGCCCGCGACGCCGACTCGGAGAACAGCGCGACGGTGGGGTCCTCGGTGCCGAGATCCACCCGGAAGCCGTGACCGCCCTGGATGGCCGACTCGACGAGCGCCACTGCGAGGCCACCCTCACTGAGATCGTGGGCGGAGCAGATGAGCCCCTCCTGGGCCGCGAACCGCAGCACATGGGCCAGCTCCTTCTCCGCCCTGAGATCGACCTTCGGCGGCTCACCCCCGAGGTGACCGTCGTGGACGGCGTCGGCCCAGATGGAACCGGACAGCTCCTCCGAGGTGTCGCCGAGCAGCCAGATGCCGTCGCCGGGCCGGGGGAAACCGGTCCGGACCCGCTTGGCCACGTCGTCGATGACCCCCATCACCCCGATGGTGGGGGTGGGGAGGATCGGGGTGGTGCCGGTCTGGTTGTACAGCGACACGTTGCCGCCCGTGACGGGGATGCCCAGTTCCCGGCACGCGTCGACGAGGCCCTTGATCGCCTCGACGAAGCTCCACATCACCTCGGGATCCTCGGGGGAGCCGAAGTTGAGGCAGTCGGTGACGGCCACCGGTTCCGCACCGGTCGCCGCGACGTTGCGGTAGGCCTCCATGAGGGACAGCTGCGCGCCCAGGTAGGGGTTGAGGTAGGTGAACCGGGAGTTCGCATCCAGGGACAGCGCGATGCCGAGCCCCGTCTCCTCGTCGATGCGCAGCATCCCGGCGTCCTCGGGCTGCGCCAGGACGGAGTTGCCGCGGACGTAACGGTCGTACTGGTCGGTGATCCACGACTTGTCGGCGATGTTGCCGTGCGCGAGCACCGCCTTGAGCGCCGCCACGATGCCCTCAGGGCTGTTGTCGCGGGGCAGGTCCTCGGCGCGGTTCGCGTTGACCTCGTCCAACCAGGCGGGACGGTGGAACGGCCGCTCATAGGTGGGGCCGTCGTGGGCGACGGTGCGGGGGTCGACGTCGACGATGCACTCGCCGTGCCAGTGGATGACGAGACGCTCGCCGTCGGTGACCTCCCCGATGATCGTCGCAGCCACGTCCCACTTGGCGCAGATCTCCATGAAACGTTCGACATCCGACGGCTTCACCACCGCCATCATGCGCTCCTGGGACTCGCTCATGAGGATCTCCTCGGGGGCGAGGTTCGGGTCGCGCAGCGGGACGAGGTCGAGTTCGACGGACATGCCGCCGTCGCCCGCGGAGGCCAGCTCGGAGGTGGCGCAGGAGATCCCCGCCGCGCCGAAGTCCTGGATGCCCTGGATCACCCCGGCCCGGAACAGCTCGAGGGTGCACTCGATGAGCAGCTTCTCCATGAAGGGGTCGCCCACCTGGACACTCGGGCGCTTCGCGGGCCCGTCCTCGTCGAAGGTCTCGGAGGCAAGGATCGACGCGCCACCGATGCCGTCGCCGCCGGTGGCGGCCCCGAACAGGATGACCTTGTTGCCGACCCCGGACGCGAAGGCACGGTGCAGGTCCTCGTGGCGCAGCACCCCGACGCACAGCGCGTTGACCAGCGGATTCGACAGGTAGGACCGGTGGAACTGGACCTCGCCACCGATGTTGGGCAGGCCGAGGCAGTTGCCGTAGCCGCCGACCCCGGCCACCACGCCGGGAAGGACCCGGCGGGTGTCGTCGGCTTCCAACGGCCCGAAGCGCAGCGAGTCCATCACCCCGATGGGACGGGCCCCCATGGCGAGGATGTCGCGGACGATGCCGCCGACGCCCGTCGCCGCCCCTTGGTAGGGCTCGACGTAGCTGGGGTGGTTGTGGGATTCGGCCTTGAAGGTCACGGCGTAGCCCTGGCCGATGTCGACGACACCGGCGTTCTCGCCGATCCCGGCGAGCAGGGGGCCGCGTGGGGTGTCCTGGCTCAGCTCCCCGAACCGCTTGAGGTGGATCTTGGACGACTTGTAGGAGCAGTGCTCCGACCACATGACGGAGTACATCGCGAGTTCCGCCGAGGTGGGGCGGCGGCCGAGGATCTCACGGATCCGGGCGTACTCGTCGTCCTTGACCCCCAGGGCGGCATAGGGCTGCTCCAGGTCGGGGGTGTCCATTGCATGTGCCACGGTGTCTGCCACGACAGTCAATCTAACCCGCAGCGAGCGGGGATGGGTGGCGGCACCCCGAGGTGGCACGAGGATCCGGCCCGGAAAGTGGGGGTGAGAGCGCTGTCATCCGTCTGGCCGGCCCTCTCGGCTTCACGGCTTCGGAGGATTAACGTGGCAGCCACCACGATCGTCAGGAGTGAACGTGAAGGTCCGCCGCCTGTTGCCCGTCGCCCTGCTCGGGGTGTCGCTCGCCCTCACCCCGGCAGCCGCGACCGCCGCCCCACCCACGGACACCGACCACGGCGCCGCCGTCGAGGTCGCCCCGAGCGGGGGTGACGACACCTCGCTGCTGCAGCAACGGATCGACGAGGCCGCGGCCCGGGGCATCGGGGTACGATTGCGGCCCGGCGCCCGCTACATCACCTCGAAGGAACTGGTCCTACCCCCGGGGCTCAAGGCCTTCGACGGCGAGGGCGCCCTGGTCGAGGCCCACGTCGGGGTCCCCAAGGGCAGCGATGCCGCGAATGTGTTCCGGTTCAAGGCCCAGTCGAAGGGCATCATCCTCACGGAGGTGAGGATCGACCTCAAGGGTTCAGCCGCGCGGACCCGGGCGGTGCTGGCTCCGTGGGTGAGCGACACCACGATCAGCCACCTGACGATCACCAACCTGAAGTTCCGCGGAATCGACGTGGTCGCCGACGACGGACCGGTCGACAAGGTGAGCATCCACGACAACGTCGTCCACGGGGCTGCGGGCTGGGACGAGACGGAGGGGGTGGTCGGAATCGCCGTCACGAGCCATCCCGAACCTGACCCCTTCACGGGTTATCCCGCCCCGGCCTACATGCGTTTCCGGGAGACGGGAACGGTCCTTCCGCCACGCAACAAGACGTCCCGGATCACCATCGTGGACAACAAGGTGGACACGACGTACTACGGCATCTCGCTGAGCGGGGCCACTGACTGTCTCATTGCCCGCAATGTCACCACGACCAACGTGAGGAACCTGTCCATCCAGGACGGCTCCAGCCGAAACCGCGTTCGGAGCAATGACTTCCACGACAGCACGTCGGCGGCAATCCACGTGGCCTACGGCTCCTCCGACAACCTCGTCGAGCACAACAGGATCCGGACGGGACGCGGCAAGGGCGGGGAGGCGCTGCTTCAGGCCTACCACAACAGCACGGGCAACGTCTTCAAGAAGAACCGGGTCGAGGCCCACGGCAGTCGGGTCCCCCGGTGGTTCCTGTACGTCGCCACCGGCTCCCACAACACCGTCTTCCACGACAACACCCTCATCGGGAAGGCCTCCCACGCCGTCGCGGCGGCGGAGTCGATCTGGGACCAGCGCTCCGCGACCTCGGCGGGGCTCAACCCCAACCCGTACTCGTACTCGGGTCGGCCAACCATTCATCAGGGCACCGGGAAGGAGGTGCTCTTCGCGGGCGGTCATGGGGATCTGCGGGGAATCACCTTCACGGAGAACACCTTCGCCACCGAGGGCCAGCCGTTCTACCTGGGAGCCGAGGTCACCTACGGGCCTGCTGACAAGGCTCCCGCCGTCGGCAACATCGTTGACATCCACATCTCGGGGAACAAGCTGCGTTCACCGGGCCCGACCCCGATCATCGAGCACCGCGGCCAGCTCGACGGGGTGGGCCAGGCCAGCATCAGCCATCGACGGTGAGCCGCGGGGCGGCCCAGGGCCCTGAGCTGGGTTAGGCTCCGCATGTGGTGTCGTTGACCATCCTGGAGGACTGGCTGCGCCGCAACGGGCTGCCCCACATGGTGCCCGGGCGGCGTCGGCTGCGTGGCGTCATCCCCCGCACGACGGCGATCCTGGTCTCCCTGCTGACGGTGGGGATCGCCTCCCTGTGGGCGGAGGCCGCCCTCACGACCGACCATCCCATCCCCCTCAAGGAGTTGCTGGAGCATCCTCGTGTGATCATTGCCGCCGCTGGGGTGATGGGTCTGCTGCTTCTCGCCGTCCCGTTCGGGATCGTCACGGCCCGACTGCAGAGAAGACTTCCCCTGGCGGGAAGACTCATCGTCGACGTGGTCGTGTGGACCTTGTGGCTGGTCGGGTTGGCCGTCATCACGAAACTCCTGGTCCCGGCAGGTGAGCTGAAACTCACGCTGGCCCCCTCTGAGGCCGACCTGCCGTTCGAGATCACCCAGGGGTTACGGCTGCACTGGACCTTCCTCGAACGGCTGGAACTGCTCGCCGTCGCGTTCGCCCTGGCCTGGCTGGACTTCGGCGTGGTCATCGCCTGGACCACGAAACGCGCCCTTCGGGAGATCACCCGGGCCCTGCCCGCGGTGGCCCGGACCCTGCCGCTGCTGCTGCTGACCGTCCTGCTGGTCTTCTTCACCAATGAGCTCTGGCAGATCAGTGCTGCCATCAGCAAACCCCGCATGACGGCGTTGGGCTTCTTCCTCATCGGGCTGGCCCTCCTGGTGGTGCTGCCGAGCAGCATCGACATGGTCGACGACGAGGACACCGACGAGGAGCATGCCCCGCTGCTGGAGCGCACTCCCTTCGCCGGGATCCCGCCGACCCGCGAGAAGCTGCACCTCGCCGAACGGATCAACCTCGTGATGGTGGCCGTGGCGGTCCAGGCGATCCAGATCACGGTCTTCGTGCTGGCAACCTTCGCGGTGTTCGCCATCGTGGGCTCGATCACCCTCACGCCCGAGCTCATCCGGGAGTGGAGCGGACGGGAGTCGCAGCCCCTGACGATGTTGGGCATCGAGGTGGGTCTGGATCGGGCCATGTTCCGGGTGTGCCTCATCCTGGCCCTGTTCTCGGGGGTGTCCTTCGCCGCCTCCACCCTCATCGACGACCTGTACCGGCGCCTGTTCCTCTCCCGGGTGGCGAGGGAGGTGCGACGTTCCATCGCGGCGAGGCACCGCTACCGCACGGCGCTGGCCTCCCAGGACCGTGGCTTCCGCTGGCGCTCCCTGGTCATGCAGCCGACGCCGCGTCCGAAGCGCTGAACCGCGCTACTCAGGGCGTGAGAACCTCCCGGAAGGGACGCAGGGCGCGTTGATCCCGGGTGCGGTCGAGGATGGCGAAGACCACGTGGCCGAAGGCCCCGGCGAACGGACCGGCGAGGAGGTCGCGGAACGCCGTCGCCACCTCGGCGGGGTCGTTGCGGAAGACCCCGCATCCCCACGCCCCGAGCACGACGCTGTCGTGGCCGTGACGGTGGGCGATGACGAGCACCTTGCGCGCGCGTTCCCGGAGCACCTCCCGGAGGACGTCCTGTTTCCCGGGGTTGCGTTCCAGCCAGACGCCAGCGTTCGGGGCGGGGGCGGTGATGATGGCGGTGCGCCACGGCTGGTCGAGGAGCACGCCGTCGCTGTCACGGAACACCGGGACGGCGGGTGAGTAGATCATCGCGTCGCTGTAGAGCATGTCGCGGGACCGGTTGAGCTGGTACATGGTGCGTTCCCGGATGCAGGCGTAGAGGGCACTCTCCCGGGCCAGGGTCTCCTCCTGGGCCTGGGCACCGCCGAGGAACCCGCCGCCGGGGTTCTTGGCGGAGGCGAAGTTCAGGGCCACCGGATTCTCGTCGCGGAGCCGATGGGCGGCCTCGAAGGTCCCCTCTGGCGTCACCTCGATTCGCACCCGCGTCGGCGTCGGGGATGGGGTCGGGAGGTCGGCGTCGGGGCCGTACTCGACGGTGCCGGAGACGGCCCGTCGGATGTCGTCGCTGAGGTCGACCTCGACCTCGCCGGGGCTGACGTAGCTGCCGCGCTCGAGGATGGTGACGGTCTCGCGGGCCTGGGCGGCACGCAGATCACGCTTTATTGTCATTCTTACATTATAAGGGTGCCGGGCTCCGCCAGTCCACCCTCCCCGGCACAACCAGCCATGACGGCGACTCGTCACCGTGGCGATTTCCCCTGCCTTGACACGGGTTCGCCTGTCCTGGGTGGGGCTCGCCTGCCTTGACGGCGGCTCGCCTGCCCAACGAGACAGGCGAAGTGAAAGAAGGCAGGCGTTTCCGACCCAAGGCAGGCGAATCAGCGTACTGATGATGCTCTGACCCGATGGGAAGGACGGTGCGCGCGCCGTTGTTGAACCTCATCCCCCGTGAACAACGCCTAGAATCGGGGAGGCATGGAGCACAGGAGCAGGAACCAGTGTTGGGCCACCAGAGGACTGATACTGTCATCAGCGACCACCATCAGCCTGGGCGTCGCTGCCGAATGGCTTGGAACATTGGTTGATGAGAAGAGTCTGCCAGGGCACCCCGCACTCCCATGGCTGACCATTGGTTTCTTGGTGGGGCTCATCTGCACGGCGATGCTGCTTGCGGTATGGCTGGGCACCAGGAAGCCTTCACAGCCCACCTTGGAGGGTGCGCGGATGGGGGGATCGTGACGAGGATCGTCACGGTGACCTCATGGCAAGGCGGACGACGAAGAGCGCACTGGATTGTGCGTTCGAGGAGGACAACGCTGCCAGGGGGTCACCGAGGCGACCCCAGTAGATGCGCCTATCCGCGCGCCCTCTTAGGAGGATGTGAACCATGAGTCGATGGGGTCAGCGCCCACGAGCGGCTGCGACACCGCCCGCCCACGGCGAGCGCTCCCAGTTCTCAGGCTTATGGCTCGCGGTGTTGTTGATAACGGCTGCGCTCATCGTGGTGTCCATCCTCGACACCCCCACACGCGAGGCACTCCTGGAGACCTTCCGACCGTCCTCATCGACCCCGGCACCCTCTCCCTCCGCGTCGCGTCTGGAGCCCTTGGGTGAGTTCGCCACCTTCGAGCAACCGCCCCTGCCCGACTGGCTGCCAGAAACAACGATCGAGGAACTCGAGCCCGCCACATCGTTCCCGGAGGAGCTGACCCAGCACCCGCTGTTCAAGGCGGAGTACCCCGTCGCGGACTGCCCAGACATCCAGACCTTCGACGACCACGAGCAGTTCCGCCACTACACAGCAACCCTGGCCGACTGCATGCTCCAGGCATGGCGACCCCATTTCGCAACGCTGGGCCTGGAACTCGAACCGGTACAGGTGATCGCCTTCACCGGGCAGATCTCCACCCCCTGCGGCATGGAGAGCGACTGGTACCAGGTCTTCTACTGCCCGGAGAACAAGGCCATCTACCTGAGCAGCAAGAGCTTCGCACACGTGTCCCAGTTCCCCACCGACGCGGCCACGACCACCATCCACGAAACCTTCCACCACATCCAGCACCAGAGCGGCATCTCCCCGTTGACCGATCGACTTCCACGCAACGACGGGGAGATCACCCGCCGCAAGGAGCTGCAGACCATCTGCTCCGAGTCCCGACAGGCCCTCACACTGAACATCGGCTTCACCGAGGCCGATTACGAGCACCACATCCTCCCCGAGGGCCGAACCGACAGCCCCAGCCACGGTTCAAACGACTCCTACAGCTACTGGAGCAACCGAGGCTTCCACGTCACCACGATGCAGGGCTGCAACACCTGGATCGTCCCCGCCGACATGGTGGACTGAGAGGTCGTTTCACAACTGTTCGAAGCCCGGAAAACCCGCCACCGTGACCCTCCCGAGGAATGATCCGCGGGGTCATGGTGGGCCTGGTTT
>NZ_RQYT01000007.1 GCF_003932785.1 Arachnia propionica | reverse complement strand
CACCCAGTTCGGCGGTTCGGGAATTCAGGATCATCGGCGGCGGTACCTCTCGGTCCTGAGCTCGGTGTAGCCGGGGGCGTCGCCGTCCTGGAAGCGATGCCAGGCGTCGGCGAAGAGCTGGGGGAGGGGGACGAGAGGGACGACGATGTCGTTCCTCGGGTTCACCTTGGGCGTGTCCTCCAGCTCGTAGAAGGGTGCCTTCCATACCTCCAGCGGCAGGTGGGGTGCCCTGGCCTCCATCCAGCCGCCGGGGAGGAACCAGGAGCGTCCGGCGCGGGAGCGTTTGGCCTCGATGACCAGTCCCTTCTCGACCAGCGGTGCGGCGGCCCTGGTCCGGTGGGTCTTTGTCCAGCCGTTCCAGAGGTCGATGTTCTTGTCCGTGGGGTTGGGCAGGGTCAGCAGCTGGAGCCAGTAGCGGGCTGAGTCCTCGGGCAGGCCGAGGGCGGTCTGCACCTCGGCGACGATCTCGGGTGCGGAGGTCAGGGGGTCCGGTGCCCAGCCGTCGCCCGGGGTGCGCAGCCATTCCAGGATGGGGGTGAAATGCCCTGCCGCCACGGCGGCCAGGTCGGCGATGCGCCTGCTCCGGTAGTACCCATCGGTGGGCATGGACCGGGCGCGCTGGAGTTCGAGTTCCCAGTCCTCGACCTTGGCGGGATCGAAGGTTAACTCATCGTTGTGCTCACCCCGGGTGAGGGTCCATGGGCCGACCTGCTGGATCGTTCCCTGCGCGGTGGCGGTGAAGGTTGGCAGGCCGAGGACGGCGCGGATCCTGTCCTTGGTGTCGGAGTAGATGCTCTCCTCGTACTCGCGGCCCAGGCTGGTGGCGAGCATGGCTTCCAGCCGCTCGGCGAGCCACGGGCGCAGCGGGTCCTGCAGGGGAAGCCTCGATGCCAGCCACAGCCAGTGCGGCAGCTGATCCAGGCTCGCACCGTCCTCGGTGAGCCGTTTCACACCGTGACTGCCGCCGCCGGCGATGACCCGACCGGCCTCGGTGATGATCTCCTCGGACAGGGTGATCGAACCAGCCGTGTGCTCCTTCCAACACGCGATGATCCCGTCCACGTCCAGCCCATGGTGGACCACGTGCATCGGGTCGGTCACCCCGGCCCTGACCAGGGCGACCAACAGTTCCAGGGGCAGACCGCGCAGGAACGTACGCGCTGCTGCTGCCTCGGCGACCTTGAGACCGAGGAATTCCCGGAGGTCCTTCGGCAGCCAGTTGTGCTCCCACGAGTCGAGATTCGGCATTCCCGCCAGGAGGATCTTCGCCGTGGGCAGGGACCACCCGGTACCCTCGGCCAGACGCTCCGCAGCGCCAGGCTCCCAGGCCGGGCCACCGCTGCTGAGCAGGGCCTCGAAGGCGGCGGTGTGGGCGTCGAGATCGATCCCACTGGAGCGGTCGACCAGTTCGGTGGCCTTCTTGTTCACCTCGGCAGGAATCCCACCCGATGGACAGAGGAGGAAGAAGACCCGGTCATCTCTGGTGTAGTCGGAGTCCAGCACGACGGCGGGGCCGGTGGGGGTCTCCACCCGATCCCCGTACTCCAGGTCGGAGACGAACAACCCGTCGGGATACCTCACCAGGAAGGTGACGGTCTCCGGTTGGTGCAGACCGCTGTCCTTGATTGCCCCGAAGGCCGCCGCAGTGCCCTGGATCAGCTCCGGAGAGGCCAGGGGAGTGCATGCCCCAGCGAGCAACAGCTCCGGGTGCAGCAGCGTGGTGCGGGCCTTGGAAGTGACGACGAAGCGGTCCCACCGCTGCCCGTCGAGTGCCCGGTTGATGCGGGTGAAGCCCTCATGGGTGAGTACGCTGCCCCTGGGCAGCCAGCCCACGGCCTTGTCTGACGGCATCCACTGCCCGAAGGTCCGGGAGGTGTCGCCCTCGCTGTCATCCCGGAGCTGCTGCAGCCGCTGGGTGGCGCGGTTGAGGCGCAGCGCCAGCCACCCGACGGCGACACTCAACGCCGGGTCGGTGGTGCCGAGCAGCTGCTCGGCGGCCTCGACCACAGCATCCGGGAGGGATTCGGGCTCGTCGTGGGACCACTGAGGCAGGGCCGCGATGAGCCCCGCCACATCTGCGGCCTGCATGGTGCGCATCCGGGCACTGACCGCCTCGTCGCGGACGCGGAGGTGGTGCCAGCCCGCCACGGGGAGGTCATGCAACAGGTGAGCCCTGCCTCGGGCGCTGCAGGCGATGCTGAGCGGAGCAAGGTTCTCCAGATGCAGGATGCCGTCCACGACCAGCCAGTGCCCGCCTCCTGGTCGGGCCACGTGGGCACCCGGCCAGGATGAGCCGTGATGTTGTGTCACACCTCGCCATGTGAAGCCGTCGATGCCACGGGCCAGCAGCTCGTCGTCGTCGCGCGTCAGCAGCACCCAGCCGTGCTGGCCGTCAGCAACCCCCAGAGGGGAGCCCAAGGTCTCGGGGACGGCTGGCATCCACTGGGTCTGCCGGGACTCCAGGCAGAAGCCGTCGCGAAGGTCCGCCTCGACGAGGGCGGCCAGACCCGGGGGCATCGATTCCCGGCCGAGTTTTCCGGTGTCCGGGTCAAGGGCATGGGGGTGCTGTTCCCACGGTTCATGGCTCCAGTGGGAGGAACCCTCCTGGAACACGGTGGCCCGCCCGGAGGTGGGGAACTGCGCCGCTGAGGGGCGGAGCAGCCCCGGGCCGCGCAACCGACCGGCCTCGACCTCGAGGGAGAAGTCACCGAAGTCAACGGACGGCCAGTGGTGAAATTCCTGCTTGTGGTGGGTGGCGGGATCGCTGGCCCACGTGAGATGCCTCGACCATGAGGAATCCCAGCTCAGGCAGGCCGTGTCTCCAGCCACGAGGAGCCAACGCCACTCGCTGAACTTCTGCGCACCCGGGACGTCGATGGTGACGTCTGCGCCGCGCTCATCGCCCTTGACCCAGATGATGCGGTTCCTGCGGGCCACGCCGAACCAGGGCCAGGACTCCTGGACGGACACCTCGTCGGGGTCGGCCTCGTCGGAACCCAGCTCGGCAGCTGCGGCCTCGAGGGCGGGCCAGGTGAGTTCGGTGAGCAGGCCGTCGCGGATGGCCTTGGCGGTGAGTTCCGCAGGGTCGGCCAGGGACTCGAAACGCGCCAGCTCGCCTGCCACCTCGGCGCGGGCGGCGGGGGTGTAGAGGGGCCTCAGGCGTTCCAGCTCTGTGAAGAACTCAGGTGCGGTGGAGTCCTCGGTGAGGCTGGTGGTGGCCCAGCGATGCAGGAGTTGGCGGCTGCCCTCGTGGGCCAACAGCGCGTCAAGGTGCTTGTCGAACTGCGTCCCACTGAGCCCTGCCGCAGCTCGGGGGGCGTGCTCGCTGGCGGCCAGGTGGGTGAGGTCGGAGCGGCGGTCATCGGCCAGCCAGCCAGCCAGGTCAAACCGGTTGCGCCAGTCGTGAGTGTGGTCCATCTCCACCCGGCAGCCACGCGACAGGACGGCGTCGATCAGCTCCGGTTCGGTGTCCCTCGGGTGCAGAGGAAGCTCCAGCACCCTGCCCTCCTGGGAGGGAAGGCTGCGGATGAACTGCGAGAGCTCGGCCGGGAAGTCGCTGTTCCAGTCGCGGCTCTCCTTGTGGATGAAGCGGCCGACCCAGTCCAGGACGTCGCGCTCCCCGTTCCGCATCTCGGCCAGGATCCCAGCGGCGTCGAGGACCTGCAGCCAGCCAGCCGTCTTGGCGCCGTCGGGGGTGAGGGCGAACAGCAGGTCCCGCATTTCGGGAGTGTGCTCCGCCATCCGGGCGAGTGGTTTCATGAAGGCGTTCCAGAAGGCCTGCGGGGCCTTGCTCACGGAGGGGGAGCGGAGCATGGCGTCGAGGAGAAGCTCGTCCACCTCCTGCTGGTCGGCCTTGGCGGCCTTGACCAGACGCTTGATGTCGGAGTGGAGGTTCGCGTAAGGGGGGAGGCCGCCCTTGACCCGGTCGATGTTCAGCTGGATGAACTGCTCGAGGGCTTCTTCCGGGCTGTGGCGTTCCAGGAGGGCCTTGGACTCGGTGGTGAGTTCCTTGGCGCTGAGCGCCCCGGCGAGGGCGAACTCCAGCAGCACCTGACGATGGCGGGTCTCGTCGATGGGCAGGTTGTGGATGCGTTCGGCCTCGCGGGCCTTGGCGAAGTACTGCGTGGCGTAGCTGCGGTTGTCCAGCGCCAGGAAGATGCGGGCCGCCTCCTCCAGGAAGGTGGGGAGGAAATGCGGGGCGGAGGCACCGAGCCTGCTGGCGAGTTCATCGAGCATGTCCTTGGCCGGCCCGGGGCGGGACCGGGCCAGCTTGGCCGCGCGCTGCAGGTCACCGACGAGGTTGAGGGCGTGCCTGGCGTTCGCGGGATCGTGGAGGATGGGCCAAGCGGGGAACCCGATGGCCTTGGTCCGGACGTGGCCCACCGGGGCGGATGCGGTGTTGCCGAACCCCAGGACGTCGAGGCTCAGGTCCTCCACCTCGGTCAGAGGTTCCCGGACCAGTCGCACGACGGCGCGGTCCTCCAGCAGCGGGTGGGTGTAGGTGCGGCTGCACAGTCCCACCGAGTCGGCGACGGCGGTGGCTGCGACCCCGCCCAGCTCGGCGGTGCGGGAATCCGGGATCACTCGTCCTCCTCCTTGGCGACCTTGCGTCCGGCGAAGATGTGGGCGGCCATCCTGACCCCCTCGGAATAGGCCAGCGGCCCGACCTCAGCCACCGGGACCACCTGATCCGCCACCGTCCAGTGCAGATCCCCCGTGACGGTCTCTGCCTCCGGGTAGTCCGCGCCGATCCAGTAGCGGGCGGTCACCGGCTCCCCCTCCTCGAAGCACACGCAGGTGGCGTACCCACCCGAGACCTTGAACCCGGCGGAGCGGGCCCGACCCGTCGCGAACCGCAACTCCTGGAACTCGCCGCCCGCCCAGTCGTTGAGCTCGGTGGTGGTCGCCTCCAGGTCGGCGGGCTTGCGATGCACCTCCCGGAACAGCTGGTCCAGCCGCTGGGTGATCCCCAGCTCCACGGAGAACTCCCGCAGATCCTCAAGGTCCTCGAGCAACGCCGGATGCGCCAGCAGCACCCGCTCCGCCGTGATCGTCACCGATTCCCCGTCGAGGTCGACGATGCCGAGGCCCTTCTCGTCGGCAGAACGCAGGAACCCGGCGACGCCGTCGTCGGTGGCGATGACGAGATCCGTCAGCCAGGACCGCCACGACTCGTCGGCCCACACCTCCGCCAGGAGGACCCGTGGGACCGGCAGGGACCGCAGCAGCCATCGCTCCACCTCGGCACCCGCCTCGACGTCGTGCTGGTGGAGGAAGTTCAGCAGGGCGTCGAGCTCCTCGAAGGCCTCACTCTTCTTCGCCTTCGGTGGCACGGAGGCCAGCTCCTTGCCCTTGTCGTTGCGGGCGATGATCGCGCCGTCGCGGATGGTCAGCTCGTGTCCGGTACCAGTCTGGGTCCATTGCATGAGGCCAACCTAACGAGGAGCACTGACAAAAGTGAAGTGGTTGCTGGGTGGAGGGGGCCACCGGGCCTGACAAGGAGTCTTCCGGGAGGCCGCACCTCGGGCCTCGGGACCCTCTAATATGCGGTCCCAAGGAAGGAAACTGATGTCTACGCCCAATGATCCCCGCTTCAACCAGCCCAACCCCGATCCCGGTCAGCCCGGCCCCAACTACCAGAGCTCACCCCCGCAGGGCTACGGTCCCCCGCAGGGACCGGGATACCCGGGTCAAGGACCGCAGCCGGGGTACGGCACCCCCCAGCCGCCCTACGGTGGCCAGCCCGGCCCCTCCCCCCAGGACCCGTACGCTGCTCAGCCCGGATATGCTCCCCAGGATCCTTACGGAGGCCAGCCCGGCTACGACCCCTACGGCATGCCCCAGCAGCCCGCCCCCAAGAAGAACCTGCCGTTGATCATCGCGGGAGTGGTGGTGGCGGTGCTCGTCATCGGTGTCGGCATCGCCTTCGCGATGGGCGCCTTCTCCCCCAAGAAGAAGGACTCCGCCAGCCAGGGCAGCACGCCGGCGGGGGCCCCTTCCCCGGGTGGGGAGTCCTCGGCCGGGGGTGAGGAGGATTCCCAGGCTCCGGCCGGGAAGCCCGAGACCCCCAAGGCCGCCGTTGAGGCCTACCTCAACGCCGTGGCAAAGGGTGATGCGAAGGCGGCGCTGGCCGTCGTCGACTCCTCAACCATCCGTGACGATTCCCTCCTCACCGATGAGGTGTTGAAGGACTCCCTGAGCCGGACCCCCATCACCGACATCAAGGTCTTCGAGCCCGAGGGGTCGGAGTACTCCCCAACGGTGAAGGTGTCCTACAAGCTGGGTGACGAGGTGGTCGAGGACGAATACCAGATCATGGGAAAGGACAACCAGATCTTCTCCCCGATGTTGGGGCTCAGCCTCCATTCGGTGCACAAGCTCAAGCCACTGGTCAATGGGGTCGAGGCCAAGACCGATCGCCCTGATGTGTTCCCCGGTAGTTACGTGGTGACCAGCTCCAACGAGTACCTGGAAGTGGAGGTGGACCGAGGGGAGTTCCCCCTTTTGATGAAGCACTCCAAGGACTATGACCTCCCCTACCTGAAGGTCAAGGTGAGCCAGGCCGGCATCGACCTGTACCGCGAGAAGGTGGTCCCCGAGGCCAAGGCCTGTCTGGCATCGCCCAACCTCGACCCGGGCTGCGACATGGCGATGAGTGACACCCTCCAGGACGGCGAGAAGCTGACCGACGGCACGATCGAACGAAACGCCAGTGCGGAGGCGATGAGCCAGCTCGAGAATGTCGAGCCCGAGGCAGGCATCGAGGTGCCGACCATCATCAGCTCCAGGCAGTTCGGCTACTTCACCATCAAAGCGGACTGCACCGACGCCAACGGCAACTCGGGCCGATGCTCGGTCATCGGTGGCCCGGGCTCCATGTGGTCGACGGCCTCCATCGACCTGACCGATCCGGAACTCAAGGTGACCTGGAAGAAACGGTGAAACCCTGAGTTGAGCAGGGGGCCCGGCCGACACGATGCGTCGGCCGGGCCCTTCCTCAGGCATTGTTCATGCCTCGTCCTCCCTGTTGGTCGAGCTGGATCGCGAGCGTCAGCGAGCGGTCCTTGTCGAGACCCCTCGCGCACGGTTCTGGAACTCGAGTCCGGCCGGAAGCGCACGGAGGTCTCGACACAGCTCCTCCGCAGGCTCCGGACCCGGCTCGACCAGCGGTGGGGAGGGCCTCTCACTCTCGGGTTCGCCTGTGTCGGGTGTGGCTCGCCTGTCCAACCAGACAGGCGAAATGAAACAGGGCAGGCGTTTTTGACCCAAGGCAGGCGAATCAGCGCACTGAGGAAACCGGTGGGAGGGAGTAGCGGCAGGGGCCGGTGCTCGGGTGGTGACCCATAGCGGCATCTATGGTGAACCCAGACCATCTGGGAGTCCGGACCCGGGAAGCGCCCGGCTCGTCCGCCAGCCGAAGGATCTCACGAAGGAAGGATGTCAATGTCGCACGAGCCCCACGGCAACCCTCCAGGACGCAACCCCGGCCCCGAGTTCCAGAGCCCGCCCCCGCCGGGGCGCGGGATCCCGCACGGCGGCGGCCGTCCCGGGGTGGTCCCTCCACCCGGGTACGGCGTCGCGCCCCACCCCCACGCCAGCCAGCCGACACCCCAGCCGCAGTACCCCAACGACGTGGTGCCGCCCCCGCCCGGACGGAAGAACCCCCTCATCATCGCGGCCGCACTGGTGGCTGCCGCCCTGGTCGGTTTCGGCGCAGCCGTCGCCACGGGGGTCCTCAATCGGGGGAATCCGGATCAGACCACCCCCGAGACAACGACCTCAGTGAGTGGGGAACCCTCCCCGTCGCCAACCAGCAGTCGCATCCCCACCAACCCCGTGGAGGTCGCCGAGGACTACCTCAACGCCGTCGCCCGCGGAGACGCGGAGACCGCCCGGCGCATGATCGTCCGGCAGCCTGACTCGGACATGTCCCTGCTGACCGAGGAGGTCCTGAAGGAATCCCTTCAGCGTGCACCGATCACCGACATCAAGGTCCAGGAGAAGAGCGGTTCCCCGTCCACGAACGGGGTCGAGGTGAGCTACACGATCGGTGGCGAGCTCATCAGCGACGAATTCACGGTGAACATGCACGAGAGGAAGATCGTCAGCGGGCTTCCCTCGCTGTTTCTCAGCCCGCTCAACGGAATGGCGGTCAAGGTCAACGGTGTGGTGCCGGAGACTGACGACCCCTTGGTCTTCCCGGGCATCTATCAGGTGACCAGCGCCAACGAATACCTGGAGCTGGTGGGCAACAACGTCATCCCCAAGCGGTACTCGTCGGATCTCACGTACGTGGACCTGAAGGTCCAGGTCAGCCAGGCCGGCATCGCCCTGTACCGGGAGAAGGTGATCCCCGAGGCCAAGGCGTGCCTGGCCTCGACCAACCTCGACCCCGGATGCGACATGCCGATGTCCGCGACCACCAGGGACGGCGAGACGATCACGGAAGGGACCATCGCCCGCACCCTCGACGCCGAGGGCCGGGCCGCCATGGAGAACGTCGTCCCGCAACCCGACCCCGTCACCCCGACCATCATCAGCGCGGCCGACTTCGGCGACTTCACGATCACCGCGCAGTGCACCACGGCCGCCGGTTCGACGGGTGAGTGCCTGATACGCTCCGGCCGCGGCACCCTGTGGTCGAAGGCGACCATCGATCTGGGCGACCCCGAACTCAAGGTCGTCTGGGGCAGACGCTGAGACCGGATCAGCCGATCTGCCAGGAGGAGCGACCCTCCATCGCTGCCTGCAGGGCCGCACGGGGGTCCGCCGCGCGCGCCCCGTCGAGTTGACGACGCAGTTCGACGTCGTAGGCCGGACGCTCCACGCTGCGGAAGATCCCGACGGGGGCGCGGTGCAGCACCCCGTGATCCGTCAGCTGCGCCAAGGCGAAGGCCTGGGTCGGATCCTGGCGGGACATGTCGTGCACCACGATCCTGCCAGGGTCGGTCGTGGCGGTCTCCGCGACCTCCAGCACACCGTCGTCACGACGGGCCACACACAGCCTTCCCTCCTCGCCGAAGGTGATCGGCTCCCCGTCCACGAGCCGGATGAGGGCCTCGGTGGCGGCCGGCCCCTTGAGGGCGTCGAACGCCTCGTCGTTGAAGATGGGGCAGTTCTGGTAGATCTCCACCAGCGCCGCCCCCTGATGCCGGGCCGCGGCGGCCATCACATCGGTGAGCATCGCCCGATCCGAGTCGACGGCGCGGGCCACGAATGTCGCACCCGAGCCGAGCGCCAGGGCGACCGGGTCGAACGGCGCATCCAGCGACCCGTACGGTGACGACTTCGTCAGCTTCCCCAGCTCGGAGGTGGGGGAGTACTGCCCCTTCGTCAGACCGTAGATCCGGTTGTTGAACAGCAGGATCGTGAGGTTGACGTTGCGCCGCAGCGCGTGGATGAGATGGTTGCCGCCGATCGACAGGGCATCACCGTCACCCGTGATGACCCACACGTTGAGGTCCTCGCGGGCCGCGGCCACCCCCGTCGCGATCGCCGTCGCCCGCCCGTGGATCGAGTGCATCCCGTAGCAGTCGACGTAGTACGGGAACCGGGACGAACAGCCGATCCCGGACACGATGACGGTGTTCTCCCGCGCGATGCCGAGGTCGGCCATCATCGCCTGGAAGGTCGAGAGGATGACGTAGTCGCCGCAGCCGGGGCACCAGCGGACCTCCTGGTCGCTCGTGTAGTCCTTGCGGGTCAGCGACCCGGCCGCGACGGGGACACCGGACAGTCCGTTCATCACTTCTCCTCCAGCCGGGCGATCTCACCGATGAGGTGCTCCTCCAACTCCGCGATGGAGATGGGCAGCCCCCGCACCCGGGAATAACTGGACACGTCGACGAGGTACCGGGCACGCAGCAGGAACGCCAGCTGTCCGAGGTTCATCTCGGGCACGATGACGCGGTCGTAGCCGCGCAGCACGTCGCCGAGGTTGGCGGGCATCGGGTTGAGATGCCTGAGATGGGCGGTGGCGACCTCGTGGCCGCGCAGCCGGACCCGCCGGGCCGCCGCCGTGATGGGGCCGTACGTCGACCCCCACCCGAGCACCAGGATCCTCGCCTCCCCGGAGGGGTCGTGCACCTCGAGGTCCGGGATGTCGCGCACGATCCCGTCGACCTTCGCGGCCCGCGTCCTGACCATGGTGTCGTGGTTGTCCGGGTCGTAGGAGATGGCCCCGGTGGTGGCGTGCTTCTCGATGCCGCCGATGCGGTGCTCCAACCCGGGCGTGCCGGGGATCGCGAACGCCCTGGCCAGCCGCTCGTCGCGGATGTAGGGGTGGAAGGTCGGGGAGCCGTCCGGTTTCGTGGCGTTCGGTTCCGTCGCGAAGGCGACGTCGATGGCGGGGATGTCGTCCAGGTCGGGGATCCGCCACGGCTCGGCACCGTTGGCGACGTAACCGTCGGTGAGCATGATGACGGGGGTCCGGTAGGTCAGCGCGATGCGGCACGCCTCGACGGCGGTGGCGAAGCAGTCAGCGGGGGACTGGGCCGCCAGCACGGGCACGGGGGCCTCGCCGTTGCGGCCGAGCACGGCCTGGAACAGATCGGCCTGCTCCGTCTTCGTGGGCATGCCCGTCGAGGGTCCGGCCCGCTGCACGTCGACGACCACCAGTGGCAACTCCGTCATCACGGCCAGTCCGATGGCCTCCATCTTCAATGCCATGCCGGGACCCGACGTCGTGGTCACGCCGAGCGCCCCCGTGTAGGAGGCGCCGATGGCGGCGCAGATGCCCGCGATCTCGTCCTCGGCCTGCATCGTCATGACGCCGACGTCCTTGCGACGGCTCAGCTCGTGGAGGATGTCGGAGGCGGGGGTGATCGGGTAGGAGCCGAGGAACAGCTGGAGCCCCGCCCGATCCGCCCCGGCCATGAGCCCGTAGGCGGTCGCCAGGTTCCCGGTGACCTGCCGGTAGCGTCCCGGCGGCATGGGAGCCGAGGCCACCGTGTAGCGGTGCTCGAACACCTCCGCGGTCTCGCCGTAGGCGTGGCCGGCCCGGAACGCCGCGATGTTCGCGTCACGGATCTCGGGACGATCCTTGAACTTCGTGTTCAGGAAGTCCAGGGTGCCGTCGGTGTCGCGGGAGTACAGCCAGCACAGCAGCCCCAGCGCGAACATGTTCTTCGTCCGGTTGGCGTCCTTGCGGCCCAGGCCGAACGGCTTCGCCGCTTCGGTCGCCATACCGCTGAGGTCGAGGGCGTGGACCTTCCAGGCGTCGAGGGAACCGTCGGTGAGTGGGTCGGAGTCCCAGCCGACCTTCGCGAGGTTGCGTTTCGTGAAGTCCGCCTGGTCGACGATGATGACCCCGCCCGCGGGCAGGTCACCCAGATTCGCCTTGAGGGCGGCCGGGTTCATCGCGACCAACACGTCCGGTCGGTCACCCGGGGTGACGATGTCGTAGTCCGCGAAGTGGACCTGGAAGGACGAAACGCCGGGGAGTGTGCCCTGCGGGGCGCGGATCTCGGCCGGGAAGTTGGGCAGGGTCGCGATGTCATTGCCCAGCGCGGCCGATTCGGCCGTGAAGCGATCCCCCGTCAACTGCATGCCGTCGCCGGAGTCGCCAGCGAATCGAATGACCACGCGATCGAGTGAGCGTGTCTCAGCCACTGCCTGTTTCCTCCTCGTTTGGCTGCGCGCCAGTGTAGGAGATGATGACGAATTCCGCCTTTCCCCGCTGTCCGAACCGTGGTCGTGGCGCGCCCGGGTCGTAGGATGCCCCCTATGGCCCATTTCCTCGACTGGTTCGGCGACGCCTCGCTGTACGTCCTCGACGTACCGCTGGCCTGCTGCGCCCTGGAGTCGCAGGAGGCCGCTGCCGGACGTCAGGTGGCCGAGCCGCCGCCGGATGCGCGACTCGCGGTGGTGTTGTCCGGGACCCTCACCGAGGCCGTCGCCCCCGTGGTGCGAGGCATCATCGACTCCCTGCCCACCCGGCCAGTTGTCCTGGCCTTCGGGACCTGCGCGGCGACGGGGGGTCCCTACTGGGACTCGTACTCGGTGGTCAAGGGCGCGGAGGCCCTCGGCGTCCAGGTTGACCAGTTCATCGCGGGCTGCCCGCCGCCCCCCGAGGCGCTCACCCGGGCGCTGGAGGAGGTGCGCCATGGTTGAGAACGTCCCTCTCAGCGCCTGGCGTGACCGCGTGGCCGCGTCGAAGGAGGAGGGGTATGACTTCCTCGTCAACCTCACCGCCGTCGATGAGATCGGGCGCAGCCCCCACATCCGGGTTCTGCTCTGGCTGCGCAACCGCGACGGCGACACCCGCTGCCTCGCCGCGATGTGCGACCGCGACGACCCGCACCTGCCGGACCTCACCGACCTGTTCGCCGGGGCCGCCTGGCTGCAGCGGCAGGTCCACGACTTCTTCGGGGTCGTCTTCGACGGGGCGGACAACTCGCCCCTGCTCAACCGGGCCGGCGGGACCCCGTTGCGCAAGGACGTGCTGCTGACCCCGAGGATCACGACGCGGTGGCCGGGCGGCCTGGAACCCGGAGCGTCGGAGGCCAGCCCGGGACGTCGTCGTCTCGTCCCGCCCGGTGTCCCCGACGAGAAGGTCCTGGCGGATCCCGACGCGACCCCGGAGACCATCGCCGCCTCCGCCGCCGGGGTGCGGATGGGGAGGGTCCGATGATCCACGGCTACATCGAGCTGGTGGAGGAACGCTGCACCTCCTGCATGATCTGCGCCCGGGAGTGCCCCACCTGGTGCATCCGGCTGACCTCCCACCAGGAGCGTTCCGCCCCCGCCCCCGGGGCGCGGGAACGCACCCACAACGTGCTCGACACCTTCGAGATCGACTGGGCGCGATGCATGTACTGCGGGGTCTGCATCGAGCAGTGCCCCACCGACGCCCTGCGCTGGGGCGGCGCGCACGTCCCGGCCGCGTCCTGTCTCCCGGATCTCGTGCACGGCCGTGACCAACTGGCGGGTGACCCGTGACTTCCCCGTCGTGGCTGGCGGGCCTGTGGGAGTCGCTCAGGGGCGCGTTCCAGCAGCGGGCCGTGAAGTTCGGCCTGTTGGGCTCGGTGCTGCTGGTGGCGGGATCGCTGTCCCCGGCCTACCTGCCCCGCGTCTCGCCGCTGACCCGTTTCATGGCGTCGCTGGGATTCGACGGGCCGATCTCCAAGACCGTCGGCACGGTGTTCACGATGGTGGGGCTGGCCCTGCTCATGGAGTTCTGGCTGCGGATCCGCCCCGCCCGACGTGAGGCGCAGGGGCTGCCGCAGCTGCGTCACTGGGCGGTGCTGGTGATCGTCGGTACCCCGATGCTCGTCGCGCCCCCCATCTTCAGCCACGACGCGTACTCCTACGCGGCCCAGGGGTGGCTGCTCCACAACAACCTCAACCCGTACCTCGTCGGGCCGGGGCTCCTGCCCGGCCAGTTCGCCGACCAGGTGGCGTGGGTGTGGCGCGACACCCCCGCCCCGTACGGCCCGTTGGCGCTGCGGATGAGTCACTGGCTCATCGAGCTGGTGGGGCTCGACCCCTACTGGTCCGCGGTCATCATGCGGGTCCCGGCCCTCATCGGCGTCGGCCTCATCGGCTGGTGCACCCCGCGCATCGCCCGGCGTTTCGGCATCAACCCGGCCGCCGCCAGCTGGTTCGTCCTCACCAACCCGATCCTCATCATCGACTTCATCGGTGGCGCCCACAACGACTCCCTCATGACGGGGCTCATGGTGCTCGGCATCTGGGTGACGTTGCAGCAGCGCACCTGGCTGTGGGGGGGCGCCATCATCGGTGTCGCCGCCGCCATCAAGCAGCCCGCGTTCCTCGCCGCCGTCGCCCTGCCCTTCCTGCTGGTGCCCTGGACGTCGTGGCGGCCACGGGACGTGGTGAACGCCGCCGGGAGGGCGCTGCTGAGTCTCGGCATCTCCGTCGCCGTGTTCGCGGCGCTGAGTCTCGCGACGGGGCTCGGATTCGGTTGGACCAACGCGGTCAACGTCCCCGGCATGGTGGACACCGTCTCACCGTTCACGGTGCTGGGGCATCTCATCCAGTACCCCGTCAACCTGCTCGGCCTGGATCCGGGCGGGCGGACGGTGATCCGGACGCTGCGCAGCCTCGGGCTCGTCGTGGCGGCGATCGGGATCGTCTGGATCGCGGTGAAGCACCTGGGTCGCCGACCCCTGCACTTCGTGTCCTGGTCGTTCCTGTTGTTCGCGTTCTGCGCCCCCGCCATCCACTCCTGGTACGTGCTGTGGGGTGGGGTGCTGTTCCCCGTGACCCGCCCCCGTACCAAGGTGCTGCGGACCGCGATCGTCGTCACCGGGGTGCTGCTCGGGTATGCCGCCATGAACTTCGCGCTCCGCAACGGCGCGTGGCTGCTGGCGCTGCTGCTCATGTGGACGCTGTGGGAGTCGGTGCGCGCCCACGAGCTCAACCAGAACTGGGAGGACGAGGCCCCTCAGGAGAGCCTCGTCAGGTCGTAGTCCACGACGACGGGGCAGTGGTCGCTGATGCGGGAGTCGTAGTCGGCCTCCCGCAGTGAGGTGGCCCGGGTGGCGCTGGCCGCCAGCTGCGGGGTGGCGAGGTGGTAGTCGATGCGCCAGCCGGAGTCGTTGGCGAAGGCCTGGCCCCGCCACGACCACCACGAGTACGGCCCGTCCTGGTCGGGATGGTGGTGCCGCACCACGTCGACGAGGGTGCTGGGGTCGAGCTGCTGGGTGAACCACTCCCGCTCCTCCGGCAGGAAGCCGTCGGTGCGCTGGTTGGCGCGCCAGTTCTTGAGGTCCCGTTCGGTGTTGGCGATGTTGAAGTCCCCGACGATGACGTACTCGCGCCCGGCGTCGGCGGCCTGCCCGCGCGCCTCGTCGAGGTGGCGGGACAGCCCGGCCATGAACTGCATCTTGCGCTCGTACTTCGGGGTGTCGGCATCCTCGGGCTTGCGGGCGTGGTGCTCCGGGACGGCCCCCTTCGGCAGGTACAGCGAGGCGACGCGGACGGGGGCGTCGGCGAGATCCACCTCGATGTAGCGGCCCTCGGTGGCGAAGGGGGCGAGGTCGGGGTTGCTGACCGTCTCGACCGTCGCCTGGCTCGTGGCGCCGTCGGGGGTGACGACGGTGGCCTCCCCGTTGAAGGTGGCGATCCGCTCCGGCGCGGTCCGGGTGAGGATGGCGACGCCGTTTCGTCCGGCCTGGGCGGCGGGTGCCCAGGCGGTGTGGTAGCCGTCGAAGGTGCCCGCTGGCAGGTCAGCAACCTTGCAGCGGACCTCCTGGAGGCAGATGACGTCGGGCCGTTCGCTCTCCCACATGGCGTGCAGGCCCCGCCTGAGGGCGGCGCGGATGCCGTTGACGTTGTGGGAGATCAGCCGGAGCGAGTTCATGTCCCGGAATGCTACCTTCGGTCATCACGACGACGAGGAGGCGCACAGTGGAGTGGGAAGAGCTGGAGGAGTTGGCGAAACGTCACGGGGTCGAGCCGGAGGTGCTGGCCGAGCTGAACGACCGCGCCCACCAGATGTTCGAGGCGGGCCAGCTGGCGGATGCCGCCGACCTGTTCGCCGGATTGACCGGGCTGGTCCCCGACCACTCCCCGTACCACTACATGCTGGGCCTGGCCCGCAAGTACCTGCGCCAGTGGCCCGAATCCCTGGCCGCGAACCTGAAGGCCATCGAGCTGGCCGAGGAGTTCGACGAGGCCGCCCACTGGAACGCCGGCATCGCGGCGACGGCCCTGTCGGACTGGGCGACGGCCCGTCGCATCTGGGAGGCCTGCGGCATCGAGCTCACCCCCGGCGAGGGTGAGATCCGGGAGGACTTCGGGTTCGTGGTGCTGCTGCTCAACCCGTGGGGAGACATGGAGCGGGTGTTCGCGCGTCGCATCGACCCGGTCCGCGCGGAGATCGTCAGCGTCCCCTACCCGCAGTACGGGCACCTGTACGGCGACATCGTGCTGCACGACGGCGCGTCGCTCGGGGTGGCCCGGGTGGGGCAGCGGGAACTCATGGTTTTCAACGAGCTGCAGCGCCTGACCCCCTCCACGTCGCAGACCTTCATCGCGGAGGTCACGTGTGACGATCCCGGCCAGTTCCAGGAGCTGCTGGATGCGCTCTCGGAGCTGGGGGAGGCCGAGGACTGGACGCAGAGGAAGTGGATCTGTTCCTCCTGCGCCCGTGGCGACCAGGAAGGTGTCCAGGAGCCTCACGAGCACGACGAGTCCGAGCTGGAGTGGGCGCCGGACCGGGAGGTCGCGGTGGCAGCTGAGAACTACGATGCCGTCACACAGGTGCTCGCCGCGTGGGAGGAGCCAGAGGGCCGCAAGGTGCGCACCCTGACCCCCGTCGAGCCGGAGGTCATCTCGGATCCGGAGGACGGCACCTTCTGGTGGGAGGCCCGGCCCTAGAGGGCGCGCGGATAGGCGCATCTACTGCGGTCGCCCCGGTGACCCCCTGGCAGCGTTGTCCTCCTCGAACGCACGCTCCAGTGCGCTCTTCGTCGTCCGCCTTGCCAAGAGGCCACCATGACGATCCTCGTCACGATCCCCCTATCCGCGCACCCTCTTAGAGGTGCTACTTTCTTCTGGACCGCTTCTGACTGGAGGACGTGAATGGCTGGAGGCCTGGCAGCACTGCTCGACGACGTGGCGATGATCGCCAAGCTGGCCAGCGCGGCCAGCACCAAGGCGATGGGAGTGGTCATCGACGACGCCGCCGTCACCCCCCGCTACGTCACCGGACTCAAACCAGCCCGCGAGCTGCCGATCATCTGGAAGATCGCCAAGGGGTCGCTGCGGAACAAGGCGATCATCCTCGTCGCCGCGCTGGCCCTGAGCCAGTTCGCGCCCTGGCTGCTCACCCCCGTGCTCATGCTGGGTGGCGCCTACCTCTGTTTCGAGGGGGCGGAGAAGGTGTGGGAGTCCGTCTCGGGTCATCATGAGGCCGAGACGAGGACCCCGGGGGAACCCCAGGACGAGAAGGCCCTCGTCGCGGGTGCCGTCACCACCGACTTCATCCTGTCCGCCGAGATCATGGTCATCTCACTCAACGAGTTGGCGGCCCAGAGCTTCTGGATGCGCGCCGCGGCCCTCACCGTCGTCGGCCTGCTCATCACGGTCCTCGTCTACGGTGTCGTCGGCCTCATCGTGAAGCTCGACGACATCGGCCTGCGGATGATGGAGGGCGGCTCGGAGGGTCGCAAGCGGATCGGGCAGGCGATGGTGAACGCGATGCCGAAGGTGCTTGCCATCCTGTCCGTCGTCGGCATCGCCGCGATGCTGTGGGTGGGCGGCCACATCATCCTCGACGGTCTGCACAAGCTCGGGTGGCACGCCCCGCTCGACCTCGCCCACGGCATCGCCCACCTGGCTGCCGGGGTGCCAGCGGTCGGCGGTTTCCTGGTGTGGCTCATCGAGACCGTCCTGTCGGCACTCTTCGGTCTGCTGCTCGGTGGGCTCATCGTGGCCGTGGCGCATCTGATCCCCCACCGGAACACCTCAGGGAGGCACTGATCCATGGAGAAACACTTCGACGCCCGAGCGGCCACCTGGGACACCCCGGAACGTCTGGCCCGAACCCAACGCACCGCTGACGCCATGCTTCCCTTCCTCCCGCAGGGGCGGCCGCGGACCGTCGAGCTCGGCGCCGGGACGGGGCAGTTGTCCCGTAGTCTCGCGGAGCATCTCGGTCATGTCGTGTTGCTGGACTCATCGGCGGCCATGATCGAGGTGGCGGGGCGCGCCGTCGAGGAGCACGGCTGGGAGGCCCGGGTCGCCGACGTCACCACCGACGGCATCCCGGATGGCCCGTTCGAGCTCGCCCTCGCCCAACTGGCGCTGCACCACATCCACGATGTCCCAGCCCTGTTCTCCCTCGTCCATGCGGCCCTGGCCCCGGGGGGTCGGCTGCTCGTCGCCGACCTCGACCACGACCCCGACGGCCACTTCCACGCCCACGTCGAAGGGTTCAGTGGCCATCATGGATTCCGCCGCGAGGACATCGCGGCCTGGTTGGCGGATGCCGGGTTCGCCGATGTCGAGTTCCGTGACGCCGGAACCCTGACCAAGGAGGTCGAGGGACATCGTCAGGACTTCCCCCTCTTCCTCGCCGCAGCCACGGCGTAGGCCCGGCCTCAGGAGCGTCACGGAGAACCGGGCATGGAACTGCTGAGCGCTGCGGAGGCCCGGCGGGTCAGCCTCGCAGCCCACGGACTCACTGGTCGACGGGTGGCCGCCACCCGCACGTCGCTGCGAGCCATGGTGCACCGGCTCCGGGTGCTCCAGCTCGACTCGGTCAACGTCTTCGAGCGCAGCCACTACCTGCCCGCCTTCTCCCGGCTCGGCAGCTACGACAAGGGCGTACTCGACGCCGTCGCCGCCAGCGACCTGACCGAGGCCTGGGCCCACGAGGCGACGCTGATCCCCGTCGAGGACGTCCCGCTGTTCGCGTTCCGGCGTCGCGCGATGCGGCGACGGTACGGGGACGGGGTCCACGCCGGGCATCCCGAACTGCGCCAGTGGATCCTTGACCAGATCGGTGAGCGCGGCCCCCTGCGGGCGCGGGACCTCCAGCACGAGGAGAATCGGCGCAGCGGACCGTGGTGGGGGTTGTCGCTGGTGAAGCAGCTGCTGGAGTACATGTTCCTCTTCGGGGAACTGGCCACCGCGCCCCGTGTCGGTTTCGAACGCTGTTACGCCCTGCCGGAGCAGGTGTGGCCGAACGAGGTGATCGACGTCGAGGTGCCGGATTCCGACGCACACCGGGAACTCGTGCGTCGGGCCGCCATCGCGCTGGGGGTGGCGACGGCCGACGACCTCGCCGACTACTTCCGGTTGCACTCATCGCAGGTCGCCCCGGCGATCGCCGAGCTGGAGGAGTCCGGCGAGCTGGTGCCCGTCCGGGTGCAGGGCTGGGAACGCTCCGGACGTCCGCTCAGGGCGTGGCGGCACCGCGACGCGACGGCGCCCGCCCGTGTCGGCCGGGACGCCATCCTCACCCCGTTCGACCCGGTGGTGTGGTACCGTCCGCGGGCCGAGCGACTCCACGACTTCCACTACCGGATCGAGATCTACACCCCGGCGGCGAAGCGGCAGTTCGGCTACTACTGCCTGCCGGTGATGCTGGGCGGGCGCCTCGCCGGGCGCGTCGACCTCAAGAACGACCGCCAGCAGAAGGTGCTGCGCGTCCAGGCGGCCTGGACGGAACCCCGAGCCCCCCGGGACGCACCGGAGCGGGTTGCGTCGCTGCTGCGGGAGGCCGCCCGGTGGCAGGGCTGCGAGGGCTTCGTCGTCCAGGACCGGGGCAATCTCGCGCCGGCCCTGATGGCAGAGCTGGGCCGCTGAGGTCGTCGCCCGACGCCCCGTTCTGTTTCGCCTGCCTTGATGTCGCTTCGCCTGTCATTTTCGCGGCTCGCCTGTCTCGTTTGGCAGGCGAAGTGAAAGAAGGCAGGCGTTTCCACACCAGGACAGGCGAACCAGTCCTGAGGCAGCCGAGGGGTGGGGTCTGTCAGCGGTAGTTGACGAACTGGACCGCGAAGTCGTAGTCGGCCTCCTTGATGAGGCGCTGAACCTCCTGCAGGTGGTCCCGGGACTTCGAGCTGATCCGCAGCTCGTCGCCCTGGATCTGCACCTTGACGCCCTTGGGGCCCTCGTCGCGCACCAGCTTGGAGATCTTCTTCGCGTCCTCCTGCTTGATGCCCTGCTTGGTGGTGCAGGTGATCTTCCACATCTTCCCGGAGATCCTGGGCTCACCGGCGTCGAGGGCCTTGAGGGAGACGCCTCGCTTGATGAGTTTGGACTGGAACACGTCCAGCACCGCCTTCGCGCGCTCCTCGCCGCTCGACTCGATCTCGATGGCCTCACCGGACCAGCGGATCGAGGAGTCGGTTCCCTTGAAGTCGAACCGTTGCGACACCTCCTTGGCCGCCTGGTTGAGGGCGTTGTCGACCTCCTGCCGGTCAACCTTGCTCACGACGTCGAACGAGCTGTCCGCGGCCATTGTTCCTCCTGCGGGGTCGGGATCGGATCGGCTCCATTCTGCCAGCCGTCGTCTGAGGCATCGTTACGCTGGGACGGGGAAGCCGACGTTGGGGAGGAACCGTGGCGGAACGACGACGCACCGCGCTCAAGGGCGGCACCCTGAGCGACATCTGGCTCTACGTGCGGTACCAGACGTTGTCGAAGCTGCTCCTCGCCCTGATCGTCATGCCCGCCTACCGCTTCGTCGCCGGGTGGCTCATCGCCAGCCGGGGCAGGACCAGCGTCACCTCGGGGGACTTCGCCGACTTCGTGTTCAGCCTGCCCGGGCTCGGACTGGCCGTCCTCACCACCCTGCTCGTCGGGTTCCTCGTCGTGCTGGACATCGCCGCCTTCGTCATCGCCGAACTCGCCAGGCTCCGCGGCGAGCCCCTGAACACAGGCAGGGCCCTGCTCCTCGAGGCCCTCCGCTCCATCCCGAGGTTCCTGCACCCCGCGACGCTGCTGTTCCTTCTCTACGTCGCCCTCGTCGTACCCCTGGTCAACCTCGGCCCCTCACTGACGGCCCTCGACTGGGTGCAGGTCCCGAACTTCGTCACCGACGTGATCGTGAGGAACCCCGTGTTCCTCAGCCTCTACATCGGTGTTCTCACGCTGATCGGGGTGCTGGCCTTCTTTCTCATCGTGACCGTGCAGGCGATGTTCGTCCACGACCTCGATCCCTGGCGGGCCATGCGCGCCTCCACGCGTTTCGTCGCCCGGAACTGGTGGTCAGTCATCGTCACCCTGGTGCGTGGCCCCCTCATCCTCGGCAGCGCGGTGCTGCTCGCTGCGGCACTCCTCGTCGGCGGGCTGCTGGTCCTGACCGCCCTGCTGCCCGAAGACGTCCTGGCCATCCGGTTCAGCGCCGTGCTCATCTCGGTCGTGGCGGCGGCTGTCATGGGTTTCCTGGTGTTCGTCCTCGTGCCCATTGAACTGCGGAACCTGACCCGCACCTACGCCGTCCTCGACGACGCCATCCCGGCCGAGGCCCGCGAGGACGTGCGCGCGGCCGACCGTCGCGCCCGGCCCCGCCTCCTCGCCGCCGGGTTCGGGGCCCTGGCGGCGGCCCTCGTCGTCGCGATGCTGGGCGCCCTGTTCTTCGACGAGGTGTTCGTACAGGACCGCACCATCGAGGTGATCGCGCACCGCGGCGGGGGCGACCTCGACGCGGAGAACTCCGTCGAAGGGGTCCAGGCCGCCGCCGCGGCGGGCATCCAGTGGTCCGAGATCGACATCCAGCGCACCCGGGACGGGGCCTACGTCGTCAACCACGACGCCACCTTCGCCCGCCTGTCCGGCGAACGACGCAGCTCCTCCGAGATGACCCTGGCCGAGATCCGGGAACTGAGCATCACCAACACCTTCCGGCCCGGAGCCCCCGCCCGGGGTGTCCCGACGATCGAGGAGATGCTGGACGCCGCCGCGGGGCGGATCGGCCTGTTCGTCGAGCTCAAGGGGGACACGGCGGACCGGCGGATGGTCGACGACATGGCCGCGCTCGTGCGTGAGCGGGGCATGGTGGGCTCGGTCGTGCTCATCGGTCTCGACCTCGACCTCATGGCCTACGCGGAGTCCACCCACCCCGACCTCCTCACCGGCTACCTCTACTACTTCGGGGTGGGGGACACCGCCGACCTCGACTTCGACTTCCTCATCATCGAGGAGGGGGTCGCCTCTCCGGGGCGGGTCGAGGACCTCCAGTCGGCGGGGCGTCGCGTCGTGGTGTGGACGGTCAACACCGAGGACTCCATCGACCGGTTCGCAGGCTCCCAGGTCGACGGCATCATCACCGACGTCCCCGTCGACGTGGCCGAGGCCATCACGGCGAAGCAGGAACGTGATGATCTGGAACGCGTCCTCGACGTCGTCTTCGTCGAGTAGTCGCCGACGCCCGTTTGGCATGGCCCGCCGCGCCTGTGCTATCTTTTGCAAGCTGGCCTCAGGCCGAGGCAGGTTGCCCGAGTGGCCAAAGGGAGCGGTCTGTAAAACCGTCGGTTCGCCTACGTTGGTTCGAATCCAACACCTGCCACGAGATCCCCGGAATTGAATGAATTCCGGGGATCTGTTCATCTCCGGCTGGGGTAGGGTCTGGTCATGGCCACCCCACACATCAACTGTGAGCCGGGCGACATCGCTCCGCTCGTCCTCATGCCCGGCGACCCGCGCCGTGCCGAACGCATCGCTGAGCGCCTCACCGGGGCCAAACTGGTCTCCGAGGTGCGCGGTATCGGGGTCTGGACCGGACTCCTCGACGGGGAACCTGTCACGGCGATGGCCTCCGGCATGGGCATCCCCTCCCTGTCGATCTACGCCACCGAACTGTTCACCGAGTTCGGGGTGCGTCGCATCTGTCGGGTCGGCACCTGTGGCGGGATCGCGCCGAGTGTCAAGGTCCGTGACGTCGTCATCGCCTCAGCGGCGCACACCGACTCTGCGGTGGCCACCCTTCCCATCCCCGGGGTCTCCCTGTCGCTTGCGCCCAGCCACGCCATGCTCGCGGCCGCGGTGACGCGGGCGAGCGCGGGGGAGCGGCCCGTCCACGTCGGCCCGGTCTACACCTCGGACTTCTTCCACAACTCCCGCTCCGACATCATCCCCGAGCTGGCCAAGGTCGGCACCCTCGCCGTCGAGATGGAGGCCGCCGGGCTGTACGCCGTCGCCGCCCGCCACGGGGCGGAGGCGCTGGCGGTGCTGACCGTCTCCGACCATCTCCTCGACCACTCCGGTGATCTCAGCAGCGACGAACGTGAGTCGATGTTCCAGGACTCGTTGGAGGTCGCCATCGCCGCATTGCTGGCCTGACGGCTCCCGATTTGTGTCGACGGGCGGGCCCGTGTAATGTTTCCCGACGGCTGGCCCCTATAGCTCAGTAGGCAGAGCGTCTCCATGGTAAGGAGAAGGTCTGCGGTTCGATTCCGCATGGGGGCTCTGTTCAGGCCCGGGAGAAGTCCCGGGCCGGAACATTTCGACGGGGTAGCTCAGTCGGTAGAGCAAGCGGCTCATAATCGCTGTGTCGCGGGTTCAAGTCCCGCCCTCGTCACCACGTGATCCGGCAACTGCGCATCCGCGCCACGAACAGCAAGGAAGAAGATCATGGCCAAGAAGGGTCAGGACGTCCGTCCGAAGATCACGCTCGCCTGCACCGAGTGCAAGGAGCGCAATTACATCACGAAGAAGAATCGTCGCAACGATCCCGACCGGATCGAGCTCAACAAGTTCTGCCCGCGTTGCCGCACCCACCGCGCGCACCGCGAGACCCGCTGAGCCGTACCGGAGAAGGCCGCCCACGAGGCGGCCTTTTTCGTTGTCCTGCTGAGGATTGCGCCCACCGCCACTCGCTCCTAGGCTTCGCCTCATGCCGATGACAGCCGAGCACGCCGGGCGCACCTATCCGCCCGCCCCCGCCTACCGGGTCAGCCGGGCCAAGATCGCTGAGTTCGCAGCCGCACTCAAGGACGACAACCCGGCCTATCGCGGCGAATCCCCGGTCGCGCCCCCCACCTTCGCGGCCCTCATCGCCGCCCAGGCGTGGGATGCCCTGTTCGCGGACGAGGAGCTCGGCCTGGCCCTTCACCGGGTCGTCCACGCCGACCAGACCTTCGACTTCCATCGGCCCCTCGTCGAGGGGGACGACGTCGTCGCGCAACTCACCATCGAACGGGTGCGCAACCGCGCCGGTCTCGACATGGTGACCATCCTCGTCGCGCTGAGTGTCGACGGGGAACCCGTCTGTGATGCCCGTTCCACCCTCATGCACACCCGCGAGGAGGCCACCCGTGCCTGACATCGAACCCGGCCTTGACCTCGGCGAGCTCCGCGTCCCCATCACCCGTTCCGATGTGGTGCGCTACTCGGGGGCGGCCACCGACTTCAACGAGATCCACTTCTCCGACCGGCACGCCCGAGCGATCGGGCTCCCCGGTGTCCTCGCCCACGGCATGTGGACGATGGGCGCCGGACTGCGACTCGTCACTGACTGGATCAAGGACCCCGCCCGGGTGCGCCGCTACCAGGTGCGCTTCACCCGCCCGGTCATCGTCCCCGACACGGATGAGGGAACCGAGGTGGTCTACACCGGCCAGGTGACGGCCGTCGCCGACGGCATCGCCACGGTCACCCTCACCGCCACCTGTGGAGAGGACACCGTGCTGGGCGCGGCCCGAGTGGAGGTGTCCGTTGACTGAGCTCAGCGCCCACACCACCTTCCGGGTCGGCGGACCCGCCCGGCGCTTCGTCGAGGCCACCTCGGAGGACGAGATCTGCGGGGTCGTCAAGGAGTGCGATTCCCGCGGCGAGCCGCTGCTCATCCTGGGGGGCGGCTCCAACGTGCTGATCGCCGACGAGGGATTCGACGGCACGGTGCTCAAGATCGCCACCCGCGGCATGGAACACAACTCCGAGGCCTGTTACGGAGTGGAGGTCAGGGTCGGCGCAGGGGAGACGTGGGACGACTTCGTCGCCCACTGCGTCGCCCAGCAGTGGTCCGGCCCCGAGGCCATGTCCGGTATCCCCGGCTCCGTGGGGGCCAGTCCCATCCAGAACATCGGTGCCTACGGGGCCGAGGTCGCCTCCCTCGTCCAGCAGGTGCGGACCTGGGATCGCCGAACCGGCGGGATCCGGACGCTGTTCGCCACTGACTGTGACTTCGGCTACCGGACCTCGGTGTTCAAGCAGGACCCGGGACGGTTCGTCATCCTCCGGGTCACCTACCAGATGCCCCTCGGCCACATGGGGCAACCGATCCGCTACCCGGAACTCGCCGACGCCCTCGGCGTCGAGTGCGGGCAGCGGGCCGAGGCCACCCGTGTCCGCGAGGAGGTGCTGCGCATCCGTCGCGGCAAGGGCATGGTGCTGGATGACGAGGACCGCGACTCCTGGTCCGCCGGGTCGTTCTTCATGAACCCGATCCTCACCGAGGAACAGGCGGCCGCCCTCCCCGAGGACGCGCCCCGCTACCCCGTCGGGGACCGCGTCAAGACCAGCGCCGCCTGGCTCATCTCCAGCGCGGGTTTCCCCAGGGGCCACGCCCCCGGACGTCGCGCCCGGCTCTCGTCGAAGCACGTGCTGGCCCTGACCAACCACGACGGCGCGAGTGCCGCCGACATCATGGACCTGGCGAGGGAGGTCCGTGACGGCGTCCGGGCCAGGTTCGGGGTCACCCTGACCCCCGAGGTGAATCTCATCGGCCTCAACCTCTGATTTCGACCCCTCGGGGCGAATGCGTTACGATGAGGGTCTGGCGAGGCCGGTCGCGCCCCGATGCGGGTGGGCCGCCGGACCGAAGGGTAGTAGCTCAACTGGCAGAGCAGCGGTCTCCAAAACCGCAGGTTGGGGGTTCGAGTCCCTCCTGCCCTGCGAAGCAGATGCTTCACGGCCTGCCACCCAGTGGGTGGGCAGGCATTTCGTTTGTTGACCGAAGGGATGGCGCGTGAGCGACGACAAGACTCAGCAGGCCGGGGAAGACGAACTCCCCGAGGCTGACCCCGTCGCCGACGACGAGGTGATCTCGGACCTCGAGGAGCAGTTCGACGAGGAGCCCGCGGTCGACGAAGCCGAGGACAAGGACGAGCCGAAGGCCGTCGTCCGCCGGACCGCCAAGGCGCCCGTGAAGAAGAACGCCCCCACGAAGAAGCGTTCCGAGTCCAGCCACGAGGAGCACGATCCCTACAAGGCCAAGAACCCGGCCCAGTTCACCCGGCAGTCCGTCGGCGAGCTGAAGAAGGTCGTCTGGCCCACGTGGAACGAACTCACGACGCTGTTCACCGTCGTGCTGGTCTTCGTTCTGTTCATGGTCTTCTACGTCGGCGTGCTCGATGCCGCCTTCGGGTGGGCCCTGCTGAAGCTCTTTGGAGGAACCCAGTGACCGAGCACGACGACATCGAGATCGACCTGGGCGAACTGCCCACGGAGGACGCCGAGGTCGAGATCGATCTCAGCCCCATCGGCGAGGAGGACGAGCCGGCCGAGGAGGTCATCTCCCTCACCGACGACGAGGAGGCCGCGGAGGAGCCGGAGGCTTCCGAGGAGGCCGACGACGCCGCCCAGCAGGCCATCGCCGCGCTGCGAGAGGACCTCGAGGGCAGGTACGGCGAGTGGTACGTCATCCACACCTACTCCGGCATGGAGAACCGGGTCAAGCAGAACCTGGACTCCCGGGCCACCTCCCTCAACATGGAGGACTACATCTTCGAGACGATTGTCCCCACCGAGGACGTCGTCGAGGTGCGCAACAACACCCGCAAGACGGTCACCCGCTGCGTCCTGCCCGGCTATGTCCTGGTGCGCATGGAGATGACCGACGACTCGTGGGCCGTGGTGCGCCACACCCCGTCGGTGACCGGTTTCGTCGGTCACGGACAGACCCCCGTCCCGCTCAACCTGGACGAGGTGGTCAGCATGCTGACTCCTTCCGTCGTCGCGAAGGTCGCCGCCGAGTCGGCCGGCCCCGCGAAGAGTGTGAAGAAGAAGGTCGAGGTCGTCGACTTCGCGGTCGGCGACTCCGTCCAGGTGATCGACGGCCCCTTCGCCGGGGTTCACGCCACGATCACCGAGATCAACGCCAACCATCAGCGTCTCCGAGCCCTCGTCGAGATCATGGGGCGCGAGACGCCGCTCGACCTCGAGTTCAAGCAGGTCGAGAAGGTCGTTTAGGAATCCTGCTCCTCAGGACCTAGAATTGCGCGTTGCGTCGTCGCTCCGGGGTGACCCGGGGCCGCGGCACGTCTGAACCAACATCAGAAGGACCCGAAATGCCTCCCAAGAAGAAGGTCGCAGCCCTCGTCAAGATCGCTCTGCAGGCGGGCGCTGCCACTCCCGCGCCGCCGGTCGGTACCGCCCTCGGCCCGCACGGCGTCAACATGATGGAGTTCGTCAAGGCGTACAACGCCGCGACGGAGTCGCAGCGCGGCAACATCATCCCCGTCGAGATCACCATCTACGAGGACCGCACGTTCTCGTTCGTGACGAAGACCCCGCCGGCTGCTGAGCTCATCAAGAAGGCCGCGGGCCTCAGCAAGGGCTCCGACAACCCGCTGAAGAACAAGGTCGGCACCCTGACCAAGGATCAGGTGCGCGAGATCGCCGCCACCAAGCTGCCCGACCTCAACGCCAACGACATCGAGGCCGCCGCCAAGATCGTCGAGGGCACCGCCCGCTCCATGGGCGTCACCGTCGAGTGACGCTCCCCCTGGTAGGGAAGCTCCCCGCACCAGAACTGGTGGATCAGCCCGCGAGGCTGACTGACATTCAAAGGAACCAGAGATGAAGCACAGCAAGGCTTACAAGGCCGCCGCCGAGAAGCGCGACGGCGCCCAGCTCCACACGCCCGAGCAGGCGCTGAAGCTGGTCAAGGAGATGGCTTCGGCCAAGTTCGACGAGACGGTTGAGGTCGCGGTGCGCCTCGGCGTCGATCCCCGCAAGGCGGACCAGATGGTCCGCGGCACGGTCAACCTTCCCCACGGCACTGGCAAGACGGCTCGGGTCCTCGTCTTCGCCGCCGGTGAGAAGGCCGAGGCCGCCCGCGAGGCGGGGGCCGACGAGGTCGGCGTGGATGAGCTCGTCGAGAAGGTGGCCGGCGGCTACCTCGACTTCGACGCGGTCGTTGCCACCCCGGACATGATGGGCAAGGTCGGCAAGCTCGGCCGCGTCCTCGGTCCTCGTGGCCTCATGCCGAACCCGAAGACCGGTACCGTCACCATGGATGTGGCGAAGGCCGTCGCCGACATCAAGGGCGGCAAGATCGAGTTCCGTGTGGACCGTCACGCCAACCTGCAGTTCATCATCGGCAAGGCCTCGTTCGGTGAGCAGCAGCTCGTCGACAACTATTTCGCCGTCCTGGAGGAGATCCTCCGTCTGAAGCCGGCCTCCTCGAAGGGCCGCTACGTCAAGAAGATCGCTGTCTCGTCGACGATGTCGCCGAGCGTGCTGATCGACGGCAGCATCACCAAGCCGGGCGAGAACGCCTGAGCCGGAGGGCCAACAGGCTGAATCGTCGCGAGGGGCAGGTCTTCGGACCTGCCCCTCGCGACGTCCCCACAGGCCGCCCTCGATCGCGAGTCGTGCAGTAGCATTCCGACCACCACCCCCGTCGTCCCCTGGAGAGTTCCCATGTCATCGCAGACTGATCCATCCGTGGTTGGTGCTGAGCAGGTCGACGCCCGGAGCGCGATCGAGCTCACCGGTATCGAGGTTGTGACGGAGGCGCAACGCACTGCCAAACCGAGGCAGCTCTTCCTGCCGTGGTTCGCCTCCAACATCTCCGTCTTCGGCATGAGCTACGGCGCCTGGGTGCTGGACTTCGGCGTCTCGTTCTGGCAGGCCACCCTCGTCGCGATGGTCGGCGTGGTGCTGTCCTTCGCGATCTGCGGTGTCATCGCGCTCGGTGGCAAACGTGGGTCGGTCCCCACCATGGTCATGTCCCGGGCCGCGTTCGGCGTCCAGGGGGCCAAGGCTCCGGGGATCATCTCGTGGCTCACCTCCATCGGGTGGGAGACGATGCTCGCCATCACGGCGGTGCTCGCGACGGCCACCGTCTTCGAGCGTCTCGGCTGGGTGGGGGAGGACAAGGTCCTGCTCAATGTCATCGCCGCTGCGGTGGTGGCCGGCCTCATCGTGCTCGGGGCCATGGCCGGATACCACATCATCATGAGGATGCAGTCGGTGCTCACCTGGATCACCGGCATCACGACCATCGTGTACGTCATCCTCGTCGTTCCCCACATCAAGTGGGACGCCATCATGGCGATCCCCTCCGGTTCCCCCGTGGCGATGATCGGGGCCATGACGATGGTGATGACCGGCATGGGGCTCGGCTGGGTCAACATCGCCGCCGACTGGGCGCGCTACCAGTCCCGCGACGCGAAGGGCGCCGCCATCGTCGGGTGGAACACGCTCGGCGGTTCGCTGGGGCCCGTGGTGCTCATCACCTTCGGTCTCATGCTGGCGGGCTCGTCGACCGAGATCGCGGAGGGCATCAGCGCGGACCCCGTCGGTGCACTCGCCCAGGTGCTGCCCACCTGGTTCCTCATCCCGTTCCTGCTCACCGCCATCCTGTCGCTGCTGTCCGGGGCCATCAACGGCATCTACTCCTCCGGTCTGACCCTGCTGACATTGGGGATCACCATCCCGCGCCCGCTGGCCTCCCTCATCGACGGTCTCATCCTGAGCGCCGGGACGGTGTACGTCGTGTTCTTCGCGGAGAACTTCATCGGCCCGTTCCAGTCCTTCCTCATCACCCTGGGGGTGCCGCTCGCCGCCTGGGCGGGGATCATGATGGCCGACATCGCCCTGCGCCGGAAGGACTACGACGAGAAGGCGCTGTTCGACCAGACGGGCCGCTACGGGGCCTTCAACTGGCTGGCGCTCGGCGTCATGGCCGTCTGCTGTGCCGTCGGCTGGGGCTTCGTCGTCAACGGGTTCGCGGAGGAAGCGGTCTGGAACAACTGGCAGGGCTACCTGCTGTTCCTGCTCGGCGGCCGTGAGGGGCCATGGTCCGGCGGCAACATCGGCGTCATCATCGCGCTGATCCTCGGCTTCGGTGGTTACTGGGTGCTGTGCCGGACTCGGGTCCGCGCCCAGGAGGAGCAGGCGACGGCGTGAACCGCGAGGCCCTGGCGATCGAGGCTGCACGGTTCCTCAACGACCACCTGACCGAGGCGATCACCGTCCAGGACCTTGCCGATCACCTGGCCTGGAGCCCTGCCCACCTGACCCGGACCTTCACGGCGGTGGTGGGGACCTCCCCGATCCGTTATCTGGCCGCGCAGCGGTTCCAGGCAGCGAAACGTCTGCTCGTGGTGGAACAGCTCTCGGTGCTGGATGCCTGCCACGAGGTCGGGTTCACCTCCGTCGGTACCTTCACCCGCCGCTTCACCTCTGACGTGGGGCTGGCGCCCGGACAGTTCCGTCGTGCCGCGGATCGGGTGAGTGAGATCGAGCTGGGGCCGGTCAGCCTGTGGCAGCCCGGCCTCCGCACCCGGGTCCGGGTCCGGGTGGACATGTCACCCGACGTGGCACTGGGTCCGTTGCCCTATCAGTGGGTCGGCACCTTCCCGACCCCGGTGCCGTCCGGACCGCCGGTGACGGGCACGTTGCGGCGGGGCGTCGACGAGGTGGAGCTGCCGTTCCATCCAGCAGCGCCGTGGCTGCTCGTCATGGTGACGCCCTCATCGGCGGACATCGGCGACCACCTGTGGCCCAGTGCCCCTCTCGTGGCCCGGCACCCGGTTCCGTTGACGGGGTGCGAGGGGACGGTGACGTTGCGGCCAGGGGCTGCGGAGCCATGGAACCATCCGGTGCTCGTCGCCCTGGCGGCCCTGTACCCGAGGATCTGAGCAGGATCGGAGTCGTGAGGCTGACGGCCTGGGTTCTAGTGTGGTTCACAGTCGAGAACAAGGAGTGAAACGATGAAGGCCGTTCCGGGTCAGCCCTGCTGGGTGGAGTTGTACGCGAGTGCTCCGGAGAAGTCTGCGCAGTTCTACCGGGAACTGTTCGGGTGGGGCATCGAGGAGATGGATTCCGACTGCCCGCTGTCGCACGTCATCTCGCTCAAGGAGCAGATGGTGGGCACCATCGAGCCCCTGGCCGAGGGGCCGGTCCCCGCGGAAGGGTGGCTGGTGTGCCTGTGGACGCCGGACCTCACAGCGCTCGTCGACCGGGTGGTGCCCGCCGGTGGCGAGGTCGTCGTCGAACCGATCCAGGTGGACGAGTCGACCCGATACGCCGTGGTCCGCGATCCCGACGGCGGGCTCGTCGGTGTGCTGGAGGATCCCAACTTCGTGCCCGCCGTGCCCGGCGCGGGGTTGCCCGTGTGGTTCGACGCCCTCACCCGGGACCTGGAGCGGGGAGCGAGGTTCTACCGTGAGGTCTTCGAGTGGGACACCCACCCCATGTCGGATGCCCCGTACGTCACGCACGGTGAGGAGGAGGACGCCGTCTGTGGCATCGGGGATCTCGGGTACTTCGGGGCACCGGGGGCCGAGCCCGGCTGGCAGGTGTACTTCGGTGTCACGGACTTCGAGGAGGCCGCGCAGCGGGTCACTCGACTCGGCGGTGAGATCGTGGTGGAGCCGCGGGACACGCCGTGGGGTCGGATGGCGACGGTGAAGGACCCGCAGGGAGCCGTCTTCCTCCTGATCCAGGTCGGTTCAGCCCCACAGGGCTGAGACCGGCAGCGCCCAGAGGCTGGGACCCATGGGAAGTGGGTCGGGGTGGAGGCTCAGCACCACCCCGCCCCGGAACCGGGGCCCCAGCCGATCCCGCAGCTTCGCGAGCGTGGCGAAATGGTCGAAACGGACGGTCTGTGAGGCCTTGACCTCGACTCCCCAGACCCTGCCGTCGGCAAGCTCGATGATGATGTCCACCTCGTTGCCACGTGAATCGCGGAAGTGGTGAAGGTCGTACTGCTGCTCGGACCAGGTCCGTTGTTTGAGAAGCTCTGTGGCGACAAAGCTCTCCAGCAGGCCTCCGAGCTGAGGGCTCCCGGGAGTGGCGAGCTGCTGCTGGGAGGCGCCCACCAGATGGGCTGCGAGCCCGACGTCGCGGATCCCGCTCTTGGGTTTGCCTGTCACACGTTGGAGGGGATTGTTGGTCCACGGTGGCAATGTGTAGGTGAGGAACAGGCGGCTCAACAGATCAAGGTACGGCGTGATCGACGTGGCCGGGAGATCGGCCCGGGAGGCCGCGTGGGCCTTCACCAGTTCCCCGGACTGGTTGGCGGCGAGGACGCGCAGCAACTGGTACAGACGTCCGGGCTGGTAGGGAACGCCGAGATCCCCGGCATCCCGCTGAACCGACTGGGTGAGGTATGAGTCGAACCAGAGGCGACGGGTTCGGGGGGGCAGCTGCTGGACCTCCGGGAATCCTCCCCGGATCATTCGATGGGAGTAGTCGGTGAGCCCGAGAGGTGAGGATGCAGCGTCGCCGGGATTGCGTTCCAGGAGGGCAACGAAGTCCTCAACATGGTCGTGGAGTTCTCCCTGGGAGAATCCCTCGACCTGGAGCAACGCCGCACGGCCGGCGAGAGAGTCGGGGGTTCGTTGTAGACGCAGTAGGTCAGCGGACCCGGTCAGGATGAATCGTCCGGGGCGTCGGTCCCGGTCGATCGTCGCCTTGATGTCCAGCATCAGTTCGGGGCGTCGTTGAAGCTCGTCGATGACCAGTGTTCCCGTCCCTGCCATCGTCAGGTAACCGACAGGATCATGTTCGGCGAGGGACAAAGTGCTGGCGTCGTCCAGAGTGGTGTAGTGGGCTCCCTGAGCAGTGAGCAGACGCGCCAAGGTCGACTTGCCCACCTGGCGGGCACCCAGCAGCATCACGGCCGGGAAAATGGCCAACGCTTCTGCGGCGATGGACTGGAGATTACGAGGTCGAACGGCCACGGCCCCAGCCTAGCTTTCGTAGTTCTGCCACCCAAATCTCGTAGTTCTGCCACTAGTCTCTCGTAGTTCTGCCAGCACTTTCTCGCAGTTCTGCCTGGCGATCACGCGACGGGGTGGACTGGGGGTCAAGGCCGGTCAGGCGGAGGAGAGGAGCGCCGCCAGGCCGGACAGGATCGTCGAGCGGGCCCTGGCGGCCACATCGAGGACCGCCGACGGGTCGGTCGGGGCGGTGGCGAAGGACAGGTCGGAGACCACCGACATCCCGCACACCCGGACACCGAGCGCGTGGAGCATCAGGGCCTCCAGCACCGTGGACATGCCGACGCAGTCCACCCCGGCGGTGGCCAGCAGGCGGGTCTCGGCGCGGGTCTGGTACTCGGGGCCGCGGAGGATGGCGTAGGTTCCGGCGCGCTGGCACACCCCGGTCAGGATGGCGGTCAGCTCCTCGTCCCAGCAGGTGGTGGTGTCGAGGAAGACGGTGCCGTCGAACGGGGAGGTGCCTGTGAGGTTGACGTGATCGGTGATGGCCATCACATCGCCCAGCTCCCAGTCGCGCAGGCAGCCGTTGGCGTTGGTGAGGACGGCCTTGCCCGCGCCCGCACAGTGTGCGGCCCGGGCCAGCGCGGTCACGGGGCGTGGGCCGTGTCCCTCGAAGAGATGGGTGCGGCCGAGCGCCACCGCCACCCGCTGCCCACCGAAGCGGTAGGTGCGCAGCTCGTCGACGTGGCCGTCGCCCACCGGGGCCAGGACCCCCGGCAGATCGGACTGACGCATCCGGGTGAGCGGTTCGGGCCAGTCCGGGGCCGCATCCAGGGCGTCGGCGAGACCGGAACCCAGCACGACGAGCACGTCGAGGCTCCCGCCGGCGGCCTGGATGAGGAGATCACCTCCCGCGCGATCGGCGTCGTCGATGAGGTGGCTGGGGAATTCGGAAGGTTGCATGGCACGTCCTCGGGGGCATGGGTGATCTGCACCTACGATGCCCACACCGGGTAAAGAGGTCAATGAGGACCTGGACATCGCCGCTGTCTCGGTGGGGAAGTCATCGCGACGGCTCGTGGTGGGCAGTGGTTGTCTGAAGCCAGGTGGCGATGTCGGTCAGGCTGGCGGCTCGGGAGGGGCGACCGCGTCGGTTCGTGGTCGCGGCTCGGTTCAGCCAGATGCCATGCAAACCAGCGCTTTCTGAGCCGACTGCGTCGGTCTCGAGATCGTCCCCGATGAACCAGGCCTGTTCCGGGGCGACGCCGAGATCATCGCAGACCTGCAGGAAGAGGTGAGGATCAGGTTTGCGGACGCCCATCGTCGAGGAGGCATACATCGTCATCGACCCCAGCCCGATGGCAGTGAGCTTCGCCTGCTGTTGCATCTGGTGCCCGTTGGTCACGACCGCGACCAAGGGAGGGGCCGGAAGAGCTGCGACGGCATCCAAGAAGGGGCGGACGTCGTCGAAGGGGCGCCACGAGGATTCGTAGCGTGCGAGGTAGCCTTCGAACCAGGACAGCGAATCCGCGCGGGAAAGAGCGACTGCCCCGTGGGCCGCCAGGAAGGCAGTGATACGGGCCACACGTTGCTCCTCGAAGGTCAACTCGCCGTCGAGATACCGCTGGAAGTGCTCTGCCTCCAAGGCGCGCCACAGGGCCACCGAGTCCTCGGTGGGTGACAGATCACGGTCGGCCAGCACGGCGAGGATCGCATGGGCGCTCGCGCCCGCATGATCCATCAGCGTTCCGTCCAGATCCATCAGAAGGGCGCGTGGCCGGGTCGTCATGATCCCTCCCACAAGGTCGACAGTGGCAGGGCCCAGATGTCGTCGCCGAAGCTGAGGGGCCGGTCGATGGGGGCGAGTACCACAGCTCTGGTCAGTCGAGGCCCCAGTTGCTCTCGGAGGAACCGCAGCCCGGAGACGTGGGAGCCCGTGACGGTGCGGCTCGCCTTGACCTCGATGGCGAGGAGCTGTGAATCGTCGGCCTCCAGGATGAAATCCACTTCCTTGCCGTTCCGGTCGCGGTAGTGGAACATGCGATACCGGGTCTGACTCCACCCGGACTGGGCGTGCAACTCGCCAGCGACGAATCCCTCCGTCAGGGCGCCGAGGAGCTGCATGCCGTGAGGGATTCTGGTGAGGGACGCTGCCGATGCGCTGCACAGCCAGCTCGTCAACCCGGAGTCCACGACGGAAACCTTGGCCCTTCCGGTCTCCCGCTTGGTCAGGTTGGGGGTCCAGGGTGCCACGTGAAGAGTGAGGAACAAGCGGTTCAGCATGTCCAGGTAGGCGCCTGTCGAAGAGGCGGCGAGGCCTGCTTCCTGGGCCAGTTTCGCCTTCACCAGCTCGCTTGACTGCTGGGCAGCGATCAGGCGGAGCAGTGCCAGCATTCTGTCAGGGTTGAGACGGGCGCCATCCGCCAAGGCGTCGACCCGAACCAATCGTTCGATGTACCCGTGGTACCACTCGTCCCGAACTCGTGGGGCGACGTCGTGGACTGCCGGGAACCCTCCCGCCGTGATCATGGCTGCCAGGTCGCCGTGGCTCATGGGGGTGCTCGCGGTGAGGTCATGGGGATGGGTGGCCGCCACCAATCGGTCCACGAAGGTGCCTTCTGTCGCAGTACCTCGGATCTCGGACTGGGTCAGTGGGCAGACGGTGACCGACAGAGCCCGCCCGGCCAACGAATCCTTGTCGCCGCGCACTCGTGCGAAGTCCGACGATCCGGTGAGGACGAAGCGACCCGGACGACGATCAGCGTCGATGCTCGCCTTGATGGCCAGGGACAACGCAGGAAGCCGTTGGAACTCATCGATGATGAGGGTGCCCTCCCCGGCCTGGGACACGAACCCGACGGGGTCATTGCGGGCGTACTCCAAGGTGCGGATGTCGTCGAGGTTGACCACAACGGCTTGGGGGCGGAGCATCCGGGCCAAGGTCGACTTGCCGGTCTGTCTGGCTCCCTCGATGACGAGGACCGGTGTGAATCCGAGCAGTTCCTCAGCCCAAGGTTGGATGGCGCGCGCAATCAGCCGTGGCATCGCACCAGTCTACCCATCTCGTCGTTTCGCTGGCACTCATCTTGTCGTTTCGCTGGCACCTATCTTGTCGTTTCGCTGTCACTCATCCCGTCGTTTCGCTGAGTGTTCTGCTGCGTTCCCCGGGCCGACAGGGCCCGGGGTGCTCATGTCATCGAGGATGACCTGCCCGCCCGTCGAGCCCCTCGACAACGCTGATCCCGGTCCTCGGCAGCCCCGGCTTCGGGTGCGGCGGCTGCGGCTTCGACGGGCTGGGCGCGGGCGTCGTCGGAGCCGGGCTCGGCGCCGGGGGAGTGGGCATGTCCCACACGTCCCCCTCGAACACGGGCTTGCCGTCGATCACCAGCCGCCAGTTGCGGACGAAGAAGTCCGACTGATCGATGACACCGCGTGCCGTGGCCCAATCGATGAGCTCCTGCCGAATCTCCAGCAGGTCGTCGTAGACCACCGGGGCCGTGGCCACGTGCGGGAAGATCCCGCCGCCGCTGGCCCGGTAGTTGTTGATGGCCACGACGAACTGCTCGTCGTCCTTGACGGGGGTCCCGTCCGGGTGCTGCAGCGTCACGATCCGCTGCCCCAGCGGCTTGGCCAGGTCGATCTCGTAACGCAGGCCCGAGATGATGTCGTAGTTGTAGTCACGCACCGTCTCGCCGTTGCGCTCGACGCCTGTCATCGTCTCGGGATCGAAGGTGCCGCCCGGCGGGACCTCGGCGAAGTACTTCGCCGAGTACTCCAGGTAGTCACGGACCTGGGCGCCGGTCAGGAGCCTCGCCTGCAGGGTGTTGTCGTAGATGTAGAGGCCCGCCATGTCGCGGATCGTCACATCGCCCTTCGGGAAGACGGCGGTGCGGCTGAACGGGGCAGCCAGGCTCAGCACCGGCAGGTTCGCGTACTGGCCACCGGCGAGCGCCTTCTTCACCGTCGCGGTCTGCACCATCTGGATGTAGTCGATGATCGGGGTGTCCCGGTAGCGCGACTCGGTGGCGGGCAGTTCCTCCTTCGACGATGCGACCTTTGTGTTCACGTAGGCGACGGTGACATCGTGCGGCCCCTGAACGGCTGCGGTCACGGCCGGATCCGGGGCGAAGTCCTTCATGTAGTGGGCGGTCGCGCCGTTCGTGGTGACCTCCCAGGCATCGCCGTTGCGGGTCAGGTCGAAGGTGATGTCGGCGACGCTGGACGCCCAGAACCTGGGCTGCGACAGCAGCACCTTCTTGCCGGTGGTGACGTTGGTCTCCCACTGCTCGGGGACGTCCTTGTGGGTGTGGCCGACGACGATGGCGTCGATGCCCGGGACCTGACGGGCGATCTCGTCGGCCGGGTTCTCCGGCGGCAGATCCCCCGAGTAGCTGGAGACGCCAACGCCCGCGTGGCTCAGCACGACGACGATGTCGGCGCCCGCCTCGCGCACCTTCGGCACCCAGGTCCTGGCCGAGGCGACCATGTCGTCGATCCGCAGCACCCCGTCGAGGTGTGCCTTGTCCCAGACCATCGACCCGGGCGTGGTGAGGCCCAGGATGCCGATGGTGACCTCCTGGCCCTTGATCGTGCGCTTCTCCAGGTGGAACGGGGTGAACGCGCCCGAGCCGTCGGCGACCCTCACGACGTTCGCGGCCAGCAGTGGCGCATCGAGTTGCTTCTCGTAGGTGCGGAGGAGGTCGAGCCCGTAGTTGAACTCGTGGTTGCCGACGTTGGTGGCGTCGTAGTCGACGGCGTTGAAGGCCGCCGCCATCGGATGGGTGGCCCCGGTCGTCGTGATGGGGGCCTGCTTCGCGTAGTACGTGGTCAGCGGGGTCCCCTGGATCGCGTCGCCGTTGTCGACGACGACGACGCTGTCGGCGCCGCGTTCGGCCCGGATCCGGTTGATGGCGGTCGCCGCCTGGGCCATGCCGATCTGGTGGCCGCCGCGGTCCTTGAACGGGGCGTCGCGGAAGTAGTCCCAGTTGAGGACGTGGCCGTGCACGTCGGTCGTGGCGAGCACGGTGACGCGGACGGGTTCGTCGGCGTGGGCCAGCGGGGTGGCGCACCCGAGGAACAGGGCAAGAGTCAACAGGATGCTGCGTCGCATGGTTCTCCTGAGGTCGTGGGTTGATCTCAGCCTACGACGTGGGACGGCGGGTCGAGGAATGAATCCGCAACGACCTGCGCACCCTCTTACTGCTCAGGGGCCGAGCAACGCCAACGGCACGACCGCGACGCCGTCGCTGCGGCGGCGGGCCGTGCCCCCCGTCGTGAGCACCACGAGGTCCGAGACCTGCTCGGGCAGGTTGGACCGCAGCCACAGCAGGTGTCGGACATCCCAGTCGGAGACCGTGTCGGACAGCTGGACCTTCATCGCGACGAGTCGACCGTCCGGCCTCTCGACGACGAGATCGACGTCGTGGTCGCCGTTGCGGGTGCGCAGATGCAGCACCTCGGCGCGGGCGGCTTCCGCGGCGACCCTCACGGAGAGGGTGGCGAGGGCCTCGAACAGGGGACCGGCGAGGTGCGAGTGCCGTGGGGTGCGCATCGAGGCGGCCGTGGCCCCGAGCAGCGACGCGGCCAAAGCGGGATCGACCAGGTGGTGTTTGGGTGCCCGCTGCAACCGGGCGAAGGTGATGTGGGTGGGACTCCAGCCGGGAACGGGATCCAGCAGGCGGAGCCGGGTGAGGTGGTTCCGGTACACGGAGACGGTGTCGCGGTTGGGCTGCCGACTGTCTCCGGTGGCCGCGCCGAGGAGGTTGGAGTAGCTCGTCGTGGTTGAGGTGGCGGCGGCGTAGGCGGTGAGCCAACGGCGAAGAGCCTCGGTTCGTCGCGCCGTGTATCCGAGGCCCGGAAGATCCCGATCGATCACCTCTTGGATGTAGGTGGCCAGCTGCTCCCTGCGGGACTCGTTGTCGAGCCCCATGAACCCGGGGAACCCGCTCGACTCGATTGCATCCAGGTAGTCGTCCGGGGAACAGGAGGTGTCTCCCTCGATCGTTGAGGAGCAGGGACGCTCCTGCCCCAACAACTGGCTGAGGGAGACGGAGGTGGTGAAGGGGCCGCGTTCGTGGAGCGCCATGGGGCGCATCCGCAGGGACAGGACGCTGCCGACGGTTGGGGCGGCGGAGCCGGTGAGGATGAAGCTGCCGGGCGGAGCGCCGTTGTTCACCTCCCTGTGGGTGAGGTCCCAGACCTCCGGCATCCTGGACCACTCGTCGATCAGGGTCGTTCCCGGTTGGAGGAGGGCCGCAGGGTGGGTCCCGACGAGGGCGCGCTGATCCGGGCGCTCCAACGGCAGCACCCGGTTCGCGCGTTGCAGGGCGGTTGCCGTCCTCCCCACACCCCTGGCGCCGTCGAGGGCGATCGCGGGGGTTCGGGGCAGGAGAGCGTCCAACAGTGTGTCCACGGTGCGACGAACGTACATCGTCCCCCTTCCCGGCCGGCTCCTGCCAGCCTATCGGGCGACGAGGCGTCGGAGGGCGTTCTGGAACGCAGTGACCCCCCTTGTCAGGGTCCAGAAGAGGTGGAAGCATGATCTCGACGAAAGGAAACCCATGCTGCTCGATCACGTCATCGTCTCCCGCAAGTCGCACCGGAGCGACCGCGCCTACGACATCATCATGTCGAACGTCACCGTGGTGAACTACCTCTTCGACGAGGGGGCCAATGGGGACGAGCTCTGCGACGAGGCGCTCGGCTCCTACCACGTCGACTTCTACGAGGTCCAGGTCAGCAACGGCGGCATCGACCAGTTCGTCCACAACAGCGGCTGGGACCCGTTCGTCATCGGGCACGTGGCAAAGGGGCTGGAGTTGATGGGCGCCACCCGGCACGCGGAGCTGTTCGCCCGGGTCCAGCAGGTCATGGACTCCCTTTCCGACGAGGAGCGGGCCGCGATCTGGGACGACGGCGTGTTCGGCGACGACCGGGTCACGGCCTTCGACGCACTCACCGACGAGTTCTTCGAGCTGAACGAGGAGGAGAAGCTGGAGACCCTCAACTCGGCCTTCCTCAGGGGGCTGCCGAACCTCGAGGTGGTGCGTCGACGCGACCTCGAGGAGCGGCTCGACGGCATCATCGCCACCATCCCGGACCTGGAGCAGCGGCTGGCGGAGCGTGCCGAACAGGCCGAGGCCAACAAGCCGCGCTTCGCCCGCGTCATCGACGCGATCTGTGCGGACCGGGGCTGGGAGCTGGAGACCATCACTGCAGGGGATCCGACGGCCACCTACGACGGCCAGCAGGTGATCGGCTGGCACTTCCTCACCGATGACGGACACCACTGGATGATCGACCTCGGGGACCGGGCCGTCGTGTACGACACCGACGACAACGAGATCGGCAGTGTCGACGTCTCAGCCGTCCCCGAGGAGTGAGGTCCGGAATCGGTCGTATGCCTCGATGATCTGCTGCCCATCGACCTTGGCCATGGGGAGGGCGAGGGGCAGGCCGGGGATGGCGAGCACCCAGTCGTCCCCACGCGTGTGGAGCTGGAGTGCGGACAGGTTGGTGGCCGCGACGATGGTGCTGTCCACTCCGCCCAGGCCCCCTCGGAACACCTTGACGCGGCCCTGTGTGGGGTCGATCTCCCAACGGAGGTCCTCTCGGTGTCGAAGTGCCAGCCATGCGCACCCGGCGGCGATGATGAGGCAGCCAGCCGCGAAGAGCCAGCTGCTGCGGAAGCGTTGCTCGTGGGTGACCGTCTCGAGGGAGTCGGGATCCGCGATCATGAGGTTGAGGATGGCGACATCCATGACGCAGTCGTCCCAGCGGTACGCCTGCGCCAGGTCAGGTCCGGTGGAGAGATGGCACCAGTCGCCAGGGGACTCATGTCCTTTCTCCGGGGTTCGGCTCGCGCTCCTCACGTCCTCGATCAGGCTCTGTCGGTGTCCGGACAGGCCGGTCGTGGTGAGGACGCAGTTGATCGGTTCATTCGCGGCCGCGCGGGCGCACGACAGGTGCATGGCGGGGTCCAGCCAGAGCACGCCCACCGCCAGCATGAGCGCCACCAGCCCCCCGACGAGGTATACCGAGGTGATGGCGGACACCGACCGCAGGATCGAGGTCTGTTTCAGTTCGCCGTCGAGGAGCTTCGGGGAGGCGGCGACGATGAAACGGCCGCCCTTGATGCGGTGGTAGGACGGGGTGGCGGTCATGGGAACATTGTGACCTGCCAGGAGGTCGCCGCGAGGAGGTCACTGCCCACTGACGAGCGAGTCCGTGAACCTGCGGTACGCCTCGAGGGTGTGAGGACTGGCGTCCGTCGTCCGGACGAGGCCGTGGGCCATGCGTCGCTGGGTGCCCGCGACGGCGACGTGAATCAGGTTGCCCTTCTCCCGGCGCTCCAGCTGGGGCACGCCGGGGGTCCGCACCGTCTCGGTGTCGACGCCAAGCAGGCTGCCGTGGGTGACCTTGACAAGCCCTCGCGGCGGGTCGATCTCCCATCTCAGGTCCTCCCGTCGTCCAATGCCCAGCCACGCACAAACCAGGGTGGTGATGGCGAACGCCGCCACAGCCCACCAATCGAGCTGGTAGTTGTCCGAATGGGTCACGTCGTCGACGAGGAGAGGGTCGTCGATCAGCTGCGCGAAGGGAGTGGGATCCATGGCGCGGCACGCCCATGTGTGCCCGTTGAGGCTCCTCGGCCAGGTCGAGAGGGAGCAGCTGTTGTAGGACCCGCGGCCGGAACCGATCCTGGACTTCCTGATGCTGCGGACATCCTCGAGGGAAATCTCGTCTCGTTGGGAAAGGCTTGTCGTGGTGAACACGCAGTTGACCGGTTCGTGAGCCGCCCGGCGTGCGCAGGTGAGGTTCAGGGAGGTCGGGGTCGTCCACGCTGCCATGAGTGTGAAGCACAGCGTCAGCAGCGCCCCGACCAGACAACTCGGTACCTGCCAGGAGCGTGACCGCAGGATCGAGGTCCGTGTCAGTTCGCCGTCGAGGAGCTTCGGGGAGGCGGCGACGATGAATCGGCCGCCCTTGATGCGGTGGTGGCTGACGGGGGATCGCACGGCACCATTGTGCCGAGGAAGGAGATCAGGCATGAGGATCGGGGAGCGCATCTGGCTCGCGGCGGAGACGGTGGCGAAGGAGCGCGAATCCGGCAATGACTGGGCGCTCAACTCTGCGAACACCCTCGCGGTGCGTGAGTTCCTGAGCTGTCGCGACGGTGGCGTCATCGACTCCGCCGCTCTCCATCCGGACGCCGTGGGGGCCTGCGAGTTGGACGCCTTCATCGGTTTGTCCATGAGGGGAGGGCTGCTGGGCCACATCTGGAACTCCGGGTGGGACCCCGACGCGGTGGCAGCGGTGGAGCGGACCCTGGGCCGGGTCGGGGCAGTGGAACACCAAGCGGTGTTCCGGGAGGTCGTGGCCCGGATCGACGCGGATCCGGAGGAGAGGGACCTGCTGCTGGAGTGGGAGGTGCTCCCCGGCGCCCTGGATCGGGACCTGAGGGGGCTGTGGTCGTCCGAGCTGGAGGGTGACCTGTTCGATGTCCTCGACCTCATCGAGGCCTTCCTGGCGGGGCATCCGGACCTCGCCATCGTGCCCGAGGCCGAGCTGGCGGAGCTCCGCGCCGAGGCCGGGGCCCTGCCAACCCGCCCCCACCGCGTGACGAGACGGTACGTCGCCGTGGTGCAGGCGGCCTGCGCCGCCGCGGGATTGGAACTCTCCGGCATCCAGGAACGCGATCCGCAGTTCCCCTTCGAGGGGGAGCCGCGACGGTCGGTGAGCTTCCTGGCCGAGGACGGTCGACGGTACCGGGCCGTCGTGCTGGGGGACCGGACGGCCCTGGTCGACGATGAGGGCATGGAGGTCCTGCGCTTCGCCACCCCGTGACCCCAGTGCAGATGTACAGTCCAGGACAGTGCAGATGTACAGTAAGGGTGGTTTCGATGCGTCAGAAAGGCGTCATCCCACTTGCTCTGCTCGGGACGTGACGAGCCGGCCCCGGTCGAACTCCAGCACCTGGTCGGCGGTGCCGAGATGTTCCAGCCGATGCGTCACCTCGATGACCGTCAGGCCCGGGTGGTCCCGCTCCAGATTCTCCCGGATGCGGGATTCCAGCGCCGCGTCGAGGTTGGCGGTGAACTCGTCGAGGACCAGGACCCTCGGATCGACGAGGAGGGCCCTGGCCAGGCCCAGCCGCTGCAGCTGACCGCCGGACAGCTCGGAGCCGTCGCGCCCGGTGCGGGTGGCGAGTCCCTGCGGCATCGCCATCACCTCCGTCGCGAGTTCTGCGGTCTCGAGGGCCTGCCACAGCTGCTCCTCCGACGCATCGGGGGCGCCGAGACGCAGGTTGTCCGCGATGGTCGAGTCGATCACCTGGGCGCGCTGGGACACCAGCACCACCGCGCGACGCAGTGAGTCGAGGGTGTACTCGGTGACCGGGACCCCGTCGATGAGGATCTCACCGGCGGTCGGGTCGTCGTAGCGCAGCAGCAGTTGCACCGCCGTCGACTTGCCCGAGCCCGACCGGCCGACGAACACCGTCCGCCGCCCCGCCGCCGCGGTGATGCTCACCCCGTTCAGGGCGGGGTTGTCCGGGTTGCTCTCGGGGTAGGCGTAATGGACGTCACGCCACTCGATCGTGGGCGCGTGGTCGACGTCGAGGTCGCGGTCGCCGTCGCGGACGACCTGGGGCGCGTGGCACAGCTGCCACAGTCGACGGGCGGCACTGAACGAGTGGTCGAGGTAACCCACCGCGTCCTCCACGCCACGTGGCCCCTCGAAGAGGCGCAGCCCCGCAGCGGCCAGCGCGGCGACCAGCAGCGGGTCATGGCCCGCGCCGGTGCCCACGACGATGACCGAGGCGACGGTGACCAGGGTGAGCATGAGGTTCGCGGCGCGCCGCATGCCCTTGAAGGCCAGGGGCGGCACGGCGGCGCGGCCGATCCGCTCGCCCAGCTCGTCCATCTCCCGCTGCCGCTGCGGCGCGAGGCCGAAGGACAGCACCGCGTCGCTGCCGAACACGGAATCCGTTGCGTGGGCCGCCAGGTCGCCGCGGAGGGCCAGCCCCTTCGCGGTGGAACGGAGGGAGCTCCGCAACCCGACGAACGGGACCACGAGGAGCGCCACCCCGACACAGGCGGCCGGGATCGCCACGAGGTCCCAACCGGCCACGAGACCCGTCACCACCAGCGCCGCCGGCGGAACCACGAACGCGGAGACGACGGGGGCGAAGGTGTGCGCGTAGACCACCTCGATCCGGTCGACGTCACGGGTGAGGGTCGGGAGCAGGTCGCCGGAGCGGTTCCGCAGCACCACGGCGGGAGCCTTGGGCCACAGCGTCGCGAAGGCGTGTCCGCGCAGCAGTTCCAGGGCCTTGAACGCGACGTAGTGACCGGTGAACTGCTCGGCGTAGTAGGCGCCCGCCTTGGCCAACGCCACCACGACGATCCACGCCACGATGCCCCAGGCCGGAGTCCCCGTCGCGAAGGCCGCGACTGCCCAGCCGGCCAGGCCGAACAGGACCAGGTCGAGGCCGAGGTTGAGGATGCGGAACACCGAGGACACGGCCAGGGGGGCGTGGACCGGGCGGGTGATACCGGTCAGCCAGCGAATCAGTTCGGGGAGCGCGGGGGTTCTCATCGGGCGACCTCCAGGGTGCGAAGCGTGCCGTCGACCAGCTCGTAGGCCTCGTCGACGATGCGGAGCAGGGAGGGGCGGTGGGTGACGACGAGGACCGTCCACTCGGGGCCGATCTCGTCGAGGGCTCGGATGATCTCGGCCTCCGAGGCGACGTCGACCTGGCTCGTCGGTTCGTCGAGGAGCAGGATGCGTCGTCCGGACAGGAGGGCGCGGGCCAGCGAGATGCGCTGGGCCTGACCCCCGGAGATGAGCTGCCCGCGTTCGCCGACGTCCGAGTCGAGGCCTCGTGGCATCCGAGCCACCTCGTCGGCGACGTGGGCGCGACGGAGCACCTCCCACAGTTCGGCGTCGCTGGCGTCGGGGCGGGCGAGGCGGAGGTTGTCGGCGACGGTGCCGCTGAAGAGCCAGGTCGTCTGGGCGACGGTGGCCGTGAGCTTCGCGGTCTCCTCGGGGGGCAGGGTGCCGATGGAGTGTCCGCCGAGGACGATGGCGCCCTGCTGGAGGGGTCGGGTGCCGGACAGCAGGGACAGCAGCGTCGACTTGCCGACGCCGGAGGGGCCCATGATGGCGACCTTCGCGCCCGGCGCGACCTCCAGGTCGAGGCCCGTCAGGACAGGGCCACGGCCGTGGTCGTGGTGGACGCCCTGGACGCTGATGGCCGCCTCGGTCGGCCGCGGGGTGGTGAGGCTCGGGTGATGTTCCGCGGGGGTGAGGGACAGCTGGCGGTTGATGGTGCGTTGCGACGCCATGCCGCCCATCCCGATGTAGAAGAACCCGGCAACCTGGGTCAGGGGTTCGAGGAGGAGGGTCAGCAGGAGGGCGATGGCGAGGGCGTCCCCGGCGAGCAGGTCACCGCTGGCGAGGCGACCACCGATGAGGTGCACCGACCAGCAGATGAGGATCAGCGAGAACACCCCGTCGAGCACGATGATGACCACCTGGTTCCCCGCGAGCAGCCGCATGATGGCGCGACGGTTGGTCTCGCCCTGGGTGCGCAGCCGCTCCTCGATGCGTGGGCCGGCGCCGAAGAGGCGGATCGGGATGAGGTTGCGCAGCGCGTCGAGGTAGTGGACGGCCAGCCTCCCCCGTTCCTTGCGGGATGCCGCGGACACCTTGCGGAAGAGTCGCAGGAAGCCGCCGATCGCCAGGGGGACGAACGGGACCGCGGTGAGGATGCCGAGGCCGACGGCGGTGTCCAGGGCCACGGTGACGTAGATGAGGGTGAGGAAGGGGATGGCGAGGGCGGCCAGGGTCGAGCCGAGGTAGACCTGCCGGTATTCCGTCATGCGTTCGGTGTTGTCCGTCATGAGGGCGACGAGTTGGGCGGGTGTCGCCGGGGTGGCGATGGGCTGGCCGGAGTGGCCTCGGCCGCGCCAAGGTCTCAGGAAGGCGGCGCGGGGCCGGGGCGTCTCGGCCTCGGGTGGGGTTCGAAGTGGCCTGACCCGGTTGTGGAGGTGCGCGCTGAGCAGGTCCGCGCGGATCCGTCGCTCCTCACGTCGGGCGGCCCGGCCGCCGAGGAGGATCTCCGCGAAGGCCAGGAGCCCGGCCCCCGCGATGCACACGATGAGCCAGGGGAGCGGGAGTGGCGTCTCCCCGCCACCACCCCAGTGGCGACCGAGCATGACGAGGCAGGCTGCGGTGAAGGCGGCGGAGCCGATCCGGAGCAGTCCGACGCCGCGGGTGGCCCGTTTGCCCGTGGGGGACAGGGCGGAGCGGACGGACGAGTCAACCTTAGGCATGGCTTACCTCTCTGGAACAGGGTGTCCCCAAACTTAGCGCATGGTGCTCCAGTCGTGAAACGGGGGGTGGTTCATCTGTCAGGATGGGATGGTGAACGGAGCCGGGGGAACGCTGTGTGGGCTGCGTCCGATGGTCGAGCGCGACCCGGACGAACCCCACCGCGTCGCGACGACGCTGGAACTGCTCTCCGACCTCACCCTCGTCGCGGCCTTCGGGGTGGCGGGGTGGAACTTGCCCCGCCATCGCATCGGGGCAGATCCTCCCCGGCCTGGTGGCCTTCGGCATCGTCCAGTTCGCCACGGTCTGGGCGTGGATGAACTACAGCTGGTTCGCCTCGGCCTTCGACACCGACGACTGGGGGGTCCGGCTGTGCGTCGGCTTCCAGATGGTGGACATCCTCGTCCTGGCCACGGACATCCCCGATCTCTTCCGTGGGATGGCCGATGGGTGGCGCTTCGACCCTGTCACCATGGTCGTCGGATACGTCGTCATGCGTACGGCGATGGTTCTCATGTGGCTCCGGGCCGCGCGCGGCAACCCGGGGCGGGCAGTTCCGGGCCATGGCCTGGTGGACCGCCGTCGTGCAACTGCTCTGGGTGGCCACGTGCTTCGTCGACCACAGGTTCAGTCACCGGCTGTGGATCGCGGTGATCCTCATCTGGCTGGAGGTCGCGGCGCCGCTGCTGTTCGTGTGGCGAGGGCGGCGGAGGGTGCTCTTCCATCCCCGCCACATCGCGGAACGGCACGGCCTCCTGGTCATCATCTCCCTCGGCGAGATCGTCGTGGGGACCGCAGTGTCCGTACGCACCCTGCACGAGCTCCACGGCTGGTGGCAGGGGGCGGCGAGTGTCCTCGTGTGCGGCGTCTCGCTCGCGTTGAGCATGTGGTGGCTCTACTTCGGCCTTCCGCTCGGTGAGGCCCTGCACCGGCGTCGGGAGCTCGCCCCGCTGCTGGAATCGTGAGGGGGGCGATTTGGTCCCGGGGTGGTCCTTCGCCTAGGCTTGGGCCGCCGAAGACCGCAGGTGACGTGAAGTCTTGATTCCTCGTGAAGGGGTGCCCGCGCAGGTGAGTGTGACAACTGTGAGCCCTGCTCATCGTGCCCCGCGCCACCGGCGACGGGGTCTTTTCGTTTCTGGGGTCGACGGCGTGAACAGAAATGGAAGGAGACCCAATGGCGAGGCCGGAGAAGGCAGCCAAGGTCGCGGAACTGAGTGAGGCCTTCACGAACTCCGCTGCCGTGGTGCTGACCGAGTACCGCGGTCTCACCGTCAAGGACCTGCAGGAACTGCGTCGGTCCCTCGGTGAGGACGCCACCTACGCCGTTGCGAAGAACACCCTGGCCGCTCTCGCGGCCAAGGAAGCCGGCATCGAGGGCGTCGAGGAGACGCTCGTCGGTCCGACCGCCTTCACCTTCATCTCCGGCGACATCGCCAAGGCGACGAAGGGGCTGCGCGACTTCGCGAAGGCACATCCGTTCCTGGTCATCAAGGGTGGTGTTCTCGAGGGCAAGTTCCTCGACGCCAAGGCGGTTCTCAAGCTTGCCGACCTCGAGTCCCGCGAGGTCCTGCTGTCCAAGATGGCTGGTGCCATGAAGGGCAGCCTCGCCAAGGCCGCCGGCACCCTGGCCGCCCCGCTCTCCCAGGGCGCCCGCCTCTTCGGCGCGCTGCAGAGCAAGGCTGCCGAGGACCCGAGCATCATCGGTGGGGCAGGCTCCGCGCCTGCCGCTGAGACCACGAACGAAGACGCCGCCACCGGCGACGTCCCACCGGCCGATGAGGCCAACTGAGCAGCACCTGCTGCGGAACAACCAATCCGTCGCAGCGTGACCGCTTGCGATTCTTACCGAAAGGAACGCCCATCATGGCGAAGCTCACCAAGGAAGAGCTCCTTGACGCCTTCAAGGAGATGACCCTCATCGAACTGTCCGAGTTCGTGAAGCTGTTCGAGGACACCTTCGAGGTCACCGCCGCCGCTCCGGTCGCCGTCGCCCAGGTTGCCGCTCCCGCCGCTGGCGGTGGCGACGACGCCGGTGCCGACGATGCCGGCTCCGGCAAGGTCGACGTCATCCTCACCTCCGGTGGCGACAAGAAGATCGCCGTCATCAAGGAGGTGCGCGCCCTGACCAACCTCGGCCTGAAGGAGGCCAAGGACCTCGTCGAGGGTGCCCCGAAGCCGGTTCTCGAGCAGGTCGAGAAGGAGGCCGCCGAGAAGGCCAAGGCCGCTCTCGAGGCCGCTGGTGGTTCCGTCGAGATCAAGTGATCTCGGCCGGGCAACCGGCGCATCGGATCCCAAGAAGACCCGCCCCGACAGGGGCGGGTCTTCTTCTCTTCTTGTCTCCTGATGGGCACCGCCCGCCCCGACAGGGGCGGGTCTTCTTCTCTTCTTGTCCCCTGATGGGCACCGCCCGCCCCGACAGGGGCGCGCCTCCCAGGTCTGGCCGCTGGGCACGAACCGCCGCTTTGCTTCCACGAGACGCCGTTTGAAACGTTTCAGGCAAAGCAGAACGGCGATTCGTGACGGACGCTGATGGGAGGCCGGGGGGAGGGATGGGGGTGCGAGGGGGTGTCGGGTGACGGGGGTGCCCGCGACGCTGTGGGGTGGGTTGTCGTCCGGGTTGGAGGACTCCGCGTGGATGCGTTGCGTTGTCGGGCGTCGCGGCTATCATGGTGCGTCCGGGCCCCGCTTGCGTGTTGCGGCCGACATGCCTATAGTGGTTGTTTGCCCTGCCCTGCAATCGCCCGTGACTTGACGCGGGTCCTTTGTTGTGCGGCGAACCAACTCAGTTCCCGGAAGGACCGAATCTTGGCCGCCTCGCGCTCTGCGTTGAAGAACACCAATGTCGTCTTGCCCAGCGGCCGGATCTCCTTTGCGAAGATCCCCGAGCCGCTCGAGGTCCCCAATCTCCTAGATCTGCAGATCGATTCCTACAACTGGCTCATCGGCAACGAGGCCTGGCGTAGCGACGTGGAGGAGCGCCTGGCAGCCGGGCGCACCGACGTGAACACCCGCTCCGGCCTCGAGGAGATCTTCGCGGAGATCTCTCCCATCGAGGACTTCAACGAGACCATGTCGCTGTCCTTCCGCGACCACCGCTTCGAGGAGCCCAAGCACTCGATCGAGGAGTGCAAGGACCGCGACGTCACCTACGCCGCCCCGCTGTTCGTGACGGCGGAGTTCGTCAACAACGACACCGGCGAGATCAAGTCGCAGACCGTCTTCATCGGTGACTTCCCGCTCATGACGGACAAGGGCACCTTCATCATCAACGGCACCGAGCGTGTCGTCGTCTCGCAGCTCGTGCGTTCCCCGGGCGTCTACTTCGAGGTCAGCCCCGACAAGGGCTCCGACAAGGACATCTACTCCTGCAAGGTCATCCCCTCGCGGGGCGCGTGGCTCGAGTTCGAGATCGACAAGCGCGACATGGTCTTCGTGCGTCTCGACCGCAAGCGCAAGCAGAACGTCACCGTCCTGCTCAAGGCGCTCGGCTGGAGCGAGGACCGCATCCTGGAGGAGTTCGGCGAGTTCGAGTCCATGCGGATGACGCTGGAGAAGGACACCGTCAACACCCAGGACGAGGCCCTCCTCGACATCTACCGGAAGCTGCGTCCCGGCGAACCGCCGTCCCGCGACGCCGCCCAGGCGCTGCTGGAGAACTACTACTTCAACCCGAAGCGTTACGACCTGGCCAAGGTCGGTCGGTACAAGATCAACAAGAAGCTCGACCTCAACATCCTGTTCGACCAGACCGTGCTGACCATGGACGACATCGTCGCCGCGATCAAGTACGTCGTCGCCCTGCACGAGCACCGTGAGGAACTGAACGGGAACCCGGTCGAGGCCGACGACATCGACCACTTCGGGAACCGTCGCCTGCGCACGGTGGGCGAGCTGATCCAGAACCAGCTCCGCACGGGCCTGGGCCGGATGGAGCGCGTCGTCCGCGACCGCATGACGACGCAGGACATCGAGGCCATCACGCCGCAGACCCTCATCAACATCCGGCCCGTGACCGCCGCGCTGAAGGAGTTCTTCGGCACCTCGCAGCTGTCGCAGTTCATGGACCAGAACAACCCGCTGGCCGGCCTGACCCACAAGCGTCGCCTCTCGGCCCTCGGCCCCGGCGGTCTCTCCCGGGACCGCGCGGGCATGGAGGTCCGCGACGTCCACACCTCGCACTACGGCCGCATGTGCCCCATCGAGACCCCCGAAGGTCCGAACATCGGCCTCATCGGTTCGTTGGCCTCGTTCGCCCGCGTCAACGCCTTCGGCTTCATCGAGACGCCGTACCGCAAGGTCGAGAACGGGCAGGTCACGGACCAGATCGACTACCTCACCGCCGACGAGGAGGACCGCTACTCCATCGCCCAGGCCAACGCGCTCATGGACGATGAGGGGCGCCTGACCGAGGACCGGGTCCTCGTGCGCCTCAAGCACGGTGACGTCGACTCGATCCCCGCCACGGACGTCGAGTACATGGACGTGTCCCCGCGCCAGATGGTCTCGGTCGCGACGGCCCTCATCCCCTTCCTCGAGCACGACGACGCCTCGCGTGCCCTCATGGGTGCGAACATGCAGCGGCAGGCGGTCCCGCTCGTGCGCAACGAGGCCCCGCTCGTCGGCACTGGCATGGAGTACCGCGCCGCCATCGACGTGGGCGACGTGACCCTGGCCAAGAAGTCCGGTGTCGTGTCGTCCGTGACCGCGGACCTCATCGAGGTCGCGAACGACGACGCCACCTACACCACGTACCGGCTGGACAAGTTCGTCCGCTCCAACGCCGGCACCTGCATCAACCAGCGCCCGCTGGTGGCTGCCGGTGACCGCGTCGAGGAGGGTGTCCCGCTGGCCGACGGCCCCTGCACCGACCGTGGCGAACTGGCACTGGGCAAGAACCTGCTCGTCGCGTTCATGCCGTGGGAGGGCCTCAACTACGAGGACGCGATCATCCTCTCTCAGCGTCTCGTCCAGGACGACATCCTCACCTCGATCCACATCGAGGAGCACGAGATCGACGCCCGCGACACCAAGCTGGGCGCCGAGGAGATCACCCGCGACATCCCGAACGTCTCCGATGAGATGCTCTCCGACCTCGACGAGCGTGGCATCGTCCGTATCGGCGCCGAGGTCTCCGCGGGCGACATCCTCGTCGGCAAGGTCACCCCCAAGGGTGAGACGGAGCTGACCCCGGAGGAGCGACTGCTCCGCGCGATCTTCGGCGAGAAGGCGCGCGAGGTCCGTGACACCTCCCTCAAGGTGCCCCACGGTGAGTCCGGCACCGTGATCGGCGTCCGGGTCTTCGACGCCGCCGAGGGTGACGAGCTCCCGCCCGGTGTCAACCAGCTCGTGCGGGTCCATGTCGCCCAGAAGCGCAAGATCAGCGACGGCGACAAGCTCGCGGGCCGCCATGGGAACAAGGGCGTCATCTCCAAGATCCTCCCGGTCGAGGACATGCCCTTCCTGGCCGACGGCACCCCCGTCGACATCGTCCTCAACCCGCTCGGTGTCCCGTCCCGGATGAACATCGGGCAGGTCCTCGAGAATCACCTCGGCTGGATCGCCAAGACCGGCTGGGACATCTCCGAGGTGCAGGAGGCCTGGGCCGAGCGGCTGCGCGAGGTCGGCCTGGGCCGGGTGGAGGGTGACGCCCGCGTCGCCACCCCCGTCTTCGACGGCGCCAACGAGGCGGAGATCACCGGCCTGCTTGAGAACTCCCTCACCACGCGCGACGGTGAGCGGCTCATCGACGGCGGCGGCAAGGCGCAGCTGTTCGACGGCCGCTCCGGCGAGCCCTACCCGGAGAAGACCGGCGTCGGCTACATGTACATGCTTAAGCTGCACCACCTCGTCGATGACAAGATCCACGCCCGCTCGACGGGTCCGTACTCGATGATCACCCAGCAGCCGCTGGGCGGCAAGGCGCAGTTCGGCGGTCAGCGTTTCGGTGAGATGGAGGTGTGGGCACTTGAGGCCTACGGCGCGGCCTGGGCGCTCCAGGAGCTGCTGACCATCAAGTCGGACGACGTGCCCGGCCGCGTCAAGGTGTACGAGGCCATCGTCAAGGGGGAGAACATCCCCGAGCCCGGCATCCCTGAGTCCTTCAAGGTGCTGGTCAAGGAGATGCAGTCGCTCTGCCTGAACGTCGAGGTGCTCTCCGGCGACGGCCGGGTCATCGACCTCAGGGAGTCCGAGGACGATCTCCGCAACGCCGAGGACTTCGGCATCGATCTTGGACGGCGTCCCGGGGGAGACCACTTCCTCGACGTCGGCGAAGTCTGAGCCTGACTCAGTCGCGAAGCGCCGGGTGATCCGGCACCCAACAACTCAGATTTCGTTCAACCAGGCACCCGCGGGTCGCGGGGGATAGGGAACCAATGCTGGACGTCAACGTCTACGACAAGCTCTGCATCGGGCTGGCGAGCGCGGATCAGATCCGTGAGTGGAGCCACGGCGAGGTCAAGAAGCCCGAGACCATCAACTACCGCACGCTGAAGCCGGAGCGTGACGGCCTGTTCTGCGAGAAGATCTTCGGCCCCACGAGGGACTGGGAGTGCTACTGCGGCAAGTACAAGCGTGTCCGCTTCAAGGGCATCGTCTGCGAGCGCTGTGGGGTCGAGGTCACCCGTTCCAATGTGCGCCGCGAGCGCATGGGGCACATCGAGCTGGCCGCCCCGGTGACGCACATCTGGTACTTCAAGGGTGTGCCGTCGCGGCTCGGCTACCTCCTCGACGTCGCGCCGAAGGACCTCGAGAAGGTCATCTACTTCGCCGCGCACATGGTGACCCACGTCGACGAGGAGGCCCGTCACCGTGATCTGCCGAGCCTGCAGGCCAAGCACGAGGCCATGATCAAGCAGCTCGAGAAGCGTCGCGACTCCGACATCGAGGCCCGCATGGCCAAGCTGGAGGAGGACCTGGCGCAGCTCGAGTCCGAGGGCGCCAAGGCCGACATCAAGCGCAAGGTGACCGACGGTGCGCAGAAGGAGGCGGGGCAGATCCGCACCCTCGCGCAGCGTCGCATCGACCGGGCCCAGGCGGTGTGGGATCGGTTCCGGAACCTCAAGGTCCAGGACCTCGAGGGCGACGAGATCCTCTACCGCGAGATGAAGCAGCGCTTCGGCAAGTACTTCAAGGGCTACATGGGTGCCGAGGCCATCCAGAAGCGTCTGGAGAGCTTCGACCTCGCGGCCGAGGCCGAGAAGCTGCGTGACGTCATCGCCAACGGCAAGGGGCAGCGCAAGACCCGTGCGCTCAAGCGCCTCAAGGTCGTCGCCGCGTTCCTCCAGGGCAACAACGATCCCGCAGGCATGGTGCTCGACGCGGTCCCGGTCATCCCGCCGGACCTGCGCCCGATGGTGCAGCTCGACGGTGGCCGCTTCGCCACCTCGGACCTGAACGACCTCTACCGTCGCGTCATCAACCGCAACAACCGGCTGAAGCGGCTGCTCGACCTCGGCGCGCCCGAGATCATCGTCAACAACGAGAAGCGGATGCTCCAGGAGGCCGTCGACTCGCTGTTCGACAACGGTCGCCGCGGCCGTCCCGTCACGGGTCCGGGCAACCGTCCGCTCAAGTCGATCTCGGACATGCTCAAGGGCAAGCAGGGCCGGTTCCGTCAGAACCTGCTCGGCAAGCGCGTCGACTACTCGGGCCGTTCGGTCATCGTGGTTGGCCCGCAGCTCAAGCTGCACCAGTGTGGTCTGCCGAAGGCGATGGCGCTGGAGTTGTTCAAGCCCTTCGTCATGAAGCGTCTCGACGACCTCAACCACGCCCAGAACATCAAGGCGGCCAAGCGCATGGTCGAGCGCCAGCGCCCCGTCGTGTGGGACGTGCTGGAGGAGGTCATCGCGGAGCACCCGGTGCTGCTGAACCGTGCACCAACCCTGCACCGTCTCGGCATCCAGGCCTTCGAGCCGCAGCTCATCGAGGGCAAGGCCATCCAGCTCCACCCGCTGGTGTGTGCCGCCTTCAACGCGGACTTCGACGGCGACCAGATGGCTGTCCACCTGCCGCTGTCTGCCGAGGCCCAGGCCGAGGCCCGCGTGCTCATGCTCGCGACGAACAACATCCTCAAGCCGGCCGACGGTCGTCCCGTCACCGTGCCGAGCCACGAGATGATCATCGGCATGTACTGGCTGACCATGGAGCAGGCCGGTCAGACCGGTGAGGGCCGGGTGTTCTCCTCGCTCGCGGAGGCGATCATGGCCTTCGACCGTGGCGAACTGCACGTGGGTGCGCCGATCCGGCTCCGCCTGACCGGGATCGTGCCCCCGGCGGACCTCGCCGACAAGGTGCGGGCCGACGGCTCGATCATCCTGGAGACGACGCTGGGTCGCGCCCTGTTCAACGAGGCGCTGCCGGCGGACTTCCCGTACGTCAACGAGCGGGTCGGGAAGAAGCAGATCGGCCAGATCGTCAACGATCTCGCCGAGCGGTACCCGCTCATCGACGCGGTGCGCACCCTGGACGGGCTCAAGGACCTCGGCTTCAAGTGGGGCTCCCGCTCGGGCGTCACCGTCTCGATCGCGGACGTCCAGACCCCGCCGACCAAGCCGGAGATCCTGGCGGCCTACGAGAAGCGGGCCACGAAGATCGACAAGCTGTACGAGCGTGGTTCCGTGACCGAGGACGAGCGTCGTCAGGAGCTCATCCAGATCTGGACCGACGCCACCGCCGAGCTGACCCAGGCGATGAAGGAGAACTTCTCCGAGACCAACCCGATCTACGTCATGGTCAACTCGGGTGCCCGAGGCAACATGACCCAGATGCGTCAGATCGCCGCTATGCGTGGCCTGGTGGCCAACCCGCGTGGTGACATCATCGCCCGACCCATCAAGTCGAACTTCCGTGAGGGCCTGTCGGTCCTGGAGTACTTCATCTCCACCCACGGTGGTCGAAAGGGCCAGGCCGACACGGCTCTGCGCACCGCCGACTCGGGTTACCTCACCCGTCGTCTCGTGGACGTCAGCCAGGATGTCATCATCCGTGAGGAGGACTGCGGCACGGAGCGTGGCCTGGTCAAGACGATCGCCCGGTGGACCACGATGGGCACCGACGCCGAGGGGCGTCCGGTCGAGCTGTCGGCCGAGCCGTTCTCGGAGGGTGCGACGGTCACCACCGTGGCCGATGTGGAGACGGCCGTCTACGCGCGTGCCGCCGCCACCGACATCGCCGACGCGCAGGGCAATGTCATCGTCTCCGCGGGCACCGATCTCGGCGACGCCGAGATCGAGCGGCTCATCGCGGGTGGCGTCACGGAGGTGAAGGTCCGTTCGGTGCTCACCTGTGAGGCCGCCACCGGCACCTGCGCCATGTGCTACGGCCGGTCGCTGGCCTCCGGCAAGACGGTGGACGTCGGCGAGGCCGTCGGTATCGTCGCCGCCCAGTCGATCGGTGAGCCCGGCACCCAGCTCACGATGCGTACCTTCCACACCGGTGGTGTGGCCGGTGACGACATCACGCAGGGTCTGCCCCGTGTGGTCGAGCTGTTCGAGGCCCGCCAGCCGAAGGGCAAGGCCCCGATCGCCGAGGCCGACGGTGTGGTGCGCATCGAGGAGGGGGACCGCTCCCGGAAGATCGTCATCGTCCGCGACGACGGCGGCGAGGACCTGGAGTACCCCGTCGGCAAGCGCACCCGGCTGGAGTTCGAGGACCACACCGGGCAGCGAATCGCGATCCGCGACGGCGTGCACGTCTCGATCGGTCAGCAGCTCACCGCCGGTCAGGTCGACCCGCAGGACGTGCTGCGCATCCGTGGTCTCCGCAAGGTCCAGGAGCACCTGGTCGAGGAGGTCCAGCGGGTGTACCGCACGCAGGGCGCCCCGATCCACGACAAGCACATCGAGATCATCATCCGCCAGATGCTGCGTCGCGTCACCGTCATCGACTCGGGCGACACCGAGATGATGCCGGGTGAGCTGGTCGACCGTCAGGTCTACGAGGCCGCGAACCGGAAGGCGCTCACGGAGGGTGGCCGTCCCGCGGAGGGCCGTCCGGTGCTCATGGGCATCACCAAGGCGTCGCTGGCGACGGATTCGTGGCTGTCGGCCGCGTCCTTCCAGGAGACGACGAAGGTGCTCACCGACGCCGCCATCCAGGGCAAGTCGGACACGCTCGTCGGCCTGAAGGAGAACGTCATCCTCGGCAAGCTCATCCCGGCCGGCACCGGTCTCGACCGGTACCGCAACATCCGGGTGGAGCCGACGCAGGAGGCGCGCTCCAACGCCTACACGATCAGCTACGACCCGTACGACTACTCGTTCGGGACGGATGCCGACGTGCCGGATGTGCCGCTGGACGACCTGGACTTCGGCGACATGCGCTGAACCGTCCGATGTTGCGAGGGGGTGGGTCCTTGGGGCCCACCCCCTCGTCGTCAGGTCCCTTGGATCGGGTGGATGACGGGCGGTGGCAGCGGCGCGATGCGGTAGATCTGCTCCGCGCAGTCGCGGTAGGCCGCGATGAGCGCGCCGTGGACGGCCACACGTTGTCCGAAGCGGGAGCCGAGTATGGGCAGGTTCAGTGGCATCCCCAGACGGGCCTCAACGGCCTCACGCAAGGGGTCCAGCAGGTTCTCGTGGGCGAGGGAGAGGCCGCCGCCGACCACCACGATCGCGGGATCCACGGTCATCAGCAGCGTGGCGAGCCCGTTGCCGAGTTCCGTGATGAACCCGGCCACCTCCTCCTGGGCTGTGACGTCGCCCTCCCGGGCCAGGGTGAACACGTCCTTGGCCGTGGCCGCCCGCCGCCATGGGATCCGTCCCGTGGGGCCGTTGAGTCCCGGGAACGCCACCCGCCCGATGTCACCCGCCATGTTGTGGGCGCCACGCCGTGGCTGGCCTCCCAGGATGAGACCGGCGGCGACCCGAGCCCCGACGGAGAGGTACAGCACGTCGTCGAAGCCCCGGGCGACCCCCATGTGGTGTTCGGCGACTGCGGCGAGCCGAACCCCGTTGTCGATGACGACGGGGCAGTGGAACTCCTCCTGCAACTGGCGCCCGACCCCGAAACCGACCCAGCCGGGGAAGACGACGGACGCCTTGAGCGAACCGGTGTCGTCGACGATGCCGGGCAGGGAGACGCCCAGGGCACGCAGCCGCGTCGCATCGAGTCCGGTGAGGGCCTGGCGGAGGCAGGAGATGACGGCATCGAGTTGGCGTGACGGGTTGTGGGTGCGGTCCACCCCGGAGCTGTCATGGCTGCGGAGGGTGGTGCCGGCGAGGTCCGCGACGATGGCCCGGATGCTCTGGGTCCCGATGTCGATCCCGGCCACGATGCCCTGTTCCGAATTGAATCGGAAGAGTCGTGGGGGTCGTCCGCTGCCCTGGGGGCGGCTGTGCTCTCGGGCGACGAGATCGTGACCTGTCAGCGTGTTGAGCGCGTTCTCGATCGAGCTGCGGGACAGGTCGAGGTCGTGGGCCAGCGTGGCCACCCCCGTGGGGGCGGAGTCGCGCAGCTGTACCGCGACTCTGACGACTGGTGACTCCTGCATGACGTCCTCATCCTACAGGGGGCTGAATTATCACATCTTGATAGCAAAATTGCTCACTTGCCCTCAGGGGGCTGTACCTGAGTTGTCCCATCTTGGTAGCATAACTTCGTCGAGTCGGGTCGAAGGGGACCCCTGAACCGTTCGAGCGAAGGAGCGAGGACCCATGAGGAAGTTGGCGAGAACCCTGGCCGCACTGGCGTTGAGCGCAGCGCTTGCCGCCACCGGCTGCTCCCCGAGCAGCGAGGGTGGCGGTGACGCGTCGGGCAACCAGACGGTGACGATGTGGATGTACCCCGTCGTCCCGGACGAGGCCAGGAACAAGGAACTGTGGAGCGCCATGGTGAGCAAGTTCAAGGAGGCCAACCCGGGTATCGACGTGAAGATCGAGTTCTTCCCGTGGAAGCAGCGCGACGAGGCCATCCAGACCGCGCTGACCGCGAAGACCGCCCCGGACCTCATCTATCTCATCCCCGACCAGCTCTCCGCCTACAAGGAGGCCATCGAGCCGATGGACTCCCACCTGGGCGAGGGCCGGGTCGCCGAGTTGCTGCCCAATGCCAAGGAGGCCGTCACCCTGGACGGCGCCATGATGGGGGCTCCCATGCTGGCGAGCGCCAACCCGCTGCTGTGCAACAAGGCGGCCTTCGAGAAGGTGGGGCTCACCGAGTACCCGAGCACCTGGCAGGACGTGGTCGACATGGCACCGAAGTTCTCGGACAACGGCATGCACATCCTGGCCTACTCTGCGGTTCCCACCCAGACGCTCAACCTCACCTTCTACCCGGTGCTGTGGCAGGCCGGTGGGACGGTCTTCAAGGACGGCAAGGTCAACTTCAACGCGGCCGAGGGCAAGGAGGCGCTGGAGTACCTCAGGAAGCTCGCCGACCTGGGGGCGCTCGACCCTGACCCGCTGAGCACGGCACTGGAACTTGAGCAGACCGGAATCGCCGGGGGCAAGGTCGGATGTGCCTGGGACTACACGGCCAAGGACCTCGGCAGCCAGGTCGGGCCGGAGAACGTCGTCGTGCTGCCGCCTCTGAAGGGCAAGGAGTCCGTCGGTTACGGCACGGTCGGGACCATCGCGATGTTCAAGGATGCGAAGAACAAGGAGGCGGCCGGGAAGTTCGCCGCCTTCGCCACCGACCCCGCCAACAGCGTGGACTACCTGACCACGGCCGGTTACTTCTCGCCGGTGGAGGGCAAGGGTCCTGACTACTCGCAGGACCCGGCCCTCAGCGAGATCCAGAAGACGCTGCCGCAGATGAAGTTCGGGGAACTGCATCCCCAGGCCCGCGCCGTCATGGGGGCACTCGCCCCGGAGATCCAGGCCGCGGTCCTCGGCCAGAAGTCCCCGGAGCAGGCCCTGAACGACGCCGCGGCGGCGGCGGAGTCCATCATCGGTTAGAGGGTGCGCGGATAGGGGGGTCGTAACGAGGATCGTCACGGTGATCTCCTGGCAAGGCGGACGACGAGGAGCGCACTGGATTGTGCGTTCGAGGAGGACAACGCTGCCAGGGGGTCACCGGGGCGGCCGCAGTAGATGCGCCTATCCGCGCACCCTCTCAGTCAACACCAGCCGTGGGGTGGAAGGGGGACCCTCCTTCCACCCCACCCTGGTCGGGAGGAACACATGACCACTGCCGCGTCAGCGCAGAAGCGCCCACCCCGGTGGATCAGGATCGAACGTCGGAGCGCGTGGCTGTTCGTGCTGCCCGCCCTCGTGCTGTTCCTGGTCTTCAGGTTCGGGCCGAGCCTGGCTGGGGTGAGCCTCAGCCTCATGGATTACGAGATCACCGGAGCCCTGTCCTGGAAGGGGTTCGACAACTTCTCCAGGCTGTTCTCCAGTCCGGTCTTCTGGCGGGCCCTGTCGGTCACCTCCATCTATGTCGTCTTCTCCGTGCCACTCGCCCTCGTCCTGTCCACGGTGATGGCCCTGAGCGTACGGCGCGCCTTCAAGGGAGCACGGTTCTTCCGTTCCATCTTCTTCCTGCCGGTCATCACCTCCCTCGTGTTGGCGGGCTCCGTGTTCAAGTGGATCTTCGCCACCGACGGCCCGTGGGCGAAACTCATGGCCCCCCTCGGGCTGGGGGAGTCCTGGCTCGGGAATCCCGCCCTCGTCATGCCCGCGATCATCGTCGTGGGGATCTGGTCGCGGTTCGGTTACGGCATGATGATCCTCATCGCCGCTCTCCAGGACGTGCCCCGCGAACTGGAGGAGGCGGCCCTCATGGATGGGGCCGGACCCTGGGCGCGGTTCCGCTACGTGGTGCTGCCCACCATCAAGCCCGCCCTGTTCTTCCTGGCGGTGCTGGAGACCACGGCGGCGTTCCAGGTCTTCGACGCCATCTACGTCATGACGGGAGGCGGGCCCGCCTCGGCCAGCTACTCGTTGGTCTTCATGCTCTATGACCAGACCATCAGGTACTCCAACTATGGCATGGGCGCTGCCGTCGGTGTGGTGTTGCTGGTGTTGTCGTTGGCGGTCGCTGTCGTGCAGCGCCTCGTCGTCGGGAGGCAGTCATGAGCCGGTCCTATCGAGCCTTGGAACCGAACCGGTTCGGGCTGGTGCTGAGATGGGTGGGACTCAGCCTCGCCGCCCTCATCTGCTTCTTCCCGTTCTACGCCATGGTGGTGCTGAGTCTGAGGCCGGGTACGGCCATCACGCTGCCCGACTCCCTCGTGCCCGTTGGTCAACTGTCCGGGGAGTCCTACGCCCAGGTCCTCTCGGGTCAGAACATGCTCCGTTGGCTGGTCAACACCCTCGTCTACTCGCTGGTGTCCGTCGTCGCGGTGCTGCTGTTCTCCTCCATGGCCGGGTACGCCTTCGCGAAGAAACGCTTCCCGGGACGTGACGCCATCTTCTGGTCCTTCATCGCCATGGTGATGGTGCCCTTCCACGTCATCCTCACCCCCACGTTCATCCTCATCGCCTCGCTCAGCGGGGTGGGAACCTACTGGGGCCTCATCCTGCCCTCCCTGGCCAACGTGCAGGCGGTGTTCCTCATGAGACAGTTCATCCTCGGCCTGCCCGACGAACTGTTCGAGGCCGCCCGGATCGACGGCGCCGGTGAGTTCAGGATCTTCTGGACCATGGTGCTGCCACTGTGCAAACCGATCCTGGCCACGCTCGGTCTCTTCGTCTTCCTGTGGCACTGGAACGACTTCCTGTGGCCGCTCATCGTGGGTGGGCGCAACGACATGTGGACCCTCACCGTGGGTATCTCGTCGTTGCAGGCCGAACACGTCCCCCTCAGCACCAAGCTGGCCGGATCGACGGTCGCCCTGGCGCCCATCTTCCTCGCCTACCTCTTCGCCCAGCGCTACATCTACGAGGGCGTGACCATGAGCGGCATCAAGGGATGAGCGGCCTCAACGCGCCCGGCGGTTCCGTCGTGGTACTGGTGCCGCAGGACCGGTGCGTCGAGTTCTTCGACGCGGCGGACTGGGCACGACTGGTCGAGGCCGCCAGGCGACTCGGCGGCTCCCTGGAGCGGCTCGACTCACTCGACGGGGTGTCGGCGGCGGACCTGCGGGTGCTGGTCACCGGCTGGGGGAGCCCCACCCTCGACGCCCAGCTGTTGGCCACCATGCCGCGACTCGGCCTGGTGGCCCACACGGGTGCAAGCGTGCGGGGGTACGTCACCTCCGAGGTGTTCGCCCGCGGCATCGCGGTGACCCAGGCCGGGCACGCCATGGCCCGCCCCGTCGCGGAGGTCTCCCTCACCTTCACCCTCATGCTCCTGCACCGCGTCCACCGGATGAACCACGCGGTCCACGCGGGCGCGCCATGGTACGACGCGGAGCTGTTCGGTCAGCAGCACGAACTGGCTGCCACCGAGATCCTCGTCGTCGGTGCCTCCCGGACCGGGCGGGCCTATCTGGCGATGCTTCGCGCCCTCGGGGCGAGACCCCTGCTCGTGGATCCCACCCTGACCCCTGAGCAGGTACGCGAGCTGGGTGCCGAGGCGGTGGGGCTCGAGGAGGGGCTGGCTCGCGCCCGGATCCTAGCCCTGCACGCCCCCTCCCTCCCGGAGACGCATCATCTCATTGGGGCCCGTGAGCTCGCCCTGCTCCCTGACGGGGTCGGGGTGGTCAACACGGCACGCTCCTGGCTCGTCGATGAGGCGGCGCTGCTGGCAGAGGTGTCCTCGGGGCGGCTGGATGCGGCCATCGATGTCTTCGACGAGGAGCCGCTGCCCGCTCACAGCCCATGGCGTGGACTGCCCAATGTCGTGCTCACCCCGCATCGGGCGGCCGGGACGGTGGAGGGCAGACTGGCCCAGGGACGCATTGTCGTCGACGAGGTGAGTGCCTGGGCCCGCGGTGAAGTACTGCGACACGCGATCTCCGAGACGGCGTGGGCGACCATGGCCTGAACCGCACCGATTCCTGGAACACACCGGATCCGGGCCCGCCACGACGTGGCGGGCCCGGATCGTGGTCAGCAGGGCAGGCCCGTGCGGGGCAGTCCCGGCCGTGGTGAGGGTGCCACCACAGGGGTGGGCCTGGTGACCGGGGCCGTTGCCGTGGCCACGGCGGACGGGGATGCCGTCGCGGCGGGTGAGGGCGTCGGGTTCCCGGTGGCCTTGGCCTTCAGGTAGGTGTGTCGGTACAGCTCCGGCCCACGGGCGAAGTAGATGTGGTCGTCCTTGCCGATCACCAACGAACCCACGGGCAGCTTCTCCGAGGCGACCTCGCGGGTCTCATCCTTGATCTCCCGCGGCGGGGCGAGAGGGGTGATCGTCTGGAGATCTGCCGAGATCGCGTAGAGCGTGCCACCGAAGATGCCGAACAGCTCGTTGCGGTGGTGCAGCAGCCAGGTTCGGTTGTTCATCTCGCCGGTCGTTTCCATGGACCTCGAGTTCGTCACCGTCAGGGTCGCCGGATCGAGGGTGAACACGTACTTGCCGGTCGCGCCGTGGAGCATCCCGTTCTCCCCCCAGGTCAGGGCGGCCACAGCCCGCTGCCCCTTGCCGGGGAAGGGGTTGACGATACGGGTCACCGTGCGTGTGGCGAGGTCGAACTCCACGATGTAGGACTCCTGCAGGCTGCCGTCGGGGTTCGTGGCGCTGACGCCGTGGCCACCCCTGATCGTCGTGCCGATGTAGAGCTTGCCGTCCCGGTGGGCCAGGGAGATGGGGGCCTGCTGGGTCAGTTCCGTCACGACCTGGCCCTGGGCGTTCTTGATCTCCTTGAACGGGTGGACCGAGGGTGTGCCGTCGGGTCCGGTCTCGATGGCCCGATCCTTGGCGTTGACCAGGGCCAGGGCGCCTCCCAGGTGGCCGCCTGAGGGAACGGTGCCGACGGCGAACTGGTCGCCCGTGGTGTGGATCACGGCGTAGGGGCGGTCCTGTGGTTCACCGATCCCGGCGGGTTTCTCCAGGAAGTTCGCGGGGTCGCTGAGCGAGTGGTAGCCGACACGTCCGCCGACGTAGAGACCGGTCACCAGGTGGTCCCCGTGGATGGCGAGTCCCTCGACCTGCCCGAGTGGGGCGTCGAGCAGGCTGTAGGACGTGTCCTTGGCCGTGGGCCCGGGGGTGATCCTGAGCAGCTTCCGTGCGACCATGTACCAGCCGCCGTAGAGGGATCCGTCCTCGGCGACGGCGAGCGACCCGATGTCCCGGCGCATCGGGATGACCAGGCCGCTGAGCAGTGAGGACTTCGGCTCACCGACGCGGTAGATGCTCACCCGGCCACCGTTCATCTCGGTGGAGACGAACAGGTCGTGGGTGACCCAGCTCGTCGCGGCGATCCGGCGGAGCAGGCTGTTGTCGACGAGTACGTCGGTGTGTGTTCTGGCCTCGGGGTCGTACTCGACCAGCCGAGCGGAATCGCCCTGGGCCTTCTTCCAGTACGTGACCTTCTTCGGCTCCCCGGGACGGGGGATGACGTTGCTGGTCACCCCCGGCCAGGTTTCGTGATCTCCCGTGGCGAGGTTGAGGACCGTGGTGGCCTTGCCGTCACTGTGGCCGATGTAGGCGATCCCGGCTTGGACCTCCAGGAAGGCGAGGTATTCCTTCGGGTTGGCAACCCCTGCCGGCAGGGGGATGACCTCCTTGCTGCCCGGGTTCGCGAGGTCGAAGACGAAGAGCCTCGGGTTGGCGGGGCTGACGGTGACGTAGAGCTTGCCGTCGTCGTAGTCGATGCTGCGGGCGTGGTTGTCCCCGACGGCGACGGGGTCGCCGCCTGCCAGGGTGCCCCAGCCGGTTCCCTTCCGGTAGGTCAGGACGCTGCCACCGACCTTGCTGTAGACCGAGATGTAGGCGGTGTCGTTGTCGTCCACCGCGATGTCCCAGACGAACTCCAGCTTCTTCTTGAGTTCCTCGGTGAATCCCTCCTGACCCACGACGGAGAGCACCGTGATGCGTTTGTTGCGGGGCTTGCTCGGATCGTAGTGGTAGAGATTGCTCGAGGCGCCGATGAGCACGCTGTTGTCGCTCAGTCGGGCGAAGCCCCAGGGCTGGGCGTCGACACCCTCCTGGGCCAGGACCTGGGGTTCGTCGACAGGTGTCGAGGTGTTGAGGTTGATGAGGTTGAGCAGTCCGCCGGAGCCGCCACTGACCATGACGGCCACAGGCGTGCCGTCGGGCAGGAAGGTGGTGCCGTAGTTGGGCAGGCTGGGTGGGGGAGGGGGTGAGGTCTCGAGCTTCTCCTCCTGGCCGATTGCGGGTGGATCCGCGTTGGCCGGTGTGGTGACGCTGCCCGCCAGGGCGAGGAACACGGCGAGGGCCGCGCCGATGAGTGACCTGGGTCTCACTGTCATGTCTGCACTCCTTCGTGTAGAGGGATTTATCGTACAACGGTGATGAAAACGTGAGAAGAAACCGATCAGTCAGGATTAACGTTCTGCGAGTCATGTGACAAAATGTCTTGCGGTGCGACGGGGTGCCCTTCTTGACGCCGGGTTGTGGGTCGCAGGCAGTTTCTGGTCGCGCTGGGCGTTGCGGGCGTCGTCGGCCTGAGTGCGTGCAGTGGCAACGGGGGGCACCTCCTCGGCCCCGGCCACGAGTTCCTGCCCAAGGGCGCCCCGAACGCCGAGGGGGCCAAGGACTGGCTGCGCCTCGTCGGCTGGGTCGAGGGGCAGCAGGCATTCAACATCGTCAAGGGCTCGATCCCTGCCCGCACCGATGTCCCCGACACGGAGTTCCCGGAGTACCAGGAGGGCGCCATGAAGTCGTTCAAGGAGGACAGGATCGCGTCCTCCATCGCCCATGGTGCGGCGACGAACAACGCGGGGAACCCGGAGGTCGGCACCGCCATCCGAAGTTCTGGACCGACAAGGATGAGGCCGGTCTGGTGGCCGGACTCGTCGCGGCCGCCGAGAACAACAACAAGTGGTCCCGTCCGGCCGGGCACCCTGACCCATCGAGGTGTGCGGGGTGCCCGGCCCCTCGGCCTCCCAAGGATCTGCCATGCGCAAAGTGAAGGACTGGGGTTCGGGGCTGCTGCTCGAGAAGGGGGTGACCGGGGAGGGGGTCTTCCGTTCGATCTACCTCTTCCCGATGGCCGTGTCCTTCATCGCGTCCGGCATCGTGTGGCGCGTGGGAGGTGCTCGCCCCGGCGCTGGTGCGCTCGATCGTCCTGCCGGGCTCGGCCCGGCATTCGTGGTGACCCTGATCTGGCAGTTCACGAGCGCGTGGAACGACTTCCTCTTCACCCTGTTCCTCACCAACCGGAACACCGGCCCGGTGACCCAGGCGCTCATGGAACTGGCCAGCGCCCAGAACCCGGATTACGCGTGGACCATGGCGGGGGTGCTCATCGCGTCGCTGCCGACGCTGCTGGTCCACATCGTTCTGGGCAAGTACTTCATCCGTGGACTCATGAGCGTAGGCCCTGAAGTAGACGGTGGGGGGCGGTCGACTGGGTACCATGCCGGGGTGCGAAGACGTCGTTGGGTCAAGATCCTGCTGGGGGTGCTGGCAGCGACGGTGGCGCTCGCCGTCGCGGCTGCCCTGGGGACGCTGGCGTGGGTCAACTCCTCCCTGCTTCGCGTCCAGGTGTCGCTCCCCGACCGCGGCGGGGTGTGGCTCATCGTCGGGATCGACGACCGGGCGGCCGCCGACGACCAGATCCTCCAGGACACCGGAACCGGCGAGCCCGGGGCCCGCGCGGACGTGCTGCTGCTGGCCAGGGTGGAGGGCGGCGCACTGCAGCTGCTGTCGGTGGACCGGCGGGTGGTCGTCGTGGACGCCTCGGGAACCCCGGCGCGCCTGGGGGCCTCGTGGCTGGACGGCCCGCAGCGCACGGTCGACCTCTTCTGCCAGGGCCTCGGTGTCGGGGTGGGCCACCTGGTGCAGGTCGATTTCGGCGGTCTCGTCGAGGTGGTCGACGCCCTCGGCGGCGTCGAGGTCCACCTGGACCATGCGTTGCGTGACGAGCCGGCCCATCTCACCCTGGAGGCCGGCACGCAGCGCGTTGACGGGCGGACCGCTCTCGCGCTGGTGAGGAGCCGCCAGGGGCAACTCCTCGTCGATGGTCAGTGGCGTGCCGAGGATCGTGGCATGCAGGGGCGGCAGCAGCGGACCGGGATGGTGTTGGGGGCCGTCATGAAGGCGATGCGCGAGTCAGCGCCGGGCCTCCAGTGGGCGGCGGCCGACGCCGCGCGACGTCGAATCGCCCTCGATCCCGGAACCGGCGTGCAGGACATCCTGGGGCTGCGGGGCCTGACCCCGACGTCGGAGGTCCTGGTGACGAAACCGGCGGCTGAGGACGACCTCACTGCTGATCTCGCCCCCGAGGGGGAACGGCAGCTGGACGCCTTCCGCGGTGGAAAATGCGCATGAACTCATCGGTGAATCATCGGGTCGGACATTCTCTTGGCGGTTGGAGCGCATGGATGTGCCCCGAGTGACACGCCGTGAACCCAGTGCTGTTAGTATCGGCACCGGCTTGAGAAACTCCTGGCCAATCACGTGAGGAAGCGTATGAAAGCGAAGAAGATTCTGGCTGCCGTGGCTGCCACAACTCTCCTGTTCTCCATGGGTGCGCAGATGGCTGGCGCCGACGAGGGCAAGCAGGACCCGAAGCCCACCATCACCATCGACGTCGCGGGTGGCAACCACAAGGGTGCCGAACTCACCCAGGGCAAGCCCTTCGTCGTCAAGACGATGTGCGCCAGCACCGACAAGGGCTACCAGCTCCGTATCGGCGACCGGGTCGTTGCCAATGGCACCGTTGAGCAGGGCGCCAACGGGGTCGAGGTCCTGGCCGGCGCTGCCCAGGTTGGCAAGCAGACCCTGACCGCGATGTGCAGCAGCTACAACGGTGCCGACACCACCGCGGCCATGGATGTCACGATCAAGTCCGTCCTGCTCTTCATCGAGCCCACCAGCTGGAAGGCCGGGGACGAGATCACCATCAAGGGCTTCGGCTTCGCGCCGGGCGAGTCGGTGTCCCTGGACATGGTCCGTGAGGCCGACGGCAAGTCCTACTGGAAGCAGGACAACGCCGCCGTTGCCGACGCCAACGGGGCCCTCACCCACAAGCTGGTGCTGAAGAGCGACGTCCCGCAGGGCAGCTACAAGCTCATCGCCAAGGGCACCAAGTCCGACCTGAGCCTGACCGCCAGCTTCTACTGGGGTCGTCCTGACTCCGACACCAAGAAGCCGGGCGACGGCTCCACCGGTGGTTCCGTCGGCAAGAACAAGGGCGGCAAGAAGGCCGGCCTGCCGCGCACCGGAGCCTGATCCGCAGCAGCGACGGGGTGGGGCCGGGAACTCAGTTCCCGGCCCCACCTTTGTCCTGTCCGGGGAGCGGTCCCGCCGTCGGGAGGTCCGTATGTCGCCCTCCGGTCCTCGCCAGCGGTGTTTTTGACCCTCCCCTCCGGCTGGAGTACCCTTTCAGGGTGCGTCCGCCCTGAGCGGACACCGTGTGCGTGCCCTGGCACGGTCCAGCGGATCCTTGAGTTGCGAAGTGATCCCGGGCCCGAGCGGAGTTCGCACGGCGAACGATCGCGCTGAAGTTCTCGGAAACGGTGACCCGGGACTCGTGCTGAAAGAACGCCAGCCAGGGATACCCGTCCATACAACGAAAGTGATGCCAACAGGTGCCAACGATTCAGCAGCTGGTCCGGAAGGGCCGCACCGACAAGGTCAGCAAGAACAAGACGCCCGCTCTCAAGGGCTCCCCGCAGCGCCGTGGCGTGTGTACCCGCGTGTACACCACCACCCCCAAGAAGCCGAACTCCGCCCTGCGCAAGGTTGCGCGTGTGCGTCTCTCCTCCGGCATCGAGGTCACGGCCTACATCCCTGGCGTCGGCCACAACCTGCAGGAGCACTCCATGGTGCTCGTGCGCGGCGGTCGTGTGAAGGACCTGCCGGGTGTCCGCTACAAGATCATCCGCGGTGCGCTTGACACCCAGGGTGTCAAGAACCGCAAGCAGGCCCGCAGCCACTACGGCGCGAAGAAGGAGAAGTAATGCCTCGCAAGGGTCCCGCGCCTAAGCGCCCCATCCTGGTCGATCCGGTCTACGGCTCCCCGCTCGTGAGCCAGCTCGTCAGCAAGATCCTGCTCGACGGCAAGAAGACCGTGGCCCAGTCCATCGTCTACAACGCCCTCGAGGGCACCCGTGCCAAGACCGGTCAGGACCCCGTCCAGACCCTCAAGCGCGCCCTCGACAACGTCAAGCCCTCCATCGAGGTCAAGTCCCGCCGCGTCGGTGGCGCCACCTACCAGGTGCCGATCGAGGTCAAGCCGGGTCGCCAAACCACGCTGGCCATGCGCTGGCTCGTCTCCTTCTCCCGCGCCCGTCGCGAGAAGACCATGACCGAGCGCCTCATGAACGAGATCCTGGATGCCTCCAACGGTCTCGGTGCCTCCGTCAAGCGTCGTGAGGACACCCACAAGATGGCCGAGGCCAACCGCGCCTTCGCCCACTACCGCTGGTGATCTCCCAGCCCCCGGGTCCACCCCGGGGGCTGAACACCTTTTCTCCCCCAGATTTTCAGCAAAGGACTGACAGTGGCCAAGATTGACCTGTCCAAGGTGCGCAACATCGGCATCATGGCGCACATCGACGCTGGTAAGACCACCACCACCGAGCGCATCCTCTTCTACACCGGCAAGTCCTACAAGATCGGTGAGGTCCACGAGGGTGGCGCCACGATGGACTGGATGGAGCAGGAGCAGGAGCGCGGCATCACCATCACGTCGGCCGCCACCACCTGCTTCTGGCACGACACCCAGATCAACATCATCGACACCCCGGGTCACGTCGACTTCACCGTCGAGGTGGAGCGTTCGCTGCGTGTCCTCGACGGTGCCGTCGCCGTGTTCGACGGCGTCGCCGGCGTTGAGCCGCAGTCGCAGACCGTGTGGCGTCAGGCGTCGAAGTACGGCGTCCCCCGCATCTGCTACATCAACAAGCTCGACCGCACCGGTGCGTCCTTCGACCACTGCGTGAAGACCATCCGTGAGCGCCTCAACGCCACCCCTGTGCTGCTCCAGCTGCCGATCGGGGCGGAGGCCAACTTCCGCGGCCAGGTCGACCTCGTCACCATGAAGGCCAACATCTGGCCCACCGAGGTCACCAAGCCGGATGTCAACGACTACGAGATCACCGACATCCCCGAGGACATGGTGGAGAAGGCCGAGCTGGCCCGGGCCGAGATGCTCGAGACGATCGCCGAGCACGACGACGAGTTCATGGAGCTGTGGCTCGAGGACCCGGAATCGATCACCGTCGAGCAGATCAAGGCCGCCATCCGTCGCGGCGTGCTGGCCAATGCCTTCACCGCCGTCGTCTGCGGCACCTCCTTCAAGAACAAGGGTGTCCAGCCGGTCCTCAACGCGGTGGTCGACTACCTGCCCTCGCCCCTCGACGTCCCCGCCATCGACGGCTTCAAGCCGGGTGACGAGTCCGTCCACCTGGAGCGCAAGCCCTCCGAGGACGAGCCGCTGTCGATCCTGGCCTTCAAGATCGCCGCCGACCCGCACCTCGGCAAGCTGACCTTCATCCGCGTCTACTCCGGCGTGCTGCAGGCTGGCTCCCAGGTCCTCAACGCGACCAAGGGCAAGAAGGAGCGCATCGGCAAGATCTACCAGATGCACGCCAACAAGCGTGAGGAGATCGAGTCGATCGGTGCGGGCATGATCTGCGCCGTCATGGGTCTGAAGGACACCACCACCGGTGAGACCCTCTGCGACCCGGCTCACCCGATCATCCTGGAGTCGATGGAGTTCCCGAACCCCGTCATCGAGCAGGCCATCGAGCCGAAGTCGAAGTCGGACCAGGAGAAGCTGTCCGTCGCCATCCAGCGCCTCGCCGAGGAGGACCCGACCTTCCGCGTCCACACCGACGAGGAGACCGGGCAGACCATCATCGCCGGTATGGGCGAGCTGCACCTCGAGGTCCTGATCGACCGGATGAAGCGTGAGTTCAAGGTCGAGGCCAACATCGGCAAGCCGCAGGTGGCCTACCGCGAGACCCTCCGCCGCAAGGTGGAGAAGGTCGAGTACACCCACAAGAAGCAGTCCGGTGGTTCCGGCCAGTTCGGTCGCGTCATCATCGACCTCGAGCCCACCGAGCCCGGTTCCGGCTACGAGTTCGTCAATGCCGTCACCGGTGGCCGCATCCCGAAGGAGTACATCCCGGCCGTCGATGCGGGCATCAAGGACGCCATGCAGTTCGGTGTGCTCGCCGGATATCCGGTCGAGGACATCAAGGTCACCCTCGTCGACGGTGCCTACCACGACGTCGACTCCTCCGAGCTGGCCTTCAAGCTGGCCGGTTCGATGGCCTTCAAGGAGGCCGCGAAGAAGGCCGACCCGGCCATCCTGGAGCCGATGATGGCGGTTGAGGTCACCACCCCCGAGGACTACCTCGGCACCGTGATCGGCGACCTGAATGCCCGCCGCGGTCACGTCCAGTCGATGGACGAGCAGCACGGCAACCGCATCGTGCGGGCTCTGGTGCCGCTGTCGGAGATGTTCGGCTACGTCGGTGATCTGCGCTCGAAGACCTCGGGCCAGGCCTCCTACTCGATGGAGTTCCACTCCTACGCCGAGACTCCGAAGAACGTCTCGGACGAGATCGTCGCGAAGGCCCGCGGCGGCGAGTGATCCGCTGCGCCGACCGAGTCCCCGGTTCCTGTCAGGGAGCCGGGGACTCGTCGTTGCGGCGGGTGTTCAGGGCCTGATGGTCGCCCACTGCTCAAGGTCGCGTCGGAGCGACCCGGCAGCCCTGAGGCCCGCCTCGGCCAGCGTTGCCAGGATGAGATCCGCCAGGGAGGCCGTGCGGGGGTCGTGCGAGTCGTGCAGCTCCTCGCACTGGGCGACGAGGTTCTGCAGTGCCTCGTCGTGGCCGCGACGGGCCGCCTGCAACCACCAGCGTTCCGCTTCCTCCGCCGAGCCGTCACGGTCGGCCAGCTGTCCCAGGTTGTACATCGCGTCCGTGTCGCCGTCCTCGGCGGCGGAGACCCACCACCGCGCGGCGCCGACGAAGTCCCCACCATCGGCGAGCAGCGTGCCGGCGTTCACCTTCGCGTCGGTGTGGCCTGCCTCGGCCCCGCGTTCGTACCAGGACAGCGCCGCTCCGGGGTCGTCGTCCTCAAGCATCGACCCCAGGTTGAAGGCCGCCTCCGCCTCGCCGGCCTCGGCAGCCCGTCGCCACCACTCCATCGCCTCATCCTCGAGATCGGCGTCGTCGAAGTACCAGTTGGCGAGATCGAGCATCGCGGTGGGGTCGCCGGACTCCGCGCGGGCCTGCAACTGCTTGATGGAGGTACGGAGAACCATGGGGGAAGAGTACTCTCACAAGCCCCGGGAGTACGCTTGGGTCATGAAGATCGGCATCACCAGCGACCACGCCGGGCACGACCTGCGCGTTGACCTCATTCCCCGGCTCCGTGAGCTCGGCCACGACATCGTGGATCGGGGCCCCGCGAGCGCGGAACGAACGGATTACGCAGCGTGGGGTGCCAGGCTCGCGGAGGAGGTCGCGGCGGAGCAGTTCGACCTCGGGATCGCGATCTGCGGCTCCGGGATCGGCATCTCGATCGCCTGCAACAAGGTGCAGGGGATTCGGGCGGCCTGCGTCTCCGAGAGCTACTCGGCGCGGATGAGTCGCGCCCACAACAACGCCAACGTCCTGTGCTTCGGGGCCCGGGTGGTGGGGCCTGACGTGGCGTTCGACCTGTGTCGGGAGTTCCTTGCCACCGAGTTCGAGGGTGGCCGCCACGCCGGTCGCGTCGCCCAGTTGGTGCAGCTCGACGGGGGTGACACATCGTTCATCGAGAACGTTTGCTGACCCCGACACGCCCGACCTCGGGAGAAGAGAGCCCCGGAGTTTGACTTCCACCCCCTGCCCGATAGCATTACTCGGGAATGCGCCCGGGAAAAACTCCTGAGCGTCGGACCCCTGGTGAACCACTGCGCAGGGGTGCACCAGAAACAAGCCACGCATGGTGCGTGGTGAGACCCAGAAGGAGCCCTACGTGGCAAAGGCCAAGTTTGAGCGGACTAAGCCGCACTGCAACATCGGCACCATTGGACACGTCGACCACGGCAAGACCACTCTGACCGCGGCGATCACCAAGGTGCTCCACGACAAGTACCCGGAGCTGAACGAGCTGTCGCCGTTCGACAGCATCGACAAGGCTCCTGAGGAGCGTCAGCGCGGTATCACCATCTCCATCGCGCACGTCGAGTACCAGACCGAGAAGCGTCACTACGCCCACGTCGACTGCCCCGGTCACGCCGACTACGTGAAGAACATGATCACCGGCGCTGCCCAGATGGACGGCGCGATCCTCGTCGTGGCCGCCACCGACGGCCCGATGGCGCAGACCCACGAGCACATCCTCCTCGCCCGCCAGGTTGGCGTGCCGGCCATCGTCGTCGCCCTCAACAAGTGCGACATGATCGCCGATGAGGATGCCGACCTGATCGACCTCGTCGAGATGGAGCTCCGTGAGATCCTCTCCGCCCAGGAGTTCGACGGCGACAACCTGCCGATCGTCCGCATCGCCGCTTTCCCGGCGCTCAACGGCGACGAGAAGTGGGCCAACTCCATCCTCGAGCTCATGGACGCTGTGGACGAGTACATCCCGCAGCCGGAGCGTGACACCGACAAGCCGTTCCTGATGCCCGTTGAGGACGTCTTCACGATCACTGGTCGTGGCACCGTCATCACCGGTCGTATCGAGCGCGGCATCGTCAAGACCGGCGACACCGTCGACATCGTCGGTATCCGCGACGAGAAGCAGACCACCACCGTCACCGGTGTCGAGATGTTCCGCAAGATCCTCGACGAGGGTCGCGCTGGCGAGAACGTCGGCCTGCTGCTCCGTGGCACCAAGAAGGAGGACGTGGAGCGCGGCATGGTCGTGATCAAGCCCGGTTCCACCACCCCGCACACCGACTTCGAGGCCACGGTCTACGTGCTCAACAAGGAGGAGGGTGGCCGTCACAAGCCGTTCTTCTCGAACTACTCCCCGCAGTTCTACTTCCGCACCACCGACGTCACCGGTGTGGTTCAGCTGCCGGAGGGCACCGACATGGTCATGCCCGGTGACAACACCGAGATGACCGTTCACCTCAACAAGCCCATCGCCATGGAGGAGAACCTCAAGTTCGCCATCCGTGAGGGCGGCCGCACCGTCGGCGCCGGCAAGGTCGTCAAGATCCTCAAGTGATCTGACGCCGAGTCGCAATCTGCCGGAGGGGCCTGCACCGCAAGGTGTGGGCCCCTCCGGCATTCGCCTGCCCTCTCCTGAGACACCGAAACGACAGGGGCGGGCGAGGAGGAGGGGCTCTCCGCGCGGTTCAGCTGAGGCTGCGCTTGAGGGCCTTGAGCCAGCTGTGTCGCCCGGTCTCCTCCTCCTGGGACTGGCTGGCGACCTCCTCGACGGGCGGCAGGACCTGGGTCGCGGTGAGATCGGCCTGCTCGGCCTCCCAGTCGGCCTTGACCTGCGCGACGAAGTCGCGGCGGGCGCTGGGGGAGGGTGCCGTAGTGGTTTCCGGCTCCAGGCGGGTCCTCGGCAGGGCGTAGACGGCCTTCGTCTGCAGCCAGTGGATGAGTTCCTCGCGGACCCGGCAACGCAGATCCCACAGTTGGGACGCACTCCTGGCGGAGACCACGCCGCGGACCCTCACCGTGCCACCAGTGGCGTTGGTGACCTCGAGTGCGGCCTCCCGACCGTCCCACAACGGATTGTTCTGGAGAATCCGTTTCAACTCGATCCGCATCGCCTCGACCGGGATGAGCCAGTCGAGGTCGAACTCGACGATGCCGAGGAGCTTCGGTTCCAGACGCGTCCAGTTCTCGAAGGTCTGGGTCGTGAACAGGGTGGACGGCAGGATCCAGCGCCGCGCATCCCAGCTCTTGATGACGACGTAGGTGAGGGTGATCTCCTCGACGACGCCCTGGTTGCCGTCGGCGACGACGATGTCACCGACCCGCAGCGCATTGGTGAGGGCGAGCTGGACACCGGCGAAGACATTCGTCAGGGAGGACTGTGCCGCCAGGCCGACCACCAGGGACAACACACCGGCGGAGGCCAGCACGGAGGCGCCGATCGCCCTGAACTGGTCGAAGGTCAGGAGGGAGGCGGCGAGTGCCCCCAGCCACACCACTCCCACCGTCACGCGGGAGATGACCTGCATCTGCGTGCGGACCCGGCGGAAGTGGGGTGTCTCGATGGCGTCGGTGTTCCTGGCGATCACGGCGTCGCGGATCGTGCCGATGATGCCGCTGATGACGTATGCGGCGGCCAGGATGATCGTGATGAGGAAGCCGTGCATGAAGTAGGGTCGCCAGGCCGGTGAGGGCTGGAAGGGCAGCGGACCGGTGGCAACGGCCACCCCGATGCCCGTCCCGAGCAGCAGCAGGAGGAGACGCTGAGGGTTCTTGAGGTTCCTGCTGAGGTAACTCAGCTTCTTGTTGCGCCGAACGACCCGCGCCATGATGAGGGAGATGAGGATCGAGGCCACGGCGCCGATGAGGAAGCCGGCGACGGCGTGTCCGACGATGGTGAGCAGGTCGAGGGCAACCTCGGCGGGGGAGTCATCGTGGGGCCACATGAGAACAACCGTAGCCCCACCGGCAACCCTGCGGCGTCACGGACCCGCCCGGTGATTCCCGGTGAGAGTGGAGGGGTCAGCTTCGCTTCTGGATGCTGGCCCACTCGTCCTTGAGACCGACGGTGCGGTGGAACGTCATCGGGGCGCGTTCGTCGACGGCGAAGTAGCCGAGCCGCTCGAACTGGACCACCTCGCCGGGGCGGGCATCACCGAGGGCGGGCTCCACCTTGGCGTCGGTGAGGAGTTCCCGGGAGTTCGGGTTGAGGTCGTCGAGGGGTTCGCCCGTGCGTTCCCCGGGTGCCTCGGCCGTGAACAGCCGGTCGTACAGCGCCACCGTGGAGTCGAGGGCGTGTGGGGCCGAGACCCAGTGCATCGTCGACTTCACCTTGCGGCCGTCGGCGGGGGTGCCGCCCCGGGAGTCCGGGTCGTAGCTGCACCGGACCTCGACGACGTTGCCTTCGGCGTCCTTGACGACCTCCCGGGCCGTCACCAAGTAGGCGCCCCTGAGTCGAACCTCACGCCCGGGAGAGAGTCGGAAGTACTTCGGCGGAGGAACCTCGCGGAAGTCGTCCTGCTCGATCCACAGCTCACCGGTGAAGGGGACCCGGCGGGTGCCGTCGGCCTCGTTCTCCGGATTGTTGACCACGTCGAACCACTCGACGACGGCACGGCCGTCCTCGTCGGTGGGCCAGTCGTCGAGCACCACCTTGAGCGGGCGCAGCACCGCCATGCGCCGCTGTGCCGTCGTGTTCAGTTCCCGCCGGACGTAGCTCTCCAACTCCTCGATCGCCTTGCGGGAGTTCGTGCGCGTGGTGCCGACCTCGCGGCAGAAGGCCCTCAGGGCGGCCGCGGGGTAGCCGCGACGCCGCAGTCCTCTGATCGTGGGCATTCGGGGGTCGTCCCAGCCGTCGACGACGCCGTCGGCGACGAGCTTCTTGAGGCGACGCTTCGACGTCACCGTGTGGGTGAGCTCCAGGCGGGCGAACTCGTACTGGCGGGGCGGTGCGCTGGGCAGGTCGAGGTGGCTGAGGAACCAGTCGTAGAGGGGGCGGTGCGACTCGAACTCCAGGGTGCAGATCGAGTGGGTGACGCCCTCGTGCGCGTCGGACTGGCCGTGCGCCCAGTCGTAGGTCGGGTAGATGCACCACTGGTCGCCCGTGCGGTGGTGCGCGATGGTGCGGATGCGGTACATCACCGGGTCGCGCAGCTGCATGTTCTCGTGGGCCATGTCGATCTTCGCGCGCAGCACCCGCGAGCCGTCGGGGAACTCCCCGGCGCGCATCCGCGCGAACAGGTCGAGGTTCTCCTCGACGCTGCGGTCCCGGAAGGGGGAGTTGGTGCCGGGGACACCGAAGGAGCCGCGGGTGGCGGAGATGGCCTCGCCGTCCTGGTCATCGACGTAGGCCAGTCCTTTGCGGATCAGCTCGACGGCCCAGTCGTGCAGCTGCTCGAAGTAGTCGGAGGCGTGCCGGACGTCGGCGGGTTCGTAGCCGAGCCACCGGATGTCGTCGATGATGGAGGAGACGTACTCCTCCTCCTCGGTCTCCGGGTTCGTGTCGTCGAGGCGCAGCATGCAGGTGCCGTCGAAGTCCTCGGCGGTGCCGAAGTCGACGACGATGGCCTTGGCGTGCCCGATGTGGAGGTAGCCGTTGGGTTCGGGTGGGAATCGGGTCTGGACCCTGCCGCCGTAGGTGCCCGCCTCGTTGTCGCGGCGGATCGCCTCGGTGATGAAGTTGTTGGGGACGACCGATTCGCTCATGGGAGCGAAGCTATCACCTCCGCCGTCGGGGCGGGACGTCAGCGGCCCAGCAGCCAGGTGATGAGCCAGACCACGACCGTGATGGACAGCACCAGCAACCCGACGAGGCTGCCCACCACCAGGGCGACCGCGGTGATCCAGTACTTCACCGTCGCCTTGCGGACCTGTTCCCGATCGGCGATGGTGCGTTCGAGGAGCTTGACGTTCCTCGTGTTGGACCGCCACGCGAAGTCGAAGACGTTGCCGATGAGCGGGATCGAGCCGATGATCCAGTCGATGCCGTAGTTGAACACCATGCGGGCCAGCACGGGCAGGGGCGCGCGCAGCCGGATGGCGTCGAACAGGATGGTGGAGCCCAACACCGCGGGGACCGCGCTGCCGACGACGGGGAACAGTGACAGGATGGGGTCGAAGCCGAAACGGAACTTGGTGCCCGGTACCTGGATCGCCTCGTCGAGCCAGCGGCTCAGCGACCGGCTGAGGGGCGACGGGGTGTTTCCCGGCTGGGGGGAGGGCTTCGGTGAGGTCACCGGGAAAGCTTGCCACGAGGTGCGCGCCTTGGGCGAACGACGAGGACAGCGGGGGGTGTGATCTCGTAATGTTGGACCACTATGACTGCTCTTCATCCTGCCCGCACCCGTGTCGCCCCCTCACCGACGGGGGACCCGCACGTCGGTACCGCCTTCATGGCCCTGTTCGACAAGGCCTGGGCCGCCCGGACCGGGGGCGCGTTCGTGCTGCGCATCGAGGACACGGACCAGAACCGCCTCGTGGCGGGCAGCGAGCAGCAGATCCACGAGTCGCTCGCCTGGCTGGGGCTCGCGCCCGACGAGGGGCCGGGCATCGGCGGCGAGCACGGGCCCTACCGGCAGTCAGAGCGGCTCGAGACCTACCGTCCCTTCGTCGAGCAGCTCATCGCCGACGGGCACGCCTACCACTGCTGGTGCTCCTCGGAGCGGCTCGGCCAGCTGCGCAAGGAGCAGGAGACGAACAAGTCGGCGAAGACCGGTTACGACCGACTGTGCCTGGGCAAGACGCGTGAGGAGCGGGCCCAGCTGCCCGGCTTCTCGGAGACCCCGGTGGTTCGTATGCTCGTCCCTGATGACGCCCCCCTGATGTTCACCGACGTCATCCGTGGCGAGGTGAAGGCCCCCTTCCCGGACGATCAGGTCATACTCAAGGCCGACGGATTCCCGACCTACCACCTGGCGGTTGTCGTCGACGACCACCTCATGGGGATCACGACGGTGGTGCGGGGCGAGGAGTGGATCAGCTCCACGCCGAAGCACCTGCTGCTGTACCGGTGGCTGGGCTTCCCCGAGCCGCAGTACGCGCACATGCCGCTGCTGCGGAACCCGGATCGGTCGAAGATCTCCAAGCGTCGCAACCCGGCGGCGCGGCTGCTGTGGTTCCGGGAGCAGGGATACCTGCCCGAGGCGGTGCGCAACTTCCTGCAGCTGCTCGGCTACCCGCCCGCCGAGGACGGGGTGGAGGTGGCGACCTTCGAGGAGTTCGTCGCCGGGTTCTCGTGGGACAAGGTCGCCACGACCGGCCCGATCTTCGACGTGAAGAAGCTGGACTGGTTGAACGGCCACTACATCCGCAGCCTGGACGCGGCGGAACTGACAGACCGGATCGTCGCCTTCCACACCGAGCGGGGGGAGTGGGACGGCAGCATCGACCGCGACGTGCTGCATCAGGCGGTACCGCTGGTCAGCGAGCGCATGGTGCTGCTGGGGGACGCCCTGCCGAAGCTGCAGTTCCTCTTCACTGACGGGGTCGAGGTCGCCGACGATGCTCGTGCCTCGCTGCCTGACAACGCGGCCGAGGTCCTCGACGCCGGGATCGCCGTGCTGGAGACGGTCCCGTTCGACGCGGAGTCGATCCAGGCGGGGCTGAGGGCGAAGCTCGTCGACGACATGGGCATCAAGCCGAAGTTCGCCTTCGGGCCGCTCCGGGTGGGACTCACCGGGGCGAAGGTCTCGCCCCCGTTGTTCGAGTCGATGGAGATCCTCGGTCGCGACATGACCCTGGCCCGGCTGAAGGCGCTGCGCGCCACGCTCTGAGTCAGCGCATGCGCAGCACGTCACCGACGGGGGCCGGTAGCACCCGGAGCTGGCCGTAGCGGTCGGGATGACCGTGGTCGACGAAGCGAATGGTGACGCTCGCTGGACTCGCCTCGACGATCTGCACCGAGATGGCATCGTCTCCCTGGATGAGGGACCAGCGTTCCGCCAGGTACCCGAGTCCCACGCGACGGAGCAACTCCTCGGCGTCCTCCCGGGAGGACGCGGGCCCGATCGGTGTGCCGAAGACGGTGCACGGCTGCCAGCGATCAACCCCGTCGGGCCTCACGCGGCCGACGAGCTCGCCGTCGGGTCGGTGAACATCAAGGTGTGGAACAGTCATGTCTGGATCGCGCATACCGTGAAGGCTAGGAATTGACACGATGTCAAGGTCAAGCAGGGGAGAACGATGGTGGAGTTGTCGATCAGTGAGGTGGCGGAGCGGGCTGGGGTCTCGGCTCGGATGCTCCGTCACTATGACAAGCTCGGTCTCTTCCGGCCCACGAGGGTGAGTGGCAACGGGTACCGCTGGTACGACAGGCGCTCCCTGCCGCGCCTTCAGCGCATCGTCGCCCTCCGTCGCGCCGGGCTGGGGCTGGAGGCGATTGCTGAGATCGTCGCCGATGAGGAGTCCGAACTGGAGGCGCTGCGTCGACACCTGGTGGGGCTTCGGGCCGAACGTGACCGCCTCGACTCACTCATCGAGTCGATCGCTGGGCTGATCGACGAACTGGATCGGGTGGGATCCGAGGTCCCGGGCCGGGCCCGGTTCGAGCAGGAGAAGGAGGCCTTCGCCCAGCGCCTGGAGCAGAGGTACGGGCCGGAGGCCGGTGCCGCCCTGCGGAATGACCCCTTGGGCCCACTCACCGATGCCGACGTCGCGCACACCACCGCGGTCATGCGCCAGCTGCTGACCCGATTCGCGGACCTCATGACCCAAGGGCTTCCTCCCGATTCCGCGCCGGTTCGTGCGCTCGTGAGACAGCATCATGATCTGACGACCAGGTACTGGTCCGCCGACCTGGCCTCCTATCGACGCCTGGGTGCGCTCCTCGAAACGGATCCGTTGCAGTGTGGCATCACGGGGGCGGTGGACCCGGGTCTGCCCGCTTGGATCGCCCGCGCCATCGAGGCCTATGTGGATCGGCGGCAGCCGCTGAATTGATCGAGGGCAGGAACGTCCCGGCTGGTCCGCTGAAGAGCCGACTTCGTGGCGTCGCCGTGGCTGCGTAGTGTCATGTCATTGCACCGGTTTGTGGAAGTGTTCCCTGAGGATCCCGTTGCGGACCATTCGGTGTGTCACGATGTGGTGAGGAGGTCAGGATGAAGGCGCCCCTGGTTCGGGTGAGCCTGCCGCGCTTGATCCTGGAGTGTGCGTTGGCTGGTTCGGCGCTGGTCCTGTGTGTTCCCCTGACCCTGGCCCAGCCGGGCTTCGGGTCGTTCATGCTGCTGACGGTCCTGTTCGTCCTGATCGTCCTCATCGCCGGGACGGTGTCCTCCCGGAGAGGGGGTGGCCCCTTCGGGCGTCGCGATCTGTGATCTGGAACCGTGGCATTCGTTGCCGTCGGTTCGACGGTGGCGGTCTTTCCCACCTGCTTGACCTTCGAACGAGATGAAGAAGCCACTGTGCACGGGATGAGGTGGTTGTGCATGACGGCAGGCGTGCCGCACTTCTCGCCGTTGGTCGAGCCGGGCCCGGAGCCTGTGGAGGACCCGTGTCGAGACCTCCGTGGGGTTCCCGCCCGACCTGAGTCCCAGCGCCGTGTGCCAGAGGTATCGACACAGACGGCTCGTTGACGCTCGCGGTCGGGCTCGGCCGGGGAAGGAGTGGGATCTGGATTCCCTCCCGCCCAAGTTGAGACCGGTAGAGCGCTTGTGAGCGAAATCTTTGGTTCGAATGGCTGATTCTCCCCGGCGCGTAACAGGGAGTGTCCGTGGCTAGGGAGGATCACCCCAGTGGTCGGGGCGGTACCAGCTGGATCTCTGGTGTTGAGAGGGAAAGCCGCATGCGCGAGCGATGCGCAGCCACGGCTTCTCCCGTTTGTACAGCCAATCGAATTGAGAGCTCACGCGTGTGCGAGGGGGCTTCGTCGGAGTGGTCTGGGGCATTGTTCTTCTGGAAGCCAAGTACTCCTTAGCAAGCTTTCTGTATTTTGGCCAAGTTTTTTGCCAGTTCTCATCGTTGTGTCCTGGGGAGACTGGGGAATCGGCGAGCATCTGGAGTGACAGCCAGCCGAACCGAGTCTTTTCGTATCTCTGAGCAAGTTGCCGTAACTCTTCCCAGTCCGGCGTTGGGCCAAGGGGAGTTCCCGTGCTCAGGACCGCCTGCCAACAATGTGCCAACTCCCGGCTTGCCTCGCTCCTGTCGATTGTTCCCTCACCGTCCCGGGTCAAATCAGAGGGGATTGCGCCTCTGGGCTTGGCCTCGTGGCATGGATGGCAGAGTCCACGGAGGTTGTCAGGGTCGTTCGAGCCACCTGAGATGTGGTCCACCTCAGTTGCCGGTGCCGCTAGACACTCGGCGCACAGTCCTTCGTTGCGGCCAAGAACCTCTGCGCGGAGAGGTCCTGTCACAGGTGGTCGGACGTACCCTAGGTCAAGAGCGAGGAAGGGGATGTGATTGGTGCACAGCGTCGTGGCCACCCAAGGGTCTGCAAGGCGGCCGTCCCGGATCGTGCGTCTGACATAGCGGACCTTCTCTGCTTGGTCTTGGCAGACTCTGCTGCAGTACATTCCTTTCGCGACATTGTTGTCAGTGTCGACGGCTCTGAAACAATGGAGACACAACCCTGGTTCCCAAGTCCACGAATCCATGACAACAGAATGGCTGTCCGGGCTGGGTAGGGCAATGGAGGAGCGAAACTGCTCAACAATCTTGACGAGGTGGGTTCCCGCGTGCGGGAACCCACCTGGAGAAGATGGCGGTCAGTCGTTGCGACGGCGCTGCGTGGCCAGGACCTGGCGTTGCAGTGGTTGGACCGCGATCAGGCCCAGGGCCGTCAGCAGGAACCCGCCGAGCAGCACCCCGATCACCACGTAGGTGCCCGCGAGTTGTGGGGTGAGGCCGAGCCGGGCCGCCACCTGAAGCATCGGCCACGCCATCCCCGCACCCAGCACGTAACCCTGGCCGAGGATGAGCACCAGCGGGGCCAGGTTCTGCCACCACATGACCTTGGTGTGGAAGGAGTCAGGGGTGCCGAGGCGACGCAGGGAGCGCGTCAGTTCGCCCCGCTCGAACACGGCCGAGGCCTGGGAGATGAGCACCGCCGTCGCCGCGAGGATGAGGCCCGCCGCCAGCATCACGATGACGCCCTTCGTCAGATCCCAACGCGTCGCCTCGGCGAAGCTCATGCCCTGCACGGAGCCGTCGATGTTCACCTCGATGGGCATCGTGGCGATGAAACCGCTGATGAAGGCCAGGAAACCGAGCCCGCCGACCTGACGCCACGTCGCCCGGGGGTCCGCCTGGATCCGGCGCGCGGCCATGAGGGGAGCGGCGCCGGGAAGTCGTGCGAAGCCCTTGGCGAACCACTGCAGCAACCACGGTCCCACGACGTTGATGGCGACCACCAGCATGAGGCCCACCCCCGCCATCACCAGGTAGCCCCAGATGTCCCGTCCCAACTTCACGCTCTGGAGCACCCAGAAGTGGCCGGCCAGGATCACCACGAAGACGACGGCTCGGAACCACGTGACGCGGGGCTTCGGGGCCTGGCGGGCCACGCCCAGCGGCGAGATGCGCACCTGACGCAGCCCCCACCACGATGACAGCAATGCGATCCCGATGTTGGCGCCACACACGATCAGTGCCGCCCACCAGGGAAGGTACAGGTCGGTGCGGGTGAGGGCCACCCCCTCCAACTCGATCCCCGCCCACAGCGGCACGGTCACCAGGTGGATGACGGCGCCGAGGAGCGTGCCGATCGCCGCCTGGATGAGGGAGTCCAACAGCGACATCCGTGTCACGTCACCGGAGCTCAACCCCAGCAGCCGGAGCGCGGACAGGCGCTGCTCCCTGCCTCTCGCGCCCAGGACCGCGGCGGAGGCGGACAGCGAGACCATCGCTGGGACCAGCAGCGCAGTGGCGAGAACGCCCAGCACGAAGTAGACCATGACGACCGATTCGATGGCGGGCTCGGCCGCGATCGCCTCCGCGAGCGGTGCGGGCGGGCTCTGCCAGCGGCCGTACAGCATCACGGTGCCGCCGATGACGGTGAGGGCCAGCGTCGCGGAGATGGCACTGGCGAGGATCGACACGAAGTACAGCAGCGTCTCGCCCTGCCGGGAGGCGAACCTCCCCCGGGTGAGCTGCAGGGTCAGCGGAGCCAGACCGGTCACGCCACTCATCGCGACACCTCCAGATCCAGCGCCCGGTCGGCGTGGATGAGACCGTCGCGGATCTCGACGAGCCGGGAACACCACCTGGCCACGCCGGGATCGTGGGTGACGATGACCAGCGAGGCGCCGAGCTGCGCCGCGGTGGCCGTCAGCAGCTGCATCATCTCGTGACCCGTCGCCTGATCCAGCGCGCCGCTCGGTTCATCCGCGAAGATGACCTTCGGCTCGGCCGCCAGGGCCCTGGCGACGGCGACCCGCTGGGCCTGGCCGCCGGACATCTCCGCCGGGTGCCGGGTGCGGAGCTGGTGCAGGGCCAGCCGCTCCAGCAGGTCATCGGCGCGCCGGAGAGCCACCGCCCGCCTCGTCCCGGTGAGCATGAGCGGCAGGGCGACGTTCTCCCGGGCCGTGAGCTCGGGGATGAGCTGCCCGTCCTGGAAGACGAAACCGAAATCCCGCAGCCGCAGGTGGGAGCGTTCGGTGTCGGAGAGGCCGCTCAGTTCCCGGCCGTCGAAGATGACCGAGCCGCTGTCCGGCGTGAGCACCCCGGACAGGCAGTGCAACAGAGTGGACTTGCCCGAGCCGGAGGGGCCCATGATCGCCACGGACTGGCCGGCCGGGATGGTCACCGACACCCCTGCGAGGGCCTTCACGGAGCCGTAGCTCCGGGTGATGTCGTGAGTCGTGAGGGTCGAGGTGTTCATCATGGTTCCATTCCAGCCGCGCGTGACCTCATGCACCACAGCATGGACTCCCGTTGTGGGGTGGTGCCAGCACTACCTTTCTCCCTCCACCGGGCTCGCGCCTCTGACGGTAGATTCATCCCCGTGTGGTGGCGACGGCGAGCAGCGGAGAACAACGAGGCGGTGACGGCCCGGCGCATTGCCGAGCTCACCGACTCCCGGCGCGCCATCGTCGACGCCTACGAGGTGGAACGACGGCGGATCGAACGCGACCTCCACGATGGGGCGCAGCAGTACCTCGTCGCGGCGGCGATGAAGGTCGGGGAGGCGCAACTCTCCACCGCCGTCCAGGGGGATGCCGCCACCCGACAGCTCCTCGCCGATGCGGCCACCGCCATCCAGGGCGGGCTCGACGCGCTGCGTCGCACGATCCGCGGCATCCATCCGCAACTACTGGCGCAGCAGGGGCTCACCGCTGCGCTCGAGGAGGTCGCGGTGTCGGCGGCCAACTCGGTGAGGGTGATCACTCCCAACCCGCTCCCGGAGATGACCGAGGGGGTGCTGGCCGTCGGGTACTTCTTCGCGTGCGAGGCCATCGGGAACGCCGCCAAGTACGCGCCGGGCGCCAGCGTCACGGTGTTGCTCGCCGCGGACGAGAACCTCGTCGTCTCCGTCGTCGACACCGGACCCGGGGGTGCGAGGCTGCTTCCTGGACACGGCCTGGTGGGGATGCGGGAGCGGCTGGCCGCCGTCGGTGGCACCCTCACCGTGTCCTCCCCGGAGGGTGGGCCCACCCAGGTGGCCGCCTCCATCCCGTTGCTGCTGGCACGAGGAGAATCAGGAGTGGTGGTGCAATGACAAGCATTCTCGTCGCCGACGACTCGGCGCTGCTGCGGGAGGGGCTCGTCGGTCTCCTGGAACGGCAGGGCCATGAGGTGGTGGGGCAGGAGTCGCGGGCGGACGCCCTCGAGGCCACCGTCGCGGATCTTGCCGCGGCGGGCCAGCTGCCGGATGTCGTCATCACCGACGTGCGGATGCCCCCGACGATGACCAACGACGGTCTCAGCGCCGCGATCCGCATCAAGACCGCCCACCCCGGGGTGGGGGTGCTCGTGGTGAGCCAGTACGTGTCGGCGCTGCACGCCCAGGAGTTGTTCGCCCTGCCCTCCCCGCCCGGTTCGGGCGGGTCGGGCTACCTGCTGAAGGACCGGATCGCCCAGGTGGCGGACTTCATCGGAGCACTGACGATGGTCGCGTCCGGGGGAGTGGTCATCGATCCGGAGGTGGCGCGGGCCATGATGCAGAACTCCCGCTCCGGGCTGGGGGACCTCACCCGGCGCGAACTCGAGGTGCTCGAACTCATGGCCCAGGGGCTCTCCAACGGTCAGATCTCCGATCGGCTGTTCCTGTCCGGCGCGGCCGTCGCCAAACACGTGTCGTCCATCTTCGCGAAGCTGGGATTCGAGCCCGGCGACGAGAATCGCAGGGTCAGGGCGATCCTCACCTTCCTCCAGTCCTGAAGATCGTCCGAAGGGGTGAGAGGGTGCGCGGACGGGCGCATCCACTGCGGTGGCCCCGGTGACCCCTTGGTCGCGGACCTCCTCGACTGCCACGAGCCAGTGCGCTCTTCGTCCTCCACCTCACCGTGTCGATCCCTCTCTCCGCGCCCCCTCCAGGTCTGGCCTTTGGTTAGGTGGCGGGGGTTCCAAAGGGCGAGTAGCGTGCTCAGACGTCTGATGTCTGAGCACTGGAGCCTGAAGGAGAGCCCATGTCCCATCCGTGCACCCTCTTGGGTCGACCAACCCTCATACGGCTGTTGTTGACGATAGTGACAGTCATCGCCGTTACGCTCCTGGGCATGACGGCTGCACGCGCCGAGGAGCGCACACGTTCCGGTCTGCAGTCCTTCGACCTGGACCGGGACCTGAACCTCGATTGGAGCACCCAGAAGCTGGCCGACCGCGACACCGCCGGGTTCACCTGTTCGCGGATCCCGGCACTCACCACGGCCAACAACGGTTGGGTCATCGCCGCATGGGATGGCCGCCCCGGGACCTGCGCCGATGCGCCGCAGCCGAACTCCGTCGTCTACACCATCTCCAAGGACAACGGCGTGACGTGGAGCGACGTCAAGGTCATGGCCCAGGGCAATCCCAACCCCGACCAGCGTGGCTTCTCCGACCCGAGTTTCGTCGTCGACCGTGAGACCGGCCGTATCTTCTCGTTCTTCGTCATGTCCTACGACTGGGCGTGGCCCCAGCGTGATCGCGCGGTGACCGATCCCCGCCACGTCATGCACGCCGTCTACTTCCACTCGGACGACAACGGCGAGACGTGGCAGGGGCCGACCGAGGTCACCGACGCCCTCAATCCGGCGCCCGCCCACGAGGTGTGGACCGGGCGGTTCGCGGCGTCGGGGGAGGGTATCCAGCTGAAGTACGGCCTTCACGCCGGCCGACTGATCCAGCAGTACACCGTGTACAACACCGTCTCCAACGACTACTGGGCGGTGTCCCTGTTCTCCGACGACCACGGGGCCACCTGGCAGGCCGGGGCTCCAGTCGGCCCGGGCATGGACGAGAACAAGGTGGTCGAGCTGTCCGACGGCACCGTCATGCTCAACTCCCGCAAGTCGGATGGCACCGGCGGCCGGTACGTGGCACGCTCCACCGACGGCGGCGCCACCTGGTCGGAGCGCACCACGGACCGGTCGCTCGTGGATCCACAGAACAACGCCTCGATCATCCGTGCCTTCCCCAACGCCCCGCAGGGCTCGGCCGAGGCGAAGATCCTCCTGTTCTCCAACTCGGCCGCAGCCTCCCGTACCAACGGCACGATCCGGGTGTCCTTCGACGACGGCCAGACCTGGAGTGACTCCAAGGTCTTCGAGCCGGGAGCCATGTCGTACTCGACCATGACCATCCTGGCGGACGGGTCGCTGGGGATCCTCTATGAGCGCGCCCATCCCACCATCTGGTTCGGCAAGCTCTCCTGGAAGTGGCTCGCCGCGACCGGAATCACCGTCACCTCCGACACCGTCGTCCACCGTGGGGCCAACGAGGTCCGGGTCACGATCTCGAATCCCGTCGGCGAGGCGCTGCCCGCCGGTGAACTCAGCCTCGCTGGGCCGGGTGGATTGGCCGCGGGCCCCGTGGCCGTGCCTGCCATCGACGCCGGTGCAACCGCGTCCATCGCCGTGCCGCTGACCCTGCCCGATGACGCCGACCCCGGGGAGCTGAAGTTGGAGGTGGCCTACTCGGTCGACGGCCGGGTCATCACCAAGGAGCTGCCGCTCTCGATCGAGTTGCGCGAGGGCGAGACCATCACGAGGCAGCTCCTCGACGTCACGATCACGCGGAGGTCCGAGCCGCAGACCCAGTACCGGGCGGGGGACAAGGTCGCCTTCTGGGTGCGGGTCAGCAATCGGGCCGACCAGCCGGTGACCGCCTACCCCGTCGGGGATGGTTGGGAGAACTTGTTCCCCGCCTGTCGTTGGGTGAATCTCCCGACCCAGCCGAGGGGCAACTACAGCTGTGGCCTCACCGGGAACTCCGGCAAGACGCCGCCCACCTACACCATCACGGCCGAGGACATCGCGCGTGGCTGGTTCGTCCCGACGATGACGTGGAAGGTTGCGGCGCCGCAGGATCGTGAGGCGGCCCAGCCGATCCAGACGTTGACCTTCACGGGCGATCGGGTCGAGTTGCCGCGCCCTCAGCCCAGGATTGAGCTGTCGACGGCCAACGTCCCGCGCCGCACGGTCATCGTCGTGAAGTTGAGCGACTTCGCCGCGCAGGAGTCCGTCTCCGTCCAGGTGGGCGACCGTGGGGCCAAGGAGGTCACGGTCGACGCCGTGGGTCGCGCCACCGTCCGTTTGGTGGTGGATCGTCGCGGCTGCGGCGACGCCTGCGTCGTGACCGCCACCGGGGAGATCTCCGGCCCGGTCACCGCCGAGTACCGGCGAGGCTGAGAAGGTGCGCGGACAGGGGAGGCCATCGCGGCCAGCCTGTCCGCGCCGCCTGGAGGGTGCGCGGATGGGGGGATCGTGACGAGGATTGTCGCGGTGGCTTCCTGGCAAGGCGGACGACGAGGAGCGCACTGGATCGTGCGTTCGAGGAGGACAACGCTGCCAGGGGGTCACCGGGGTGACCGCAGTGGATTCGCCCTGTCCGCGCACCCTCCTTATGACAAGCCGAAAGGATGACGCATTTCTGGCCCTTTGTGGGCTGGGTGAGTGCACTTTCGTCCCACTACCCTCCCCAGTCGTTTGAGATCCGACCCGAAGGGGAGAATGACATGAATCCAGTGAGGCTGACCTTGGCCCGTGCGGTGGCGGCAGTGCTGACGGCCGCAGCGCTGGCCCTGCCCGTGACGGCGCATGCGGCCGTCGGCAACGAAACGGCGAGGCCGTCAGCGCCGATGCCGACGCAGCCCAGGGTCGAGCTGTCGACGAGCATGGTGCCGCACCGTGCGGTTCTGGTCGTCAAGCTGAGTGGGTTCCAGCCCGGCGAGCGGGTCCGGGTCGAGGTGGCCGGTCGTGTGGTGCGCACCGTCGTCGCTGATCCCCGCGGCAGGGCCAGCGCTCACCGCGTCATCGACCGTCGCACCTGCGGCACCGGTTGCCCGGTCACCGTGACCGGGGCGGCATCCGGGCAGGTCAGCGCCGAGTTCCAGGGGCTGCGACGACGCTGAGCGGCTACGCTTGGGGCAGTCCATGACGAAGGAGCCGATCCGTGCCGATGTCCGAGCGCCAGCAGGAACTCCTCGACACCCCGCGATGGCAGCAGGCCGGGCGGGTGATCGACTGGCACATGGAGGGCCTGGGGGCGGCCGACGGCTGTTCCCCCGAGGAGATCGCCCGGATCGAGGAGCGTCTTGGGCTGCCCCTGCCGACTGCTCTCAGGGAGTGGTTCGAGCTGCTGGGGCACCGCCTGCAGGCAGTGCGGGACATCCCCGCGACCCCGCAGGACATCCAGCTGCGCGACGGCCTGATCGAGGTGTGGCGTGCTGCCGCGGGGGAGTGGTCCCTGACCGCGCCCTCCGGGGAGGACCCGACGCTGCAACTGGGCGGGAACGAGGCCCCGCTCAGCACCTGGCTGGCCGCCATGCTGATGTCAGAGACCCTGGTGGGGGCGTGTCAGGGCGAGCTGCAGGGCCCGCTCGGACTGCTGTACTTCAGCATCATGGGCGGCGAGGTCGAACAGGCCGGGCCCGACGTCCTGACGACCGTCCGGGAGGACTACGAGCCCTTCGCCCTGCCCCTGCCCGCGCCGGAGGAGTCCTGGTACTTCGACGGGGGAAGTGTGATCCGTCTCGGTTCCTCCGGGCGGCTCGAGTGGGCGGTCGCCTCCCACCAGGCCTACCACCGCATCAATGAACTCCTCGGCCTGGAGGCTGGGGTGACCCAGGTGCTCGCCCGGGTCACCGCTCCGAGCCCGGAGGAGATCAGCCGGATCTGCGGGACCGAGGAGGACGGTCGTGTCCATTTCTTCGGCAGTCAGGAGACCCTCGATGCGGTGCGGGAGCTGGGTGCCATCGAGCACATGATGCATCGAAGCCGCGAACCGTTGCTCATCGAGGTGCTGCTGGTGGCCGACGACGACCACGAGGCCCTGTGCGACCTCCTGGTCGAGAAGCTGGTCCCGATCTGGGGAGAACGCCTGGTCGTCGCATGGCGCAGCGGCACCGAGGGGGAGTTCACCGTGGTCCACCCCGACGGCGTGACCCACGCCGTCGAGTAGTGATCCCTCCCTTCACGCCTCACCTCGGTCACGAATCGCCGTCCCGCTTCACCTGAACCCGCCCGGGTCTCGTGGAAGTGAAACGGCGGTTCGTGCGCGTCTCCGGCTGGGCCTGGTGGCCGTCAGGGCCCCGTCGACTCGCGTTGCATGGTCTGGCCGCCTCCCGATGGGCCGACGATTTGGTCCCGTTGGTCGGGCATGCAAGAATGTCCAAGTTGCTCCGCGGGGAGTGGTGTGTCCGGTGACCAACTGGCGCCACCGTTCCTCGTCGAGGTCGAGCAGGTAGCCCAAGCGCGAGATGTGACCTCCAGCAGGCTGGAGGCGGTCTTTCCTTGCGGCTTCGGGCGCGACACTCCCGACCTCGGGGGTCGGAGCAATGCCGGGGCCACGGCCCCACAAGTTCATGAGAACTCCATCAGGGACGAGTAGAAGGAACGAACTGTGGCGGGACAAAAGATCCGCATCCGGTTGCGGGCGTATGACCACGAGGTCATCGACAGCTCGGCGCGCAAGATCGTCGACACCGTGACTCGCACCGGTGCCAAGGTGGCGGGCCCCGTGCCGCTGCCGACCGAGAAGAACGTGTTCTGTGTGATCCGTTCGCCCCACAAGTACAAGGACAGCCGTGAGCACTTCGAGATGCGCACGCACAAGCGGCTGATCGACATCCTCGACCCCACGCCGAAGACTGTCGACTCGCTCATGCGTCTCGACCTCCCGGCCGGTGTCGACATCGAAATCAAGCTTCCGTGAGGTCCGAGATGAGCAACAGCGAACGAATCGTCAAGGGCATCCTGGGCACCAAGCTCGGCATGACCCAGCTCTGGGACGAGAACAACAAGGTCGTCCCCGTCACCGTGATTCAGGCCGGTCCCTGCGTCGTCACGCAGGTCCGCACCCCTGAGACCGACGGCTACAACGCCGTCCAGCTCGGCTTCGGTGCCATCGCCTCCCGCAAGGTGACCAAGCCGGCCCAGGGCCACTTCGACAAGGCCGACGTCACCCCGCGCAAGCACCTCATGGAGCTGCGTACCGCGAATGCCGCCGAGTTCACCCTCGGCCAGGAGCTGACCGCGGAGCTCTTCGAGGGCGGGGAGTTCGTCGACGTGACGGGCACCACCAAGGGCAAGGGCACTGCCGGTGTTATGAAGCGTCACGGCTTCGGCGGTCTCAAGGCCTCGCACGGTGTGCACCGCAAGCACCGCGCCCCCGGTTCCATCGGTGGGTGCGCCACCCCCGGTCGCGTCTTCAAGGGCCTGCGCATGGCCGGTCGCATGGGCAACGCCAAGGTGACCGTCCAGAACCTCAAGATCCACGCCGTCGACGCCGAGCGCGGTCTGCTGCTCGTGCGCGGCGCCATTCCCGGCAACAACGGCTCGCTCGTCGTCGTGCGCAGCGCGGCCAAGAAGGGCGGTCAGGCATGAGCTCCATCACCGTTGACGTCCACTCCCCGAAGGGCAAGAAGGCCGGCAAGGCCGAGCTCCCCGGCGAGTACTTCGACGTCCAGACCAACGTCCCCCTGATCCACCAGGTCGTCGTCGCGCAGCTCGCGGCGGCCCGCCAGGGCACCCACGCCACCAAGACCCGCGGCGAGGTCCGCGGCGGTGGCAGCAAGCCGTGGCGCCAGAAGGGCACCGGCCGCGCCCGTCACGGCTCGCGTCGCTCCCCGATCTGGACCGGCGGTGGCACCGTCCACGGGCCGCAGCCGCGCGACTACTCGCAGCGCACGCCGAAGAAGATGATCGCCGCGGCCCTGCGTGGCGCCCTCTCGGACCGCGCCCGCGACGGCCAGATCTTCGTCGTCTCGGAGATCGTCTCCGGCGAGACCCCCTCCACCAAGCAGGCGCTGGCCACGCTCGCGCAGCTCGGTGAGCTGAAGAAGGTCCTCGTCGTCCTGGACCGTTTCGAGGAGGTCGCCTGGCTGAGCCTGCGCAACGTCCCGACGATCCACGTGCTGGCCGTTGACCAGATCAACACCTACGACGTCCTCGTGAACGACTCCGTCGTGTTCACCTCCGCCGCGCTGGCCGCGTTCACCAACCGCGGTGTCGAGGCCGTCGCCACCGAGTCCGAGGTCGCCGACGAGACCGCGAAGCAGGAGCCGAAGGCCAAGAAGCTCGCCGACGTCCCCGTCAAGAAGTCGGGCAAGGCCGAGGAGAAGGCGGAGGCCCCCGCGGCCGAGGTCAAGGACTACGGCAAGGACTCCTACCGGGGCTCCGAGCCCCCGGCCGGGTTCGACATCAAGGGCAACGAGGACTCCATGAAGTTCCACACCCCCGAGTCGCCGTGGTACTCCCGCACCATCGCCGAGGTCTGGTTCAACTCCGCCGAGGCCGCTGAGGCCGCCGGCTTCGTGAACGTGATGGAAGGCAAGGAGAAGAAGTGAGCGAGCTGAAGATCCGCGACCACCGCGACATCATCTGGCGTCCCGTCGTCTCGGAGAAGTCCTACAACCTTCTCGACGAGAACAAGTACACGTTCATCGTGGCCCCCGACGCCAACAAGACCGAGATCAAGATCGCGATCGAGAAGATCTTTGATGTTCGCGTCACCGCCGTCAACACCCAGAACCGCCAGGGCAAGCGTCGTCGCACCCGCTTCGGCATCGGCAAGAAGGTCGACGTCAAGCGCGCCATCGTGACCGTCGCCGAGGGTGACCGCATCGACATCTTCGCCGGCCAGGGCGAGTGAGAAGGACTGATTCGTCATGGGTATCCGTAAGTACAAGCCGACGACGCCGGGCCGTCGTGGCGCCAGCGTCTCCGACTTCGTCGAGCTGACCCGCTCCACCCCGGAGAAGTCGCTGCTCGTCCCGAAGCCGAAGACCGGTGGCCGCAACAACACCGGCCGTATCACGACCCGTCACATCGGCGGCGGTCACAAGCAGGCCTACCGCCTCATCGACTTCCGTCGCTACGACAAGGACGGCGTGCCGGCCAAGGTCGCTCACATCGAGTACGACCCCAACCGCACCGCCCGCATCGCGCTGCTCCACTACGCCGACGGTGAGAAGCGCTACATCATCGCCCCCAACGGCCTGACCCAGGGCACCGTCGTCGTCTCCGGCGCCGGGTCCGACATCAAGCCGGGCAACAACCTGGAGCTGCGTCAGATCCCGGTCGGTACCACGGTGCACGCCGTCGAGCTGCGCCCCGGCGGTGGGGCCAAGCTCGGCCGCTCCGCCGGTGCCGCCATCCAGCTGGTCGCCCGTGAGGGCAAGTACGCCACGCTGCGCATGCCCTCGGGCGAGATGCGCATGGTGGACGTGCGCTGCCGCGCCACCGTCGGGACCGTCGGCAACGCCGAGCAGTCCAACATCAACTGGGGCAAGGCGGGCCGCAACCGCTGGAAGGGCATCCGCCCGACCGTGCGTGGCGTCGTCATGAACCCCGTCGACCACCCGCACGGTGGTGGCGAGGGTCGCACCTCGGGTGGTCGTCACCCGGTGTCCCCGTGGGGCAAGCCCGAGGGCCGCACCCGCGACAAGAACAAGGCGAGCAGCCGTCTCATCGTGCGTCGCCGCAAGACCGGCAAGAAGCGCTGATAGGGAAGGCCTGAGTAAATGCCACGCAGCCTGAAGAAGGGTCCCTTCGTCGACGACCACCTCATCAAGAAGGTGGACGCCCAGAACGAGAAGGGCACCAAGAACGTCATCAAGACCTGGTCCCGCCGTTCCATGATCGTGCCGGACATGCTGGGTCACACCATCGCCGTGCACGACGGACGCAAGCACGTCCCGGTGTTCGTCACCGAGGCCATGATCGGTCACAAGCTCGGCGAGTTCGCCCCCACGCGCACCTTCAAGGGGCACGTGAAGGAAGACAAGAAGGCCCGTCGCCGCTGAGGCGCGAGATTAGGAATTCGAAACGATGAGCAACGAAAACGGCAACAGCGCCCGTCGCGAGGCCCTGCTCGGTGATCGTCCGGGGTCCTTCGCCATCGCGCGTCACGTCCGGATGAGCCCGACCAAGGTGCGTCGCGTCGTGGACCTCGTCCGCGGCATGGACGTCACCGAGGCCCTGACGGCCCTGAAGTTCGCCCCGCAGGCGGCTTCCGAGCCCGTGTACAAGGTGGTGGCCTCGGCCGTCGCCAACGCAGAGAACACCGAGGACCTGGACCGCTCCGAGCTGTACATCTCCAAGGCGTTCGTCGACGAGGGTGTCACCCTCCGTCGCATCCGTCCCCGTGCCAAGGGTTCCGCTTCCCGGATCCTGAAGCGTGGCGCCCACATCACCGTGGTCGTCGAACCCCGTGAGTCGAAGGAGGCCTGAGCATGGGGCAGAAGATCAACCCGAACGGCTTCCGTCTCGGCATCACCACCGACCACGTGACCCGCTGGTACGCGGAGAAGAACTACGCGGAGTACGTGGCCGAGGACGTGAAGATCCGCAACTTCCTCACCAAGTCGCTCGAGCGCGCCGGGATCTCGTCCATCGAGATCGAGCGCCGCTCCGGCCGCGTGACCATCTTCCTGCACGCTGCCCGTCCGGGCATCGTCATCGGTCGCAACGGTGCCGAGGCGGAGCGGGTCCGTGCCGAGCTGGAGAAGCTCACCGGCAAGCAGGTTCAGCTGAACATCCTCGAGGTGAAGAACCCCGAGATCGATGCCCAGCTGGTCGCCCAGGGTGTCGCCGAGCAGCTCGGGGCGCGTGTCGCGTTCCGTCGCGCCATGCGCAAGGCCCAGCAGACCGCCATGCGTGCGGGCGCCAAGGGTATCCGCATCAAGTGCTCCGGCCGTCTCGGCGGTGCTGAGATGTCCCGCTCCGAGGGTTACCGCGACGGCCAGGTGCCGCTGCACACCCTCCGCGCCGACATCGACTACGGCTTCTACGAGGCCCGCACCACGTTCGGCCGCATCGGCGTGAAGGTGTGGATCTACAAGGGCGACGTGACCGGCACCCGTGCCGAGCGTGCCGCCCAGAAGGCCGCCCGCAACGCCGCCCCGTCCGGTCGTCAGCGTCCGGGTCGTCGTCCCGGCCGCGGCGAGGGTCGCGGTGATCGTCCCGAGCGCGGCGGTCGTCGTCGCGCCGACGCAGCCCAGGCTCAGGCCCCGGCTGCGGCTGAAACCTCGAACGCAGGAGAGTGAGCCATGCTGATCCCTCGTCGCGTCAAGTTCCGCAAGCAGCACCACCCCAAGCGGAGTGGGGCTGCCAAGGGCGGCACGAAGCTCGCCTTCGGTGAGTACGGCATCCAGGCCCTGGAGCCGTCCTACCTGACCAACCGTCAGATCGAGGCCGCTCGTATCGCCATGACCCGTCACATCAAGCGTGGCGGTAAGGTCTGGATCAACGTGTACCCGGACCGTCCCCTGACCAAGAAGCCGGCCGAGACCCGCATGGGTTCCGGCAAGGGTTCCCCCGAGTGGTGGGTGGCCAACGTCAAGCCGGGCCGCGTGCTGTTCGAGCTGTCGGGTGTGAACGAGGAGCTGGCCCGTGAGGCCATGCGTCTCGCCATCCACAAGCTGCCCTTCAAGGCCCGTTTCATCAAGCGCGAAGCAGGTGATATCTGATGAGCAAGTCCCTGACTGCCAATGACCTGCGCGGCCTCTCCCGTGAGCAGCTCAACGCCAAGGTCCTGGAGCTGAAGGAGGAGCTGTTCGGGCTCCGTTTCCAGGCCGCGACCGGCCAGCTCGAGTCCCACGGCCGTCTGCGCGAGGTCCGCAAGGACATCGCCCGCGTCTACACCGTGCTGCAGGAGCGCAACCTCGGCATCGTCGATGAGCCCACGATCGAGGAGAAGTGAGCATGTCTGAGAACACCAACACTGAGCAGCGCGGCCGCCGCAAGGTGCTGCAGGGCGTCGTCGTCAGCGACAAGATGGACAAGACCATCGTCGTCCTGGTCGAGGATCGCGTGAAGCACCCGCTGTACGGCAAGGTCATGACCAAGTCGTCGCGTGTGAAGGCCCACGACGAGGAGAACACCGCTGGTATCGGCGACCGGGTCCGCGTCATGGAGACCCGCCCGCTGTCGGCGCAGAAGCGCTGGCGTCTGGTCGAGATCGTCGAGCGCGCCAAGTGATCTGACCCAGGTCGCAACGAGTGGCCCGGCCCCCCTTGGGGGGCCGGGCCACTCGTCTTTGTCGGGGCCCTCTAGCGTGTGATCTCCTGGGTGGCCCAGGTGAGGATCTCGTCAACGACCTTGGCGCGGATCTCGTTGCGTGATCCCGTGAAGGTGAAGGGGCGGACCAGGGTGTCGCCGAAGGGGAGGGCCAGGGCGATGAAGCCGGTTCCCGGAGGGTGGGGGCCGACGGGGTCGGGGCCGGCGACCCCTGTCGTGGCCAGCGCCAGGTCCGAGTACAGCAGTTGGATGGCGCCGCGTGCCATCTGGCGCGCCACCTCTGGGTGCACGCTGCCGTGGGTCTCCAACAGCTCGGGATCCACTCCGAGGAGGCGCTTCTTGACCACGGGGCTGTAGGCGACGAGCCCGCCCAGCAGCACCGTCGAGGCCCCGCTGACACTGGCCAGGGTCCCACTGACCAAACCTCCCGTGAGGCTCTCAGCCGTGGCGACGGTGAACCGGAAGCGGCGCAACTCCTCGATGAGCGCGGCGGCCGGGGACTCCGACATGTCTTCCTCCGAAAGTACGTGACGGGTTGTACCGGTCCAGTCTCGCAGGTTCGGTTCAACGTGCGGCGAGTACCTCGACGCTCGCCCGAGATGTCGGCGGCGCCGGTCAGGACATTGCGATGCGGCTCCACGGCGGGCGTGTCGTTTCGATCGGCGAAACATTCGCCGAAAGTTAGCTGGTCCTGTCAGGTTCTCTCATGGTTGGCTGCGCATCAGGGGGCGGGATCCCTGATGCACACGCTCGGATCCGTGAATGGTCAAGGGTAGAGGAGCGAGTCGTGACAGCAGATCAGGACCCGGGGTTGACCTGCCCCAAGGACGTGGCGGACCCGTCGGTTTCGCCTTATCGGGTGGGTCCCGTGAATCGGGCCCTCAAGGTGCTCTCCGTCATCGGTGAGGCCCAGGGGAATCTCACGCTGGGGCAGATCAGCGTCCTGTCCGGCGTGCCTCGCAGCACCGTCTTCAAGTACCTCAAGACGCTGGAGGAGGACGGCTTCGTCGTCCAGGACACCCGGTCGGAGACCTTCTGCGTGGGTCCGACGCTGTGGCGACTGTCCCGGTCCCGCAACCTCATCCGGCTCCTGAGCGCCGCCGCGGGGCCCGTGCTGTCCCGGCTGAGGGGCAGGATCAAGGAGACCACGGTGTGGGGCCTGCTCGACTCCGGGGACTTCTGCGTCGCGGGGGTGGAACCCGGACCTGCGCCGGGGGCGGTGCGGCTCCAGGTCGGGACGAGGCTCCCGGCGATGGGCAGCGCTCTGGGGAGGGCGGCGCTGGCGGCGCTGCCGCGGGCGCGCCTGACCCATCTGTTGGCCAAGGATGCGGCCCGAACATCGGGGCACCTGGAACGGATGCTCGCCGACGCGGATGCCGTGCGGACCTCTGGCATGGCCATCGAGGAGGGGGAGCGGGATCCGAAGGTCTGGTGCTGCGCCGTGCCCGTCGCGAGCGTGGGGGAGTGTCCTCCCGTGGCCCTGGGGGTCCTGGTGCCCAGGCTTCGGGGGCCGCGCATCCTTGCGCCGGACGGCCCTTATTTCCTCCCGGACCTGAAATGGGCGGCAGCTCGCATCGCCCGGTCGCTGGGTCAGGAGGGGCAGAGCGGGGCGGAGCCCCGGGCACGGTCAGCCAGCTGACGGCCCGGGCCCCCGTCCACACGTCGGTCAGTCGGTCGTGGTGTCGCGGGCGCCGAGCTCCTCGTCCAGGCGGAGGAGGCCGATCCCGTCGTTGCCGATGAGCTTGACGCGCGAGATGATGGCGCCGACGCTCGCCTCCTCCTCGACCTGCTCCTCGACGAACCAGCTGAGCAGCGGCATCGCGTCGATGTCCCCGGAGGACTGGGCGAGCCGGTAGAGGGAGCGAATCTGCTCCGAGACCTTCTGCTCGTGGGCGAGAGCAGCCTCGAAGGCGGAGAGCACGTTGTCGACGTGTTGGGGCTGGGCGTCGATCTGGCCGACGAGCGGGACCGCGCCGCGGTCGAGCATGTGTCCGGCGAACTTGTCCGAGTGGAGGAGCTCCTCCTCGGCCTGTGCCTTGAACCAGCCTGCGATTCCCGGGAGGTCCAGGGCCTCCATGTCGAGCGACAGCTGCCGGTAGACGACGGATGCCGCGATCTCGTGCGTGACCTGGGCGTTGATGGCGTCCTTGAGTTCTCCAGTGAGTTCCATGCGCCAAGTTTAGAGGGTGCGCGGATAGGGGGGTCGTCACGAGGATCGTCACGGTGACCTCATGGCAAGGCGGACGACGAAGAGCGCACTGGACCGTGCGTT